>DATJWP010000077.1:0-39516 GCA_035578045.1 Polyangia bacterium | reverse complement strand
GATCTGGTCGTACGCCAGGAACTTGGCGAAGCCCTTCTTCGTCAGCACCTTCGTGATCGCCGCCGTCAGCGTCGTCTTGCCGTGGTCGACGTGACCGATCGTCCCGATGTTCAGGTGCGGCTTGTTTCGAACGAATTTTTCTTTGGCCATGGGGTTGTCCCTTTTGAATACCTACGCTGCTGCCCGCGAGCCCACGACCCGGATTGAACGGGTGACCTCGTCCTTACCAAGGACGTGCTCTGCCAACTGAGCTACGTGGGCCAAGTTCATGTGGTTGTTCTGGTTGTTCCGATGCGAGATGGAGCGGGAGACGGGTCTCGAACCCGCGACGTCCAGCTTGGAAGGCTGGAGCTCTACCAACTGAGCTACTCCCGCAAATCTTCCAGCGATCTGTCTCCTGCTCTGAGCGGGACTGGTGGACGGGGAAGGATTCGAACCTTCGAAGTCAGAGACGACAGATTTACAGTCTGTTCCCTTTGGCCACTCGGGAACCCGTCCGAAAGAGCTGGCGATGGGACTCGAACCCGCAACCTGCTGATTACAAATCAGCTGCTCTACCATTGAGCTACGCCAGCGCGGGCTGCACGCACGGAGATTTCCCCCCGCTGCGCTCGTGCTCAATCGCTGTCGGTCCCTATCCATTGTCGTGTGATTCTGGCTAGTTTGACTTTCTGCGCGCTTCGACATAGGTATCCCCAGGGCGGCCGCGCAGAGCGCGAACGTATAGACCGCTCGCCTGTCAGTGTCAAGCGACTTTCCGCGGCTGGCCGGGTTCTTGCCAGGGAGCCGTCGGAGCGACGCGTCAGCGCCGCCGAGATTCTACAGGATCTGCCGCTCCGGGACCTGGTTCTGGCGCTCTTTGGGGTCCCGGACGGTCGGGCTGTCCGACGGGGTCCCCTGGTGGCCCGTGGGCGGGGTGGGCGTGGGCGGCGGCGGCGGGGCGGCGGTCTCGGTCCCCGCCTGCGAGGGGTCGGCGAACTCGAACTTGTAGCTGGGGTCGAGCATCTTCTGCAGCTTCGCGAACGCGACCTTCGACTTGTCGCGCCACTCGTTCTGCACGCCCAGCCGCTCGAGCATCGCCAGGTTCTGCTCGTGCGTGCGCAGCGACTTCTCGAGCAGGATGCGGATCCGCTTGCGCAGCTCCTCGTAGTAGACCTCGCGCTTTTCCTGGTTGGAGTCGCCTTGCAGCTCGCCCGGGATCGGCGCGTGGATGAAGGCGTCGTAGAACTCCTCGTAGAGCGACCCGATCTGGTAGCCAGAGGCCGACGCCCACTGGGGGTTCCCCAGCTTGATGGTCTCGATGTACTGGCGCTGCGCCGCCAGCAGGAGGCGCGCCTTGTCCTCCATGTCGACCGACATCTGCTTCTCGGGCAAGCGCAGCGGGATGGCGCGGAAACGCTCGTGGGTGATCTGCCCCAGGTGGTACCGGATGAGGCCGACGTAGAAGTCAGTCTCCAGCCGCTCCTCCGTCGCGATGCTGGCGACGTACCACATCGCCGACTGGAAGGTCCGCTCGGCGGTGTCCAGATCCTTGAGCTGGAACTGCGCGAACCCGCGCCGCCCCATGGCCTCGATCTTGTCGTCCGCCGTCAGATCCTTACGCTCCAGAATCTCCGCGAAAACGGTGGCCGACGTGGGCCAGTTGCCCAGCTCGGCGTAGCAGGCGCCCATCTGGAAGAGGGCGTCCTTGGCATCGGAGGTCTCGGCGTGCTCGGTCGCCAGCCGCTGAAAGCGCGCGATCGCGGTCTGCCAGTCCTTCAGCCCCTCGTACGCCAGCCCCCCGTTGTAGAGGGCGGCCTTGGTGTATCGGGTGTCGGGGAACTCCTTGAGCAGGCGGTCGTAGTCGCGGGCAGAGTCGGCGAAGCGCTTGTCGGACAGGGCCTTGCCGGCCATCTCGAACAGCTCGGCGACGTCGTAGGTCTCCAGGTGCGTGCCGTCCGGCCCCTTGACCGCCGAGATCTTGATGGGGTCCATCTCGATCTCCTCGACCGGCGCGCCCGGGGGCACGACGTTGACCTGGTTGGTCGACTTCCCCGCGCAGGCCGCCAGCAGCACCAGCGGCAGAACCCAGAGTCGCTTCATCGAGGGCCTCTCATCAGTCTTAGGGACAACGCCGCCACCGGCCAGTTCCATCGGCCCCCTATATCGGTTGGAGGCGGGAACCCTAAACGGGTTCCCGTTCCCTCCCGCGACGGAGGTCACGGGCAGAGCCCAGCGACCTCCACGCGATCGTTTACAGGTCCGCTGGAGTCGGGCACCTTCGGGGGGATGCCCCTGCGCGAAGTCATCTCGGCGGCCGAAATTGCCCGGCGCGTCTCCGAAATCGGGGCCGAGGTCGAGGCACGGCTGCCCCCGGGCCCCCTGACCGTGGTGGGGGTGCTTCGCGGGGCTTTCGTCTTCACGGCCGACCTGGTGCGGGCCATCCACCGGGACCTGACGGTCGACTTCCTGGGAGTACGCAGCTACGGCGACGCCACCGTCTCATCCGGGGTGGTCGAGATCACCACCGACCTGGGCGCCCCAATCGCCGGCCGGCACGTCCTGCTGGTGGAGGACATCGTCGACACGGGTCTCACCCTTCGGTACCTGCTGGACCTCCTGAAAGCCCGCGGCCCGGCCAGCCTGCACGTCTGCGCGCTGCTGGCCAAGCCTATCAATCAGTCGGGAACCCTGGGAGGGTTCCCGAACCCTCCCGCGACGACTCCGCTGGGCGAAGCCCAGCTCCGTCAACGCGATCCCGATGCGTCTCTTCCCCTCGATTTCGTGGGGTTCAAGGCGCCGGACGGGTTCGTCGTCGGTTACGGGCTGGACGCCCGCCAGCTGTATCGCAACCTGCCAGGCATCTGCATCCTGGAGGAGTGAGGACGGGCCCTCACCGCGGCTTCTTGCCGCGGTCCAGCTCGTCCCTGAGGCGCTGCTTCAGCCCGTTGTAGCGCTGCAGGAACTCGAGGTGGCGCTGCCGGAAGGCCTGCAGGTAGCGGCGCTCGTGCGACTTCTGCTTCAGCGCCTCGCGGATCTCCCCCAGCGGCACGACCAGCTGGGCCGGGTCCGTGTAGCTGCCGATCAGGCTCATCGTGCGGGTGGCGTCGACCATCTTCACCTCACCGGTGCGGCCGCTCTTGCCCGGCGGGCTGTAGAGCAGCGTGATGGCGTCCGGGGCGCTGGCCTTCACGGTGTGAACCACCATGCTGCCCGGCAGGTCGGGCAGGTCCTCCTTGACCAGCACGATCTGGGGCCGCGTCTGCATGACCACATCCAGCGCCTCGCCGCCGGTCAGCGCCGGGCGGAACTGCCACCCCTGGGCGGGCGTCAGGGCCTCTTCCAGCTTCAGCAGCGCGGCCGGATCGTCGTCGACCACCACCACGCTGACGTGGGCCGCCGCGTCCGACCGGTCGGCGGGCGTACGGCCGGCCACCCGGTCCTCGAGGTCGACCATCTCGCGCGTCAGGTCGCGCATGCGGCGCAGGAAGTCCTCGTGCGTGTCGGCGACCTCCTCGAGCAGGACGTTCCGGTCGGCCGTCCCCTTGATGTCACCGGCGGCCTCGATCACCCGTTCGCGCAGGTAAGGGACGACGTCCGGCTCTTTCAGGACCACGTCGGCGGCGCCGGCCCGGAAGGCCTTGACCGCCACGTCGTACGACTTGCGGGCGCTCATGATGACCACCGAAGTCAGGGGCGACTTGTCCCGGGCGAACTGCAGCAGCTCGATCCCGGCGCCCGGCGTGGGGGTGTCGGCATCGACCAGGGCCACGGCGAAGAACTTGTTCAGCAGCTGGTCCCGCGCCCGGATGGGGTCGTGGGTCCCGGTCACGATGAGCCCGGCCTTGGTGAGCAGGCGGTCCAGCCCCTTCACGACCTGGTCGTCGGTGTCGACGACCAGGATCTCCTGCCCGGCGGCGGGTTGGCTAGTCACGCCGCCAAGTTACCCAAATCGCGGCGAGCGTTCCAGATCGCTGGTAGCCTGTCGGGTCGGATGGAACCGATCTTCGATCGGACGGTGCTGGCGGGGCGCCGCCTGGGCGCCTCCGACATCCACCTCAAGCCCGGGCTGGCGCCGATCCTGCGCATCGCCGGGGAGCTGCGCACGCTCAGCGACATCCACCCGCTGTCGCGCGAGCTGCTGCAGAGCCTGGGGCACTCGCTGCTCAACGATCGGCGGCGCGAGGTGCTGGAACGCACCGGCGAGGTCGTGCTGGCCACGGCCGCCGGTCAGGGTGGACGGCTGAGGGTCCACATCTTCCACCACCGGGCCGGCCTGGGGATGTCCCTGCGCCTGGTCCCGACCGACCCTCCCACCCTGGAGGCGCTGGGCCTGCCGGCCGAGATTCGCACGCTGTTCGAGCCCGGCGCGGGGCTGGTCGTCGTTGCCGGCGGGGCCGGAAGCGGCCGCACCACGACCGTCGCGGCGCTGCTGGACGATCTGGTCGGCCAGCGCCCGGTCCGGCTGACGACCATCGAGGACCCGGTCGAATACCTGCTGAAGGACCGCCGCGGGGTCGTGGTCCAGCGCGAGGTCGGGACCGACGTCCCCTCGGCCGCGACGGCGCTGCGGGCGGCGGCGCGGCAGGACCTGGACGTGCTGGCCGTCAGCGACGTGGGCGATCCCGACGCCGCCGCGCTGGCCGTCGACGCGGCGCGCGCAGGACGCCTGGTGGTGGTCACGATGATGGCGACCGACGTCCGGGACGCGGTCGAGAAGCTGGTCGCGCTGCTGACCCCGGCCGCCGGCGCGGCGGCGCGGGCGCGGCTGGCCCCCGTGCTGCGCGGGATCCTTTACCAGCGCCTGGTCCCCGCCAGCGATGGCCGCAAGCGGGGAGCGTCCGGGGCGCTCTGGAAGCTGGGCGCCGACGCGCGGGCCTGGCTGGCCGACCCGGGCGACCGCCCCGACCCACCCGGCAGCGTGGCCTTCGAGCCGGCCGCGGCCGAGCCCCAGCGGCGCAAGCGCGCCCCCCATCATTCCGAGTCATCAGCGGTTGAGGACGACGCCCCGGCCGACTAGGTCGCCTCCGGGCGACACGTCGTCGGGCATGGTTCGCTACGCTCACCGTTGCCTTACAGGCAACGCCCTCCTAGATTACGCCCCCCGATGCCCTCACCGGCCCTATCCCCCGACGCCCGACGCGCCTTTCTGGACTACTTCAAGCGCCAGGGCCACACCGAGGTCGCCAGCGCGTCGCTGGTGCCGCACAACGACCCGACGTTGCTGTTCACCAACGCCGGGATGAACCAGTTCAAGGACTACTTCACCGGCAAGGCCAAGGCGCCCTACCCGCGCGCCACCAGCTCGCAGAAGTGCGTGCGCGCCGGCGGCAAGCACAACGACCTGGAGAACGTGGGCCGCACCGCGCGCCACCACACCTTCTTCGAGATGCTGGGGAACTTCTCGTTCGGCGACTACTTCAAGGACGACGCGATCGCCTTCGGCTACGAGCTGATGACCAGGACGTACGGGATCGATCCGACCCGGCTCGTCTACACGATTCACGAGTCGGACGCCGAGGCGCGGGTGATCTGGCGCAAGGTCGCCGGGGTCGCCGACGACCGGATCATCGCGCTGGGCGACAAAGAGAACTTCTGGGCCATGGGCGAGACCGGCCCCTGCGGCCCCTGCAGCGAGATCCACTACCTGCAGGGGAACGACATCCCCTGCGCCGAGGAGGCCGCTGGGCGCAAGTGCCTGGGACCGGCCTGCGACTGCGACCGCTGGATCGAGATCTGGAACCTGGTGTTCATGCAGTTCGAGCAGGTCGCCCCCGGCGATCGGCGCCCGCTGCCCAAGCCGTCGGTCGACACCGGCATGGGGCTCGAGCGGCTGTGCGCCGTGCTGCAGGGCGTGCGGTCGAACTACGAGACCGACCTGCTGCGGCCCCTCATCGATCACGCGAGCGAGCTCTGCAAAACCAAGTTCGCTCCGGCCGACTACGCCGGTCCGAGCGTCTCGCTGCGCGCGATCGCCGACCACGCGCGAGCCACCGCCTTCCTGATCTCCGACGGCGTCTTCCCGGAGAAGACCACCCGCGAATACACCCTGCGCCGGATCATGCGGCGAGCCATCTATCACGGGTGGCTGCTGGGCGTGCGCAGCGAGAGTCTGCTTCCGACGCTGGTCGACCACGTCATCGATCTGATGGCCCCGGTGTACCCCAACCTCGCGGAGCGCCGTGACCTGATCCTGAAGATCAGCTCCACGGAAGAATCGAAGTTCCGCGAGACCCTCGAGCGCGGAATGCGCATCCTCGAGGAGACGATCGCCCATCGGTCCGATCGGACCATCCCGGGCGACGTCGCCTTCCAGCTCTACGACACCTATGGGTTCCCGATCGATCTCACGCTCGTCATCGCCGAGGGCAACAAGTTCACGGTCGACGAGGCGGGGTTCAAGAGCGCCATGGCAGAGCAGCGCCGGCGCAGTGAATTCCAGGGCTCGGGCGAAGTGGCCGTCGCGGCGGTGTTCCAGCAGATCGCGGACCGGGTCGGACCCACGAAGTTCCTGGGCTACGACGCGACCGAAGGCACCTCGCGGGTGATCGCGCTGGTCGCCGACGGCCAGGAGACCGACGTGGTCGGCCCCTACTCGAAGGACATTGCCGTCATCGTGGCCGAGACGCCCTTTTATGGAGAGCAGGGCGGGCAGATGGGCGACGCGGGAACGCTGGCTTCGGACAAGGCGCGGATGCTCGTCAGCGACTGCAAGCGCCCGGTCTCGACGCTCTGGGTGCACCTGGGCGAGGTGCAGAGCGGCGAGCTGCGCGTGGGAGACACGGTCGAGCTGTCGGTCGACGCCGAGCGGCGGGACGACATCCGCCGCAACCACTCGGCCACGCACCTCCTGCACTGGGCGTTGCGCCACGTGCTGGGCAAGCACGTCACCCAGAAGGGCTCGCTGGTGGCGCCCGACCGCCTTCGCTTCGACTTTTCGCACACGGCGCCGCTGACCGACGAGGAGCGCGAGAAGGTCGAGGACCTGGTCAACGCGCGCGTCCGCCGCAACGTCGCCGCCGACACGGCAGTGCTGCCGATCTCGGAGGCCAAGCAGGCCGGCGCCATCGCGTTCTTCGGCGAGAAGTACGGAGACACGGTCCGGGTGGTCACGATGGGCGAGTCCAAGGAGTTCTGCGGCGGCACCCACGTCTCGCGCACCGGTGACATCGCGGTGTTCAAGATCCTGTCCGAGGGCGGCGTCGCGCAGGGGGTGCGCCGCATCGAGGCGGCCACCGGCGCCGGCGCGATCAGCCACATCCATCGGCTGGAGAAGGAGCTGATCGAGTCGGGCCGCCTGCTGCGCTCGGGCGAGCTGGAGGTGGCGTCGCGCATCGCCAAGCTGCAGGCCGACCAGCGCGCGCTGGAGAAGGAGATCGACAAGCTGCGCCGCCGGCTGGCGTCAGGCGGCGGGCGCGACCTGGTGGCGGAGGCGCGCGACGTGGCGGGCGTGCGGGTGCTGGCCACGCGGGCCGACGTGGCCGACCCCAAGGCGCTGCGCGACGTCGCCGATCAGCTGCGCGACAAGGTGCGCTCGGGCGTGATCGTGCTGGCCGGCGTCGAGGGGGACAAGATCGCGCTGGTCGCGATGGTCACGCCCGATCTCACCAGCAAGTACAACGCCGGCAAGATCGTGGGCGAGGTCGCGAAGGCGGTCGGCGGCAAGGGCGGCGGGCGCCCGGACATGGCGCAGGGAGGCGGCTCGCAGCCCGAGCTCCTGGATGGAGCGCTGGCGCGCGTGTACGACCTGGTTCGTGGCTGAGCAACACCAGGACTTCACGTTGGAGGCGGCGGACACGGGGACGACCCTGGCGGCGGCGTTGCGACGGCGCCTGCCGGGAACGAGCTGGTCGGACGTGCGGGCGCTCTGCGCGACCGGCAAGGTGCGGCTGGACGGCGAGCGGGCGATCGACCCCGCGGCCCGCGTGCGCGCCGGGCAGCAGGTCCAGCTGCGCCCGAACGCGCCCCGCCCCACCACGGCGCCGCCCGGATTCAAGGTCGTGTTCGACGACGCGCACCTGGTCGTGATCGAGAAGCCGTCCGGCATCTCCAGCGTGCCCTACGAACGGAAAGAGACGGGGACGGCGATGGACCTGATCCGCGCGGCCTGGAAGCGCGCGGGGCGGCGCGCGACCGCCACGCCGCTCTACGTGGTGCACCGGATCGACAAGGACACCTCGGGGCTGCTCTGCTTCGCCAAGACCCGGCTGGCGGAGCGCGCGCTGCACACCACCTTCCAGCGACACGAAGCGGATCGCGCCTACCTGGCCCTGGCCGAGGGGAACGTGGCCGCGCAACGGATCGAATCGCACCTGGTCGCCGATCGCGGCGACGGCATCCGCGGCTCGACCCGACACGCCGGCCAGGGGCAGCGGGCGATCACCTTCGTGGAGCCGGTGGCCCGTTACCCGCGCGGGGGCACCGCGAGAGCCACGCTGTGCCGGGTGCGCCTGGAGACGGGGCGCACGCACCAGATTCGAATTCACCTCTCCGAGCGCGGCCACCCGCTGGTCGGCGAGACCGTCTACGTGCGCGATCTGCTGCGCGCCGGGCGGCAGCCGATGGCGGCCGCCCGGCTCATGCTGCACGCGGCCCTGCTGGGTCTGGCGCATCCGGTGACCGGCGAGAAGCTCGAGTTCCGGGCGCCGCCGCCCGAAGACTTCATGGTGGAGCTGGAACGCGTGGGAGGGGTCCGTGACGACGCCCGAGTCTGAGGCACCGAATGTCCGGTCGGCGCTGGCCACGGTGTTCGAAGCGATCCGCTCGGCCTACGGGGCCCACGCCCAGCGCGCGACCGACCAGCCCGACGGCGGGCACGATCCGACCTTTCTCGACCGGACCTCGCCGCTGCTCGAGTTCCTCTGGTCGCGCTACTTCCGCGTCCGCCTCATCGGCATCGAGAACGTGCCGGACGTCGGACCGGCGTTGCTGGTGGGGAACCACTCGGGCGGCATTCCCTACGACGGGGCCTTGCTGCTCCACGGCATCCACCGCGACCACCCGCGGCACCGGCGGGTGAGGCCGCTGGTCGCGAACTTTGCATTTCGCGCCGGCTGGATGGCCAACGTCGTCGCCCGCATCGGCGGTGTGCCCGCCTCGCGCGAGAACGCGATGCCGCTGCTCGGCTCGGGCCAGCTCGTCGCCGTGTTTCCAGAAGGTCTCCGAGGTGTCGGCAAGCTGTATCGAGAGCGGTACAGGATGGCGCGCTTTGGACGGGGCGGTTTCGTCCGGCTGGCGGCCGAGGCGCAGGTCCCCATCCTCCCGGTGGCGATCGTGGGCGCCGAAGAGATTCACCCGGTGATCGGCAAGCTCACCCGCCTGGCCGAGCCGCTGGGCCTGCCATACATTCCGATAACCCCAACCTTTCCGTGGCTTGGGCCGCTGGGCCTGCTTCCGCTGCCCACCAAGTGGACGATCCAGATCGGCTCGGCCATCGCGCCGCCCGCCCCTCAAGACCGTTCCGGATTGCTGCACGTGGCCGAAGCGGTGCGCGGCGCCATCGACACGATGATCGCCGATCTGCTCATTCAACGCCGGTCGATTTTGTTTGGCTGATCCGGGAGAAACGTTTGTCTTCTCATACGTTATATTCGTGCGGCGCTATACAGTTCGGCTATAAAGTGGAGGCTTAGCCCCCGGCTGCATGATCGATATCGGCCATACGATCGGTAATTACAAGATCACCGCCAAGCTTGGAGAGGGGGGGATGGGGGTGGTGTATCTGGCCGAGCACCCCGTGATCGGGAAGAAGGTCGCCATGAAGGCGATCCACCCGGAGCTGTCGAAGAACTCCGACGTCGTCTCCCGGTTCATCACCGAGGCCAAGGCCGTCAACCAGATCGGCCACGAGCACATCGTCGACATCGCGGACTTCGGGAACACGCCCGAGGGCGAGTTCTACTTCGTGATGGAGTACCTGCAGGGCGAGTCGCTGTCCGACCGCCTCAAGCGGGACAAGCGCATCCCGGTGCACCAGGCGATGTCGATTGGCGCGCAGATCGCCGACGCGCTGAACGCCTCGCACCAGCAGGGGATCATCCACCGCGACCTCAAGCCCGAGAACATCTTCCTGTGCAACCGCGGCCCCAACCGCGACTTCGTGAAGGTGCTGGACTTCGGCCTGGCCAAGCTGACCCAGTCCGAGCAGAAGGTCACGCACAAGACCCGCACCGGCTCGGTGATGGGGACGCCCTACTACATGTCCCCCGAGCAGTGCGAGGGGAAGACCGAGATCGATTACCGCGCCGACATCTACTCGCTGGGCGTGCTGCTGTTCGAGATGTTGACCGGCAAGGTCCCGTTCGGGGGTGAGGGCTACGGCGAGATCATCGTCAAGCACGTCACCATGCCGCCGCCGTCGGTGCGGAGCATCGTGCCGGAGCTGCCCGAGTACATGGACCTGATCCTGTACCGCGTGCTCGCCAAGGACCGGATCCAGCGGTTCCAGACCATGGCGGAGCTGCGCGAGGCGCTGCTGGATCCGGAGCGCTACGCCAGCTCCGCGCCGGCGGTCGGCATTCCGGACGACCTGTCGGGCATCGCCCGGGCCGCCGCGCCGATGGCGCGCGCCGAGCTGGATCAGCGCTCGCATCTGGCCGAGATGGCGATCATCGGCACGACCCCGCCGCCGCCGGGAACACCGTCGGGGCGCGGCGAGCTGATCGAGAACATCGACAACCTGATCCGCACCAAGCGGGGCAGCCGGCTGGTGCTGCTGGGGGGCATCGCTTCGCTGGCGGTGGCCGGCTTCGCGCTGTTCGGGCGGCGGACCGAGACGCGCCACCCGGTGCCGGCGGCCAGCGCGCCGCTGCACCCGGCGACCGTGCGCGTCAACTTCAACTCCGACCCGGACGGCGCGGTGATCACGCGTGCCGATGGGCGGGCGCTGGGATTGACGCCGCTGTCGACCGAGATCACCTACAGCGACTCGGCGGTCGAGTTCCAGTTCAAGAAGGCGGGCTACGAGACCAAGACGATGTACATCGTCCCGAACCTACCGTCGCCGCTGTTCGCGTCGATGCGCCGGATCGAGCCGGAGCAGAGCCCCGCCGCCGAAGGCACGGCCGCCGGCGCCGCCGCCGAGAAACCCAGCGCCACGCCAACGCCGCGCCCCAAGCGCCAGCGCCCCCAGGCCCCCGCCGCGCCGCACCCCACCTCGAACGACGAGGACGGCGTGCTGGAACCGACCATTCGCTAGAACCGGGGCTCGCCTCAGGCGCAAACGCGGTTGCGGCCGCTGGCCTTGGCTTCGTAGAGGCGCTCGTCGGCGCGCTTGATCAGCGCCTGGGCGTCGATCAGCTCGCCGTCGACGGTGGCGATCCCCATCGAGATGGTCACGGGGATGCGGACGTTCTCGAAGCGAAACTCGGTGCGCTCGACGATCTGGCGGATCTTCTCGGCGAACGGCAGGCAGTTCGCCTCGTCGATCTCGGGCAGCACGATGGCGAACTCCTCGCCGCCGTAGCGGGCGAAGCAGTCCTCGCGGCGAATCTTGGCTTTCACGGTCTGGGCCAGGTGCTTGAGCACGTAGTCGCCGGCCAGGTGCCCGTAGCTGTCGTTCACCTTCTTGAAGTGATCGATGTCGAACATCACCAGCGACATCGCGCGCCGGTAGCGGTGCGAGCGCGCCACCTCGCGCTCCAGCGTGTCGACGAAGTAGCGCTTGTTGAAGATCTGCGTGAGCCCGTCGATCGTCGTCAGGCGGTAGATCTCTTCGTGGTACGCGTTCTCGATGTTGCCGCCGGTGAGGAACTTGAAGATCGTTCGGCCGATCTTCAGCAGGTCACCGTCGCGCAGCACGTACTCGTCGACGGGCTCGTCGTTCACGTAGGTGCCGTTGGTCGATCCGAGATCGCGCACCAGGATCGACTTCCCGGTGTTCACGATCTTCGAGTGGTTGCGCGAGATCGACTCCTGATCGATCTGGATGTCACACTTCGACGATCGCCCGATCACCATCGACGAGGCGTTCAGGTTGTACTTCTTGCCCAGCTCGGAGCCGTAGATCACCACCAGGCAGGCCTCGTTTCCGGAGGGCCGCTCGGTGATTCGGCTGATGCTGGTGACAACCGTCTTCGCTCGGACGTGATCCGATTCGGACGTGTCGTTGGGATCGCGAGGATGGCGGGCCACGGAGCTCGGTCTCGACAGGCTAGGTCAAACGCGCCAACGCGGCAATAGGACGAGAATTTGACACTTTATCCTACATGTAAGACGGTGTCATTATGGCACGTACTCGACGCCTGGCAGGTGCCGCACTTCTCCTGTTGATTCCATCGCTTGCGTGGGCCGAGCCGCCCCGCGTCAAACCCGCCTCGATCCGCCTGGTCGACGGGCGTTACGAGGCCGATCTGACGGACGGCGGCCACGCCGAGCTGACCCTGGATCCGCGCCTGCAAACCAGCACGGAGGACGTCCTGCGCGCGTTCCAGATCCGCTACGCGGGAGCCGTGGTGGTGTCGATTCCGGACGGGCGCATCCTGGCCCTGGTGGGCCACTCGGCGGCCGACCCGCGGCTGGGCGCCCAGGAGCTGGCGCTGGGCGCGTGGGCGCCCTCGGCGTCGGTGTTCAAGGTGGTGTCGGCCACCGCGCTGGTCGAGCACGGCGTCTCGGCGTCGACGCGCGTCTGCTACCACGGCGGCGTCTCGGCGGTGCTGCCCGACAACCTGGTCGACATCCCCGCGCTGGACCATCGCTGCGATACGCTGGGATACGGCCTGGGCAAGTCGCAGAACGCGATCATCGCCAAGCTGGTCACGCAGCACCTGACGGCCGAGGACGTCGCTCGGGTGGGCCACACCTTCGGCTACGGCGAGGCGATCCCGTTCGAGCTGCCGGTCGAACCGTCGTCCCTGGACGTGCCCGCCGACGCGCTCGAGATGGCGCGGGCGTCGGCCGGGTTCTGGCACTCGACGCTCTCGCCGCTGCACGCGGCGTTGCTGGCGGCGACGATCGCGAACGCCGGCGACATGCCGGCCCCCACCCTGATCGATCGCGCGGTCGACGCCGGCGGGCGCCCCGAGCCGACGGCCATCCCGGCCCCGCGCCACGTCGCCGACGCGGCGGCCGCCGCGCAGGTCGGCCACATGATGGAGCTGACGACGCGGATCGGAACCGCCAGAGGGACGTTTCGAAACAAACGGGGACAGCGCCTGCTCCCCGTCGAGGTCGCGGGCAAGACCGGCACCCTCGCCGCGAACACGGACCGGGGCCCCATCGGCTACAGCTGGTTCGTCGGTTACGCCCCCGCCGACCACCCGCGCATCGCCTTCGCCGTGCTGCTGGGCAACGGTCCGAGCTGGCGAATCAAGGCCACCTACGTCGGCCGCCACATCGTTGGCCAGTACCTGGCCGGGCGGGGCGGCGGGCACGGGCGCCCCGGACTGGTCGCCGCTCGGTGACGCGACCAGGCGCCATTTCCGTACATTGTAGGCCGGGCTTGTGGGCGGCCACCGTCGACGTATAGACTGGCCGGCGCTTCGGAAAGGCCTTCCCAGCAGCATGCAGCTTTACGAGTGGCTTTCGGGCTTTGCCTCGAACCAGAGCGCCAATAAAGCGCTGGTCTACCGGGACACGTACCTCTCCTGGCGTGGTCTCCTCCATCGGGTCGATCGTCGGGCCCAGGAGCTGCACGCGCTGGGGATCGGCGCGGGGTCGTGGGTCGGGCTCATGCTCGGCAACGTTCCCGACTTCGTGATCCTGGCGCTGGCGCTGTCGAAGATCGACGCCGTCGTGGTGCCGCTGGATCCCACCACCGGGAACCGCGAGCTGGAGATGGTGCTCGAGGCGGCGCCGCTGCGCGCGCTGGTGACCCGCCCGCGCGGCGGCGAGGGGAACGCTTCGGCCGGGCTCCCGTACTACGCCGCGCCCCCGGCGCCGCGCCCCATCTCGGGCCCCCCGTCGAAGTTCGTCCCGGAGTCGCGCCGCCGCCTGCAGGGGACCCTGCTGTCCTGCGGGCTGTACAAGCGAACGATGCCCGCCAACCTGGCCGACGGCGTGAGCCCCGAGGTGGTGCAGTTCACCGCCAGCGTGGGCGGCGACCCCAAGGGCGTCATCAAGACCGGCGCGAACCTGGCCGCCGCCGCCGAGGCGATCCGCAAGACGCTGGACGTGACCGCGGCCGATCGCGTGCTCTGCGCCCTGCCCCTGCACGCCAGCTACGGCTTCGATTTTGGCCTGCTGACGTCGCTGGCCAACGGCGCCACGCTGTTCCTGGAAGACGAGGTCTCGCCCAAGCGGATCACCAAGCTGCTGCGCGAGCAGAACGTCGACATGTTCGCCGGAACGCCCGCGCTGTTCGGCTCGCTGGTTCGGGTGCCTACCGTGAAGCCGCTGAAGGCCAGCGGCGCCCGCTTCCTGAGCTCGGGGTCGGCCCTCCCTCCGTCGATCGCCGAAGCCTTCCAGGAGCGCTTCGGCATCCGCCTGCTCTCCTGCTACCACAGCACGCAGGCCGGGCCGCTGGCCGTCGATCGCACCGGCAAGGACCCCGGCGGCGTCGGGCGCGCGTTCGAAGGCGTCGAGCTGCGGGTCGCCAGCCCGCGCGGCGACCGGCTGCCGGCCGCCGACGCCGGCCCGATCTGGGTGCGTTCGCGCGCGCTCTCGACGGTGGCCGTCCCCAGGATCCACCTCCCCAAGCGCGACGAGGGCGTGCCCATCGGCGGCCTGGACGACGGCTGGCTGCGCACCGGCGACCTGGGACAGCAGGACCGCGCCGGCCGCGTGCTCATCACCGGCCGCGAGGACGACCTGGTCAAGGTGGACGGCAAGCGCGTCGCCCTGGGCGAGGTCGAGGGTTGCCTGGAAGCGTTCCCCAAGGTGAAGGCGGCCCAGGCGCGCGTGATCACCGACGACCTGGGCGGCCCCATGGTCGTCGCGCGGGTCGTGCGCGCCGGCGTGTGCAAGGCCGAGGACATCATCGACCACTGCGCCCGCAACCTGGCGCCCTACAAGGTCCCCCGCCAGATCGAATTCTGCGAAGCGATTTGAGCAATCCGGGACCCTGGACGGGTCCCGCGCCCCCCCGCGACGAGCGTCTAATCCAGGACTTCGCGCAGGTTGGCGTTGATCACGGCGTGGGCGCCGGCGGGGAGCTCGATCTCCTGGAAGAACGAGTAATACCCGGGGGCGCGGACCTCGATGCGGTGGAAGCCGCCGCGGATCTGGTGGCCCTCTGCCTTCCAGTCGGCGGCGCGGCCGACCATCAGGTCGTCGATGTACACCGTCGCGTCGGAGATGTTGCACTCGACCCTGACGCCGACGGAGCCCGGCTCCAGGGTGTGAGCGCAGGCGGCCACCAGCAGCGAGAGAGCCGCGCCGATGACCAGGAGATGGATTCGCCTGACGGTGCGCGTCATGGGTGGGTCAGGGGCTCCGGCGCGGCGGGGGTGCGCAGGCGGGCTTTCAGGCGAATCCCGTCTCCGGTCGCTTGCACTTCGCTCAAGCTGATCATCGCATCGGCGTCGCGCGAGAGGGCGGCGGCCAGCGGGCCCGGCGCGGACCGCGTCCGGGCGCGGATCTCGGCGCGGCCCGCGCCCACCCGGAGCAGATCGGCGCCCGACACGAGGCCCACGTCGCGCACGCTCTTCAGCAGGGCCGGCACGGCCGCGGGTTCGACGACGTCGGCGTCGATGAGGATCGACGGCAAATCGGAGGCTGCCGAGCTGGTGGCGGCCAGGCCCGCGGCGATCTGGGCGGCCAGCGCGGGCGCCAGGTGAGCCAGGCAGGCCGCGCGCGCGTCGGCGGTGGACTCGGCGAAGCCGCGGGCGCTGACGTCCAGCGGGCGCATCGGCAGGGCGGCGAAGCGCGCGGCGCCCCGGCAGGCGACGGCGAGCTCGGGGGTGCCGCGGACCGGCCCCTCCTCGTTCGTGGTCACGGTCACGAGCGCCGCCGGGGCGGCGGGATCCGCGCGGGTGTCGGCCAGCCGCGCCGGCGAGCCCGCTGACGCGAGCGCCGCCGCGACGGACGCGGCGAAGGCGGAGGTGGCGGGATCACCGTCACCCGGCGCGACGGCCAGAACACCGGGAGGGCGGCGCTGGAGCGCGGAGGGCGACGTCGCCGGCGTGGCCGACCAGCTCTCGATGCGCCGGCGCAGCGCCGCGTCGTCGACCTCGGCCTGCAGGCGCACCGTGTAGCTCCCGTTCGACTCCCCTTCTTCCAGCGTGCGGTAGCGGGGAACGAAGCTGCGGGCCTTGGCCTCGATCGTTCGGATCGCCTTGGCCTGGGCCGCGCGGGTCGCGGGATCCACCAGCTCGGCCAGCGCCTGGTCGACGGCCTGGCGGATGGCGTCCTCCAGCGCCCGCTCGCGCGCGCCGGCCGCGTTGCCGCCCACGACCGGCGCCTGACCGACCGCGATCCGCTCGCCCGGAGCCAGCACCACTTCCGGAGCCGGAGCGGGGGCCGGCGGTGGCGGCGCGGCCGGCGGGGTCTGCGCCCAGGCCGCGCCCGCGGCCAGCAACAGCAGGCCCGCGGACAAGCCGGCAGGCAAACCCACAGCGAAGACAGCTGCCCTGGTCATCGCAGCACCTTGCCAACGTAGATCACGGCGACGCTGCGCGCGAGCTTCTCGGCCAGGTTGGCGTCCCCCTCGACGGTCAGACGGCCGGTGTGGTCGACCTTGGCCGGGCGCGCGTGCGCGTCGGCGGGCGCCGCGCCGACCTTGTACGTCGCGGCGCCCAGCGTGACGTCGTGCCCCGCGACCCGAGCCGCGGGCGCCGCCGCCAGGCGGGCGGCGGCGGCCGTCAGCGCGACGCTGGGCGGGCTGGCGTCGTCCAGCCAGTCGGCGAACGACAGCTCGAGGCGCACGACCGCGCCGCCGTTGGACTGGTACTGCACGTCCGCCACCCGGGCACGGGCCAGCGCGCGGTCGACGCGCGGCGCCTCCAGCTTCCGCCCCCCACCCAGCGGCAAAGTCTCCAACGCCGCCCGCAGCTTTGCCAGCGCCGCGGCCCGCGCGCGCCGATCGGCACCCGGCCGGGCCAGGTCGACGCTGGGCATGCGCAGGTCGGCGGCGGCGCCGCCGCTGGCGCTCAGCGTGCCGGCGCTCCAGTCGATCGCGACGCCGTCGCGCGTGGTCTTGAGCTCGCCCCCCGCGTCGTGCTCCGCCCCGAAAGCCAGCCGGGCGGCGCAGAGCGCGATCAGCAGCGCCGCTCTATTCCCACTCGATCGTCGCCGGGGGCTTGGACGAGATGTCATAGACGACGCGGTTGACGCCCTTGACCTCGTTGACGATGCGCGACGACAGCGTCGCCAGGAGGTCGTACGGCAGCGGCACCCAATCGGCCGTCATGCCGTCCTTCGAATGCACCGCCCGGATCGCGAGCACGTTGGCGTACGTCCGACCGTCGCCCATCACGCCGACGGTGCGCACCGGCAGCAGCACGCCGAACGACTGCCAGATCGACTCGTAGAGGCCCGCGGCCCGGATCTCCTGCTCGATGATGACGTCGGCGGCGCGCAGCACGTCGCAGCGCTCCCGCGTCACCTCGCCCAGCACGCGCACCGCCAGGCCGGGCCCCGGGAACGGCTGCCGCCACAGCACGTGCTGGGGCAGCCCCAGCTCGGCGCCCAGCGCGCGGACCTCGTCCTTGAACAGCTCGCGCAGCGGCTCGACCAGCGCCAGCCGCATCTGCTCGGGCAAGCCGCCGACGTTGTGGTGCGACTTGATGACCGCCGACGGCCCCTTGTGCGAGACCGACTCGATCACGTCGGGGTACAGCGTTCCCTGCACCAGAAAATCGGCGCCTCCCACCTTCTTGGACTCTTCCTCGAAGACAGCGATGAATTCGCGGCCGATGATCTTCCGCTTCTGCTCGGGGTCGCTGACGCCCTCCAGCTTGCCCAGGAAGCGCGCGCTGGCGTCGACGACCCGCAGGTCGGCCTTGAACGCGTCGCGGAACAGCGACTCGACCTGCGCGGCCTCCCCGGCGCGCTGCAAGCCGGTGTCGACGAAGATGCAGGTCAGCCGCTTGCCGATCGCGCGCAGCACCAGCGCAGCCGCGACCGACGAATCGACGCCGCCCGACAGGCCGCAGACGGCGTGGCCGGTGGGGCCCACCTTGGCCGCGACCGCCGCGATCGCCTCGCTCACGAAGCTGGCCATCGTCCAGGTCGGCGCGCAGCCGCAGATCCGGAACAGGAAGTTGGCCAGGATCTCGCCGCCGCGCGGGGTGTGCGCCACCTCGGGGTGGAACTGCACGCCCCAGAACTTTCGCGCCGGCGCGGCCATGGCCGCGGCCGGACAGTTCGCGCTCTCGCCCGTCACAGTGAAGCCGCCGGGCAGCGATTCGATCCGGTCGCCGTGGCTCATCCAGACCGCGATCTCCTCGCCGGGCGCGAAGCCGTGGAAGAGCCCGTCGCCGTCGCCCGTGATCTTGAGGGTGGCCCGGCCATACTCACGCCGCTCGGCCGCCACCACCTTGCCGCCCAGCAGGAACGACGTCAGCTGGGCGCCATAGCAGATCCCCAGCACCGGGATCCCCAGCTCGAACAGCTCCGCGCTCACGCGCGGCGCGCCGTCCTCGTAGCAGGAGGATGGACCGCCCGACAGGATGATCCCGCGCGGCGCCAGCTCGCGGATGCGAGCCAGAGGCAGGTTGAACGGGTGAATCTCGGAGTAGACCTTCTGCTCGCGGACCCGCCGCGCGATGAGCTGCGTGTACTGCGCGCCGAAGTCGAGGATCAGGATGAGGTCGCGCGTCATTCTGGCGGCTACTGCTCCACGCGGTAGTTGGGGGCTTCCTTGGTGATGATGACGTCGTGGACGTGCGACTCGCGCAGGCCCATGGCGGTGGCGCGGACGAACCGCGCCTTGGTCCGCAGGTCCTCGATCGTGCGGCAGCCGGTGTAGCCCATCCCTGACTTCACGCCGCCGATCAACTGATACAGCGACTGCGACAGCGGCCCGCGGTAGGGGACGCGCCCTTCGATCCCCTCGGGGACCAGCTTGGCTTCGCTGGTGACCTCGCCCTGGAAGTAGCGGTCGCGGCTGCCCGCCCGCATCGCGCCGAGAGAGCCCATGCCGCGGTACACCTTGTAGCTGCGCCCCTGGTAGAGAATGATCTCGCCCGGCGCCTCGTCGGTGCCGGCGAACAGGCTCCCGATCATCACGCTGTGGGCGCCGGCCGCGATGGCCTTGGCCACGTCGCCCGAATACTTGATGCCGCCGTCGGCGATGACGGTGACGTTCTGCCCAGCCAGCGCCTTCGCGCAGTCGGTGATGGCCGTGATCTGCGGGACCCCGACGCCAGCCACGACGCGCGTCGTGCAGATCGACCCTGGGCCGATGCCGACCTTGACGGCGTCGGCGCCGGCCTTGGCCAGCGCCAGCGCCCCTTCGCCCGTGGCGACGTTGCCCGCGATGATCTGGGCCTTGGGGAAGTTGCGCCGGACGTCGGCGACCGCCTGCAGGACCGCCCGCGAGTGCCCGTGCGCCGTGTCGATGCAGATGACGTCGACGCCCGCCTTCAAGAGCGCGTCCACGCGCTCGTCGCGGTCGGGGCCGACACCGACGGCGCCGCCGACCCGCAAGCGGCCGAAGTCGTCCTTGGCGGCGAACGGGTGCGCCTGCGCCTTCTCGATGTCCTTGATGGTGACCAGGCCCTTGAGGTAGCCGCCGCCGTCGATGACCAGCAGCTTCTCGATCCGGTTCTTGTGCAGCAGCTCCTTGGCGCTCTCCACGCTGGTGCCTTCGGCGATGGTGATCAGCTTGCGGGTCATCATCGCGCTGACCGGCTGATCCAGGTTCCGCTCGAACCGGATGTCGCGATTGGTGAGGATGCCCACCGGCCGTCCATCCGCGGCCACCACCGGCAGACCCGAGATCTCGTGCCGCCGCATGAGCTCCAGCGCGGCCGCCAGCTTCTGATCGGGCCCGACGGTGACAGGGTTCACGACCACGCCGCTCTCCGCCTTCTTGACCTTGGTGACCTCCAGCGCTTGCTCGGGGATCGTGAAGTTCTTGTGGACGATGCCGATGCCGCCGTCGCGGGCCATGCAGATCGCGGTGGCCGCCTCGGTCACCGTGTCCATCGCCGACGACACGATCGGGATGGCCAGCCGGATGCCTGCCGTGAGCTGGGTGCGAACCTCGACGTCCTTGGGAATCACGTCGCTCTCAGCCGGAACCAAGAGGACGTCGTCGAAGGTTAGAGCTTCCCGCAGATGACCGTCCGGCAGCATCGCGGAAATTTATCAGAGTCGGTTCGAATCGCGACGACTATTTTCGGTCTCGAGCCCCACAGGTCGCCGCGATCGCCTCCGCCTGCTTCTGAGCCTCGGGCTTCACGCCGGGCAGCCCCTTGAACTTGCTCAGCTCGACCCGCGCGGCCGGACATTCGCCCTTCGCCACCAGGACCTTCATCAGCTCGTAGTGGCCGAGCGGGTTCTTCGGCTCCAGCTCGACGGCCGCCCGGCAGGCGCCGGCGGCCTTGCCCGCTTCCTTCTGCTCGAACAGCGCCCGGCAGAGATCGGCGGCGAAAACGCCGCTTTGCGGGTCCAGCTTCCGGGCGCGCTCCTGAGCCGCGACCGCATCGGGGACCTTGCCGCGCTTCAGCGCCACCCGGCCCAGTCGGTTCCAGGCCAGCGCGAAGTCCGGCTTCAGCTTGGTCGCCTTCTCGAGCGCGGCGCCCGCCTCGTCGTAGCTCTTCTGATCGGAGAGGAGCATCCCCAGGTCGGCCCAGGCCAGCGGATCGGTGGGCGCCAGCCGGGTCGCCTCCTTGAGCGCCGCGGTCGCGCCCGGCAGGTCTCCGCTCTTCCGCAGCGCCGCCCCCAGGTTCAACCGATAGCTGGCGTTCGTCGGCTTCAACCGGGCGGCCTGCTTGTAGGCGGCCACCGCGTCGGCGGGGCGCCCCTCCGCGTCGCGCGCCAGCCCCAGGTTGTAGTACGCCTCGGCGTAGTCCGGCTTGGCGCGCGCCGCCGCGTCCAGCTCGGTGGCGGCGCCCGCGGCATCGCCGCGCGCCAGCAGGATCCCGCCCAGGTTGTTGTGCGCCTCGGCCATCTGCGGCTGGAGCTGGATGGCGCGCTTGTACTCCGCCGCTGCCGCGGTCGCGTCCCCCTTCTTCTCCAGCGCCACCCCCTTCAGGTAGTGCGGCCGGGCGTCACGCGGGTCGGCCGCCGCCGCCTCCGTGAACGCCGCCAGCGCGCCGGCCGTGTCCCCTTCGCGAAACAGCCGCTCGCCCTTCTCCAGCAGGGTGGCGGCCCCGCCCGGGTCGGCGGCGGCGAGAAAGACGGCGGCGATCAGGGGGGCGACGGTAAGCATCGCCGCGCAGTCTATCTGCGGGCCAGCAGCTCCAAAAGCCTCCTCTTCAGCTGCGCCTGGCGAGCCGGGTCGGTGATCTTCACCAGCGTCGCCCTGTCGCGCACGTAGAAGACGTCGATGGCCCGGTTGGCTTCGGTGGCGATCTTCGACCGGTGGATGTCCAGCCCCTCGATGAACAAGGTCCGGCTGATCGCGTACAGGGTACCCGGCTTGTCCTCGGTGACGACCTCCAGCACCGTGAAATCTCGGGTGACGTCGTTGTCGATCTTCAGCTCGGTGGGGACGGCCGGCGTGCGCCAGGCGGCGACCGACTCGGTGCGCGGCCGGCTGGCCACCAGCGCCTCCTCGGTGCTCTGCCCCGAGAGCACCGCCTCCAGATCCTCGCGGACTTTCTTCCATTTCGATTCGTCGGTGACGGCGCGGCCCATCGCGTCCCGCACCCGGAAGATGTCCAGCGCCTCGGCCTCCTCGCGCGGGTCGACCGGCTGGCGCGAGTAGATGGCCGCGTCGACGACCTCGATCCGGTTGGCGTAGAGCACCGCCGCCACCTCGGCCAGAAGGCCCGGCACGTCGCGCGCGGCCAGCACCATCTCGGTCACGCCCAGCCGCTCGTGGTGATCCAGCTCGATGAGGGCGTGCCGGTTGGCCTTGCGCCGCGCGCGGATCAGGCGGACGTGGTTGGCGATCCGCAGCGCCGAGTTGTCCGCGAAGTAGCGGTCCGGGAAGCCGGCGAACAGCGTGAACAGCTCGGGCCCGCTCTCCGGCTCCTCCAGGATGGCGCCGGCGCGTTTCTGGCGCCGCTTGACGATCTCGTGGCGCTCGGCGCCCAGCAGATCCGGCCCGCGGCGGAAGAAGGCCAGCGTGCGCGAGTACAGCTCGCCCAGCAGCGTCTCCTTCCAGCTGGACATCGCGTCGGGCGCCACCGACGACAGGTCGCAGAACGTCAGCAGATACAGCTCGCGCAGGTTCTCCTCGTCGCCGCACAGCGCGGCGAAGTCGGAGATCATGCCGATGTCGTCCAGGTCGCGCCGCTGCGACATCTGGCCCATGACCAGGTGCTGGCGCACCAGGAACTCGACCCGTCGGACGTCTTCTTCATCGATGCCGAGGCGGCGGCAGATGTCGACGGCCAGCCCGGCGCCGATCTCGCTGTGCGGACTGCCGTAGGGCTTGCCCACGTCGTGCAGCAGGGTGCCCGCCGCCAGCGCGATGGGCCGGTGCACCGAGCGCACCGTCTCGGTCGGCAGCGGGAAGTGGTCGGCGTGGTCGCCGCGCGCCAGCGCGTGCAGCCGCCCGATGGCATAGAGGGCGTGCTGGTCGACCGTGTACACGTGATAGATGTCGTGCTGGACGCGGCCGGTCGAGGGCTCCCACTCGGGCATCAGGGCGGCCAGGAGGCCCATGTCCTGCATCTGCTCCAGGCGCGAAGGGTTCGCCCGGTCGCGGCCGTCGCAGACGATCTCGATGAACAGGCGCCCCGACTCGGGATCGCTGCGCAGCGCCTGCGCGTGCGAGACGGCCAGCTCGCTGATCATCTCGCGCGTGCGCAGCGAGGGCGAGATGTCGTGGGTGATCGCCACCTGGAAGATCCGGATCATCTCCGAGGGCTTCTTCTCGAAGACGGAGCCGTCCTTGGCCTCCAGCGCCCCCTCGCGAATGACGAAGCTGGCGTCGACCGGCCCTCCCTCCAGCGTCGGGATCGGCTGGCTGGGACGGCGGCTGTCGTCCCGGGCCGTGGCTCGCTGCAGCAGCCGCTCGGTCTCGTTGCGGATCAGCTTGGCGTGGGCGTGGTACTGGTGCATCAGCGCCTCGACGGCCGGGTGAACCGCCGGGCGAATGACGCCGCCGCGGTCCTGCGCGTCCGGGCAGAGCACCGGGGCGATCGCCTCCTGGATCGCGAACCGCAGGTGATCCTGGCGGCGGCCGGCGGCGGTGTGCATCGCGATCCGAACGCGCAGCAGCCACTCGGTGGCCGCGGTGAAGGCCTGCGCCAGGCGGCCGGTCATCACCCCCTTGGCCATCAGCTGCTGCGGGTTGCCGGTGCCGAACCGGGCCATCGCCGCCCAGCGTCCCACGCACAGATCGCGCATCCCGCCCGGGCCGTTTTTCAGATCCGGCTCCAGCAGGAAGATCGTGTCGCCGAAGCGGCTGTGCCGGGCCTTCTGCTCGGCGCGCAGCCGCAGCACGAAGTCCTCGGCCGCCGTCTTGGCGACGCGCGCCCGGAACGCGTCGAGGAAGCGTTTGCCCAGCGTCTCGTCGCCGGTCAGGAAGCGCGCGTCCAGCAGCGCGGTGGCGGCGGCCAGATCGCTGGCCGGCAGCGAGAGCGCCTGATCGTACGAGCGGACGGCGTGCCCGGCGTCGACCTTGGCGTCCCAGAGCGGATAAAGGATGGCCTCGGCCAGCGCCTGCACGTCACCGCCCGGCGTCTTGCCGCAGAGCACCAGGAGGTCGAGATCCGAGAAAGGCGCCAGCTCCGAGCGCCCGAAGCCTCCCGTCGCAAAGATGGCCACCGGGGTCTTGCATTTCGCGATCTCGGGACCCGCCGCCTGGACGACGATCGCGTCGACGTCACGGGACAGAGCGGCGGAGATCTGGATCCCGTTGCCGCCGTTTTTGACTGCGTTTCCAGCCCGCTCGCGTGCTTCCGTGAACGCCCGGGCGATGTCCAAGGTCATCGAGGAGAAACACTACAACATCTTGGGCGAGCGCATTGACGAGCCACGCGGGCTGCGGCACCGTAAAGGCCATGGCCGAGATCGAGCTGGCGCCGCTGTCGCATCGCCTTGATGAAGACGAAATGCGCACGCTGGCCAAGCTGCTCGCGGAGGCCGGCGCCGGCAAGCTGGACAAGGTCGACGAGCACGGCTCGCACACCATCGCCGCCCGCCTCTCCGAGGAGGCCCTGACCGAATTCCTCGATCGCCTCGACGCGCACGACCTGGGCGCCGAGATCTACATGCCGCTCGAGTTCGAGGGGCGCGTCACCGTCGGCGACTACCGGGTCGCCTCCTCGCAGGCGCTGCTCGAGGTGCTCGAGGAGATGCGCGAAGAGCTGGACGTCGACGCCGACGACGACGAGGACGAAGAGGAAGAAGACGAGGAAGAGGACGACGACGAGGGCACCGTCATCGAAGCCCAGCTCCGTCACCTCTGGCACCTGGTCGCCGACGGCGCGACGGAGTCGATCGAGAAGGGCCTCCCCCTACACCTGCAGCTCTGATCAGGCCCGCATGAAGACGTGCGGGGGGATTGGCTCGGGGTAGACCGAGCGGAGCTCCACCTTGCGCTCGAGGTCGCGGATCACGGCGGTGCCGACGTCCAGCTCGTAGAGGTCGTTGATGTTCGCGATGCCGCCCGGCGCGAACACGTTGATCTCGAGGATCTTGTCGCCCACCAGATCCACGCCCACGAAGTACAGGCCGTCGGCGACCAGGCGCGGCCGCAGCAGATCGCAGATGCGGCGCTCGGCGTCCGAGAAATCGGTCCGGCGCCGGGAGCCGCCCACGTGGATGTTGTTGCGGATGTCGTCTTTCGGGCGCATCCGCTTGTAGGCGGCGACGACGCCACCCACCTCGAGCGGCGCGCCCCCCAGCAGCAGAACGCGCTTGTCTCCCTTGGAGACGGCGGGCAGGTACTCCTGCACGATCACGTAGCCCGCCCGCTTCACCGCCGAGATCATCTGCTGCAGGTTCGCGTTCTGCCCGCGCGCCACATAGAAGACGTTCTTGCCGCCGAACCCGGACAGCGGCTTGATGATCGCCGGTCCGTCCAGCTCGCGCAGGAACGACCGGACGCGCTCGGTCGAGCGCGTGACCAGCGTCTTGGGGCGAAGCTCGACCGGAAAGCCGGCCAGATACATCTTGGAGCTGGCCCGCGACAGGCCGTCCGGGTCGTTCACCACCAGCACGCGCAGCTGCTTGAGCCGCCGGCCGAAGTCGAGCGCGGGGTTGAACCGTTCCCCGTCGTCGGCGCCCGCGTTGGGGTTGTTGCGCAGGAAGATCACGTCGAAGTCGACCAGCCGGGCGTCCTCGCGGGGGGCGTCGGCCGAGGTCAGCGCCTTCGCGTAGGCCGCCGCATCCCGCAGCCGCGCCGGCTTGGCCCGGACCACCTCTGCCACGATGTCCGGGCCCTCCCCCTGCGAGAACGCGTCCACCGAGGCAAAGGCCACGTCGTGCCCCCGGCGGTAGGCCGCGAACGCCAGGTGCAGCGTTGTGTAAGTGGCTTTCTGAGTCCGGGCGCTGTTGACGACGAAGCAGACCCGCATGGCAAGTCCCGACAGAGACGAAAAAGGCCGTAACTATACACGCCCCCGGTCCAGGCGGCCCCTGCCGTTTGCCGGGCGGTTCTCCGCCGGGTTCCCGCGATTCCCGAGATCCGCTAGAATTCTGACCGGATGGCGGGCAAGACCTTTCCGGGGATCGGCGACGAGGATGAGTCCTCGCCGGTAGACCCGGCGGACGCCTCGGACTCCGGCGCGACGCCTGCGCCCGGGTCGCCCTACTACTCCGGACCGACCGTGGTCGACGACGCCAAGGTCGAGGAGGGGCTGCTGAAGCTGCGCTCTCTCGACGCGCCGTCCGATCTGCTGCCGGGCGAGGTCGACAGCGCCCTCGACATCGTCGAGTCGGGCGGCCATCAGATGCCCGGGTGGTCGTCGGTCGTGACCAAGGACGGGGGCCGCGGGACCATGATCGGTCACAGCGTGGTCCCGCCCACCCCCGTGGTCCCGCCCGCGCAGGAGAAGCCGTTCGACGACCGGATGCGCGGCACGCTGTACGGCCACATGCTGCACCTGCCCGACCAGCTGGTCCAGCCCGCGCCCGAGGAGCCGAGCACCCGCGAGCTGACGATCGTCGATCGCAGCGCGCCCACCAGCCACGCGGTCGAGGTCTACCAGCCGGAGGCGGTCCGCCGCGCGGCGGCCGGCATCCCGCAGGCCGAGGCGTTCCCGGTCTCGAACCGCTACCGCAGCATCCCGATCGACCTGGACGCCGGGTCGCGGCGCAAGACGGTCTTGCGCGTGCTGGCCGCGGGCGCCGCGATCGCCGCCATCGTCGGGGCGGCGCTCATCTGGCTGCACATGAACAACGACGAGCCCGATCAGCCCACCCGACCTGCCGCCGTGGCGCAGCCGGTTCAGCCTGCCCCGCCGCCGGTCGCCCCGCCCGCGGCGCCGGCTCCGGCGGCCCCGCCTGCGGCGGTCGTCGTCGAACCGATGGCGGCGCCCACCGCGCCGTCCGCGGTCCAGCCTGTCCCGGCGGTCACCCGCCCGGCCCCGGAGCGCGCGCGAACCACCGCCACCTTGCGCCCCGCCACGCCCCCCAGCGCCACCCCGGCCCGCACCGAGCGCCACCACCCGGCGCCGGGCGAGGGACCCGCCAAACCGCGCCCCTCCAAGCACCAGGTCGAAGAAGACCCCGACGGGACGCTGGCGCCCACCATCCAGTGATGGTTCCTGTGATCGTTCCGTTGCTCCATTGATTCCGGCGTGTTACGCCTACCGCCAATGAATATTGCGCCGGATCAGATCGATCCCGACGCCGTCAAAGTCGTCCAGCGCCTGCGCGACTCCGGTTTCGCCGCCTATCTGGTCGGTGGCTGCGTGCGCGACCTGCTGCTCGGCCGCAAGCCGAAGGACTTCGACGTCGTCACCAGCGCCACGCCTCCCGAGATCAAGAAGCACTTCAAGAATTGCCGGATCATCGGGCGGCGTTTTCGGCTGGCTCACATCTTCTACGGTCCCAAGATCATCGAGACCTCGACCTTCCGCGCGAACCCGCGCGAGATGGAAGAGGACGACGGCGAGGGGCCCGAGATCGAGAGCGGCGATCTGCTGATCCGCCGTGACAACGTGTTCGGCACGCCGGAACAGGACGCGCGGCGCCGCGACTTCACGATCAACGGGCTCTTCTACGACATCCAGACGCGACAGGTGATCGACCACGTCGACGGCCTGCCGGACCTGGAAGCGCGGGTGGTCCGCACCATCGGCGATCCCGACATCCGCTTTCGGGAGGATCCGATCCGGATCCTGCGCGCGGTGAAGTTCGCGGCCCGCTGTGACCTGACCATCGAGCCCGAGACCTACCGCCGGATGATGGAGCACCGGCAGGAGATCGCGAAGTGCGCTCAGGCCCGCGTCTCCGAAGAGTTCTACCGGCTGCTCCGGGCGGGCGCCGCCAAGCGCTCGCTGGAGCTGCTGGTCGAGACCGATCTGCTGGAGCTGCTGGTCCCCGATCTGGCCAAGAGCCTGAAGGGGGAGCCGGCCGACGCCGAAGCGGCCCTCCGCCGCGCGCGGCTGTGGCGCTACCTGGAGGCGCTGGATCAGTCGACGCTGCGCCGCCCGGTGGCGCCGACGAACGCGCTGCTGCTGGCGGCGCTGCTGCTGCCGCCCCTGCGCGACGCGCTGGACCCGGACAGCAACGGCGTCCGCGACATCGGCCAGATGGTGACGCAGTCGCTGGTGCCGCCGCTGGAACGCCTCCGCCCCTCGCGGCGTGACAGCGAGCTGGCCCGGCAGATCCTGCTGGCGCTGCGCAAGCTGCTGCCCTCGCGCCGACCCCGTCGCTCGCGTCGCGAGCTGGAGGGACGCGAGTTCTTCGGCGAAGCGATGCGCCTGGCGGAGATCGTCGCCCTGGCCGAGGCGGCCGACCCGTCGCTGGCCTCACGGCCGATCCTGGCGCCCGGAACCACCCTGGCCGATCTCCCCGCCGAGCCGGTCGCCGACGAGATAGACGCGGTCGATATCGAGCTGCTCGGGCGGGACCAGCGCGACCAGCGCCCTCACGATCGCCACCGGCGGGGACGCGGCGGAAAGCCGCCCGCCGCGGCGCCCCCGCCGCCGGCCGACCTGGGCTCGCTGGCGGCCGCCGCCCGCGCCCTGCTGACCCCCGACCTGCGCCCCGCGTTCCTCGGCTCCGGTGGCTTCGGCGGCCCCTGGGCGTCGCGGGCAGACTGAATCAGATCGGATCGGACGGCCTCGGGCCTGAGGCCTGAGGCCGTCTTCTCAGGCGTACCGCGTCGGATCTGCCACGCCGGCGAGCTCGAAGCCTTTGCGGCGGAGCTGACACGCGTCGCAGGCGCCGCAGGCCCCCCCCGAGGCCGACGGGTCGTAGCAGGAGTGGGTGAGGCCGTAGTCGACGCCCAGCTTGATCCCGGCGCGGATGATCTCCGCCTTGGACATCTTGATGAGCGGCGCGCGGATCTTCAGCGCCCCGGTCTCGGCGCCGACACGCGTCCCCAGCCGCGCCACCTCCTGCATGGCGGCCAGCCACTCGGGGCGGCAGTCCGGATAGCCCGATGAGTCCAGGACGTTCACGCCCACCACGATGTCCGTGGCGCCCCGCACCTCGGCCAGCGCGATGGCGTACGACAGGAAGATCGTGTTGCGGGCGGGGACGTAGGTCACGGGAATCCCCGCGCCGATCTGGGCCTCGTCGCGCCCCTTGGGCACCTCGATGTCGGCGGTCAGCGCCGAGCCGCCGATGGCGCGCAGGTCCAGGTTGATGACGTCGTGGCGAACCACGCCCAGCGCCCGAGCGACGCGGGCGGCGGCCTGCAGCTCGACGGCGTGTCGCTGGCCGTAGCGGAACGAGAGCGCGTGACATCGCAGGCCGGCGGCGCGGGTCATGGCCAGCGCCGTTGCCGAGTCGATGCCACCCGACAGGAGTACGATGGCGTCCATTCGGCTCCAGGGTACACCGTTCGACGATCCGATCCTCTATGACTGGGAGTACCGCCGCCGGCGCCATGACGTGGCCTTCTACCGGATGCTGGCGGACGAGCGCGGGGGCCCCATCCTGGACGCGGGATGCGGGACGGGGCGCCTGCTGGTCCCGCTGGCGCGCGACGGGCACCGCGTGCTGGGGATCGATCGCTCGGCGGCGATGCTGGCGCGCGCCGCCTGGCGGCTGTCGCGCGCGGGTCGAGCCGCGCGCGAGCGCGCGACGCTGGCCCGCGCCGATCTCGGCGCCCTCCCCGCCCGTGCCGGGCGCTTCGCGCTGGTCGTGGCCGCCTTCCACACCGTCCAGCACTGCGAGTCGGACGCCGCGCTGCTGGCCTTCCTGCGCGGCGCCCGGCAGGCGCTGATCCCGGGCGGCTGGCTAGCGTTCGACACGTTCGCCCCCTCGCCCCGCTTCCTCGAACGGCGAGGCCCCTCGGGCACCACGCGCTTCCGCCACCCGCGCACCGGTCGGTCGACGACTTACCGGGAAATCCACACCGTCGAGCCTGGCCCCGATGGTCCGGACAGGCCGGTGCTGGCCATGCGCTTCCGGTACGCGGACTCCTCGGGCCGCGGCCGGGCCCGTACCCTGTCGCTGCGGCACCGGCTCTTCTCTCCGACGGAGATCGGGCAGGCGTTGCCCCTCGCCGGCTTGACCCTCATCGCCACCTGGGGCGGGTTCGACGGGTCGCCCCTCGACGCCAGCGCCCCCTCCGAACAGCACGTTTACCTGGCCCGGGCGGGCTCGCCCCAGCCCCCGCGCCGGCGGCGCAATGCGCTGCAAAATGCATAGTTAGGCCCTTGTTGCGGTCGATATTTCGACGGTAAGGCCCCTCTTGACAGGATCCCGCCCCCCGATACGATGCCCTCTGGTTTTTTTCGCAAACCTTCTGACGGAGGGCTGCCGAGATGGCGGAAAAAGTCGCAAAGCTGGGTGTCGAGCGCGAGAAGGACTTCATGTACTTCGTGAAGGACGGGGAAGTCTGGAAGGTGCAGCGAAAGCAGCCGGGCATGCCCAAGGGCCGGCCCGAAAAGGTCGCCGACGGCGGCTTCGAGATCGACACGAACTACATCTACTTCGTGGATCGCGACGGCGACGTCGCCCGCGCCAAGCGCGCGGTCGGCGGCCAGAAGCGTAAGAAAAAGACGCGCGCCGCTGCTCGCCGCCCGGCCGCCAAGAAGCGTCCCGTGGCGCGCAAGGCCGCCAAGAAGCCGGCCAAGGGCGCCAAGAAGAAGGCCGCGCCCGCGAAGAAGAGCAAGAAGCGCGGCCGCCGCTGACCGCGCCCTCCCCCAGGGACCAGAAACTCGTGACCGCGAGGCCGCCGGCCAACCCGGCGGCCTCTTGCTTTCCCTACCGGCGCCCGCCGCGGCGACCGCCGCCGCCACCCCGACGGCGACCATTGCGCCGCGAGGAGCTGCGCCGGGGAACGTGCGGGACGGCCGGCGCAGACCGCGCGGGCGCGTCGTCGATCTCGCCGGCTGCTTCCGTCGCCGCGGCGATCGCGTTCTCGGGCGGATAGGCGAATCGGTACAGGATCCAGCAGAACCCGAGCAGCGTCGCGACCGACATCCACATGTACTGCTCGTCCAGCCACTGGGGCATCTTCAGCCCGTTCCAGACCTTGGTGTCGGGCAGGTAGCGGGTGGGCGCCCAGTCTATGAACCCCGTGGCCGCCGTGATCCCCAGCAGGATGACGCCCGCGTCCTTGCGCTTCTCGTACAGGAACGCGACCGCGAACAGGAACGAGTAGTAGTAGCAGGTCAGCTCGACGCCGACGGCGATCATCATCGCGCCCATCGAGCAAGCCACCCACGGCTCCACGTCCTTGAGCGCGAGCGTCAGCAGCACGACGAACGCGCCCGCCAGCAACACGTAGAAGAACTGGCGGTGGTGCCAGGTCTGAATCTTCTGCCGCTTCCAGGGCCCCCACGGATCCTCTTGCCGGTCGTCCTTCATCACCCGGCCGGCCTCGGACGGACTGTAGACGACGACGGTTCGCAGACCCATGTAGTTGGTGAGCGGCGTCTCCTTGTGCTTCTGCGTGTTGAAGATGAAGGCGCGGTAGCCGTCGATGCCGTTGCTCGTCACCAGGCTGACCGGCACCAGGATCGCCACCGACAGCGCCGCGCCCCCCACGATCCGGAGAAGCCGGCGGTCGACGCGCGCCAGCGCCCCCTTCCACGACTCCCACGGCTCGGGCTGCCACCACTTGCGCCCCTCGCGTGAGCCCCAGACCTGCCGCAGGATCAGCAGCAACGGCCCCGAGAACACGAACATCGGGAAGATGCGGAGCAGCGTCGAGTACCCCAGGAAGAAGCCGCCCAGCACCGGGCGCTCCTTCTTCACCAGGCAGACGCCGCCCACCAGATAGAACAGCCAGTCCCAGCGCAGGTACGAGCCGCCGGTCCAGTAGAACCGTGATGGGAAGTTCGTCGCGAAGACGGCCAGCGCGATGCACATGACCCGCCAGCCGAACGCCCACCAGGTGAAGACGCAGATCCCCAGGATGAAGAAGGGATCGATGCGCGTGAGGAAATTGACCTGATCGTCGCTGATCGGAGCCAGGTTGGTCAGCGTCGTCCCGACGATGTTCCAGACCGGCGAGCCGTTGTAGCCGTGATCGGTCTGGGCCTCTTCCCACCGCTTGATGTCGTGGTGGTTCCGGAAGTAGGCCACGTCGTGCCTGAACTGGGCCCAGCGCTCCGGCGTGAAGTGGTTCTTGCAGTGCTCGGGGTGGTCGAGCACGTCCTTCGTCCCGACCATCATGTTGGTCCGAAGGTTCATGATCTTGCGCAGCTCGACGCGCCGGCGCAGCCCCGGCTCCTCGGCGTCGGCCACCGCCACGCACTCGTAGAGGCGGTCGTACGACAGCTCTTTGAAGTACTTCGAGCCGACGTAGTAGTGGAACGTGTCCCACATGTGGACGTAGTTCCCGAAGTGCCAGCTGAAGAAGTTCCAGTACGCGCAGAACGAGAGGATCCCGACGACCACCAGCAGCCGATCGCGCAGCTTCTTCTTGAACTCGGGGCGCCCCTTCTTCCGGAGCCAGATGCCCCAGGCGACCAGCGCCAGCGCGGCGAGCGCCAGCCCCATCTCGAAGCGTGAGCTGGCGTCGTTCTCCCACCAGGCGAACTTCCAGAACCCCGGCTGGACGACGATGGCCTGGGGCGCCTCGCTGATCTTCATCTGGGGCGGGAACGGCGTGGGCGCCTTGCAGTAGGCCTGGAACTCCGAGATCGAGTAGAAGCCGTCGCCGGTCGCTTCGCCGACGCGCAGGAAGCGCACGGGCGTCGCGTCGATCGTCACCGTGCGCGTGCGCAGGCCGTGGCCGATGTTGACGACGTTGTCGATCTCGACCAGCAGCTTGTAGGCCTCGGGGCGATCGACGTCGGCGCCGAAGATCTTGTAGGTGTCGTTGGCGTCGGCCTGCAGCAGGAACGACGAGACCGGACGCACCGACCCCAGGTCGTAGGTCACCGACCCGGCCGGCGTCTCCAGGAGCACGCCGACCGGCGCGTCCCACTGGGCCCCCTCGGGACCGGCCGCGCTGTCCGTGATCAGCCGCAGGTCACCGCGCAGATCCTGGCGGCCCGAAGGCATCTTGCCCGCCAGCAGGTTCTGGGTGGTGCAGTCCGCGGACGAAGACAAGGTCTCGGCCGCCGCCGCGGGCGCGCTCGCCAGGCACAAAGTTAAGAGAAGAGGGGCAGATAGACGTTTCACGACCCGGCGACATTACCACCAAAGCCCCGGCAGGATCCGCCCGGGTAGGGGCGCGGCGCGGCTACCTATGGATGGGTCTGGTGTGCGATTCTCGGGAGCTTCAATGCACCCCAGTCTCGCGCTCCTCCTGACCGCCGTGATGGTCCTGGCGAACGCGTTCTTCGTCGCATCCGAGTTTGCGTTTGTGAAGATCCGGCCGACCCGGATCCAGCAGCTGGCGCGCGACGGCCGGCGGCGCGCCCGCCTGCTGCTCAGCATCACGCGTCAGCTCCCGGCGTACCTGTCGGCCAGTCAGCTGGGCATCACGCTGGCGTCGCTCAGCCTGGGCTGGCTGGGCGAGCCCGCGTTCGCGTCGTTGCTGCGCCCCTTCCTGGCGCGGGCCGGCGTGATCTCCGACCGGACGCTGCACACGCTGGCCGCGACCGTCAGCCTGATCGTCATCACCTTCCTGCACACGGTGCTGGGCGAGCTGGCGCCCAAGGCGCTGGCCATCCAGCTGACCGAGCCGATCGCCATGTGGGCGGTCGTCCCGTTTCGCGTCTTCTATCTGCTGACGTTCCCGATCATCTGGATGCTCAAGGGGGCGGCCGCGCTGGTGCTGAAGATCCTGCGCCTGCCGCCGGCCTCCGAGGCCGAGATGCTGCACTCGCCCGAGGAGCTGCGCCTGGTCATCCAGCACGTGAAGCTGGACCCGGGCGCGCGCCGCCTGATCGATCGGGTGTTCGACTACACCCACCGGCTGGCCCGCCACGTCATGACCCTGCGGCGCGACGTGGTCACGCTCGAGGCGGGGCGCCCGTTCGACGACAACCTGCGCATCGCCGTGTCCAACCAGTACACCCGCTACCCGCTGATCGAGCCGACCACCGACCGGGTGGTCGGCTATGTCCACCTCAAGGACATCGTGAGCGCGCTGGCGTCCGGCCACCGGCCAGATCGGATGCGCGAGCTGGTCCGCGAGCCGATCTACGCGTCCGAGGACACCCGCCTCGAGTGGCTGCGCCGCGAATTCCAGCGCCGGCGGGTCCACATCGCGATCATCCTGGGCCAGGGGCACGCCTTCACCGGCATCGTCACGCTGGAGGACCTGGTCGAAGAGGTGCTGGGCGAGATCCAGGACGAGCAGGACGCCGGCGAGATCCCGCCAATCCGCCGGAACGCGGACGGCAGCTTCGACGTGGACGGGCGCCTCACCCTGGACGTGGCGGCCCGCGAGCTGGGCGTCGAGTTCCCCAAGGTCCCACCCGAAGTGGAGACTCTGGGGGGGTTTGTCATCACCCAGCTCCCCGAGCTGCCGGTCCCGGGCGACGAGATCTCGGTGGCCGGCTATCAGTTCACCGTGCTGGACGTGCGCGATCGGCGTATCCGGCGGCTGCGCGCCGCGCCGTTGCCCGCCGTGGAGCCCCCGGCAGGGGATGGGTAGACGACTGATTTCGCCGACTTAGGCGCCGCGACCCGCGGGGCGCAAAAAAAGACCGGTAATATTCGATCCGTCCAAGGGAAATGGGGGCACGTATATAGACAGTGCCCCCTTCGTGCCGACAGACAGGCACGGGCGCCGCGGTCCTCACGCTGATCGTGCTGGGTCTAGGCTGCGCGCCCGACACCGACGGCTCCAGCTCGGTCGATCCAGCCGCCATCACCGGCGAGCTCGTGACGTACGTGGCGGACTTCAACGACGGCCATTCGGAGTGGTGGCATGTCGTCCGGACCGCAAGCGGCCGCGAGCTGCGCCTGGACTTCGACACGCCGCCCGGGGTGGCGACCGGCTCGCAGATCAGCGTGCGCGGCGAGGTGACGCAGGACGCGACCGGAGAGCGCCTGCGCGTGCGCGCCATGGACGTGCTGCCGGCGCAGACCATCGGTGAGGCGGCCGGCGAGCCGGCCACGTACGCAGCCCCGACCACGGACACGTTCGCGCTGGTCCTGGTCGACCTGGGCAACGGCGTCAAGAACGTCACGCCGGCGCAGGGGCAGACCGACCTGTTCGGGGCGGGCGCCACCGACAAGTCGTTCGCCAACTACTACAAGGAGGTCTCGTACGGGAAGTACCAGGTCACGGGCGACGTGATCGGTCCCTTCCCCTTCTCGATGACCACCTGTGACACCACCGGGATGTACAAGGCGATCGAGCCGATGATCACCGGTTCGTACAACCACCTCATCTACTACTTCGACCAGACCAACCTCTGCAACTGGGGCGGGCTGGGCGAGGAAGGGGCGGTCAACCGCCCCGCCAAGCGAACCTGGATGAACGGATCGCTCAGCTGCACGGTCCTGATGCAGGAGCCGGGGCACAACCTGGGCCTCATGCACGCCAACACGATGAAGTGCGGCACCTCCAGCTTCTCGACGACGCCGGCCCAGTCCTGCACGATCACCGAGTACGGCAGCACGATGACGACCATGGGCAGCGGCTGCAAGCAGTTCAACGCTTACGAGCGCTGGTACATGCAGTGGCTGACGGGCTGTAGTGGCGTCCGCGCGCCCGCGGACGGAACCTTCAACCTGGTGCCGCTCGAGAGCGACTGCACCGGCGGCGCCGGGATCCAGGTGCTTCAGGTTCCATTCCCCGCGACGCTGACGGTCAGCGATCCGCAGGCGACCAGCACGGCGGTCAGCTTGAACGACTATTACGTCGAGCTGCGGACCAGCGGCGGCATCTTCGACGCGTATAGCACCTCGACCCGCGGCAACAGCGTGACCTTCACCGGCCCCACCGTGTTCGTGTACGCCAGCGACAACGTGCGGGCGCCGACGACCACCGGCACGCGCGGGACCGCCCCGAACAGCGTCTGGACCGAGCTTCTGAACATGTCGCCGTCCGGCAGCACGTTCACCGGCCTCACGGCAGTCGGCCAGAGCTTCGCCGACCCGAACGGCGGTCCGACCATCACCCTGCAGGCGATCAGCTCGACCAGCGCCACGGTCAGCGTCAGCTACCCGAGCGGCGGCGGCGGGACGCCGACCTGCATCGACGGCAGCACGCCGACCATGCCCGGGCCCACCACCTGCGGCGGCACCGTGGCGATGGGGACGGGCGGGGCCTCGGGCAGCGCGGGGGCGCCGGGGACGGGCGGCGAGCGTGGCACCGGCGGGGCGGGCGGCGCGCGCGCGACCGGCGGCGCCACGGGCGCCGGCGGCATCGCCACCGGCGGCAAGCTGGGAACGGGGGGCGCGGCGGGCGGTACGGCAGCCAGCGGCGGCGCCACGGGCGCCGAAACGGGCGGATCGGGCGCCAGCGGCGCCGAGCCCGACGGGACGGTGAAGGGCGGCTGCGCCTGCAGCACCGACCCGCGCGCGGCCTCGCCCTTCGCGGCGCTGGGGCTGACGGCCGGGCTGGGGCTGGCCCTGCTGCGCCGCCGCCGGCGGGCGTGAACCGGCGGACTCTGGCGGCGCTCCTGGCCGCCGCCCTGTCCCTGGCAGCGGCCCCGATGGCGCGAGGAGACGGGGCCTTCCCGAACTCGCAGAACATCATGGCGCCGGCGGCGCTCCCGCACGAGATCCTGCTGGGGACCAACTTCGGGCTGGTGATCTCCGTCGACGACGGGCGCACCTGGACCTGGAGCTGCGAGCAGACGCTGAACGCCTATGCGGCGCTGTACCAGGTCGGTCCGCCGCCGGCCAACCGCCTGTACGCCGTGTCGCCGCAGGGGGTGATCCGGTCTGACGACACCGCCTGCACCTGGTCGGCGGCGGCGGGCGTCGGCTCGTCGGCCGCGCTGGACGTCTTCGCCGACCCGACCGACCCGAACCGTGTCCTGACCGTCACCACGACGGCGCCCGACGCCGGAAGCCTGTACGAGGTCCTGGCGTCGTCGAACGGCGCGGCGACGTTCGGCGGGGCGATCTACACGGCCGGCCCGGACGATCACATCACGGGCGTCGAGATCGCGCGCTCGGCCCCGCAGACCGTCTACGTCACCCTCACCAGCGGCAGCAGCTTCGTTCCAAAGCTGGCCCAGACCACCGACGGCGGCGCGCACTGGACGCTGCACGACCTGAGCGCCGGGCTCACCCCCGGCGCCTACAGCCTGGGGCTGATCGCCGTCGACCCGGCCGACGCGCAGAAGGTCTATCTGCGGGTGGGCGCCCCGACCGGCGAGGCGCTGGCCATCACCACCGACGGCGGGGCCAGCGTCGCCCTGCCCCTGAACCTGCCGGGCGGCGCGCTGACCGCCTTCGCGCGGATGCCGAGCGGGAGCCTGATCGCGGCCGGCGCGGTCCAGACCGACGAGGTCGCCTACCGGTCGACGGATGGAGGGAACGGCTTCCAGCCGCTGCCGTCCGCGCTGCCCGTCCGCGGCCTGGCGTCGCGTGGGACCACGCTCTACGCCGCGACCGACACCATGAGCACGACCTGGGCGATCGAGACGTCGCCGGACGAGGGGATGACCTGGCAGCCGCTGATGGCCTACCCAGACATCCAGGCCATCCAGAGCTGCGTCATGGCCGTCTGTCAGGACGACTGCGAGTACCGGGCGGGGATGGACCAGTGGCCGGAATCGATGTGCAGCGCCGTCGCGGCGCCGGCGGACGCCGGCGCGACGCCCGGAGCCGGACGCGACGCCGGGCCGACCTCGCCGTCCGGAAAATCCGGCTGCGCCTGCGCCACGGGTCGCGCCCCCTCCGCCGAGCCATGGGGCTGTCTGGTGCCGCTGGGCGGTCTGCTGCTTTGCCGGCGCCGAAAACGCGGCCCAAAACGCGGCTAGAACTGGATGTCCGGCCGCGAGTGGATGTAGCTTCAGCCGGACATGAGCCTGATGCGAAGCTTCGGAGTCGCGGCGGGCGCGTGGCTAGCGGTGGCGCTGGTGGGTCCCGCGGCTCACGCGCAGAGTGTCCCCATCTCTCGCCCCAAGGTGATCGTCGTCGACGCGGTCGACCTGCCCGACAGCCTGGCCGACATCCGCGCCAACCTGCGCGGGGCGCTGGAGAACGCGGTCTCGAACCACGACTACGACCTGGGCCCCGACGGCGGCGCCTGCCCCGACCGCGAGTGCGTCAAGGTGGCGGCCACCCAGAGCGGCGCCACCGACGTGCTGATCGCGACCGGCGGCCGCAACGAGATGCGCGGCTACCACATCGAGCTGCGGGTCTGGAACGTGGCCAGCGACCGCGAGGACCACGCCGTCGCCGAGTGCAACGTCTGCGCGGCCCTGCAGATGGTCGAGACCGTGAAAGGCGTGGCCGGCGCCCTGCTCGACCGCATCCCGACGCTGCACGCGAACCTGGCGGTCGTCATTCCGCCGCCACCGCCGCCGGCGCCTGTCGTCATCGAGACCCCGCCGCCCCCGCCATCGAAGGGGCGCAAGATCGCCGGCTGGACTCTGGTTGGTCTCGGCTTTGCCGGCGCAGCCGCCAGCGCCATCCTGTTCACGATCGACGGAAACAACACGAGCTGCGCGAGCAGCCCGCCCGACTACATCGCGGATCCCTGCGCCGCCACTCGGCACACCATTGTTCCGGCATCGATCATCGGGGGCGCCGCCCTCGCATCGGTGGTGGCCGGCGTCGTGTTGATTCAGACGGGCGGGAATGACCACAAGACCCTGACCGTTTCGGCCAGCCCGTTCGGCCTCGCGCTGGGGGGGCGACTGTGAAGAGCTGGGTACGGGGGGCTATCCTCCTTGCGCTGTGGAGCTTGCTGGGCGGCTGCGCCCAGCTCAAACACGGCCATTGCTACAGCAAGTCCGACTGCACCGGCGAGTTCAACGGGTTCGAATGCAAATACGGAACTTGCTTGATGCCGACCGGGGGCACTGGCGGGGAGGGCGGCACGGCTGGTGCGGGGGGTGCCGGGGGCGCCGCTGGGTGGGACGGGGGCATGGACGTGCGCCCGGCCTGTTCCGTCGACGCTCACTCGTGCGGCGACCAGAGACCGATCTGCGATTCCATGACGCGCGCCTGCCGGGGCTGCGAGTCGGGCGGCGAGTGCAAGGGGGTCGACCCCACCAAAGCTGCCTGCTTCATCCAGCAGGCCTCCGTTGACGGCGGCAGCGTCGCCGACGCCGGCCGTGCTCCCGACGCAGGCGATGGCGGGGGCGCCGCGGCGACTGGCGGCGTCTGTGTCGAGTGCATCGACGGGAGCACCTGCAACAGCGCCGGGAAGCCGGCCTGCGACACCAGCACCCACACCTGCGTCCAGTGTGTCGCCGACGCGGATTGCCCCTACACCGCCCCGGTCTGCGACCTCGCGACCAAGAAGTGCGGCCCCTGCACGGGCGACGACGATTGCACGCGCTTTGCGCCAGCCGTCTGCAAGACGAGCTTGGCGGCGACCGACGCGGCGCCGGCGCCCGCGCGCTGCGCGACCGCCAGCGAGGTGGTGATCGTCGACGAGAGCAACGGGTGCAGCGACGCGGGGACCAGCGCGACGTTCTGCACCCTCCCGAGCGCCGTCGCCGCCCTCATGCCGGGCCGCAACATCATGATCATCGCCGGCGGCACCAGCGATCGTCTGACCCTGGCAACCACCAACGTCGCGCCGGTGGTGATCGGCCGGAAGAATGCCGCCGGAGACCCGGGCAGCATCCCGGCCACCACGGGCACCGCCGTGACGGTGTCGTCCGACACGGTCACGATCCGCGACCTGACGGTCAACCTGGGCAGCTCGGCGACCAGCCGGGGCATCGGCATCAGCGGCGCCGGCACGTCGGCCACCCTGTTGCGGGTGACCGCCAACCTGACCACCGGGCTGGGGATCGACGTCGAGAACAGCGCCACGGCAACCATCGACCAGTCTTACGTCCAGAACAACTCGGTCGGCGGAATCCTGGTCAACGGCGCCGCCGCGACCATCCAGAACACGATCATCACCGACAACGCCGGCTACGGCGTCCA
>DATJWP010000076.1:0-24473 GCA_035578045.1 Polyangia bacterium | reverse complement strand
TGCGACCTCGTTTTTACGGAGCTGCCCGCCCTCCTCGATGCCATCGGGCGCGCGCTCTCCGTCGCCGACCCCTCTCCCCAACCCTCTCCCCGCTTCGCGGGGCGAGGGGACCGGAAGGCCGCCCGTTACCCATGCGAATTTTCCGACACGCTGTAGGTAGGGATGGCGCCGAGCGCCGGCGCCGCCGCGCGGGTCCGACCGGCGCACACCGCGCTGTTTCCCCACCTGGACTTCGACGGAGTCAGGCTGACCGAGCTGGCCGCCCGCGTGGGGGTCACCAAGCAGGCGGTCGGTCAGCTGGTCGACGACCTGGTCGAGGTCGGCATGGTCGAGCGAGTCGCCGATCCGGAGGACCGCCGCGCCAAGCGCATCCGCTTCTCGCGCCTGGGCTACGCCGCGTTGATGCACGGGCTGGGCGTGCTCCGGGATCTGGAGGGCGAGCTGCGGGCCGCGGTGGGCGACCGGCGGATGCGCGACCTGCACGAGACTCTGCGGCTGCTCATCGGCGCGCTGGAACCGGGGCGGTCATGAGGCCGTGGCGCGCACGACCAGCTCGCTGGTGCGCGGGATGCCGCGCAGGGCGCTCAGCACCATGTTCTGGGTGAGCACCCGCTCGTGCAACGCCTCCAGCCGGTGCCGCGGCGCCGTCGAGTGGAGCACCGCGCGCAGATGCAGCGACAGATAGCAGGGGGCGGCGTCGGCCGGCGCCTCGTATCCACCCAGGCCGCTGAACTCGCCGCGCGGGTCGAACAGACCCTCGACCACCAGCTCGACGCCGTCCAGCGGCACCCCCAGATGAGCCGCCAGCATCGGGTAGTCCGAGCCGGCGCAGGTCGCCGCCGCCAGGAAGACCTGCTCCCAGGGGAACACCACCTCGGCCGGGTTGTCGCGCAGGGCCAGCGGGCGCTCCAGGGTCGTGCGGACCGCGTAGGGGTTCTCTGCCGATCGCGTCCAGACGTAGCGGGCCCGGTAGGTGTCCCGGACGCGGTCGCCGTGCTGGCGGAGCACGGCCAGGATCTCTTCCACGCTGTTGGCTTCCATTCCGAACACGTTTGGCATGTCTCGACCTCCTGAAGACGGGGCGTGACCTCCAGGGTCACGGTGTGACGGCGGCCTTGCGCCGCTGGCCGGGACGTGGGATCTGGGGTGCATGAGCTCGGCGGGGGCCGGGGCGACGGGGACCTTCGTCGGGCGAGAGCGGGAGCTGGCCGGCCTGCAGGCCATCCTCGAGGGCGCCGCCGGAGGGCGGGGTGGGCTGGCCGTGCTGGTCGGCGAGCCGGGCATCGGCAAGTCGCGCCTGGCCGAGGAGGCGGCGGGCCGCGCGGCCGCGCTGGGGTTCCGGGTGGGCCGCGGGCGGGCCTGGGAGAGCGGCGCCCCCGCGTACGACCTCTGGACGCGCGCGCTGGCGGCGGCGGGCGCGCCACCGCCCGACGCCTCCGCGGCCACCGCGCTCGAGGGGGAGGCGGCGCGCTTCCAGCTTTTCCGGCGGGTCTGCGACGGGCTGCAGGGCGCGGCGCTGGAGGCCCCCGTCCTGTTGACCCTGGACGACGTTCACGCCGCCGATCTCTCGTCGCTGCGGCTGCTCGAGTTCGTGGCGCGCGAGCTGCGCGGGATGCGGGCGGCGCTGATCATCACCCGGCGCGACCTGGATCCGACCCTGACGCCAGAGGTCGAGGCCACGCTGGCGCGCACGGCGCGCGAGGGGCAGGTGTTCGCGCTGGGCCGCCTGCCGCGGGCCGACGTCGGGCGCCTGGTTCGCGAAGAGACCCCGGCGCTGGCCGAAGAGCTGGAAGCGGCGATCTGGGAGGCGACGCAGGGCAACCCGCTGTTCGCCACCGAGCTGGTCCGCCTGCTCCAGCAGGATCCGGAGCGCGCGCGCAGCGGCGAGGTCCCCATCCCGTACTCGGTGCGCGACATCGTCCGGCGGCGCCTGGCCGGGATCGAGGTCGCGGGCGCGCCGCCCTCCGGCCCGGCGGTACGCGAGCTGCTGGAAGCCGCCTCCGTGTTCGGTCCCGAGGTGGCCGAGGTCGAGCTGGCGCTGACGCTACGAGCTCCGCTGGTCGACCTGGCGGACGCGATCGAGCTGGCGCTGCGCTCCGGCCTGCTCATCCGGCGAAGCGGGCAGCGTCTGGCGTTTCCCCATGCCCTCATGCGCGACGCCATCCGCCGCGACGTTGCCGGGCCGCGCCGAGGCGATCTGCATCGCGCGGCCGCGGCGGCGCTCGAGCGGCTGGACGCGGGCCGAACGGCGGTCGAGATCGCGCACCACGCGCTGGCTGCCGGCGCCGATGCGGACCTGGTGGCGCGCGTCTCGCGCGCGGTCGAGGGGCTGGTGGCGGCCTTCGCGGACGACGACGCGGCCCTGCTGCTCGAGCGCGCGATCGGCGTCCTCGAGGCCGCCGGCGAGGCGGGCGGGGCGGCCCAGCTGCGCGTGCTGCTGGGCGAGACGCTCATCCGGCGCGGCGATCTGGCGGGCGGGCGGGCCGCCTGCGCCCGCGCGGCCAGCCAGGCGCGGTCGGACGGCGACGCGGTGTTGCTGGCCCGCGCCGCGCTGGCGCACGCCGCGGCCGCCACGCAGGGGGAGACCGATCGCGCGACGCACGCGCTGCTGGACGAAGCCCTGGCGTCGCTGAGCCACGGTCCGCAGGCGCTGCGCGTACGGGTTCAGGCCCGGCTGGCGGGCAGCCTGCAGCCGGCCCCCGACCCGGCGGCGGCCGCGCGCGCCGCGCTGGACGCCGTCAGGGCGGCGCGCGCGCTGGAGGATGACCGGACCCTGCTCGACGTCCTGCACAGCGCCGGCGCCGCCTTTGGCGAAGCCGTGTTCGTTCCCGAGGTGGTCGACCTGTGGCGTGAAGCCGTGCGGCTGGCCGAGCGCCTGGGCGATCGCGCCAAGCTGCTGCGCGCCCGCCTGCGGCTGATCTTCTCGCTCATGGAGACCGGCGACGTGAGCGCGGCCGACGGACACATCGACGCGTTCGAGACCGACGCGCGCGCCACGGGGCAGCCGCGGCACCGCTGGCCGACGCCGCTCCTGCGGTCGATGCGCGCCCTGCAAGAGGGGCGCTTCGACGCGGCCGAGGCGCTGGCCGAGGAGGCGGGGGACCTGGCCACGCAGTCCCGCGATCCGATGGCGCGAGGCGCGCTGCTGGCGCACAGGTTCGCGCGCCTGCGCGCCCAGGCGCGTGGCGCCGAGCTGATCGCGTTCGAGCCCGAGTTCCTGACCGTGGTGAGCCGGTGGAACGACGCCGCGGCCTACACGGACTGCATGATCGCCATGATCCGGGCGGCGGCCGGGGACCTGGAGACCGCCCGCCGGCACCTGGCCCGCGTCCCGCCGGACTCGACGCCGGCCCGGATCCGCGCGGCGGTGGGCGGACTGGCCACCATCGCGGTGCAGGTCGGCGATCGCGCGTGGGCGGGGCGGCTGTACGAGCGGCTGCTGCCCGAAGAGGGGCGCTGGTACACGCTGATGATGGGCGGGTTCGCGGTCGAGGCGACCTACGCGCGCTTGCTGGGTGGCCTGGCCGCGCTCCTCGGTCACCAGGCCGAGGCCGACGCCCACTACGCGGCGGCCCTGGCCCGCGCCGAGGAGGTCGGCGCGCGCCCCGAGCAGGCCCGGATCCTGGCGGCGCAGGCGGCGGCGCTGGCAGCCCGTTCGTCTGCGGCCGAACGGGCCCGCGCCACGCCGCTGGCCGCGCGGGCGCGCGCGCTGGCCAGCGAGCTGGGCCTGGCCGACGTGCTGGCCAGAACCGGTCCGGAGCCCGGCGCGCAGAGCGGTCCGCAAACCTCGCCCGCGGCTCCGGCCGCGCGCGTCGACACCGCCGCGCCGCTGGCGCTGGTCGCCGACGGCGAGACCTGGGTGCTGCGGGCCGGCCCGGCGTCGCTGCGTCTCAAGGACGGCCGGGGCGTCCGCTACGTGGCCCGGCTCATCGCCGAGCCGGAGCGCGAGATCCACGCGCTGGACCTGGCGGGCGCAGGGGGCGAGGCCGATGGCGGGGACGCCGGCGAGCCGCTCGACGCCGCCGCCGTGGCCGCCTACCGCCGCCGTCTGGCCGAGCTCGAGGAGGAGCTGCGCGAGGCCGAAGGCTGGCACGACGGCGCGCGCGCCACCCGCCTGCGCAGCGAGATGGAGTTCCTGTCCGCCGAGCTGTCCCGGGCGCTGGGCCTGGGCGGGCGCAACCGCCGCGTCGGCTCGGCCGCCGAACGCGCCCGCGTCGCCGTGACGCGGCGGATCCGCGATTTGATCCGGCGCGTGGCCGAGCAATCGCCGGAGCTGGGCCGCCACCTGGAGGCGACGGTCAAGACCGGCACGACCTGCTCCTACCGGCCCCTCTAGGCCGCCCCTCCCGAAGATTCATCACGTCTCCATCCAGGTGGAGGATGAAGTGGCCGGGGTCCTTCTGGATCGAGAAGGGGATCACCCGAAAACGATCGACCGGCGCCCTGGTTTTGGGGGCGGGGCAGGGGCCGTCACACCGTTCCACGGGACGTCACGCCATCGAAATCAGGAGGTGACGTCATGTCCATCGAGAAGACGAAGAAGCTCTTGTTGTTGACCACGGTTGGGGGGCTGGTCGCGGTGGGGGCCGCCCGGGCGGATGGGCCGGCTCCGCCCGCCGCGCCGGCCGAGACCAGGCAGGTCGCGCGCCTGGTCGGGGCGTGGAAGGGGACGGGATCCATGACCATGGGGGCCGACAAGGTGGAGGGGATCAAGATCCAGTGGACCTGCCGCCCGATCGCCGAGAAGTGGGGCGTCGGCTGCGACGGCGTGATGACCGGCATTCCCGGCGTGGCGCGCTACGAGGAGACCGATCTGTTCGGGTACGACCCAGGCGGGCGCAAGCTGCACTGGTTCGCGATCACGAACGCCGGCGAGACGCACGATCACGTGGGCAGCGACTGGGCGGGGCAGAGGGCCAAGTTCGTCTACGACGGCATGCAGGAGGGCAAGCCGTTCAAGGAGGTGATCGACGTGGGGTTCAAGGATCCCGCCGCCAAGGCCTTCGACCTGCGCGCCGAGACGTTCGTCGACGGAAAGCTGGTGTCGGTGCTGCAAGCCAGCGCTCACAAGTGACGCTGCGCTAACCTTGGGGCATGCCTTCCGTTCGAGAGCTGGCCCAGGAACTGGCGACCGAGCTGCGGTCGCTCCACAAGGCGCTCCTCGGGGCCGCCCGCGCGGCCTACGAGGCCGAGCACGGCCCCGTCGCGGGGCCGATGCAACTCTGGCATCTGGCCGTCCACGATCCGTCGTTCGCCTGGTTGCGCCCGCTCTCCGAGCTCATGGCCGACCTGGACGAGATGCTCGAGCTCGCCGAGCCCTTGAACGACGAGGAAGCCGGGGCCGTCCGTGGCGAGATCGAGCACCTGTTGTCGCCGGCGGGCGGCGAGCTGGCTGACCGGGCCGTGACGCTGGTGGCCCAGGACCCCGAGATCGCGATCGCGTACGCGCGCGTCCGACAGCTCCTGCTGGCGCTGCCGGCCCCGCCGGCGGTCGACGTGGCCGCAGCGTTGCACGCCCGGCACCGCTGGGCCGAAGCCCGCCGGCAGCGCCACCCTCGCTGACTCGTGGTAACACACGGACATGGCCGACCTAGCGCCGGACAATTCAACGGGGGGCCGCCCGCCCGCCGTGCCCCCGACGCCCGGGACCTCCCGGCGGATGCTCCTGCTGCTGGGCCTGATGCTGGCGGCCATGTGGTTCTGGAAGTCGACCAATGAGCGCGCCGAGAACCCGCCCATCGCCTACTCGCAGCTCTTCGCCTGGATCCAGCAGGGGAAGGTCGAGGCGGTGGTGTTCCGCGGCGACGCCGTGGACGGCACGCTGAAGAGCGCCGAGCAGCTGGACGGCCGCACGGTCAAGACCTTTCACACCAACGTTCCGCCTTACGACTCGGCGCTGCTGGCCGAGCTGCGCAACAAGAGCGTCCGCGTCACCGTCTCCAGTCAGCAGCAGCCGTTCGCGGTGCAGGTGGTGATGACGCTGCTCCCCTGGGCGCTCATCATCGGGTTCTGGTACTGGATGTCGCGGCGGGCCCAGGGAATGCTGAGCACCGGCGGACCGCTGGGGTCGCTCACCAAGAGTCAGGGCCGCAAGTTCGACAAGGCGACCTCGGTCAACGTCACCTTCGAGGACATCGCGGGGCTCAAGGCGGCCAAGCGCGACCTGCAGGAGATCATCCTCTTTCTGAAAGAGCCGCAGCGCTTCCAGAAGCTGGGCGGGAAGATCCCCCGCGGCGTGCTGCTGATCGGTCCGCCGGGGACCGGCAAGACCCTGCTGGCCCGGGCGGTGGCCGGCGAGTCCGGCGTGCCGTTCTATTCCATCAGCGCCTCCGAGTTCATCGAGCTGTTCGTGGGGCTGGGCGCGGCGCGGGTGCGCGACCTGTTCCGCGAGGCGAAGAAAAACGCGCCGTCCATCCTGTTCATCGACGAGATCGACGCCGTGGGCCGGGCCCGCGGCGCCGGCCTGGGCGGCGGCAACGACGAGCGCGAGCAGACGCTGAACCAGCTGCTGTCCGAGATGGACGGCTTCGATCGCACCGACCTGGTCGTCGTCATCGCGGCGACCAACCGCCCCGACGTGCTGGATCCGGCGCTGCTGCGCCCCGGCCGCTTCGATCGGCGGGTGGTGGTCGATCGACCCGAGCTGGACGCGCGGCGGGCGATCCTGGCGGTCCACGTGAAGGGCAAACCGCTGGCGCCCGACGTGGACCTGGGCCGCATCGCCAGCAACACCGCGGGCTTCTCGGGCGCGGACCTGGCGAACCTGGTGAACGAGGCGGCGCTCTCCGCCACCCGCTCCGGACGCGACAGCATCACGGCCGCGGACTTCGCGTCGGCGCTGGACAAGATCGTGCTCGGCGATCCGCGCGAGGCCAAGCTGGACGAGAAGGAGAAGAGCCGGGTGGCGATCCACGAGTCGGGCCACACGGTCGTGGCCGCGTATTCGGCCGACGCCGAGCCGCCCCAGCGGGTCAGCATCATCCCGCGCGGCATGGCCCTGGGGGTGACCCAGCAGAGCCCCGGCAAGGATCGGCACGTGATGGCGCAGGCCGAGCTGGAGGCGCGCGTGCGGGTCCTGATGGGCGGCTACGCGGCCGAGCGGCTGGTGCTGGGGAGCGTGTCGACCGGCGCCGAGAACGATCTGAAAGAGGCGACGCGGCTGGCATCGCGCATGGTCGCGCAGTGGGGGATGAGCGATCGGCTGGGGCCGGTCTACTACGAGAGCGACGTCGAGCACCCGTTCCTGGGGCAGCGAATCGCGACCGACGGCGGCACCAGCGCCGCGACGGCCGCCGCGATCGAGGAGGAGGCGCGCAAGATCCTGGCGCGCGCGCACGAGCAGGCGTCAAAGCTGCTGAGCGAGCGCCGTCCTGAGCTCGATCGCCTCTCGGCCACGTTGATCGAGCGCGAGGCGCTGGAGCGCGAGGACCTGACGAAGATCCTCGGCCTTCCACCGCCGGTCGACGAGCCGCCGCTGGCGCCGCAAGCGACCCACGCCGACTGACCGGATCTGTCGCGCCCGCGGCGGTCAGGCCGGCAGGCCGCCGAGGTCCATGACCAGCGCGTCGCCGTCGACGTGAACGGGCGGCGCGCCCAGTGGTTTCTCGGCGGGACCCCCGATGAGGTGGCCGTCGGCGCCGAAGCGGGAACCGTGGCAGGGGCACTGCCATTCGCCGGCGCCCTCGTTCCAGTCGACGACGCACCCGCGGTGCGGGCAGTGGGCGGTCACCACCCGCCACTGTCCGCCCGCGGCCGGAGCCAGCAACAGTAGAGCCGGATGGCCGTTCCCCGGCTTGATCTCCACGACATGTCCCGGCTGGACGGCCGCCAGCGCCGTCACGGGAACGCGGAGGTGGTCACCTTCGAGCTTGGTCTGAGCCGTTTCGACCGTCGGGTGGGAAGCGCCCCCGCGCAACATCGCGCAGCCAAAGACCGCCGTCGTGGCACCACCCTGAGCCAGCACCAGAAGTTGTCGGCGCGACACCCTCCCGTCCATCCGCGGCACTATAGGATGCTCGAGGGATGGCCGGCAGGGGCGGATGGGCCGTGTGGTGACAATGCGAAATCCCCTGAGCGGCCTGATTCGGCCGGGCGTGTGCCAGGGTCGCGCGCTAGAGTTCGCGCCGTCGCAGGGGGGGAAGCAAGATGACGAACGAAGCGAAGACGATCACCGAACACGAAATGCAGCAGGTCGAGCGCGCGAACGCGACGGGCAAGCAGCCCGTGGTCTTCGTTCACGGCCTGTGGTTGTTGCCGAGCAGCTGGGACCGCTGGGCCCACCTGTTCGAGGGCGCCGGCTACACCGCCCTCACGCCCGGCTGGCCCGACGATCCCGAGACCGTCGAGGAGGCCAACGCCAAGCCCGAGGTGTTCGCGAAGAAGACGGTCGGCCAGGTGGCGGACCACTTCGAGCAGATCATCCGCGGCCTCAAGCGCCGGCCGGCGGTGGTGGGGCACTCGTTCGGCGGGCTGCTCGCGCAGATCCTGGCGGGCCGCGCGCTGTCCGCGGTGACCGTCGCGGTCGACCCGGCCCCGTTTCGCGGCGTGTTGCCCCTCCCGATCTCGTCCCTGAAGTCGGCCTGGCCCGTGCTGCACAATCCGGCCAACCGGAACCGCGCCGTGCCGCTGACCTTCGAGCAGTTCCGGTTCGCCTTCGCCAACGCCGTCACCGAAGAGGAAGCCCGCGAGCTGTACGCGACCTTCGCGGTTCCGGCGTCGGGCACCCCGCTGTTCCAGGCGGCGGCCGCCAACCTGAACCCCTGGACCGAGGCCAAGGTCGACTCCGAGAACCCGGAGCGCGGACCGCTGCTCTTCATCTCGGGCGAGAAGGACAACACGGTCCCGTGGGCCATCACCAACGCGTCATTCAAGCAGCAGCAGAAGCACAACCCGGCTGTGACCGAGATTATCGAGATGAAGAGCCGCGGCCACTCGCTGACGATCGACAGCGGGTGGCGCGAGGTCGCCGACACGGCGCTGGCCTTCGTGAAGCGCTTCGTCTAGAGAGCTGAAGAGGCCTCCGGCCCTTTCAGGGCAGCGGGTGCTCTAAAGCTGGGTGAGCGAAAGAAGGTTGCCGTCGGGGTCCTTGAACCAGGCGACGCGCGCGCCGCTGGGGGCGCGCCAGATGCCGCGGTCGTCCTGGCCGAGGCCGGGGAAGCGTTCGAAGGGGATGCCGGCGGCGGTGATCTCGCCGACGGAGCGCTCGATGTCGGGGACCTCCCAGCCCAGCGCCGTGAAGGCGTGCGGGGCGAAGGAGGCGACCTTCTGGATGCGCAGCATGGTTCCGCCCGTGTCGACGGCCAGGGCGAAGTCGTCGTCCGAAACCACCTGCAGTCCCAGCGTCTTCTCGTAGAAGGCGCGCGCGCGGCGGCCGTCCAGCGTCGCGAGAAACGCCATCACCTTGCCGTTGTTCACCATGGGGGCCGCCGATCTAAACGAACCGGAGGGCAGAGATTACAGCGCTGCTCAGTCGGCCGTGGGGAAGCGGACGAATCGGTAGGCGACCTCGGGGCCGGCGCCGGTTTCATAGGCGAGCTGGGCGACCAGCAGCGCGAATGGTTCGGTGTAGCGCGCGATCCGCAGCGGACCGGCGTCGACCGGGTCGAAGCCGACGTCGCGGATCAGCGACCCGGCCACCTGCTTGGCGGCCGGGTCGTCGCCGCAGTAGGCGAGGCTCGGGCGCGGCGAATGGTCGCGCGCCGCGAACACCCCGAACAGGACCTCGCTGGGCACGGTGTTGAACGCGCTCACGACGGCCGCGCCCGGGAGCCTCTGGGCGAGCTGCTCGGCGCCGGACGACGTCCGGCCGACCGCCAGGGCCGTGTCGCTCTCGTTCATGGGCAGGCTGCAGGTCAGCACGACCTTGCCGGTCAGATCCCCGGCCTGGCCGAGGACGTCGTCGAACCGAGACCAGTGCACCGCCAGCAGGACGGCCTCCGCGTCGCGCGCGGCCTGGGACGGCGTTCCCGCCCGTGCCTGGCCGCCGGCGTCGCGCGCCAGCGCCCGCAGCTTGTCGTCGTTGCGCGCGTAGCTGAACGTCACGATGTGACCGGCCCGGGCGAACAGGGTGCCGAGCTTGCCGCCCATCAGACCGGAGCCGAGAATCCCGAGCCGCATCCCCGGAAGCTAGGAGGGCCATCGCCGCAAGGCAATGGGTGAGCAAAGCGAACCATGCCCGACGACGTGCCGCCCGGAGGCGGCTCAGCGCCAGATTCGCGCGAGCGCCGGTGAACGGGTGGCGGCGGGCTTTCCCAGCGGCAGCGCCGCCAGCACGCAGGTCCCGTCGGGGCTCAGGAACACGCGCGCCGGCCCGCCCCAGAGAGCCTCGGGGACGTCGGCGCTGACGACGTAGCCCGTGTCCACGCCCACCAGCTCCGCCTCGAGGGCCAGGCAGAAGACCTGGGCGTCGCGCATCCCGCGCGCGCCCGCGACCGCGCGCCCCTTGAGCGGTCCGTAGACGTGGATGTGGCCGTCGGCCAGCAGCTGCGCGCCGGGGTTGACGGGCGCCATCACGACCAGGTCGCGGCCATCCGCGTAGATGACCTGCCCCGAGCGCACAGGGTCGCGGACGACCAGCGCGGTGCGAAGCGGGGGCGCGGCAGGGGCGGGGGCCTGCGATCTGGCCGGCACCGCCGCCGGCGGGGCCTTGGCGCTGCCGGCGCCCGCGCCGCCTTCCAGCTCCAGCAAGCGTGACCTCCACCGCTCGATCCGATCGGCGGCCGCGGGATCGGACTCGGCCCCCCGCAAGAGGTGGCGGTAGATCGAGACCGCGTCGGCCGTGCGCCCCTGGCGGGCCGACAGCTCCGCCATCGTCTCGGTGGCAAAGAGCGGCGCGCAGGGGACGTCTTCGGCCGCTTCGGGTCCGTCTGGGCTTGCGTCGGACATGGCCGGCTGGTCATCATCCGACGCGATGGGGACGCGTCAAATTCCTGGCCTGTCTTGTAAAATAGACACCATTCCTGTAGGCTATGTCGAGTTCTGACGATAGGAGAGCCATGACCCTGGACGCCGGAAGGACTGCGCCTGACCCCGACCCGCCCCCGACCGATGGGGCAGGGTTCACGGCGGCCATCGACCTGTCCGCGGTTCACACCCAGCTCGAGCCGCTGTCGCCCGAGCAGCGGATCGCCTGGGCGGTCGAAACCTTCGGCGACCAGGTGATGTTGCTGGCCAGCATGCAGAAGACGTCGATCGTCCTCATGCACATGTTTCATCGGCTCGGCCTGCGGAACGAGGTGCTGTTCATCGACACGGGCTACCACTTCGTCGAGACGTTGCAGCTGCGCGACGAGGTGATGCGGCGCTTCGGCCTGAACGTGGTGAGCCTGTACCCGAGCCTGACGATCGAGGACCAGGAGGCGCGCTACGGCAAGAAGCTGTTCAACTTCGTCGACGGCCAGCCCGAGTGCTGCTACCTGCGCAAAGAGGCGCCGCTGGTGCGTCATCTCGAGCGCAAGGCCCGGCCCGTCACCGTGGGCGGCCTGCGCCGGGGCGAGGGGGGCAAGCGAGCCGGGATCCAGATCCTGAGCCGGGACCCCCGCACGCAGGGGTTCGCGCTCAGCCCGATCTTCGACTGGCGTGGCGAGGACGTCGAGGCCTACATCCGGCAGCACGACCTGCCGGTGCACGCCCTTCACGCCCAGGGCTTTCCCAGCATCGGGTGCTACCCCTGCACGACCGCCGTTCAGCCGGGCGAGGATCCGCGCGCCGGACGCTGGCGCCACCTGCGCCAGGCGGGCTTCGCGGAAGGGCCTCGGTACTGCGGCGTCAACTACAGCGACGGCGGCGGGATCTGAGAGAATTGCGCCCGGGTGAACGCTGTTATCTTCGCCGCGAAGACGGCGGAGGGACCCGCGATGATGCGTTCGCTACGGCGTGGGATTGTCACGGCGATCCTGAGCGCGCTCTGCGCGTGCAGCAGCAACCAGCCCGGCGGCGGTAGCTCAGGCACCGGCGGCAGCCAGAGCACCGGCGCGACCGGCGGCACGACCGGCGCCAGCGGCGGCAGCCCTGGCACCGGCGGCATGGCAGCCCCTGGAGCCGGCGGCAGCGCGACCGGCGGCGTGACGGGCGGCACCGGTGGCGCGGCGGGCGGCGGCGGCGGCACGACCGGCGCCACCGGCGGGAGCCCCGGCGGAGGTGGCGCCGGCGGTCACGGCACCGGTGGCGCCAGCGGCGCCGCGGGAGCCGCGGCAGGCGGGACGTCAGGGGTCGCTGACTGCTCGGGCACCTTCGGCTCCGAGATGGTGATCGTCGCGCCGAGCAGCATGGTCATCCTGTCGAGCCCCACCGTCCCGCAGGACGAGCTGGAGCTGTTCTTCGTCCGCCACGACATGAACAGCGGCGGCGGCGCGCCCACGATCATGCGGGCCCAGCGCGCCACCAAGGACGCGAGCTTCGGCACGCCGGCGGCCGTCTCCGAGGTGGCCAGCATCTGTACGTCGTCGCAGGAGCGGGGCATCTCGATCACCCCCGACGGCCTGCGCCTGTACGTCGACTGCTACACGGGGACCTCGACGTACACGCCCGGGCCGCTGAAGCTGGCGAAGCGCACGAGCCGCGACACCGCCTTCACCGTCGACAGCATGACCTACGGCACCGTGGGCCCGCAGGTCGACGTGACGACCGACGAGCTGACCGCCTACACCTCGTCCGAGATGAACAACACCAGCCCACCGCGCCAGTACACGCGCTCGACCACCACCGGCACCTTCGCGAACGGGGCGGCGATCCCCGGGCTCGAGAGCGTGAACCTGGGCACGCCGTTCCTGGCCTCCGACGGCGTCACGATGTTCGGCGCCTCGGGGAACGACGTCGTCGCCGCGACGCGCCCGGCGGCGGGGCAACCGTTCGGGACCCCTGCCTCCGTCCTCGCCGGAATGGCCAGCTCCTACTCGTTCAAGTTCCCCGAGGCCAGCTTCGACTGCCGGACCATCTACTTCGTGCGCATCGACAGCTCTTCAGGCTCGAACACGTACACGCTGGAGATGGCCAAGCGCTGAGTCGCCGTTCCCCTACGGCGTCAGGAGGACCGTGTCGCAGGGGAACGAGAACTTGATGGTCGTGCTCGGCGCGCGGAGGGCGGTGCAGGCCGGGCCGTTCAGCCGCAGCAGGGTGGTGGTCGGCATGCTCCAGCCGGTGGCGGCGTCCAGCGGGACCGCCGTTCCGTCGAGCGTGACCGACGCCTCGCCCAGCTTGCTGGCATCGATCGCATGGCTGGTCAGGTCGAACTCGCAGCTCTTGGCCGCCAGCAGCGCCGTCACGACCTGCGTCTCGATGTCGGTCACCGCGTTTGTCGCCGCGCTGTAGAGCGGCGCCGACCCGCCGGTCGCGGAATAGGTCGCGATCGGGTTGGGTGCCGTCTTGCCGGTGCCAGCAAAGAGGGACGGCCAGGACTGGCTCCCTCCGTTGCTGCTGCTGTCGCACGCGGTGTAGAGGTCGGTGGGCGTGTACGGGCTGCCCGTCGGGTAGGCCGCCGGCTGCCCGACGCCCGCATTGGCGAGATCCTGCATGAGGCCGGCCTCGACGGGATTGGTGGTGGACGAGGGGAGCCCGACGACCAGCGTCTGGATGGTGGGAGATCCCGCCCAGAGCTGCTGGATCTGGTAGGTCAGCGCGTCGGGCGGGCAGGCGGAGTTGCCGTCGTCGCAGAAGTCCGTGGCTCCCGTCGTGATGAACAGCAGGTACCTTCCGCCCGTCCCCGAGTCGCCGGCCAGAGCGGCGTGGACCATCGGCATCGCCTCCGTCGCGGGGGTCTCGGCCTTGGCCGTGGGGTAGGGCTGCAGCGGGCCCAGCGCCTCGTAAGCCGTCTCGATTGCCGCCGCGTTGTGCGTTCCGAACGGGACGGAGTCGTACACCAGGTTGCAGGTGTTGGTGGTGGGGTGCTGGCCGGTGTAGGCCGCGAAACCCAGGCGGTACTGGTCCTCGATCGGCGCGATGGCGTCCTCGACGGCCGAGCGGACATTGAAGAAGGTGCCCGTGGTGGCGGTGGCGAACTCGCTGCCGCCGCGATCGACCAGGATCAGGACGGTCGGCGTGCGCGGCGCGAAGTTGACGACGATGTTCCCGCAGCCGTTGCCGCCCGCGCCGGCCGTTGCGCCGCCGCCGCCCGCGTTGCCCGCAGCGCCGCCCGCGCCCGCGCTCCCGGACGTGCCGGCCTGGCCGCCCGCTCCGCCGGCGCCCGCGGTTCCCCCCGCGCCTGCCGTGCCGGAGGCGCCGCCGGCGCCGCCCGATGTCCCCGCCGTGCCGGACGCGCCCGCGCCCCCGGCGGTGCCGGACGCGCCCGCGCTGCCCGAAGCGCCCGCGCCGCCGGCCGTGCCCGCTGCCCCGGCCGTCCCGCCGTTGCCCGCGGCCCCGTTCCCGGCGACACCGCCGCCGCCCGCTCCGCCCTTCGCGCCCGCTGCGCCGCCGCCCCCGGCCGTGCCGCTGGCGCCCGCCGTTCCAGCGCTGCCGCCGGAGCCTGCCGCGCCGCCGCCCGCGCCGGAGCCGCCCGCGCCGCCCAACGTTCCGCCCGTCCCGGGGCTCCCCGCGCCGCCCGACGTGCCCGCGCTTCCCCCGTGGCCGCCACCGGTCGCGCCCGCGTGCCCGCCCGCCGCGCCGCCGCTACCGCCCGTGCCGGTGGCCCCGCCGGTTCCCGCGGCCGCCGAGCCGCCCGTGCCGGTCCCTTCGGTCCCGCCCCCGCACCCCGTCAGAGCCGCGCCCAGGCTGCAAAACATAAGCAATCGACCAATAGATTTCGTCACGGGCGCCACGATAGATGAAGTCGTCGGCGTTCGACCAGGGGGGCCCGGCGATCAAATCGTGCCAGGCCTAATTCCCCGTGAACACGGGCTTTCGCTTCTGGAGCAGGGCCGACATCCCTTCGCGGGCGTCGTCCGTGGTCAGGCTGGTCGCCTGGTCGGCAGCCTCCGCGCGCGCCGCGGCGCGGACGTCCAGCGTCAGGCTGCGCCGGATGGCGGCCTTCGTCGCGCGCACGGCGAACGGCGCGTTGGCGGCGATGGCGCGGGCGAGCGCCAGCGCCTCGTCCATCACCTGGCCCGCCGGCACCGCTCGGTTGACGATGCCCAGCCGCTCGGCCTCGGCGCCGTCGACCAGCCGCCCCGTGAACAGCAGCTCCGACGCCCGCGCGACGCCGATCAGGCGGGGGAGCAGCTGGCTGATCGCCATGCCCGGCGCCAGCCCCAGCGCCACGAAGGTCGCGCCGTACTTGCCTTCCAGGGCCGCGATTCGCAAATCGCACACCAGCGCCAGGCCAAAGCCGCCTCCGATCGCGTGGCCGTTGAGCGCGCCGATGACGGGCACCTCGACCTCGAGCAGCGAGAGGAACGGCTCGTACATGGCGTAGCTCCGCTCGGCGGGCGCGAGCTCTTCACCGCCGCGCTGCAGCCCCGCCTTGAAGTCCGCGCCCGCCGAGAAGCAGGCGCCGGTGCCGGTGACGACCAGCGACCGGATGGCGGCGTCGGCGCGGGCCGCGGCGCTGGCCCGCGCGAAGGCGTCCAGCAGCTCCGGGGTCATGCTGTTCCGGTTGTCGGGCCGATCCAGCGTGATGATGCCGATGCGATCCCGGGAGTCGTATCGAACGGCGTCCATCCGATCGGGACGACCGGCGGTCAGTTGGCGGAGGTCTTCGGCGCCGGCGCGGCGGCCTTCGGCGCGGCGGCCGCGGCCTTGGCGCGAGCAGCCTTGTTCTCGGGCGAGTTGTACTCGCTGCGACGTTCGTGGCGCTCGCGGCGATGAGTGGCTTCCGCGGCGGTACGGGGGCGATTGCGCTTGCTCATGGCGGCGGACCTTAGCAGGCGGGCCAGCCGCTGGCGAGCGCTCAGAACCAGAGGGTGAGCGAGCCACCGGCCTGCACCTCGCCGGTCTGCGGGTTCACCTGTCCCTGAAGGTCCAGGGCCAGCGTGCGCGACAGGTTGAAGGTCAACTTGCCGCCGATCTGGCTCAGGCCGGAGAGGTCGATGTCCTTGCTGCCGTCCAGCCGGATCTCACCGGGACCGACCTTCTTCAGCGTCACTCCACCCTCCACCGTGATGGTGTTTCCGTTTGCGCCGAGAGTCAGATTGCCGCCGTGATCGAACGCGATTTGACGACACGAAACATTACGGCTCAAGTCGTCTCGAAGAGGCCCATGAACCCGAAGTCCATGTGTAGCTGCATGTGGCAGTGGAACAGCGTCAGACCGGGCTGGTCGGCGGTGAAGTCGACCTCCATCGTCTGATATCCGCCCAGCATCGCCACGTCCTTGAGCAAGCCGGCGGTCGGCCGTCCCGCGATGCTGGTCAGCTCGAACGAGTGCCGGTGCAGGTGCATCGGGTGGATGTCGTCGCTGGCGTTGCGCATGCGCAGCCGGTACCGCTTGCCCCGCTCGAGCCGCCAGTCGGCGGTCATGTGGTTCATGTCAAACGCCTTGCCGTTGATGGTCCAGCGGTTGAAGCCCTGGTCGGCGGCGTTGTCCTTGGCGAAGAGCATGTCGATGACCCGCTCGGGCGGCTGAGCCGTCGGGCGTGAATCGGCGAAGCGCAGGTAGTCCCACCGGGCCGGCGCCGGCTTCTGCCAGGCGGGCTTGCCCGTGGATCCCGCGTACTCCACCACCACGCCCATCCCTTTGTGCCGGTCGTCGTCGGCAAGATCGCCCATCACCCAGACGCCGGGATGGTTCATCTCGACGACGGCGCTGATCCGCTCGGCGGTGCCGAGCCAGAGCACCGGCACGTCGGACGGGCGGGGGACCGGGTTGCCGTCCAGCGCCAGCACCTTGAAGGTGTGACCGGGCAGCGCGAGGCTTCGGTTCTCGGTGGCGCTGCCGTTCAGCAGGTGGAACAGCACCCGCTCGCCGCGCTTGACCCGCACCGGTTCGCCAAAGCCCAGCTGGCGGCCGTTGATCGTGAAGATCCGGTAGCCGACCTCGAAGCCCTTCTTCATCCCCCTGGCCAGCGACGCCTGCATGGCGGTCTCGCCCTGCCGCTTCAACGTGGGATCCGGTGTGGAGCGCGCCAGAACGTCGGCGGCCATGTCGCCTCCCTGGGTGAAGAACGGCTCGAACTCTTTCAGCGTCAGGAAGACCTCGCGGTCGTACGCCCCGGGCTGGCCGGCGGGCTCGATGTAGACGGGGCCGACCTGACCGCCGTATTGCCCCAGGTGCAGGTTATCGGCCGCCCGCAGGTGCGTGTGATAGAAGCGCAGCCCGGCGGGCCCGGGTGTGTACGCCACGCGCCGCATGCCGTGGGCCGGGATGTACGGCGTTCCTTCTTCTGCCGCGCCGTCGACCGACACGGGGACGCGCTGGCCGTGCCAGTGCAGCTGTTCCGGCGTGTCCGTGTCGTTGTGGACGTCGACCACCACCGGGCGTCCCTCCTGGAGCCGGAGCAGGGGACCCGGAAACTGGCCGTTGTAGGTGGTCATCGACAGGAAGCGCTGCGGGCCGACCTCGACCAGGCCGGTCCCGATGCGGATGGTGTGGTCGGCGGGTGGCGCGCCCCTGGCCAGCCCGGGGAGCCCGGCGCCGATCAGTCCGCTGCCCGCGATCTTCAGGAATGCCCTGCGCTGCATCCCACGGGTCCCACGGCTCATCTCCGTCAGTACTCGCCCTTGATGACGAAGAACGACCCGCGGATCGTGCCCGCCAGCTTCGACTTCTGTCGGGCGAACTTGAAACGTTGCGCGAGCTCGGCCGGGACTTCCATGCCGTCGGAGAGCTTGAACCCGACGGCCCGCTTCTTCGGGTCATCGATCGTGTACATGACGTTGATCGACAGGCCGCTCTCGTAGAACACGTACGCCCAGCGGATGTTCTCGACCTGGAACTCCGTCGCCTCGAGCGGGCGCGACTGGATGACCAGGTCGCGCTCCTTCTTCAAGATGGCGTGGACCCGCTCGATCGTCTGGCGGGCCTCGCTCGCCGGCTCGACGGCAAAGACGTGGCCGTACTTGTTCTTGAAGTAGCGCGCTTCGTTGGCCCGCAATCCCGCGAGCGCGCTGGCCACCGGAGATGACTCGAGCCCGGTCGTCGACACATCGGTGAAGTCCACTTCGTACGCCATGGCGGCCAGAATAGCGGACTGGCTGGCACGGTGGGAGCCAGGCACGCTGCATTTATTTGCAGCATACAAATACCTCGACCGTCCACCCGGGCGGCCTAGAATCGGCTGGCCATGGCCCAGGAGAATCGGTTCGCGGAGCTGCTCTCCGCGGTGGCGCGCGAGGTCACCCTCCGGCAGGCCTCGGACGTGTGCTGCGGGGACCTGACGCTCGAGCAGTTCCAGACCCTGCGCGCGTTGGGCGCCTCGGAACATCTGTCGATCGGGGCTCTCTCCACGCAACTTCGCGTCGACATGTCCACCATGAGTCGGAACGTCTCGGTCCTCGAGCGGAACGGGTACCTGCTGCGGGCGCGCAGCGCGGAGGACGCCCGCGTCGTGCTCGTGCGGCTCACCGCCAAGGGCCGGCGCGCGCTCGAAACCCTGCGGTGCGACGAGCGCGATGTCCTCGAGGACCTGTTTCACCGGCTGCCCGCGGCCGAACGTCCTGTCGTCCTGAAGGCGCTGGAAGCGCTCCAGAGCTGCCTCGGCGAGTCGCCCGACGGCGCGCCCTGCTGCCAGCCCGCCCGACCCGGAAAAGGGACCCGATCATGAAGACCGTCCTGTTCGCCTGTGTCCACAACGCCGGCCGCTCGCAGATGGCGGCGGCCTGGTTCAACGCCCTCGCGAACCCCCGGGCGGCGCGCGCCATCTCGGCCGGGACCGAGCCTGGCCCCCGAGTCCATCCCGAGGTCCTGGCGGCGATGAAAGAGGTCGGAATCGATCTGTCGAACGCCCAGCCCACGCTCCTCACGCGCGAGCTCGCCGCCGGCTCGGAGCTGCTGGTCACCATGGGCTGCGCTGAAAAATGTCCGGTCGTGCCGGGCCTGCGGCGCGACGACTGGCCGCTGGAGGACCCCAAGGGGAAGAGCATGGAGCTGGAGGTAGCGATGGACACTCAGGGTCGCCCAGGGCGCGGACGGTTGCAGCGTCGGCTGCTGCGGCCGACATGTCGGGACGTCGCTCTCGGGGATGAAGTCCCGCGGTCACCAAGCAGGAAACGGCGGCGGCCACGAATCCAACGCCCTCGCTGCGCGTGGGTTAGGGCGACGGGCGACGGTCGGACTTCCCGGGCGCCGGCGTCCCCGATCCTGTCGCGCAAGCGCTCCGGCGCGGTCAGGCTCTCCGCCGGGTGGCGAGAGCGATGAAGTAGTAAGCGCCGAAGAGCGCCCCGAATCCCTTCCAGGTGTCCGTCCACGAGATCCGCTGCTGGATCAGGTGCAGCAGGTGGCCGCCGCCCATGTAGACGTGCAGCACCGCGAGAAATACGAAGAACCAGGGTCGGGTGGCCCACCGGGGTAGCGCCAGCATCGCCGAGCAAGGTGGCCACGCCACCACCGTCGGTGAGGTAAGCAGGCGCCGCAATCTCTGGCCGGCGCCCGTTCCCGCCTTGCTCGCTGGGTGCCCCGGCTCAAGCCTTGGGGGTCATGCGGTTCGTGCTCGGAACGCTCTGCTGCAGCCTGGTCGTCGCGTCGCTGTCCACCGGCTGCCAGAAGGCCACCGCCGGCGGCGAGAGAGCCACCCCGGTAACGTCGAATAGCGGCGGGTTCTCGTTCGCGGTGTACGGCGACTCGCGTTCGATGATGTACCTGCCCTACCAGGAGAGCCAGAAGGCCGAAGCGCAGAAGCTGATGGTCGACCTCTTCTCGATCGCGATGCCGGAGATCCTGTCGGACATCGTGGTCAGGCGGAAGGTCAAGATGTTCTACGACCCGACCAGCCACGAGCTGGTCCAGCTGGTGATGCCGTTCGAGAGCCGGAGCGAGGTGGCCACGATGCGCCTCGACAAGGGCTGGGTCACGGAGGCCTCGGTCGAGGACAAGAAGCTGCTGCCGGGCGTGAGTCGCACGATGTTCCGGCTGGAGGGGGGCGAATGGGTCGCCCGCGAGGTCGTCAAGGACGTCCAGCGGGGGAGGGCCCGCTTCATCCTCAACACCGGAGACATGGTCTGGTGGGGCAAGCAGGGCGCGTCGCCCTCCGAGAACCCCTACTGGACGCTGGTCAACGAAACAGTCCTGAAGCAGCTGCCGGCGCCCGACGAGGAGATGCGGTCGGCCGGCTTGCCCGGGCGGGTCTTCCCCGCCGTCGGGAACCACGAGGTCTGGGAGGATTCAGACGTCGAGGGTCTCCTGGCCTCGTTCCCCTACCTGCGGCAGCTCGGGGTCTCGAACGACCGGCTCATCTACAAGATGGACTTCAAGGGCACCCGCTTCATCTTCCTGTGGACGGGCAAGTACGATCACCACTCGCCGTCGTCCTGGACGGGCACCCGTCCCAACTACGAAGAGCAGATGACGCAACTGCGCGAGTGGCTCGACGACGCCAAGGCCACCGGCAAGCATCAGGTCTTCGTGTCTTTTCACGCGCCCGCCTTTGCCCGGTCGGGGATGGGCGCCATCCCCGAGAAGCAGAATCCACACAGCGTGCTCGCGGCGTACGCCAAGGACCTGGACATCGTCGTGTTCAACGGACACGTCCACACGACCGAGCTGTACGACGTCGACGGCGTGAAGTACCTGCTGCTGGGCGGCGGCGGTGCCGAGCAGGATCCGATCCTCCCCGGGCGAACCAGCATCAAGGTCCCCGCGAATTACCCGGCCGACCAGTACTGGAGGGGCGAGCCCCCGCAGGAGGATTACAACTACGTGCTGGTCGACGTCCAGCCAGGCCTGCCCGCCAGGTTCACCCTGAACCGGTTTCGCCCGGGATCGTCCGAGCCCTTTGCGACCGTCGAGCTCTTCAGGGCGCCGTGAAGCTCTTGAGCTGCTTTCGAGAACGTGAAGCCTGGAACTTCTCGTGGAGCAGCTCCTTCAAGGGGAGGGCGTGGAGGTCGTAGTACCGTGACTTCGTTCGGCTGCATGGGGTCCTCACAGGTCGCTAGGTCGGCTCCACGAACACCGTCTTCCAGTCGCGTTTCATGCTGACGATCGTCCAGTCGCTCCGGCGGGCGCGATCGAGGGCTTGCTCCGCGCCGGCCTGGTAGGCGAACTCGCGTTCGGAGTCGTCGTGATCGAGCAGCAGCGCGAGCGATGGGCGCGACGGATGCGCGCAGAACCTGAGCATCGGGATGTCCCCGTTCGTGTTGCCGGCCGCCAGGATCGGGCGCCTGCCGACACGGCTCCAGATCCGCACCGGCTTCGCGGGGCCGTCGTCCAGGACGTCCAGCGCCGGGTCGTGCACGATGGTGGCGAAGTCGGCGTGGTCCCGGTAGCTGAGCGTCGCGGTGCTCCCGATGACCCGCTCGGGGGGGATGCCATACAGGTCTTGCGTGATGGCCCGCATGAAGTCCCGGCCGCCGCCGGACGCCATGTAGCTGGTGAATCCCTGCTCGGTCAGGTACCGCACCAGTTCCACCATGGGGCGATAGGCGCACTGAACGTAGGGGCGCTTGAGCCGCGGATTCACCCCCGAGCGCAGGAACGCCGTGGCCTGCGCCTCGAACTCTTCGATCGTGCTTCCCGCATAGGCCTGAAGCAGGCCGCCGGCCAGGGTCTTCAAATCGCCGTCGTCACCTTGGTAGTGCTTCGTGATGACGTTGCTCAGCCAGTCATAGTCGAGCTCGGCGGCGGCCCGCCAAGGCTGGTGATCGCGTAGCTCGGGACGCTCTTTCACCGTCTCCCCCATGCGGCGGAGCAAGAAGTCCCCCTGAACCGGCAAGGGCTTCTCGCACCAGGTGGTGCCGTCGTTGTCGAACACCGCCACCCGGGCCTCGGGTGGCACGAAGTCCCGCCCCGGTCTCGTCACGCGCTCGACGAACGCGATGATCGCGGATCGGGCCCGTCCCTCGTTCCAGCTTTCCAGCATGGCTGCTCCCTACAACCCAGAATTGGGACGGTGGCGCGGGTGGCAATGATCGGCGTGGAAACTCAGGCGATTACCGAGTGTCTGCGCCAAGTAGCGCCAGGCCGTGGTCCGAGACTGGAGCGTCAATTGCTCGGGGCCTGCCCAAACGCGACCGCAGGTCTTAGATCCGCGAACAACTCATGCAACTCGCCGTCGTGGTTGGCACGTGTCGCGAGGGAGCTGGCTTCCAGATCGAGCACGTCGGGTCAGTTCTGCACGCTGCGCATCAACAGCTCGATACGTGTTCGGCAGCGCGATCTCTCCCAGTTCGTAGCGGCCCGTAGGCGCGCGCCGGCGGCCGGCGTGAGGTGGTTCAGCCGGGCGATCTGCTCAGCGCTCAGTTCGATGAGGTCGGCGGCCGTGTTCTCCTCGACGCGGGCCACCCGCTTGGTGCCTGGAATAGGCGCGATGTCGTCGCCCTGTGCGAGCAACCAGTTTCGGGAGACGTCGAGGCCTCCGATTGAGATGTGCTTCATGGCGATGACTCTGTTCTTTCACGTGTGGTCGACGACTTCATCGAACGCCAGCGAGGTCGAAAGCTCGCGTAGGGCGTTGGCCTGCTGCCGAAGAGTGCTGGCGACCTGCTCGGCGGTGGCGACGGCGTCGGCCCCGGCGATGAAACGCAGCGGGGGCTTGTTCTGGTCGGCGATGGTCAGCAGCGCACGCGCCAGCTTGGCTGGGTCGCCGCCCTGCTTGCCGTTGCACCCCCTCCAAAACTCGATCTGCTTCGTCCTGCGCTCGCCATAGTCCTCGATGGACGGCTCGGCGTAGGTGGTCGATTGCTCCGTGAGGAGCTCGGTTCGAAAGAACCCTGGGTTCACGATCGTGGTGTTGATTCCGAACGGCGCGAGCTCGGCCGCCAGCGACGCCATCCAGCCCTCCAGGCCGAACTTGGAGGCGGCGTAGGCGCTGCCGAACTCGAAGCCGATCAGGCCCGCCGTCGAGGAGATCGAGATGACCTGGCCGGAGCGCTGCTTTCGCATGACCGGCAGGACAGCACGGGTGACGTTCATAGGGCCGACGAGGCTCGTCGCCAGCTGTCGATCGAACTGCTCTGGCGTCAGCTCCTCGAAATAGCCGGCGTGAAAGTTGGCGGCGTTGTTGACGAGCACGTCGATGCGGCCGAATCGGTCGACCGCGGCTCGCACCGCCGCCTGGGCCTCGCCGAGCCGCGTGATGTCGAGCTTGACCGTGAGGAGATCGCCGGACGCTCCAAGGGCCCCGGACAAGCGGCCCGTGTCGCGGCCAGTGGCCACGACCGCGTGCCCAGCCGCCAGCGCAGCCTTGGCGATATCGACCCCCATGCCGCGACCGGCGCCCGTGATGAACCAGACCTTCTTGCTTTCCATGGCGTCAGTGTGTGACCGAACCCGGCGCGGGACCATGCTTCACTTTCTTCAAGGACTATGTAGCCTCGCTACACAATGCATCGACGCACCTTCGAGTCGCTGACGGCTTTCGCGATGATCGTCGAGCGCGGAAGCTTTGTGCGCGCAGCGGAGCATCTCGGGATAACGCCTTCGGCGCTCAGCCAGACGATTCGCGGCCTGGAGGAGGAGCTCGGGGTCTCGCTGCTCCGCCGCACCACCCGGAGCGTCGGAACTACGGCGGCGGGCGAAAGGCTGCTCGCGCGTCTCGCCCCGACCTTGCGGGAGCTCGAGGCCGCCGTGACGGAAACCATTGCCAACCGAGCGGACGACAAGCCGGCTGGACGGGTCCGCATCAGCACTTCGAAGGCGGCGTCCGAGATCGTCATCGCGCCAAGGCTCGGGACCTTCCTGTCTACCTACCCGGACGTGGTGCTGGAGCTGGTGAGCGACGACCGTCTGGTGGACATCGTCGCGGAGCGCTTCGACGCAGGCATTCGCCTCGGTGAGCAGGTCGTGCGCGACATGGTCGCGGTTCAGATAGGCGGACGCCAGCGGCTGCTGGTCGTCGGGACGCCCAGCTACTTCTCTCGGCACGGGCGCCCGCGGCAGCCCAAGGATCTGCTTACACACCGGTGCGTCGTGCACTCCAGGGCGGGTGGCGAGGCGTACCGGTGGGAGCTGGAGAAGGGCGGCCGCGAGCGCCAGATCGCGGTGACCGGCGCGCTCTTCGAGGACGACCCGCGTATCGCTGAGCTCGCCGTGCTGACCGGCGAGGTGATCGCCTTCGCGTTCGAGGCGCAGGTGGCACCACATCTCGCCAGCGGCGCCCTCGAAAGCGTGCTCGATGACTGGTGCCCAAGCTTCCCCGGGTTTCACCTCTACTATCCGAGTCGCCGCCAGGCCACGCCCGCGCTACGCGCGTTCATCGCCGTCATGAAGGGCGACGGGTAGAGTCGTGCTCCGTCCTCGCGTGTGTTGAACAGCGTTTCGGCGGCGGTGAACACTTCGCCCTGATGCTGCGGTGCGCTGAAGCCACCTCATGCGTTGTCGGTCGCCAGGCACAAGGGGCCAGGGGCCGACGTTTTCGCCAGGGTCATGGGGCCACCCAATCGCCAGGGTCATGGGGCCAGGGTCGCGGGTGACCTGACCAAATTCGCCAGGGTCATGGGGCCAGCCGATCGCCAGG
>DATJWP010000075.1:0-12393 GCA_035578045.1 Polyangia bacterium | reverse complement strand
ATCACATTTTGATCGCGCTGTCGATCCCCGCCGATAGGCCAGTAATCAAGTTGTTCCTGAGCGGATCCTAAGCCGCCTCCGCTGAATCGGCTCCGTAGTGCGCGCCCTGGATCCCGGCCTTGGTTCGCAGGCGCTCACTGGCGGCCAGGAACCGGCTCTTCGGGTCGACTGGGCTGGTCACGCCACGAAAAACCCTATCGACTCGGAAGGAAGCGTCAAATTACCCATCGCGCCATGCCATCGGGTGCCCCGTCCCGGAAAGCGCAACTCCGCGATTCCTGGCCCCGCGTGCGTCATGTGGGCGATCCCCCATCCTATCGAGGACCGAAACTGTCCTCAATCGAGCCTAGGGTGTTTCTCGCCACCAAACAGGAGAGAGAGACCATGACGAGCAGCGAGGACCAGAACCAGACGAAGACGATCAGCGGCAGCTGCCACTGCGGCGCGGTTCGGTTCCGCGCGACGGCCGACCTGAGCAAGGGCGGCTCGCACTGCAACTGTTCGATCTGCACCAAGCTCGCGACGCTGGGTGGGATCGTGAAGCCGGAAGCGTTCCAGCTCGTTTCGACCGAGGACAACCTGTCGTCGTACACATGGGGCGGCCGAACCGCAACGCGGTACTTCTGCAAGCAGTGCGGGACCCACTGCTTTGCCCGCGGCTTCCTGGCCGAGCTGGGCGGCGACTATGTCTCGGTGAACTACAACTGCCTCGACGGCGTCGAGCTGAGCAACCTGAAGGTCGTCTACTGGGACGGGCGCCACAACAACTGGCACGCCGGGCCGCGCGACCGGCCCTGGGCCATCCTGTCGGGCGCAGGGGCCTAGCGACGCCTGGGTTTGGGCTTCTCCGCCACTTTGTGGGGGGCTCCCTTGGGGTGTGCGGCCAGGAAGGCGCCGACCCGGGCGAGCAGCGCGGGGGTCGCGACCTGGTGGCCGCCGCCGCGGACGGTCCACAGCTCGGCGGCGCCGGTGGCGCAGCCGGCGTAGCTCTCGATGCGGGTCTCGGCCCCCGGGAGCCGCGCGTCCAGGTCGACCATCGTCACCTTGGGCGCGCGGGTCACCGGGCAGCCGAGGCGTTCGGCCCAGTCCTGGAAGGTCTGCGGCGCCGACGGATGAGGCGCGAGCGATCTGTCGTTGAACACGCGGCCGCCGTCATAGTGGACGATCGGATCGGCGTCGCCGTGCACCTCGAGCACGGCGATCGGCGAGGCTGGCGCGCAAGCTTCCTCGGAGCCGCGGCCTGCGCCGCCGATGCTGACCACCGCCGCCAGCTGGTCGTCCATCAGGCAGGCCAGGCGATGGGCCATGAAGCCGCCGTTCGAGAACCCGACGATGTAGGCGCGGGTCGGATCGATGTCCGGACGCTCGAGCCAGTGCGAGATCAAAGCCTCCAGGCGGGCGACGTCGTTGACCGCCTTGCCGTCGAAGTTGCAGCAGGCGGCGCCAGCGTTCCAGAAGCGCCGTCCGGCCCGGTCGAACGTGCCGTCCGGCGCGACCAGCACCATCCGCCCGCGCTCGGCCAGCGCGCGGATGTCCGGGTTGTTCAGGGCCTCGGCCCCCGAGCTGCCAAGGCCGTGCAGGAACACGAGCAGCGGCCGCCGCTCGCCCGGAATCGGGTTGCTCACCGGCAGGACGTGGACATCGGACTCTCCGGCCGCGCTCTGCGCGCTGCCCGCCAGCAGGCAGGCGGCCAGAAACCAGCGCTGGAGGGCGTGGTGAGGGGCCACGGCGGAAGCCTACGCTGCCCTGGAAGGCTGCGCGGCCGTGAAAGCCATCGTAGATTCGGGCGGTGAATTTCTTCGGGCACGCCGCGGTGGCCCGCCAGGTCGACGAGCACCCGGCGTTCCTGCTGGGCGCCATGGCCCCGGATCTCCTGGGGATGTGCGGCGCGACTCCGGGCCCCGCCACCTCGCCCCAGGTCGCAGCCGGGCTGGCGCACCACCTGGCTGTGGACGCCGCGTTTCACGCCAGCCCCACGTTCGTGGCGCTGCAGCTCTGGGCGGTGCGTGGCCTGGTCCAGGCCGGGCTGCGGCGCGGCCCCGCGCGGGGCGCGGCCCACGTGGGCATCGAGCTGCTGCTGGATGGCGTGCTGTCCCGGGACCGGCAGGCGCAGGCCGCCTACCAGCGCAGCCTGGCCGCGCCCGAACCCTTCGAATGGCAGGACGCCACATCGGCGGCGCGCTGGCAGAAGATGGTCGGCCGGCTACTGACCGGCGCGATCCCCGACGGCTACCGGCAGGTCGACTTCGTGGCCCAGCGCGTGGCCGGGGCGCTGGGCCACCGGCCACGCCTGGCGCTGGACGGCGGCGAGACCGCCGCCCTCCGTGCGTTCCTGCCCGCGCTCCAGACACGTGTGGTGGCCGAAGCGGCGGGCCTGGTCGCCCTCTAACGGACGGGACGCCACATGCCGGCGACCCAGACGTAAGCACCCCTTTGGTTTTCCCAGCGGCCCGGCACCCAGACGAACCCGCGCCGCTCCGGGATGAAATGGCCCTGGACCAGCACGTACCGGCCGCCTCGATAGTCATAGTGCGCGGGGTCCCAGACGAACCCCGGCCGCGGTGCAGGCACCACCTCGTGGACCACGGGCGGTCCAGTCCGGATGACCACCGCGGCCAGCGAGCTCGCCGGCGCCGCGCACAGCCAGATCCCCAGCCCGAGCACTCCGACTTTCCAGATGTCGCGCTTCATACGGGAAACACTGAGCACCCGCGCCAGCGCCCGGGACCCCTTGCCGGCGGCCCGGCGGCGCCGTCGGCCGTTGCCCTAGGTCCTCAGCGATGGGGGTGCCACTCGCCGCGGTACCAGGTGTACCGGTCCTCGCGGTGCTCCCAGTGGCCGGGTGCCCACTCGTAGCCGCGCCGCTCGTGGATGTAGCGGCCATGCACCCGGACGTAGCGTCCGTGCCGCCACTCGTAGTGGCCCCCGTCCCAGACGTAGCCCCGGCGCGGGGGCGGCGCCTCCTCGCGGTATTCGGGGGGCGCGTCCCGGATCACCACCTCGGCCGCCGAGACCACCGGCGCCGCGCACAGCCAGATTCCCAGACCGACCAGACCGATTTTCCAGCGCTTCATAAAGAGGATCCGTAATCACACGGCTCGGTCACCGGGACCCCTTGCGCGACCGCCGCCCCGTCGCCATTGCCAAACCGCCTTGATCCCGCCCTGATTCCGCCTTGATTTCTTGGCCTCTACGTGTTACCGCAACGCCGCCCATCGACCCGGAAGCGAAAAAAATGTGGCGGATTGCCGGTACGACCGGCGCCGTCGGCATCGAGATCGCGGCCGCGATCGGGATTGGGTACCTCGGCGGACACTACCTCGACCACAAATTCGGAACGCAACCTTGGATCGGCTACATCGGGCTCATGGCGGGAATCGGCGCGGCGGTGAAGGCCCTGGTCCGCGTGACGCGGGCCTACAAGCGCGATCAAGGCGACGATTCACCAAAGGCGGGTCCAGGTGACCCTGGTCCCAGCTAACCCGGCGGTCCGGAAGATCGCCGGCGCCAACCTGGTGCTGGGCGTGGCGTTCACGGCCGTCGCCGGCATCGTCTGGGGCCCGCGCGGCACCCTGGGCGCCGCGGCGGGCGCGATCCTGGCCATCGCCGACTTCCTGGTCCTGGCCCGGCTCGGATCGCGCGCCGTGGCGGCCGTCCGCACGGGCGCCGCGCCCTGGGGCCTGGCGTTCGCGCTGTTCGCCAAGATGACCGGCCTGTTCGTGCTGGTGTTCGCGGCGCTCCGCATCGCCAAGCTGGCGATGGTGCCGTTCGCGCTGGGATTTTCGGCGCTGGTCGTCTCGATCCTGCTGGTCGGGATGACCGGCAACGCCCTCGAAGGAGATGCTCGATGAACCCGCACGCGACCTGGTTCGAGTTCCTGCCCGGGTACCGTGGCCTGTACGAGAAATCTCAGGAGGCCCTGGGGCGGACCTGGACCTGGCAGATGTTCCAGACCACCCACTTCCAGCTGGATCACGTGCTGGGCGCGGCGCTGGTGTTCCTGTTCCTGCTGTACGGCGCCAGCCGCTACACCGCCGCGGTGAACCGGTCCAAGGACGGCGGGCTGGTGCCGCCGCCCAAGTTCGGCCTGCGCAACCTGTTCGAGACCCTGGCCGACACGATCTTCAACCTGATGGCCAGCGTCATGGGCGAGAAGGGCGCGCGCAAGTACCTGCCGCTCATCGGCACCCTGTTCTTCTTCATCCTGTTCTCGAACCTGCTGGCGCTCATCCCCGGGTTCCTGCCGCCCACCGACACGCTGAAGACCAACCTGATGCTGTCGCTGATGATCTTCCTGCTGACGCACGTCTTCGGGGTGAAAGAGCACGGCATCAAGTACTTCAAGCACTTCATGGGCCCGGTCTGGTGGCTGGCGCCGCTCATGATCCCGATCGAGATCGTCAGCCACCTGGCGCGCCCGGTGTCGCTCTCGATGCGGCTCCTGGGGAACATCGCCGCCGACCACGCGGTGGTGCTGGCCTTCTTCGCCATCATCCCCCTCCTGGTTCCCGTCCCGTTCCTGGTCATGGGCGTGTTCGTCTCCGTGGTCCAGGCGGTGGTCTTCTCGCTGCTGTCGACGGTCTACATCGACCAGGCCGTGGCCCACGAAGAACATTGAAAGACGGGCACTAAAAGACGCTAGCCCTCAGAACCAAGACCCGATAAGGTCCGCACCCGAAAAAACAAAACCGAGCAGGAGCCCGACAACCATGCGCCGCATCTCCAAGTCCTTCGTTTCCCTCTTCGCCCTCGGCGTCGCCGCCGCGGTCGTCCTGACCGCCAGCCCGGCGTTCGCGCAGGCTGTCGACGCCGCCCGCGCCGACCGCGACAAGTGGCTCGGTCTGGCCGCCGCGCTGGCCATCGGCCTGTCGGCCCTGGGTGGCGCCATCGGTCAGGGCCGCGCCGCCGGCTCGGCCCTGGAGGGCATCGCCCGCAACCCGCAGGCGTCGGGCAAGATCTTCGTCCCGATGATCGTCGGTCTGGCGCTCATCGAGTCGCTGGTCATCTACGGCCTGCTGATCGCCTTCCAGCTCTTCGGCAAGATCGGCTGAAGTCCGGCTAACGAGTCGTCGCGGGTCGCGTAGACTCGCTCGCCATGGCAATTTCTTGCGGCATCGTCGGCTTGCCCAACGTGGGCAAGTCGACGCTGTTCAACGCGCTGTCGGCGGCTGGTGCCGCTGTCGCGAACTACCCGTTCTGCACCATCGAGCCGAACGTCGGCGTGGTGCCGGTGCCCGATCCGCGCCTGGACGCGCTGGTCGAGCTCTACAAGCCCAAGTCGGTGGTGGCCGCGACGGTCAACTTCGTCGACATCGCCGGCCTGGTGCGCGGCGCCTCCAAGGGTGAAGGCCTGGGGAACCAGTTCCTGGCCAACATCCGCGAGACCGACGCCATCGCGCACGTCGTCCGCTGCTTCGAGGACGACAACGTCATCCACGTCGAGGGTCGGGTCGACCCGGTCACCGACGTCGGCACGATCGACACCGAGCTCTGTCTCAAGGACCTGGAGACCGTCGACAAGCGGATCGACCGGGCCAAGAAGGCGCTCAAGGGGCCGGCACCCAAGGAAGAGAAGCAGGTCCTGGAGCTGTGCGAGCGGCTGAAGGCCGGCCTGGACGCCGGCAAGCCGGCGCGCGCGCAGGGCCTGTCGGCGGAAGAGCAGGCGCTGCTGCGCGACCTGGGCCTGCTGACGCTGAAGAAGGTCTTCTACGTCGCCAACGTCGCCGAGAAGCAGCTGGCCTCCACGGGCAGCGACAAGTACGTCTCCGCGCTGCGCGCGCACGCCGAGGCAGAAGGCGCGCCGGTCGTCGTCATCTGCGCGGCGGCCGAGGCCGAGATCGCCGGCCTGGATGCCGCCGATCGGCCGGCTTTTCTCGAGAGCCTGGGCCTGAAAGAGCCGGGCCTGCACGCCGTCGCCCGGACCGCCTACGCGATCCTGGACCTGATCACGTTCCTGACCGCCGGGCCAGACGAGTGCCGGGCCTGGACCGTCAAGCGCGGCGCCAAGGCCCCGCAGGCCGCCGGCGTCATCCACACCGACTTCGAGCGCGGCTTCATCAAGGCCGAGGTCATCTGGTGGGAGGACCTGATCAAGTACGGCTCGGAGTCCGCCGCCCGCGCCAACGCCAAGCTCGCCCTCGAGGGCAAGGAATACGTCGTGCGCGACGGCGACGTCATCCACTTCAAGTTCAACGTCTGAGCGCGATCTACGCCGCGCGTAGCGCTCGGCGGTTGTGGTTGTGGGCGTTCAGGCCGCCGGCCTTGATCGAGGTGGTGATGCGCAGGCCGGACTTCTTGGTGGTCTTGGTCATGGGTCTCTCCCCGGTGAGGGTTGGTGAGGGCTGCTGCCCTCTCTCACCCGGGGACGCACGACCTCCCGGACCTGTGCGCATCTGTTTTCCAAAAAGTTCCCGGCCGGAATTCAGGCGCCTTTTCCCAGCACGCGCGAGACGCTCAGGTCCAGCTGGCTGACCAGCAGCCGGGCCATCGACTCGTATTCTTCCGGCGCCACCCCCATGTCCTCGCGCAGCAAGCGCTGCGCTTCCGCGACGACGGAGGCTCGCGCCGCGCTCATCCGGCGCGAGATGGTCGACGAGGTCACGCCGTACATCTTGCCGATGCGGTCCATCGGGACGCCGTCGACGACGTACATCCGGTAGATCAACCGTTGGTGGTCGTCCAGGACCGCCAGCGCGCCGGTGACCGCCTGGCGAAAGCGTTCGCGCAGGTGCTGCTTGAGAAAGCCCAGCTCGGGATCGGCCGCCACCCGCTCGGCCTCGCGCCGCTGCCCTTCGGCGGCGCGCTGCTCGGCCTGCTCGTGCCGCATCAAGCTCAGCGCGATGCGCTGGGCCGACACGCCCACCCACCCGGCCAGCGGGCCGCGCCCCGCGTAGGAGGCCAGCTTGGGCGGGCCGTCGGGGGTGGGCAGCAGGGAGGCCGACCAGAGCCGCTGCTCGACCTCGTCGACGAACGCCGGCGACCCGTCCACGTTCCGCAGGTAGCGGGCGACGACGGGCCGGTGCAGCCGGCGCAGGATCGCGGCCGCCGCGGCGTCCCCGGCCAAGGCCGCGGCGCACAGATACAGATCCTCGGCGTGCAGCCCCCCGGCCGCCGCCGCGTCGGCGACCGGGGCGCCACAAGCCGCCAGATGTCGCGCGAACGACGCCTGATCCAGGTCGATGTCGGGGTGCGCCGCGCGCCCGCGCTGGTAGAGCGCCCGGACCACGGCACCATCGGTGCTGGGCAGGGAGTCGGCCACGTTCTGTAGGGAGATCTAGCACGCCCCCTGTCCCCTCCGGCATCATGCGGGCCGGTTGGCCTGCCTGGACGTCGAGACCATCCTCTCATTCGTGGAGGGGCGGCTGCCCGCCGACCAGCGCCTGCCGCTGGAGCGCCATCTGGGAACCTGCGAGAGCTGCCGCGAGCAGGTCTCGCTGGCCGTCGTCGCGTCGCTGCCCGCCGACGACGGGGCTCCGCCCACCGCCGCGGATCCCGCGGCCCTGGCGCCGGGGACGCACGTGGGGCGCTACACCGTGCTCGAATTGGTCGGCAGCGGCGGCATGGGTGAGGTCTACGCCGCCTACGATCCGCAGCTGGATCGAAAGGTGGCCCTCAAGCTCCTCAGGGCGGGGGACACGGCAGCCGACGACGGCGGGCCCGGCCGGGGGCACGACCGGTTGCTGCGCGAGGCAAAGGCCATCGCGAAGCTCCGGCACCCGAGCGTGGTCGTCATCCACGACGCCGGCACCGTCGATGGGCGCGTCTTCCTGGCCATGGAGTTCGTGGAAGGCGCGACGCTGCGGGACTGGCTGGCCGAGCGGCCGCGGGCCTGGCGCGAGGTGCTGGACGTCTTCATCGCGGCGGGCCGAGGCCTGGCCGCCGCCCACGCCGGCGGGCTGGTGCACCGTGACTTCAAGCCGGCCAACGTCATGGTGTCCGACGACGGCAGCGCGCGCGTCATGGACTTTGGCCTGGTGCAGTCCCTGTCCGACGACGGAGCGCCCGACGCCCCGGCTTCGCCGGCGGACACCAGCGCCGGGGCCGAGGGTGGCCGGGCCCAGCCATCGGCGCTCACGCGCACGGGTGAGCTGGTCGGCACGCCCCTCTACATGGCCCCCGAGCAGTTCCAGGGGCGCCGGACCGACGCGCGCACCGATCAATTCGCGTTCTGCGTCGCGCTGTACGAGGCGCTGTACGGCGGGCGCCCGTTCGCCGGCGCCACGCTGGCCAGCCTGATGGCGACCGTCGTCGAGGGGCGGGTCGACCCGCCGCCGGCGCGCACGCCGGTCCCGGCGGCGATTCGGCGCGCGGTGCTGCGCGGGCTGCGCGTGGCGCCGGACGAACGGTGGCCGTCGATGGAGGCTCTGCTGGCGGCGCTGACCCGCCATCCGTTGCGGCGGAGGGCCTTGCCCGTGGCGGCCGTCTGTCTGGCCGTCGCCGTCGCCGGCGGCATCCTGGCGCGCGTCGAGCGGCGGCCGGCGCTGCTCTGTCGCGCCGGCGCCACCAGGCTGGCCGGAATCTGGGAGACCGCCGGGGCGGGCGGCGCTGCGCCCCGCCGAGCGGCGATCCACGACGCGTTCCTGAGGGCCGGCACGGCCGGAGCGGCGGAGGTCTGGCGGCGCACCGCCGAGGAGCTCGATCGCTACGCCGGCCAGTGGGTCGGCGCGTACGCTGACGCGTGCGAGGCAACCCACGTGCGCGGCGAGCAGTCGCCGGAGGTCCTGGACCTGCGGATGACCTGCCTGTCCGAGCGTCTGGCCCGCCTTCAGGCGCTCACGACCGTGTTCGCCGAGGCCACGCCGACGGTCGTCTCGAACGCCATCTCCGCGGTGACCGCGCTGCCGTCGCTCGATCGCTGCTCGGACCTGGGCCTGTTGCGGGCGGTCGTGCCGCCCCCGGACGACCGGGCAACCCGGGAGCGCGTGACGCAGCTCGGGCAGCAAGTCGCGCGCGTCCGGGCGCTGGGCGACTCGGGACAGTGCACCGCCGCCGACGCTTCCTGGCACGCCGTGGTCCGGGCGGCGCGCGAGCTGGGCTACGCGCCGCTGGAGGCGGCCGCCATCATGGCCCTGGTCGGCTCCGCCAGCGAGTGCGAAGAGCCAGGCGAGATGATCGCCGCCAGCAAGCGCGCGGCGCTGATCGCGCTGGCCTCGCGGGACGACGAGACGGCGGCGGCGGCGGCGATCGTCCACGCGCACTGGCTGGCCGACCGGACCAGCGACATCAGCGGCGCCCGCGACTGGATCGACCTGGGTGACAGCATCTTGAAGCGGCTGCCGAGGCGTCCGCCGGCCCTGGAAGCCTGGCGGCTGGGCGCGCTGGCCCGAACGTTCGAGAAAGAGGGTGACGCCGACGGCGCCTGGAACACCTTCCAGCAGCAGCTGGCGTTCATCGCGCGCACGGAAGGACCCGAGCACCTGGATTACATGAAGGCGTTGAACAACGCCGCCGGCACCGCCGAGGGGCGGGGACGCTTCGATCAGGCGCTCGAGTACCTGCTGCGCGCCGAGGCTCTGTCAGAGAAGCTGCTGGGCCCTGACAACGTGTTTCTGGCGTTGCAGCTGGACAACGCGGCGGAGGCGCTGAACGGGCTGCACCGCTTCGACGAAGCGCGTGCCAGCGCCACGCGCGCCATGGAGATCTATCGACGGTCCGGCTCCACGGCGTTCTACCAGGCGGTGTCCCTGACCTTGCTGGGCGAGGCGTGGCTGGGGATGGGGAAGCCCGATCAGGCCCGCCCGGTCCTGGAGGACGCAATACGCGCGTTCGGTGAAGATCGATCCACCTACCGGTGGCAGGCCGCCTTCGGGTTGGCCCGGGCGCTGCCGGACCGCGCGCCGGAGCGCGAGCGCGCCCGTTCCCTGGCCCGCGAAGCTCGCGACGGGTTCACCGGCGCGGGCGCCACCAAGGAAGCCGCGGCCGTCGACGCCTGGCTGGCAAAATGCTGCCAGTGAGGGTCTCGATCTTGTGGGCGGCTCTGTCGCTGGCGGTCCTCGGATGCGGCGGCTCCGGTTCGAAATACTCGCCGCTGGTCGGAACGTGGACCAGCGCCTACGACCGCGGCGGCGCGGTCAGTCTCACGTTCAACCCGCTGTGGCGGAGGTCCATTGAAGAACCTGCGCGACGCATGTTCCGTCCGCTGGCGCCCGTCGGCCATTGAGGCCCGTCGGCCTCAGAACTTGGACGTGACGGCCATGAAGGTCATCTTGTCGTTGGTCTCGCGCAGCCGCGAAGAGAGCGTCCGCACGAATGACCACAAGAGGTCGTAGGCCAGGTCGCGGTCGACGAACAGCAGGTCGCCCAGATCCTTCTTGTGGATCACGAACAGCTTGGCGGGCTCGTGCGCGCGAGCGTCGGCGCTGCGCGGGAAGTCGTCGATGAGCGCCATCTCGCCGAAGTGGGTGCCGGCGCGCAGCACCGCCAGCGCCTCCTCGCCCACGCCGGGCAGCGTGCGGCTGATGCGGGCGGCGCCCGAGAGGATCAGGTACATCTTGTCGCCCTGATCGCCCTCCTTGAAGATGAGGGCCCCTTCTTCGTAGTCCTCCTCGACGCCCAGCGCGGCGATCCGTCGCAGGTAGCTGGGCTGCAGCGCCGAGAACAGGCTGATCTTCGAGAGCAGCTCGACGGCCTTCTCGGGCGGGATGGTCGACCGCGCCAGCGGCGCGGCGGGGGCGCTGGCCACGGCGGCCGCCGCCGCGTGCTCGCCGATCAGCTCGCCCAGGTCGATGTCGCCGTCCAGGTCGCTCATGGCTGGATTATGCCAGGGCCCTCCCAGTCGACCCACCAAACCAGATCGGCGGCCACGAACCAGGCCGGGACGGTCTGGTTCCAGGGGGGATTGGACAGCACGTTGGACGAGCTGGCCTGCAGGCCGACCTGCAGCTCGTGCGAGAACGTGTAGGTCGCGCCGCCCATGATCTCCAGGGCCACCCCGTCGGAGACGCGCGCCATCGCCGCCCACGGAATCAGATCGGAGAACAGCGCCAGACGCCGCGTGGCCTGCAAGGTCAGCCCCAGGTCCAGCGAGCCGAACGTCGACGCGACCAGGTCCTGGGCCGGCGGGTTGATCGCGCGGCGCGCCGAGACCGTCAGCCCGAAGGCCAGGCGGGGTGAGGCCGCCATCTTGAACCAGGCGTCCACCAGCCACTCGAGCTCGAACGGGGAGGAGCGCGCGAGCTCGAGCTCCGCCGTGAAGGCGCCCTGCACCCGCTCGCCGCGCAGGAAGCCATAGGTGCCGCCCGCCCCCGCCCCGCGATACCGGTTGGTCGGGTCGCACGCGCTGGGCTGGGCTTCGCTGAGGCAGAGGGCCCGCGGGTACCAGGCGCTGATCTCCCATCGCTCGCCCAGGCCGGCCGCCAGGGACAGCCCGAGCTGGAACGCCGGGTAGAACTGGTAGGAATAGCCGCTGACCGGGTCGACGGCGTTCCGATGGTTCGGGATCGTCCCCTGCCCGGTGATGTCCAGCTGCAACATCCCGCGCGGCAGCGTCTGCGGCCGCGCGATCCACTCCAGCGGCCAGCGCGACTCCAGCCGCGCCTCCTCGTCATCGTCGGCCGCCGCCGGCCTGGACAGGCCCAGCACGCAAACGGCCACGAACAGGACGGCGCCGGTCCCGCGCGCGCTCACCCGGGCAGTATGCGCCCGTTACTGGTGACCCAGGAAGCGTTCGGCGTCGATGGCGGCCATGCAACCGGTCCCGGCGGCGGTGATGGCCTGGCGGTAGACGTGGTCGGCCACGTCGCCGCAGGCGAACACCCCCGGGATGTTGGTGGCCGTCGATCCCGGCTTCACTTTCAGGTACCCGGCGGCGTCCATGTCCAGCAGGCCGCGGAACAGCTTCGAGTTCGGCTCGTGGCCGATGGCGACGAAGACGCCGCCGGCCGGCATCTCGCGCGTCGACCCGTCGCGCGTGTCGCGCAGCCGCACGCCGATGACGCCCGGCTTGGGCAGCTCGCCCAGGATCTCGTCGACGACGGCGTTGGTGATCAGCGTGATCTTCGAGTTGTTCTGCGCGCGCTCCAGCATGATGCGCGAGGCGCGGAACTCGTCGCGGCGGTGGACGATCGCCACCCTGGTGGCGAACCGGGTCAGGAAGGTCGCCTCCTCCATCGCGGTGTCGCCGCCGCCCACCACCACCAGCTCGCGCCCCCTGAACAGCGCCCCGTCGCAGGTGGCGCAGGCCGACACACCGTAGTTCTTGAACTTCTCCTCGGACGGAATGTCCAGCCACTTGGCCGCGGCCCCGGTGGCGACGATGACCGTGTCGGCCAGGATCTCGCCCTCGGTCGACGTCAGGCGAAACGGCCGCTCGGACAGGTCGACGGCGGTGACGTCGCCGGTCACCACCCGCGTGCCGAACCGCTCACCCTGCGCCTTGAACAGCTCCATCAGCTC
>DATJWP010000074.1:0-64350 GCA_035578045.1 Polyangia bacterium | reverse complement strand
CGCAGCACCGTGGGGGGACACCTGTTCGTCGACGACAAGCCCGGCTGCGACACACCCTGCCGGGCCGAGCTGGCGCCGGGCAAGCACAAGGTCCGGGTCGAGAAGAAAGGGTTCGAGGACTACCAGTCCACCCTGGAGGTCGGGCGCGGCGTCGAGACGGCCATCGAGGTCTCGATGTCGCCCCGCCCGCCGCGCGGGCACGCCATCACCACCGGCATCGTGGCGCTGGTCTTCATCGGGAGCGGCGCCTACGTCGGTTCGCTGTCCAAGAGCAACAAGGACAGCATCAACAACGACATCAAGAACGGCGTGCTGGTCGACAACACCGACTCGCGGTTCTCGACCGGGAAGATCGAAGCGATCGGGGCCGACGTGCTGTACGGGGTGGGCGCCATCATCGCCGTGACCGCGATCTTCGGCCTGTTCGAGCACGGCCCCGACAGCACCGGCGTGACCGAGCACCACAACATCAGCCTGGCCCCGACCTTCGGCCCCGAAGGGACCGGTCTGGCGCTGTGGGGGAGGTTCTGATGCGGCGGGCGGCGATGTTGCTGCTGGCGGTGGCTGCCTCGGCAACCGGATGCGACTGGCGTGAGTTCGACAACCTGCAGGCGTCGACGCCCGTGCTGGCCGTCGACGCGCCGTCGGGGTACCCGTCGTCCAGCGATTTCGCGTCGCTGCTGATCGCGACGCAGCCACCGTCGGACGGCTCGGCCGCCGCGCGCTTCCTGACCTCCGGGACGCTGCAGACCGGGGTCACCGTGGTCACCCTCAGCCCCAGCGGCTCGCCGTCGAAGCACCTGGTGACCAGCCCGATTCTGAACGGCCTGAGCGGACAGCCGGTCACCGCGATGGCCGCGGTTCCCGGGACGGACAAGGTGTTGCTGGGTGTCCCCAGCCACTACCAGGGAACGGTACTGACGCTCGATCTGGCGGCCTCGAACGACACGGTCACGCCGTTCGCGGGAATCAACGCGTCGATCGCCGCCGAGCCGATGGCAGGGGTGGGCCTGGCGGTGGGCGACGTGGCCGGTACGACGGCGGCCGACTACGTCGTGCTGAGCGGTTCGGCGCTGCACCTGTTCGTCGACGGGGCGTCGACCGACCTGGCGGTGGGCCCGTCGGCGGGCTGCCCCATCACGTTCGCCAACAGCCTGACCCTCCGCGACAAGATCCAGCGCGCGGTGGTGATCGGCAAGCTCACGGGCGCTGGCTCGGTGATCGCCGTCGGGACGCCGGCCTCGGGGGCGCCGGGCACCGTGTCGTTCTTCGGCGTCGACAGCGGGGGCGCGCTCTCGTGCCTGTTCTCGCTGACCGCCCCGGTGAGCTCGCTGGCAGAGTTCGGGCGCTCGCTGGCGATCGGCGACTTCGACGGCGACGGCGTCTCGGACCTGCTGGTCGGCGCCCCACCCAGCAACGCGTACCTGTACCGGGGACCGATCGCCGCCGGCGCGACGCCCGCCGGGACGTTCACCAACCCGGCCAGCGGCGGATACACCGGCGCGTCGGTCGCCGCGCTGAACCTGGACGGCAAGGCCGGCGACGAAGCGCTGGTCGGCGATCCCGACGGCATCGGCAACACGCAGCAGGCGGGCACCGGGGACGTCGTCCAGGTGAGCGGCGCCACGCTGAGCACGGTCGCTGCGACGCTGGCCGACAACGGCGGCGGCTCCAACGAGGCCTACGGTTCGTCGGTGGCCGCGCTGCCGTTCTGCGCGGCGCCCCCCTGCGCCCAGCCGTCGCTGCTGCCGCTGGTCGGCGCCGCCAGCAAGGCGTTCGTCTACTTCACGCTGTCGGGCACCGACCCGCGCGTGAAGTAGCCCGACGGGGTCGCGGTAGAGGCCGCCGCTGGCCGCGCGGCCGAAGTCGAGGTGGCTAGCCCGTCTTCAGCAACATGGACAGGCTCAGGTCGATGCGGCTCGCGACCATGCCGGCCAGCGAGGCCAGCTCGCTCGAAGACGTGCCCAGACGCGCTTGCAGCGCTTGCTTGACGTCGTCGAGCAGCTTTTCGCGCGCTGCGGCGAGCCAGCGCGATGCCGTGGCCTGGCTGACGGAATACATCGTGCCGATCTTCTCGACGGTCACCCCGTTGATCAGCTGCAGGCGCAGCAGCACGCGATCCCGCTCCGGCAGGCGCCCGAGCGCGACCTCGAGCGCCTGCTCGAAGTCGCCCCGGTACCGTTCCTTCATATAGAGGTTCTCGGGATGGGTGTGACCGCCCAGGGCCGGTTCGGCAGCCGCCGCGCCGCGGGCTTGCGACTCGGCCTTGCTCTCCCGCAGCCAGACGAGGGCCGCGCGCTGCGCCGACACGCCGAGCCAGCGATCGATCGGCGCCTTTCCGGCGTAGCTGCCGATCTTCGGCGGCGATTCGGGCGAGCCGACCAGCAGCGACTGCAGCAGCCGCTGCTCGACCTCGCTCACGTCCGATGCGGGGACGACCCGAGCGACGGTCCCTCGGATCGTCGCTCCGTGGCGCTCTCGAAAGACAGCCAGCGCGCCTTCCACCCCCACGAGACACGCGCAGGCCAGGTACAGATCCTCGACAGCCAGCGCCGCAACCGCGTCCGCTGTCACCGGCCCTGGGGCCAGTGCCCGGGCCAGATGATCGACGAAGGTCGCATCCTCGACAGCCAGGCGCGGGAAAGCTGTCCGACCACGCGAGACTGCCTGAGCCAAGGCCGACTCGAGCGCGCCGTCTTCAGGGCCGCTCTCCATCTCTGCGGAAAACGCTACCACAGGTTTGTGGCTTCAAACCCTCGTCGATCGAATACGCTCGCGGTGCTTGGAATGCCTCGATGAAGACACCGTGCTGGCCTTCGTCGACGGCACGCTGTCCGGTGACATGCGCGGTCAGGCAGAGGCCCACCTCGCGATCTGCACGTCGTGCACCGACCTGATTGCCTCCGCTGCCGGGGGCAGCCCGGAGACGCTCGCGCCGCGGCCGCTCGAGCAAGCCCTGCAAGAGACGGGCGGCTTGGCGCGGGGCGACACGGTGGGGCGGTATGTCATCCTGAACCTGGTCGGCCGCGGCGGCATGGGCGAGGTCTACGCGGCCTACGATCCGCAGCTGGATCGCCGCGTCGCGCTCAAGCTGCTGCACGACACCGCGCGGTCTTCGGCATCTCCGCACGTCGGGCGCGAGCGGCTGCTGCGCGAGGCCAAGGCGATCGCCCGGCTGTCGCACCCCAACGTCGTGGTCGTGCACGACGCCGGCGCCATCGCCGACCCGAGCGGGGGCGAGCGCGTCTTCCTGGCCATGGAGTTCATCGAGGGGGAGACCCTCTCGGCCTGGATGGCCGCCGCGCCTCGCTCCTGGCGGGCCGTGCGGGATCTGTTCGTGGCGGCGGGCGAGGGGCTGGCGGCCGCCCACGAGGCTGGCCTGGTTCATCGCGACTTCAAACCGCAGAACGTGATGGTCGGACGCGACGGGTCGGTCCGCGTCATGGACTTCGGCCTGGCCAGCGACACCTCGGACAGCGCCGGTGACGGCAGCGATCGGTTCGACCTGGGTGACGTCGCGCGGGCCCCCACACCAGAAACGGTCGGCCTGACCCGCACCGGGGTCCTGCTGGGGACGCCGCTCTACATGGCGCCGGAGCAGTTCCTGTCGCGCGCGACGGACGCCCGCACCGACCAGTTCAGCTTCTGCGTGGCGCTCCACGAGGCGCTGTTCGGTGAGCGGCCCTTTCCGTCGGGCTCACTCGGCGAGCTCGCCGACGCGGTGGTCGCCGGTCGCGTGCGGGAGCTGCCCGCCAAGGCGCGGGTTCCGTCGTTCCTGCGCCGGCTGTTGCTGCGCGGGTTGGCGGCCGATCCGGCCGCGCGATACCCGGCGATGCGCGAGCTGCTGGACGCGCTCCGGAGGGATCCGGCGCGGCGCCGTCGCACCGTGTTGGTCGGAGCGCTGCTGGCGGCGGTGGTCGTGGCCGGCGGCGCGGGCATGCAACGACTGGCCACGCGCAGCCAGCGGATGTGCGGCGCCGCCGCCGACAAGCTGGCGGGCATCTGGGAGCTGGGCGGCGACGGCGCCCGGCGGGCCGCTGTGCGCCGGGCGTTCCTGGCCACCGGGCGTGGGTTCGCCGAGCAGACCTGGGGCCGCGTGGCTCCCTTGCTGGACGACTACAGCCGGCGGTGGACTGCTCTCTACACCGACAGCTGCGAAGCAACCCACGTGCGCGGCGACCAGTCCGCCGAGGTGCTGGACCTGCGAACCACCTGTCTCGAGGGTCCGCGCGGCGCGCTGCGGGCGCTGACCGACCTGTTCATACGCGCGGACGGCAAGGTGCTGGTCGAGGCGGTCAACGCGGCCCAGGCTCTGCCGCCGCTCGACCGCTGCTCGGACGTGGCGGCCCTGCGCGCCGTCGTGCCCCCGCCGGACGCCGCGGCGCGCGCCCGGGTGGCGGCCCTCTCGACCCGCCTGGCGCGGATCAAGGCGTTGCGCGACACCGGCCAGTGGGCGCTGGCGCTCGACCAGCTTCGTGCCATGACCGAGGAAGCGCGCGCCGTCGGGTACGAGCCGCTGCTGGCCGAGGTGCTCGCCACGCGCGGCTGGCTGGAAGACGAGGCCGGCGATCCAGCCACGTCGGTCAAGACGATGAGCGAGGTCGTCTGGATGGCCCTGGCGGCGCATCGAGACGACTTGGCCGTCGAGGCGGCCGCCCAGTTGATGGCCGTCAACGGTTACCAGCTGTCCCGCCTCGAGGACGGCCGGCGCTGGGAAGGACCGGTAGAGGCGCTGCTCCGCCGTCTGGGTCCCGGACACGATCGGCTGGCGGGGTGGGTACACCAGGCTCGGGGCACGGTCGCAGAGCGCGCCGGCGACTACCAGACCGCCAAGCGAGAGTACGAAGCCGCGCTGTCGTTCAAACAGGGGGCCCTTCCCCCGACCCATCCGGACATCGGCCGGACCTATTACTCGCTGGCGAACGTCGAGATCTTGCAGGACGACGGGCGGGACGCGCTTCAGGCTGCCGACCAGGCGGTTGCGATCTACCGAGCTGCCTATGGAAGCGACAGCCCTCTGATCTGGGCCCCGCTGGACAGCCGCGGTGAAGCTCTGAACTCGCTGGGGCGCTATGGGGAGGCCGAGCGCGACCTGCGCGCATCGCTCGACAAGGCCGAAGGGCTCTACGGCAAAGGGCACGCCTGGACGGCGTTCGCGCTCAACGATCTGGGCGTGGCCCTGCTGGGACAGGGCAAGCTGCATGAGGCCGTCCCCGTCCTGACCCAGGCCCTGGGCATTCGAGAGCGGCTAGAGCCGAACCAGGAGAGCATCGCGGAGACCCGCTTTGCCCTCGCCCGTGCCCTGTGGCCAGTCGCCGGGGACCGCCCGCGCGCGCTCGGGCTGGCCCGAACGGCCCGTGAGCTTTACCGCACCCTGCACGGGCACGATCGCCAGAGCGCCGCCATCGACGCCTGGCTGGCCGAACGGCAGGGAACCAGCGGCTGATCGAGCCGAGTCTAGCGGCGGTGCTTCTTCGAGCCGGTCGACTTCTTGGCCGACGAGGTGTCGGAGGCCAGCACACCATTCAGCCCATCGTCGCCGGTGCCGCCGCCCTTCGGGTTGTCCGGCTTGATCCCTTCGGAGTCCAGCAGGCTGTCCAGCGAGTCCTTCTTGCGGGGCTCGGCCGACGCGACCTTCTTGGGCGACTTCTTGGTGCCGCTGGCTGGCTTCTCGATGTCCATGGTCGGCAGCTCGGAGCTGGCCGGCGCGTCGACGCCCGAGGCGCGGCCCACCTTCTTCGGGGGTTCCTTCTTGCGCTGGGCCTCTTCACGGCGCCCCTGCTCCTGGATGGCGGCCAGGTGGTCCTTGTTGATCCCCGCCTTGGGGCCGACCACCTTGTTCTCCCACTCCATCTGCTTGTCGAGGCTGCCGTTGCCGACCTCGCCGGACGCGTCCTTCTTGGCCTTCTTCTCGGCGCGGCTGACGCCACCGGTGATCATGAGAAGTGCGATTGCGGCGGCTGCGGCGGTCTTGAACTGCATCGACAATCCTCCTTGGGGGGATATGGCGGGAGTCTAGAAATTATCGCCTACACAGCGACAGCCGCAACCACATTGTGGTTCGGATCATGAGGTCTTACCGGGGCTTACACATAACTACACCTGCGCCCATGAGCCGGACTTGCGTATACTTGCGCGCCCCATGGCAGGCCCCTCCAAACCCGCGACCAGCAAGATGGCGCGCGTCAGAAACATCGGCATCGTCGCGCACATCGACGCCGGCAAGACCACCGTCAGCGAGCGGTTCCTGTTCTATTCCGGACGGATCCACAAGATCGGCGAGGTCCACGAGGGCGAGGCGACCATGGACTGGATGCCGCAAGAGCGTGAGCGCGGCATCACCATCACGGCGGCCGCCACCAGCTTCACCTGGCGCAACCACGAGATCCATCTGATCGACACGCCGGGCCACGTCGACTTCACCATCGAGGTCGAGCGCAGCCTGCGGGTGCTGGACGGCGCGGTGGTGGTGTTCGACGGCGTCTCGGGCGTCGAGCCGCAGTCCGAGACGGTCTGGCGCCAGGCCGACAAGTTCCGCGTCCCCCGGATCAGCTTCATCAACAAGATGGACCGTGCCGGCGCCGACTTCGCCGCGGCGGTCACCGAGATCCGCGAGCGGCTGGGCGCCAGGCCGGTGCCGATCCAGCTGCCGATCGGCGCCGAGGATCGCTTCGCGGGCGTCATCGACCTGATCCGCCAGAAGGCGTTGTATTTCTCGGGCAGCGAGGACGAGGGGCCGCGCGAGGACGTCGTGCCCGCGGCGATGGCCGACGAGGTCGCCGCCGCGCGAGAGAAGCTGATCGAGGCCGCCGCCGACGTCGACGACGAGATCGCCAACGCGTTCCTGGAGGGCAAGCCCGTCGACGACGGCGCGCTGCAGGCGGCCATCCGCAAGGCGACCATCGCCGTGAAGATCGTGCCGGTGCTGGCCGGCGCGGCGCTGCGAAACAAGGGCGTGCAGCCGTTGCTCGACGCCGTCTGCGACTACCTGCCGTCGCCGCTCGAGGTGCCGCCCATCATCGGGACGGTGCCCGGGTCGGAGGAGCCGGCCACGCGTCCGCCCGAGGACACCGCGCCGTTCTCGTCGCTGGCCTTCAAGGTAGCGATGGACGAGGGGCGCAAGGTCGTCTACCTGCGCATCTACTCGGGCGTGCTGAAGCCGGGCGACGAGGTGCAGAACGCCCGCACGCGCCGCAACGAGAAGGTCGCGCGCCTGTTCAGCGTTCACGCCGATCGCCGCGAACGGATCGAGCGCGCCGGCGCGGGCAGCATCGTCGTGGCCATGGGCCTGAAGGACGCCGGCACCGGCGACACGCTGTCGGCGCCCAAGGCGCCCATCATCTTCGAGCGCATCGACATCTACGAGCCGGTCATCTCGCGCGCCATCGAACCCAAGACCCAGGCCGAGAAAGAGAAGCTGGACTTCGGCCTGGCCAAGCTGGCCGACGAGGACCCCACGTTCCGCTTCGGCGAGGACACCGAGACCGGCCAGACGATCATCCGCGGCATGGGCGAGCTGCACCTGGACGTCATCGTCGACCGCCTGCGCGTCGAGTACGGCGTCGAGGCGACGGTGGGCCGCCCGCAGGTCGTCTACCGCGAGACGCTGGCCAAGCCCGCCGACGGCGAGGCGCGCTTCGAGCGCGTCGTCGACGACGAGACCTTGTTCGGCCACGCGCGCGTTCACGTCGCCCCGCGCCCGCGCGCATCCGGCAACGAGCTGAAGATGCAGATCCCCAGGCCCGTGCAGGCGCCGGGCGCGCCCAAGGTCCCGGAGGCGCCTCAGGCCATCCTGGACGCGGCGATGGAGGGCGCGCGCGAGGCGATGCGCTCGGGGCCGCAGGGCTACCCGATCGAGGACATCGCCGTCACGATCACCGGCATCGAGTACCGCCCCGACGCCTCGAACACCGCCGGCCAGCGCGCCGCCGTGGGCGAGGCCCTGCGCCAGGCCTTCCGCGAGTCGGGCACGCGCCTGCTGGAGCCGATCATGAAGGTCGAGGTGACCTGCCCCGAGGCCAACGTCGGCGACGTCCTCGGCGACCTGAACGCCCGCCGCGGCCAGATCGAAGACGTCGGCTTCCGGGGCCAGCAGCGCGTCATCACCGCCAAGGTGCCACTGCGCCGCATGTTCGGCTACGCCACCGACCTGCGCAGCGCCACCCAGGGCCGCGCCAACTACACGATGCAGATGGACAGCTACGACGCCTGGGAGTAGCCGTGAATCATCGGAGCGTGAACGAGGCGACGTGTCTCAGGAGGAGCTCTCGCCTGGCATCGATCGACCGGCGCTCGTCGACTGCCTCGTGCTCCTCGTCCTCGTCGTCGTCGTCCTGCGCCGCCAACCAATCTAGCAGGGCCGAGGCCACCGATCGGTCGAGGAACCCGATGGTCTCGGGGGTGACGATCTCGTAGAGCGTCGTCAGTCCGCGCCATCGCAGCAAGCCGAGGGGTGAGTCGATCGTCGTCGGGATCGCCGGAATGGTCAGCGTGGCAGCGGTCAGGTTGGAGAGCCAGCCGATCGCGTCGGTCTCCAGCGGCCTGGAGAGGCAAGCCAGCACCGCCAGCGAAACGGACGGATCCGAGCGGCTGGCGACCTGCATGAGCGCGCTCCAGGGCAGCCGGAGGCCAGCCCGCTTCTCTCCAGTCCTTGTAGCGAACGCCCTCCAGGGTACCACGGCCAGTTAAATGGGCGTCATGGTCGGGCTGCTACAGGTGCATCGCGACAGGTTCCGGTGTGAAGGCTGGCGGGGTCTGAGACCATTTGTCCGAGAGGACTTGGCCTGTGGCGATCTTACTTCGGGCGGCGAGGGTGAGCCTGTGTGCGCTCTTGGTCGTGGGGTGCGGCGGCAGTAGTTTGGGTCAATCGAGGCCCGGCGGTGGCGCTGGCCCGGGTGGTTCACGCGGGGGCGCGGCTGGTAGCGGTGTGGGTGGTGCGGGGGGCGGCGGTCGGGGTACGGGCGGTGTGAGTGTCGGGGGTGCGGGGGACGGCCTTGCCGATACCGGTGGCAGCGGGCTCGGCGGTGGCGCCGGCGGCAGCGGGCTCGGTGGCAGCGGGCTCGGCGGCAGCGGGCTCGGCGGCGGCGCTGGTGGTGGGATGGCCGGCGCTGTCCCTGTCCCTGTCCCTGCAACCTGCGGTGTGACGGCCAGCCCCGGGGACCTGGGGTCGATCGGCCAGGCCGGTCTCGAGGCGCTTCGGGGCGTGACCGACTACCCGGGCACGCTCACGATCACCGGCGGTGACGTGGTCGATCTGTCGCCGCTCGCCTGCCTGACCACGGTTCAGGCGTTGCAGATCACCTCGACCCAGTTGACGACGCTGGCGGGCTTGTCGCGTCTGACTTCGGTTGGAGATCTGGAGATCTCCTTGAACGGGTTGCTGACCAGCATGGCCGCTCTGGCCTCGCTGACGCACGTCTCCAACCTGACACTCATCGACAACGAGCAGCTCGCATCGCTGGACGGGTTGCAGAACCTGACCGTCGCGGCCGGCACGATTGCGATCGGGAACAATGCAGCGCTGACGTCCCTGGCCGCGCTCGACCACCTGACCAGCGCGCAGAGTCTGAGGCTGACCGCCAATCCAGCCCTGACGTCGCCGAAAGGCCTCGACAACGCGCATTTCAGCCAGAGCGTCTACATCGAGGGCGGAGCCCTCACGAGCCTGGACGGGCTGGGGCTGTCCGCCGAGGTCCAGGACATCACCATCATGCACCTGCCGCTGGTGAGCAGCCTGGAGGCGCTGGCCGCCGTCCAGTCCGTACAGAGCAGCTTGACGATCCAGGACCTTCCCGCCGTGTCCAACCTGAACGGGTTGAGAAACCTCGCGAGCGTCGGGACGGGTGATGAATCGGCGTTCCTGCTCCTCGACGAGCTGGCGGTTTCCGATCTCACGGGTCTTGGCGGACTGACCTACGCGCGCTTGCTGGAGGTTTCGGACAGCCCCTCGATCGCCAGCCTCTCGGGGCTGAACCCTGCGCTGGTGATGGACCAGGGAATCCAGCTGATCAACGACCAGGACCTGGCCGACATCTCGGCGCTCGGCAAGGTCCAGCAGCCTCCCACGAGCATCCAGATCTCGGGCTGCCAGTCACTGGTGACGCTGGCGGGGCTCGAGAATGTCCGGACCGTCACTCTGCTGGACCTGGATGGCGACAGCGCGCTCGTTTCCCTGCACGCCCTGAGCGCGCTCCGGACGGCCAACCTGATCAACATCGAAGGCAACACCTCGCTGCCGACCTGCGAGGCCAAATGGCTGGTCAGTCGCATCAAGGCTCCCGCCAACGCCGTCTTCATCATCACGTACAATGACGATTCGGGGACCTGCGGGTCGTGACGCGGGACCGGCGGTCTTCTTGGACGCGCGGCTCGCCGTGCTGCCGAACGACGGCCGCCAGAGGCGGGACTGCCCGACGAAGACGAGGAGGCGCGGCCGGCCTCGGCGGTCTGACCTTGCGGATTCGTCCGGCGTCGATCCTGCTGGCCCTCGTGGTCGCCCGCGCCGCGGCCGCCGACGCGCCGCCCGCGGCGCTGGCCGTCGGTGCGCTGGCCCCGGCGCTGGAGGGGGCGACGCTGGAGGGGCGATCGTTCAGCGGCCGCTGGTCGGAGAACGACGCGACCGTGGTCATGTTCTTCGCGACTTACTGTGGTCCCTGCCACCGCGCGTTGCGCGAGCTCGAGGCGATCCGACAGACCACCGGGTCACGGCTGGGCTTCGTTCTGGTCGACGCGGGCGAGGACTCGGCCGCCGTCCGCAAGTTCCTCGCGGAAAACCCCGTCCCGGGCGGTGGCGCGGTCGTGATCGACGCGTCGGGGAGCGACCGGCGTCGCTGGGGTTGCGAGATCGAGCCGACGCTGTTCCTGGTCGACCGTGCCGCCCGCGTCCGCTACATCAACCACGGCTGGGGCGACGGCTCCGAAGCCAAGTACTTGCGCCGCGTCCGGAACGTCCTCGCCACGGCAGTTGTTCGTCCGGGGCCGTGATGAGAACCTGCCCGGAGGCGAGCTAGTCGAGAATCGGGGCGCCGTTGACGTTCGCCAGGACGGCCTGAGGTGAGGGCTCGGCGTCACCGCCGGTGCTGGGCACGACGTAGACCTTGCCGCCCGGGTGCGGCCCCGGCGTCGGCGGAGCCCCGCTGATCACCAGCCACGCCGGAATGACGGCCGACTGCCCGGTCGGCCGGACGGTGACGACCAGCGTCCCCTGGGCCGTCTCGCGCACCACCGTGCAGGAGATGTCTGCCGGATTGCAGCGGTAGGGATCCTCGGCGGCGGCCGGTGAGCGCGGGGCGATCGGCTGGTTGGCCACCTTCTTGGGCGCGCGGTGCTCGGGTGCCGGCGCGCCGGGGCCGCTGGCGCCGGTCTCGGCGGCCACGGCCGGAAGGCACATGACGAGCGTGGCGATGACGGCGGCGGAAACGGAGAGTGAGGTTCGCGTGGACATGGTGTTCTTCTGCTCCCCGCGCGACGAGCTGTTGCGCCCCTTGACGATATCTCAAGATCGACGGGCGGGGACCCTCATAGATCGAGGGTCGTGGCTGCCTTGGGCCGGGAGCAGCAGACCAGCACGTTTCCTGGCGCAGGCCTCTCCAGAGGTTCGGGATCGTAGTCGACCGACCCGCCGACCAGACCGGTCATGCAGGTGTGACAAACGCCGGTCCGGCAGGACCACCTGACCGGGACGTCGCACGCCTCGGCCAGCTCGAGCAGGCTTCGGAACCTGGGATCCCAGGCCACGGTCAGCCCGCTCCGTACGAACGAGATCGACGGGCCGGACCCGGGAGTCCCCTGGGGCAGGTGCGGGGCGTGGGCGGTTGGCGCGATCCCCGGCGTGATGCCCTCCAGCGCGCCGAACACCTCCGTGAGCACGTTCCCGGCCGGAACGCCCCAGCTCCGCAGGCCGTCGGGCACGACCCGCATGAACGAAGGTGGGCCGCAGAGGTAGAAGTCACTGTCGGGCGACACCGCGAGCCTCCGCAGGAGAGCCGCGTCGACGTGCCCCTGCGCGTCGAAGTCGACGCCGGGCCGGTCGCTTGCCGCGGGGCTGCTGTAGACGATGAAGCTCCTTCCCCGGGGCAGTTGCCTCACCAGCGCGCGCGACTCTTCTGCAAAAGGGTGCTGGGCGCCGTTGCGCGCGCCGTAGATCCACCAGACCTGCCGCTGCGAGGCGTGGGCCACCAGCGCGTGCAGCATCGACATCACGGGCGTCGCGCCGATGCCCGCGCTCAGCAGGACCACGGGCCTGTCATTGGCCCGCAGGACGAAGCGTCCGCGCGGCGCGCTGACGTCCAGGACGTCGCCCTGAGCGGTGCGATCGTTGAGGAACCCGCTGCCGACTCCCTGCCGTTCGCGTTTGACGCTGATGCGGAGGCGGTCGGCGCCGGGCAGGTCCGACAGCGAGTAGCTGCGAAACACCGGAGGCTTGCTGGCGTCGACGACCAACCGCAGCACCACGAACTGCCCGGCCTGAAAGGCGGGGAGCGGTTGGCCGTCGGCGGGCGCGAGGACGAACGAGCTCACGCCGTCGCTCTCCTTCCGGATCTGGGCGACGCGCATCTGTCTGAATCCGCGCCAGGCCAGCGGCTGCTCCTCGCTGGCCAGTCCCGGGTTTCCCGCTTCGCCCGAGCCTTGCCCGAGCAGCGCCGCGAACGAGCTCTTCCAGCCCTGGCTGAGCGCCGGAATCCGCAGCGCCCGCTCCAGGCGGTCCCGCGCATGTCCCGGCAGATACAGCAGGCCATCGACCTCGGCCACCGTGATCTGCTCCGGACCGGCGGCGAGCTTCACGATCTCGTCGGCGGCGCCCACGTCTCCTTCCTGCAGCACGCGAAAGTAGAAGCCGGGCCTACGATGGGCCACCAGCAGCGCCGGCATGCGAGGTTCGTTCATGCGGATGCCGACGCGATAGCAGGTGACCCGCGGCTGGGTGACCTCGAACGTCGCGGTGCCGATGCGGTATCGATCGCCGATGCACACCTCGTCGTCGGCCAGCCCCTCGACGGTGAAGTTCTCGCCGAACTGGCCAAAGACAAAGTCGCTCCGGCCCAGGAAGCGCTCCCAGTAGCGGTACGAATCCATCTGGTAGACGAACACGGCCCGGTGCTCCCCGCCGTGTCCCGCCAGATCGCCCTGTCCATCACCTTCGATGTTGAGGGTGCGGACCGTTCGCCGTCCGCCGACCGGAGATTTCCAGACGGCCGTTCGAACCGTCGTTCCGTTCCAGGTCACGTCGCGGGGAAGGCCGACGTTGACTGACAGCAGGCGAGCCATTTACGTCGCGGTGAACATGCTCGCCGGCCCGCGGTCCGGCAAGAAGCTGGCGGACATTTAGCACTACTGCGTCACCCGGTACCTCCGGGAGGCGCTGAGCGGTGACAGCTGGGGCAGCGCGGTAGCCAGAGTGCGATGACCCGGGCGATGGCGAGTCGGGCGGTGATGAAGCTATCTGCATAGTGGCGTTCAGGCCGCGAGTGACTGCGCGTTGGCTTCCATCGGCCTTCGGGCCGAGGGGGGAAAACGCCGCACGCGTTCGGCGACGATGAACGCGTAGCAGCTTAAGGCGACAGAGACATGGTGGTTCCATCCGGGGTAACGCCTGCCCTCGTAGTGGTCGAGCCCGAGTTCACCCTTGAGGTCTTCGTAGACGCGCTCCGTGCGCCATCTCTGCATAGCTAAGCGGATCAGCTGCTTTTTCGTCATCCGGCTGGAGAGCGAGGAAAAGAAATAGTTGGCAGGCTCGGTCTCGCCGTCACGCCACTCGATCAGAAGCCACACCGGCTCCCGCTTCTCCATCCCGTAGCACTGGTCGTATGCGGGGACTACGCGACGGAGGGCAAAGCGTGCGGTGAGGTCTTCCTTGGTGCCCTTGCGCCAAGTGCAGCGTCGGAATCTGCCCTGCTTCGCGATTCGAAACGCCAGATCGTGGACGCTGACAGGATCATCTCGCCGTCGGCCCGTGCGGTCAAAGACGGCGACGACCGTCTTGGGATCGACCCCGACGATGTAGTGCAAGCCGAGCTCGCGTACACCATCCCGGAAGTTGCGCGAGGTTCCATAGGCTGCATCCGCCAACAGAACGCCAGTTGGGAGGCCGTCCTTGGCCGCGCGGCGGATCATGTCCAACGCCAGCTCGGGCTTGGTCTTGAACAGAACGGACTCGGGAATCCGGGCCTCCCGCCGACGAGCAACGTCGTCAGTCCAGCTGGTGGGCAGGTACAGCTCAAAATCGACCGGCAAGTGTTCTGTCCGCGTCGCAATGCTGAGGCTGACCGCGATCTGGCAGTTGGTGATCTTGCCGGCCGAGCCGGTGTACTGCCGCTGAACACCAACGGAGTGGGTGCCCTGCTTCAGGAACCCGGTGTCATCAACAATCCATGCCTCGACGGGCTCGCGGTCGGTCATCGCCGAAAGCGCGTATCGGGCGGCTTCGCGACGGACGTCCTGGTCCCGCCACGGCGAGTTGGCCAGAAAATGCAGAAGCCGCTGGTGCTCAGCATCCGTCTTCGCGCTCTCAATGCAGGTCAGGGCGGCGATGGGCTCCACGCTCTTGCGCTCGGCTCCGCCCAACAGCCCCATCGCATATCTCGCGAACGAAGCACGCCGACCCTCGGTGCCCAGCACATCGCCGATTCGTCCGAAGTAGCTATCGAGCCGCCCGGCCGCGGCCGAATTCATGAACTCCACCATCCCGCATATCTAGAAGCCACCAATTCCCCTGGCGCAACTTTTCCGACGACAACTCGCGCGAGAAACCGGAGCCCACTACTTTCTTCGAGCGCCCCCAACGTGACGCAGTAGTGTTAGGGAATCGACGTCAGCAGCCCGGGCAGAGGCAGGTCGGGGTGGTGCTGGCCGGATCGCTGCAGCCCAGGCCGCCGCTGCGGCGGGCGGCCGTCTCGGTGCGCACGCTGCATCGGTTGTGCGCCGCACGCCAGGGACGACGCCCGCCAAGCTGGATTTCGCGGCGGCGCCCAGCTCACGCGCTCGTTCTCGCGTTGCTTCGGCGTCCCGCCGCGCGGCCACCGCCTGCTCCGTCAGCGGAGCGCGCGCGCCACGAAGTCGACGTGGAGCCCCAGACCGGCGAAGCCGGCCACCCCGATCAAGATCCCGATCCCCGCGAAGGCCCAGGCCAGGTAGAGCAGCCGCCGGCGGCGGGTCAGCGCGGTGATGCCGAGCAGCGCGATGGCCACCGAGGCGCTGGCCTCGGCCATGTCGAACTGATCGTCGCGCGCCTCCAGCCGGTCGTACTCGGCCTCCAGCTCGTCGGCGCCGCGTTTGATCTCCGCGCGCTCGTCGTCGTAGTGCCGCACCTTCTGGCCATACTCCTCGATCTTGCGGTCCAGCAGCGCTCGCCCCTCCGCCGTCAGCCCGGGGGTCAGATCGCGCTGCAGCCGCATGTTGTCCAGCGCGGCCTCTTCGATGTTCAGCTTGGTCCCCTTGGCCTGGTAGTAGGCCCAGGCGTCCACGGCCTTGGCCTGGACGTGCTGCATCTTCTCGCTGATGTTCTCGTCCTTGACGTGGCAGAGGGCGCTGAACGTCGCGGTGATGGCGACGCTGATCGCGACGATCGCGTTCAGGGTCGGCTTGCCGCCGCCCTCTTCGTGCCCTTCGTGCCCCTCGTGCGCGCGTTCGACCGCTTCGTTGACCGTCTCATCGAGCTCACCCATGCGGGCATATTACTCGCGTGCGAAGCGGCGCCACGAACCGTCGATGCGCCGCTCGTGCGGCATGAACGCCAGCTTGTACGCCATCGAGTGGTTGTCGCGGATGGCCAGGCCCAGATAAAGCCAGTCCAGCCCCATCCGCTGGGCCAGCCGGATCTGTGTGAGGATCGAGTACGTCCCCAGGGAGAGCGCCGACCAGGCGGGGTCCCAGAACGTGTAGACGGCGGACAGCCCGCGGGCCCCCCGGTCGGTGATGGCGACGCCGGCCAGCCGCCCGCCGACGAAGTAGCGGACCTCGAACCCTTCGGCGCAGCTGGTGGCGAAGAAGCTCTCGTACCCGATGGCGTCGATGGGCGGGCGCCCGTCTCGATCCAGGCCGCGGCCGCTCTCGTGCGCGCGGTAGAGGGCCAGCCGGGCCTCGTCGACCTGGACCGGCCCGACCTGCGCGGTCACGGCGGCGTCCCCCTTGGCCTGCGCGCGCCGCTGCGAGCGGGACGGCGCGAAGGTCCGGACGTCGACGCGCAGCGGCTCGCAGGCCTGGCAGCTGGGGCAGGCCTGGTTGTAGAGCAGGGTGCCCGCGCGCCGGTCGCCCGCCGCCAGGCGCGCGTCGAGCTCGGCCGGCGTCAGCGGTCGCAGCGGTTGCCGCAAGGGCTGGCGGGCCCGGCGCCCCGGCAGGTACAGGCAGGGCTGCTCCTCGTCGTGGACCACCAGCTCCGGCGGCGTGGCAGCCAGGATGCGGCCCGACATCCCCCCAGTATGATTCGTTCGACGAGAGTTGACGACCTCGGCGAGGATCGGGCAAAAACCGTCAGGCATGATCTCAGGAGTGACCCGACCTCCGGTGATGCTGGCGGCGACCCTGGCTCTGGTCTGGCCCGCCGTGGCCGGCGCCGTGCCACCGCCGGGCGCCGCGGGCATCGGTTCCGACTCCGTCGCGCCGCTGGTCGACCGGGTCAAGGGCGACGTGGTGACCATCCAGAGCACCAAGTTCATCCGGCGCTTCGCCGCCGAGGACCCCTGGACCCAGATGCTGCGGCAGCAGTTCGGCCTGCCGGCGCCGCGTTCGACCCGCGAGCGCCAGGAGGCGCTGGGGTCCGGGTTCATCGTCGAGCGCTCCGGAATCATCCTGACCAACAACCATGTGGTCGCCGGCGCCGACGAGGTCGTGGTCAAGCTGGCCGACAACCGCCGATTCCCGGCGCGCGTGCTGGGGAGCGATCCGCCGACCGACGTCGCGGTGATCCAGATCGATCACCCGCCGGGGGATCTGCAGGCGGTCACGCTGGGTGATTCGGACCACGCGCGCGTCGGTGACTACGTGCTGGCGATCGGCAACCCGCTGGGGCTGGGGCAGACGGTCACGATGGGGATCGTCAGCGCCAAGAACCGGGTCATCGGCGAGCGCCTGGGCGACGTCGATCCGCGCTACGAGGACTTCATCCAGACCGACGCGGCGATCAATCAGGGGAACTCGGGCGGCCCGCTGTTCAACTTTCGCGGCGAGGTCATCGGCATCAACTCGGCGATCATCAACCCGGGGGTCGCGATGAACGTCGGGTTCGCCATCCCCATCAACCTGGCCCGCCAGGTGGCGGAGCAGATCCGCCGGGTCGGGCACGTGGCGCGCGGCTACCTGGGCGTCAGCGGCGAGGACTTCACGGCCGAGCGCGCCGAGCGGATGCACGTCCCCCTCGTCGACGGGGCCTTGGTGACCGGCGTCTCTTCCGGCTCGCCGGCAGCCGCCGCCGGGCTGGCGCCGGGCGACGTGGTCGTCGAGGTCGCCGGCCGGCCGGTCGACGGGTATCGGCGCCTGCTCTCGGTCGTGGCGCTGCGCCGCCCGGGTGAGAAGGTGAAGGTGGTCTACCTCCGTCAGGGGCGCCGGATCGAGACGTCGGCGACGATCGGGGGACCGCCGGGCGCCGGCGAGGCGCACGTCCTGGGCCTGGAGCTTCGCCAGCTCGAGCCGCAGGAGTCGGCGGCGCTGGGCCTCGGGGACAGCGGCGGCCTGGCGGTGGTGTCGGTCGATCCGCGCGGCCCCGCCAGCGGCGCGCTGGAAGAGGGCGACATCTTGCTGGCGCTCGACAACAAGCCGATCACGCTGGCCGCCTTCAAGGGGCTGCAGGGACGGCTGGCCCACGGCGGCCGCGCCACGCTGATCATCCAGCGCGGCCGCGAGCGCTTCGCGCTCGAGTTCTAGCCGAGCGCTTCGCGCTGGAATTCTAGCGCCGGCCGTCAGCCGATCCGCCCGGTCACCTCGGTGCGGGCGCGATAGAGGTCCCAGAGCTTGTCGGCGACGGCGCTCCCGTGGATGGTGGCGTTCCCGGCGTCGAACGCGGTCTCCTTGATCGTGCCCAGCACCATGGCTTCACCGACGTAGATGCCGTCGCTCTTCAGCTTTTGCGACAGCAGCCCGGCCAGCTTGTGCTTGGCCGCGTTGGCGACCGCCAGCCCCATCGTCCCCGACAGCACCGCGGCGCTGTCCATGCCGGGGTCGGTGTAGCCCAGCCCCCCGTTCACGATCAGGATGGCGGCGTCGGGCTGCTTCTTCAGATCGGGCAGCGCGGCCTGGACCACGCCGAGCAGGCCGACGATCGCCACGTCCAGGACGCCGCGGATGGCCGGTGGGTCGGCCGCCAGCAGGTCGCCGGCTCCGTTGGCGTAGGCGACCCAGGCCACCACGCCGATCGGTCCCAGCGCCTCCCGCGCCTTGCCCACCAGCGCGCGCGCCGCCGCCGGGTCGGACAGGTCGGCCGGGAACCCGGCTGCCCGGATGCCCTTGGCCTCCAGGGCCTTCACGCCGGCGGTCACCTTCTCGGCGGTGCGGGCGGACAGCGCGACGGCAAACCCCTCGGCCCCGAACCGCTGCGCGAGCGCGCGCGAGATGCCGGGCCCGTATCCGCAAATCAGGATGTTCTTCGCCATGCCGACCTGATAACTCCGACTGGCCGGCGGGCAATCAGGGGCGCCACGCAGGTGGCCGCGGGTCAGCCGGGTGGAAGGATCAATACGGCGCGGGCGTAGGCCAGGGCGAAGCCGGCCTTCATCGCGTTGGCCTGCGACTGGGTCCCGGGCGCGGTCGTGACGATCGCCAGATCGGCGCCGCCGGCACGGGCGTCGCCGAGGCGCCGCGCGAGCAGGGCGGCCTGGATCCCCCTCTTCCGGTCGGTGGGCAGCGTGGCCGAGCCGTTGAGCACCGCGACGCCGTCGTGGACGCGCATGCTCGCCGCCCCGGCGATCGCGCCGTCCCGGCGGGCCAGGTAGCGCGCGACCCCCGAGGCTGCCAGCGAGTCCTCGACCGCCGTCTCGATCACGTCGCGGGTGAGCTGATCCAGCGCCGCCCCGCTCCCGTCGGGATGGCAGAACGCCGCGACCAGCGTCTCTGCGAAAGCGGGGAGGGCGGACGGGGCGACGCGCTCGACCCGGACGTCCCCGTCGGCCGGCGGCGGGGCGTCCTGCAGGGACCGGCAGAGCACGTTCTCGATCTCCTGGAGCCGGTAGCCGCGCGCGCCCAGTTGCTCCCAGACCTCGGGGGCGGCCAGGGTCGCGATCTCCGCCCGCAGCGGCTCGTTCAGCTCGCGGTAGGCGGCCTCGACGGCGGCCAGGCCCGATTCATCGATCCGGCCGTCGATCCCGACGCCGATCAGCTTGTTCAGGGGCGATCCGGCGCGGACGTAGGCAGCGACACCGGGACCCAGCTCGCGAATGAAGGCGCGTGGCGCGCGGTCGGAGCCGGCCAGGCCGCCGGCCGTGTCCCGGGTGGCGGCGGCCTCGGCCCGTTCGATGCGCTGAGCGGCGGCGGGGTCGATGAACATCTATGCAGGCAGAGAGTATCCCGTTCGCCCATTTCGAACCTAAGTTTTGCCGGACCGTCCGTGGAACCGACTCCCGGGACACTTCTGGCCAGCGATCCAGTGGCGGCGGCGGCTGCCGAAGGTCTGCTGCGCCCGGACAAACAGCTGCCCGCCTGGCTGCTGTACGACGCGCAGGGCTCGGCGCTGTTCGAGGAGATCACCGCCCTGCCCGAGTACTACCCGACCCGGACCGAGCGGGCGATCCTGTCCGCCCACGCCGGCGAGATGATCGCGGCGGCCGGGACGCCACTGGCCGTGGCGGAGCTGGGCGCCGGGACCGCGTCGAAGACGCAGCTGTTGCTGGCCGCGCTGCTCGAGAGGCAGGCGCGCGCGGCGTACGTTCCGATCGACGTCTCTCGTTCGGCGCTGGCCGTGGCCGAGGCGACGCTGTCTCGCACCCCTGGTCTGTCGGTCCATCCGGTGGTGGGCCGCTACCCGCAGGACCTGGGCGTGCTGGACGCGATCCCGGGGCGCCGGCTGTTGCTCTTTCTCGGCTCGAACCTGGGCAACTACGACCCGGCGGCGGCCGGCGAGCTGCTGTGGGCCGTGCGCGCGCGCCTGCGCCCGGACGACACGTTCCTGGTCGGGACGGATCTGCGCAAGGCGGGTGAGATCCTGGTGCCGGCCTACGACGACGCCGCCGGGGTCACCGCGCGCTTCAACAAGAACGTGCTGGTTCGCCTGAACCGCGAGCTGTCCGCCCGGTTCGACCCGGACAGCTTCCGCCACCTGGTGCGCTGGAACGCGGCCCAGTCGCGCATCGAGCTGTACCTGCAGAGCGAGGGCGAGCAGCAGGTCTGGATCGGCGCGCTGGGGACGGTCGTGCGGTTCGCCGCCGGCGAGCGCATCCACACCGAGTCGAGCTACAAGTTCACGAACGTCGCGCTGCGGGCCCTGTTCGCGGGCGCGGGTTTCCGGTGGGAGCGGAGCTGGTTCGACGAACGGCGCTGGTTCGCCGTGCACCTGCTGCGCGTCCCGCCAGCGTGAGGACCGGCTTCAGTCGCCGAGCAGGAAGTACTTCTTCTGGGGCTGCTCGGCCCTGGGCGGGGTGGTCGCCTTGGGCGCCTCGACCGGCGGCGGCGGGGTCGCGACCTGAGCGGACGGACCGTGCGAGGCGTGGTGGTGCCCGCCGCCGGAAGCGTGGGAGGCGTGGTGCGGCTGTTCGATCGGGTCCAGCTTCACGTCCAGGGACTGATCGCGATCGGCGTCGACGACGATCGTTCGATCGACGTAGCCGTCGGCCTTCAGCGTGGCGCGCAGGGGATCCTTTCCACGCGGCACGGCCAGACGGAGCGGTGTCTTGCCGCGCGGCTGGCTGGCGTCGCCGACCCAGAGCGACGCGCCGGCCGGCTGGGACGCGATCACCAGCGTGACCTTGGCAGGCTCGGCGGCCGGCGCCGCGGCGGGGAGCTCGGGCGCGGAGGGCGGCACTTCGATCGACGGGCGGGGCGCGGGGGCCGCCGGCTCATGCGCGACGGTGACCTGGTCGCCGCCGGTGCTCTTGTTCGCGGCGCGATCCGGGCGGAGCACGGCCACGGCGACGCCGGCCGCGGCCAGCCCACCGATGACCAGCCACATTCCGGTCCGCCGCGGCGCGCGCGGCCGGTCGGACGCGGTCACGATCTCGGACGCCGTGTCACCCAGCGTCGAGGTCGACTTCGGGTCGAGCAGCGGCTTGGGGCCGTCGGGCAGCAGGCGGGTCCCGCCCGCGCTGGGCGACGCCGACGCGACCGGGGCCGGGGTGGGGCTGTCGAAGCGCATCGTCAACACCGGCCCGGCCGGATCGCCGGCGGCGGCGTGGAACGGGGTCAGCTCGCGGCCGACCGCCTCCATGGTCGGCGGCCGATCGTTGGGCGACTTGGCGAGCATGCGCAGCACCAGCCGGTCCAGCTCGGGCGGGATCGCCGGCCGCAGCGACGACGGCACGGGCGGCGCCTCCGAGACGTGGGCGATCAGCAGATCGCCCGGCGCCTCTTTGACGAAGGGTGGGCGGCCCGTCAGCATCTCGAACAGGATCCCCCCCAGCGCGTAGATGTCGGTCCGGTGATCGATGCTGCTGATGCCCCGGCACTGCTCGGGCGACATGTAGATCGGCGTCCCCAGGATGCTGCCGGTGCGCGTGTGCGAGGTGGGGCCGGAGCGATCGCTGAGCTTGGCGATCCCGAAGTCGAGGATCTTCACCACCGTGGCACCGCCCCGCAGCGGGTCCTGCGCCAGGTAGATGTTCTCGGGTTTCAGATCGCGGTGGATGATCCCCTTGGCGTGGGCCGCCGACAGCGCGCTGGCGATCTGGCCGCTGATCCAGATGGCCATCGGGATCTCGAACGCGCCGTCGCGGATGATGGCGGCGTTCAGGTTGGAGCCCTCGAGGTACTCCATCACGATGTAGGCCCGGTCCTCGAAGACCTCGCAGTCGTAGATCTGGACGATTCCGGGGTGCGTGATCAGCGAGGTGGCGCGCGCCTCGTTGAAGAAGCGGCTGACGATGTCGGCGTCGCGCGACAGCGCGGGCAGCAGCAGCTTGATGGCCGCCTTCCGCTCGATGCGGCGGTGCTTGGCCAGGTACACCTCACCCATGCCGCCGGCCCCGATCTGTTCGACGATTGTGTAGCTGCCTAGGGTTCGTCCGATCATCGGGCGGTGCTCAAGCTTCCCTGGAACAGACTGTTCGGTCAAGACGCGCCAAACTTCAGCCGGGCCCTTGGCGAGGGGCGGCGGACGAGTTAAAGGGAGCGGCATGGAGCTGCGGGACCTGAACGAAGACGAGCGGGTGGCGCTCGTGGGGCTGATGAAGCTGGTGGTGCTGTCCGACGGCGAGGTCTCCGAGGACGAGCTGGAGCATGTCGAGGTGCTGGCCAACGCCTTCGGCGAGGGCGGCTACCAGGCGGCCCTGGACCGCTTCGAGCGGCAGTTTCGTGACTTGGCGGCGTTCCGCGGGTTCCTGCAGCAGATCCGCCGTCAGGACGCCCGCGACCTGATTTTCGGCACCATCCTGGAGAGCGCCGACGAGGGCGGCCTGGACACCAGCGAGACCAGCCTGCTCGATTGGCTGTCGCGCACCTGGAACGTGAAGATCGAGATCGAAGACGAACCGGCCGAGCCGGCTCCGGGCGCGACCTCCTAGGCCGCTTCTCGGTCGGTGGTGAGATGGGCGCGGATGCCCATCCGGGCCCGGTGCACCCGGGTGGCCACCGTCCCCGGCCTCAGCCCCAGCGTCGCGGCGATCTCGCGCTGGTCCAGGCGTCGATCGTAGGACAGCGTCCACACCTCTCGGTACAGCACCGGCAGGCGGCCGGCGGCGCTGGCGACCGCCTCGTCGGAGACCTGCCGCCACTGCGGGATCTCGGGCCGCTGCGGGGCCGCGAACTGGTCGTCGGTGATGGGGGTGGAGATCCGGCGCTTCCGGACGTTGTCGACGTGCAGGTTCCTCATGATCCGGACGAACAGCGCCTGCGAGTCCTGCGGGTCGTCGCGTCGAAGCCGGTCCACGCGCTCGAGCACCCGGACGCAGGTCGCCTGCACCAGATCGTGCGCGTCCGAGTCGTTGCGCGCGAAAGCACGGGCCAGCGTCTTCAGCCTGGGTAGATCGTCGACCAGGTCTTGCAAAATGGGATGGACGCCGCGCTCGATCGCCGACTCTGACCCGACCTGGCCTATCCCACGCATACAGTGGATCGCGAATAGCAGCGAGCGCGTGGACAGCGGTAGGGAAAAAGCGTTTACATGTAAACAGGCGCGGCTGTGTATTCGCGACCAACAAGCGCTCCGGACTGGATCGGCATCCTCGAGGCGGCCTACGCCCTGGATCGAGACGACGACGCATGGCTGGGCGGCTTGCTCGAGGCGGCCCGGACCTGCCTCGACGACGGGATGGGGATGGTGGCGTTCGTCTACGACGCGTCGGATCACCGGACGTTGCAGGTCCGCCAGATGACCAGCGCGGGCGTCTCGGCCCCGCGGCTGGAGGCGTACTTCCGGGTCTCCGAGGAGCTGGCCGCCATCCCCGGGTTCTTGCAGCGCACGTACCGCTCGCTGCTCTGCGGCACGATGTCGGAGCTGGAGCGGGTCGAATACGACTGGCGGCAGGCGGCCATCGCCTGCGGTGTGGGGGACACCCTGGCCGTCAACGGGCTGGATCCCTCGGGCAACGGCTGCCTGCTGGGGGTCTTCCTGCACGAAGAGACCACGCTGCCGGCGCGCCGGCGGCAGCTCCTCAGCTACATCGCCACCCACCTGGCCAACGCGCACCGGTTACGCCAGCGCATGCGGGCCTCCGGGCAGACGCCGGTCGGCCAGCTGGCGAGCACCGGCCAGGTCCTCGAGTGGGCCGGGGAACGCGACGAGGGGTTGACGCAGGCGCTCGCGCAGGCCGCGGGGGCGATCGGGAGCGCGCGGGGCCCGCTGCGATTCGCCGAGGGCGGCGCCGCGATCGCCGGCTGGCAGGGGCTGGTGCAGCGCCGGTTCACGCTGGTCGACGCGCCCGGATCCGCCAAGCGGGGACCGCGCCGCATGCTGGCCTTCGAGAACGAGCCGCGGGTCCCTGGTTTTCCGGCGCTCGCCGAGCGCGAGCGCGAAGTGGCCGCCTACCTGCTGCTCGGTCACTCGACCAAGGTCATCGCCTACGAGCTGGGGATCTCCGACAGCACCGTGCGCGTGCTGCTGCGCCGCGTGCGTCGCAAGCTGAACGTTCAGACCCGAGCCGAGCTGCTCTCCGCGCTGCGGGCGGCCTCGCGCGAGCCCGGCTGAGCCCAATGCCGTTCACCTGAGAGCTTGCGGCTAGCGGTCGCTGGCGACGACGGCGCCCAGCACCACCGTGGTCAGCGCAAAGACGCCGATCGCGGTGAGCAGCGGCCAGCGATCGCGGGCCCAGGCGGCCGGGTCGTCCCGGAAGCGGGCCTTGACGGGGACGGGCGCCAGCAACAGCGGCGGGCCCAGGGCGGCGGCGGCGCCGTCGTTGGTCGCGACCGGCGGCAGCGGCGCACCGCCGCGGGCGGCTTGCTGTTCCAGCACCAGGCGGCGGGCCTCCTCGTCCAGGCGCATGACGGCGGCGTCCAGCTGCCCCGCTTCGCCGCGGGCCGACACCAGCGCCGCGTCCCGCGACGCGGCGTTCGAGCTGTCGATCAGGGCCAGCTCGACGGGAGCGCCCGGGCCCCCCTTGGGCGTGGCGACCAGGGCGAAGCGCGCGCCCATCCGGCGGGCGTGGGCCGCCGCGGTCGCCGCGTCCAGGGCCAGCGCCGCGCGCGCCGGAACCTCGATCTCCATGGTGGGCTGGCCGAAGGGGATCGCCGCGCCCCAGGGGGCGAACCCGGTCTGCTCGACGCGCACCAGGTGCTCGCCGTTGATCAGGTCCTGGAACGTCACGCCGCCATCCAGCGGCATGAGCGAGCCGCCATCCAGCGAGATCAGCGCGCCGGCCGCGCCCTTGACCACCAGGGTGCCGCGCGGCCGCTTGTGGACCTCGTCCAGCGCGCGCTGCAGATCGGCCAGCGCTTGCGGCGGCAGCTCGCGCGCGTTGGGGGCGCGCTCGGGCGCGAGCGTCGCGGCGCGCAGGTAGTCCTCGTAGGCCCGCGTGCGGTCGTCGGTGGGCGGATCGGCCGCCCCGGCCTTCCAGTCGGCATGAGCGCGCGCCATCGCGCGGTTCAAGTACAGGTCGGCCAGCTCGCTGGTCGAAAAGCCGGCGCCACCGGTGGCCGTCACCTCCGTCGCGGCCGCGTCCAGGTTGCGCAGCGCCTCGGCGAAAGCCAGCTTCTGCACGTTGAGGATCCCCAGGCGCGCGTCGTCCGGTCCGTGCGGCGGGGGCGGTGAGGACACGTCCACGACCTCGACGGGCGTCAGGTGGTAGCGGGACGCCGCGGCCGCGAAGTCTTGCCGGGCACGGTCGTTCTCGGGCGCGTCGGGCAAATGCGCGAAGATGGGATGGACCAGGGGCACCGCGTCTTCGGCGCGGGCGGCGGCGGTTGAGATCAGCGCGAAAGACCCAGCGAGAACAGCGCGGCGGAACATCCGCGGAATTCTCCCGCGCGTTTCCGCCGCGTCAATTTCTCAGCTGCCTTCAGACGACGGTCTTGATCTTGAACGAGCGCTTGATCATCCCGAACCAGAACCCCACGCCCAGCAGCGTGACCACGATCAAGACCGGGCCGCTCATCGCGCCGAAGTGCGGCGCCCCGAGCATCGCGAACAGCAGCGGTCCGGACGCGAACAGGTTGAAGCGCGACGCCTTGCCGGCCGTGGCCGCCAGCTTGGCCGCGTCCGGGTGCGGCGTGCCGCTGGCCAGGCCACCCAGGATCTTCTTCTGCCGCGGCCAGATCACGAACCAGACGTTGAACCACATGATGATGCCCAGCAGCATGCCGTACTCGATCCACATCCCGCGCCCCGAAGGCTTGCCGTCCGGCGCCGTGATCAGGTGCTCGGGTCCCAGGTAGTGCCACCCGAACAGCAGCAGGCCCAGGATGAACGTGTACATCGCCGACCAGCGGAACCAGTAGAACGCGCGCAAGAGCAGCTTCGGGTTCACCTTGGGTTTCAAGTCCTTGTCCAGGTCGCCCTGGAACGGGACGTTGACCAGGTTGAAGAAATAGAGGTGCCCCAGCCAGATCACGCCGAAGATGACGTGGGCCCACCTGACGATGAGCGCCGCCGTGGCCACGCTGAAAAGAGCATCCATGCGCGTTGTGTATCACCGAGCGGCCAGTTCTGCAGCTGTCGTTCTGGGCCCGGAGGGTAGGGGATCGCGCCTATACTGCGCCTCCCATGCGAGGGCGACTGCTGCATGCCGCGGTGCTGCTCGTTGGCGCCTCCTCGATCGCTTGCGGCGGCGGAGGCTCGGGGTCCTCCGGCCGCGGCGGCAGTCCCGGCGGCCTGGGCGGGATCGACGTCCTGGGGATGGCGGGCGCGGCGGGCGCGGAGGCTGCCTCGGGTGGGGCGGGAGGCGCGGCCCCCGTCGATTGTCCAGAGGCGTTCCCGGTCCCGAACCCGGTCAGCGCGGAGCTGCCGCGCCCCCTCAGCTACACCGACGGCGGTGACGGCTCCGTCACCGACAACGTGACCGGCCTGATCTGGGAGAAGGCGCCCAGTCCGGAGCTGGTCTGCCCCGGGTCCAACATCGACCCGCCGGGCACCTGCACCCCGTCCCAGGCGGCCGCCTATTGCGCCTCCAAGGGAGGCGCCTGGCGGCTGCCCACGCGGCGCGAGCTGATGACGCTGGTCGATTACGACGCCGTCGCGCCGGCCCCGACCATCGACGCGACGGTGTTTCCAGGGACCTCGACGCAGCCCTACCTGACCTCGTCGCCGTATGCCAGCGACGCCACGCAGGTGTGGGCCGTCTCGTTCGCCAACGGCAACACCACCGGCCGCGCGACCAGCGCGATCGGCTGGGTGCGCTGCGTCTCGTCGAAACCGACCGCCTGTCCCGCCGCCCACTACCAGGCGCAGGCCGACGGCAGCGTGCTCGACGCCTACACCGGCCTCACCTGGCAGCAGACCCAGTCGACCCACGTGTACACGTTCAGCGGCGCGCCGGCCGCCTGCGCGAGCCCCTGGCGCCTCCCCAGCCCCACCGAGCTGCAGACCATCGTGGACGACACCCGGCACGATCCCGCGATCGATCTCGACGCCTTCCCGGAGACCACCGGCGACGGCTTCTGGACCGGGCTGGCGGCGGCCGACGCCGCCTGGTTCGTGAGCTTCGCCAGCGGCGCCTCCAGCACCACGCCCTCGACCGCGCTGCTTCGCGTACGATGCGTCCGATGAACGGTGGGCAGCTGCATGTGACGGGCGGAGGCTACGAGCGGGTGCGCTTGGGCGCCGGCTTCTTGCCCGGCTTGCGCGCCTTGCCGGCAGCCCGTCCCGTGCTTTTCTCCGGTTGGCCCCAGTAACGGGCGTAGAGCTCGGTCTTCCGGTACTCGCGGCGGAGGGATTCGACCATCTCGGGGAGGCGCCTGTAGAGGCGCCGCGGTTTGCGGCGCTTGCAGCGCGCCAGCACGTACGACGCGATCAGCGGCATCGCGATCGTCGAGTCCGTGTAGCAGACGACGGTGTCCGGCAGCTTCTCGGGGTCGATCTTCCCCCACGAGACGGCCTCGGCCGGGGTGGCGCCCGACAGGCCCCCGGTGTCGGGGCGCGCATCGGTGATCTGGATGAAGTAGTCGTGCCCCTTCTCGGAGACGCCCAGGATCTCTTGCAGCTGCGGCTCGGTCTGCAGCAAGAAGTTCTTGGGCGCGCCGCCGCCGAAGATCACGACCCCCGAGGTTCCCGAAGCCGTTCGCTTGGCGTCCAGCACCAGCGCGGACATCTCCATCACGTCCAGGCCCGGATCCAGCAGCGGTCCGCGGTCCGGGTGCGCGGTGGTGATGGCCGACAGGTTGAGCCCGATCGTCGAGTCGCCGGGCGACGCCACCCAGACCGGCATGTCCAGCGCGTGGGCGGCGGCCAGCAGCGAGGGCTTGTCCACGCCGGTCTTGCGCGCGGTCTCGAGGGCGTACTTCCCGATCATATGGTGCAGCTCGGAGCCGGACATGCGCTTGCCGAACTCGGGCGCCATCAGCACGCGGTAGACCCACTCGTCGGTCTTGTAGAGGACGTCGGCGGGGAACAGCACGTCGTAGACGCGGATGATGCCGTCCTTGCGCAACGTCACGTCGTGCGCGCCCGAGGCCACCTCGGGCATGCCCCGGTAGAGCGGCAGCCCCAGGTCGAAGTGCAGGTCGTGGTAGAGGTTGGCGCCGGTCGACGACAGGTAGTCGATGAAGCCCGCCTCCATCAGCGGCACCAGCACCGACGAGAGCCCGGCCGGGGTCAGCGCCCCCGTGATCGAAACGCCGATCGTCGCGCCGCTGTCGATCATGCGCGCCAGCGTCTGGCAGGCCTCGCGCAGCCGGGCCGCGTTGTACGCGTTGTAGTAGGTGTCGATCAGCGCGACGACTTCGGCCGAGCCGCGGGCCAGCGGCGCGGGACGGATGCGGCGTTTCGGGTGCAGCATGGTGGGCGCGGAAACTACCACAGCTGCCCCAACCCCTCTGTCACGTCTATGCTATAGCGCCAAGAGCCAGCCTTGCCCCACCCCAAGCCCCTCCGCGTCTCGACCGTAAGTCGTCTCCTCTTCGCCTCCGTCCTCGCCGGCGCAGCCTGCGCTGGACAGCAGGCCGCGCCCGTGACGGCGTCGCAGGGGGCGGGTTCGCCCGGCCAGTCCCCCAAGCCGCCGACGGTGGTGCGCATCCAGCCGCTGGCGGGCGGGGGCCAGCAGAAGCCCGCCGGCCTGGCCGCGCTGCAGGAAGAGCTGCAGCGTGGGATGCACGAGCTGTCGTCGAAGGGGAAGCCGCCCCCGTACTTCATCGCCTACGAGGTCCACGACCGGCAGGAGACCAACGTGATGGCCAGCTACGGCGCGCTGGTCCAGTCGGCCTCGCGCCGCAGCCGCATCCTGGACGTCGACGTGCGGGTGGGCGACTACCAGCTCGACTCGACGCACGCCATCCGCTCGAGCGACTTCGATTTCTCGTCGGAGATCAGCGGTCACCCCGTGCCGCTGCCGCTGTCCGACGACCCGACGGCGCTGCGCGCGGTCGCCTGGAGCGAGACCGACCGCCGCTACGAGCAGGCGGCCGAGCGGCTGGTGAAGATCCGGATGCAGCGGACGCTGAAGGTCGCCGAGGAGGATCCCTCCGACGACTTCTCGCGCGAAAAGCCGGTCACCTATTTCGGCCCGCCCGCCACGCTGACCATCGACGTTCCGGCCTGGGAGCAGAAGCTGCGGCGGCTGTCGTCGCGATTCCGCGGCCAGGCCGAGATTCTGGACTCCGACGTCAGCTTGCAGACCAGCAGCGCGAACCGCTGGCTGCTCAACTCGGAGGGGACGGCGGTGCAGACCGGGCGCAACTACGTGCGCGTCATGATCGAGGCCGACGCCCGCGCCGACGACGGGATGGAGCTGGAGCGGTTCGAGAGCTTCGACGCCGAGACCATCGAGGGGCTGGGGGGCGAGGCGGCCATGGAGAAGGCCGCGGACGCGGTCATCACCGATCTCGAGGCCCTGCGGCGCGCGCCGCCGGCCGAGCCGTACGCCGGTCCGGCCATCCTCGAGGGGAAGGCCGCCGGCGTCTTCTTCCACGAGATCTTCGGCCACCGGGTCGAGGGGCACCGCCAGAAGAGCGAGGAAGAGGGGCAGACGTTCGCCAAGAAGGTCGGCGAGCCGATCATGCCGTCGTTCATCTCGGTCTGGGACGACCCGACGCTGCAGAAGCTGGACGGCGTGGACCTGAACGGCTTCTACCGGTTCGACGACGAGGGGGTGGACGCGCGCCGGGCTCCGCTGGTGGACGGCGGCATCCTGCGCGGCTTCCTGCTCAGCCGTTCGCCGACCCGCGGTTTCTCGGTGTCGAACGGTCACGGGCGCCGGCAGGAGGGGCGGTCGATCGTCTCGCGCCAGGGGAACCTGGTGGTCGAGCCCAGCGTGGTCGTCTCGCACGAGGCGCTGCGCCAGATGCTGCGCGACGAGGCGCGCCGGCAGGGGAAGCTCTACGGGCTCTCGTTCAAGGACATCTCGGGCGGGTTCACGAACACGGCGCGCGGCGGGCCGCAGGCGTTCAAGGTCCTGCCGATCCTGGTGTACCGCGTGTGGGTCGACGGCCGCCCCGACGAGCTGGTGCGCGGCGTCGACCTGGTCGGCACGCCGCTCTCGGCCCTCTCGAAGATCATGGCGGCCTCCGACGACTACCAGACCTTCAACGGCTACTGCGGCGCCGAGTCGGGCTTCGTGCCGGTCTCGGCCACCAGCCCCAGCCTGCTGGTGCAGCAGATCGAGACCGAGCGCCGCGACAAGGGGAGCGACAAGCCCCCCGTGCTGCCGGCCCCGGCGATCACCGCCACGCCACCCCGGAGCGCGCCGTGAGACACCTGGCCCTCTCGATGGCCATCCTCGCGATCTTGGGATCGGTGGCCGGCGGGTCGCCCGGCGCCGCCGAGGCGCCCGCGCCCGCCGTTCGAGTCAACGACGGCGCGGTGAAGACGGCGTTGCAGGACGAGCTGGCCCGGTCGATGGCCGACCTGCGCCTGGGCGACGAGCCGCGCCCCTACTACCTGGCCTACACGCTGTCGGACCTGGACCAGGCGACGGTGAACGCGACGCTGGGCGCGGTGACGGCGGCGCACGGCTACCAGGGGCGGGTGCTGCGCACCGACGTGCGGGTGGGCGACCCCAGCTTCGACAACACGAACTTCGAGGGCGGCGCCCGGGTCGAGACCATCCCGTTCGAGGACGACTACGCCGCCCTCCGGCGCGAGCTGTGGCTGCGCACCGACGAGGCGTACAAGGCGGCGCTCGAGACGCTGGCGCGGAAGCGAGCCGCGGCCGCCGGACAGGCAGGCGCCGCCGAGGACGAGGAGTCGGTCGGCGACTTCTCGAAGGAGACGGTCGCCCACCTGGAGGTGCCGTTCCCCTCGGGAAACGCCGATCCGGAGGCGCTCCGCGAGACCGCGCGCAAGCTGTCGGCGCTGCTCATCGACTACCCCGAGATCCAGACCTCCCGCGTGTCGGCGACCTACGCGATCGTGCGCCGGCGGCTGGTCTCCAGCGAGGGGTCGTTCATCGACGACTTCCAGCGCACCACCCGCATCGACGTGGTGGCCGACACGCAGGCGCCCGACGGCATGAAGCTGCGCAGCTTCGTCCCCTTCACGGCGCTGACGCCCGCCGGGCTGCCGCCCATGGCGCAGATGGAGAAGGCGGTCCGCGCCATGGCCAAGGAGCTGGTCGCCATGCGCACCGCCCCGGTGGCGACCTCCGGCGCGGGCGCCGTGCTGTTCGAGGGGCTGGCGGCCCCCCAGCTGGTCAAGCAGCTGCTGGGCGATCAGATCGCGGGCACGCCGCCCCCCAAGACCGCCCAGGCGGGCAGTGACGAGGGGAACGACCAGTCGGCGCTGGCCAGCAAGCTGGGACAGAAGGTCGCGGCGCCGATCGTCAGCGCCGTCGACGACCCCGGGCTGGCCACCGGTCCGGGCGGGGCGCCCATCTACGGCTCGTACAAGGCCGACGACGAAGGGGTCCCGGCTCAGCGCGTCTCGGTCGTCGAGCACGGCGTCCTGAAGTCGCTGTTGATGTCGCGCACGCCCCGCAAGGAGATCGCGCATTCGAACGGCCACGCGCGGGCGCCGCGGTTCGCTTCGCCGCGGGCGCGGGTCGGCACGCTGATCGTCTCGGGGGCGCACCCGCTGTCGCGGCCGGCCCTGCTGGGCGAGCTGGGGAAGATCGCCAAGAGCGGCGGCGTCACCACCTACGTCGTGCGCCTGCTGGACGAAGAGACGCTCCCGGGCGCCGAAGGGGACGACCTGTCGGCGCTGCTGTCGTTCGGCCTGGGCTCGCACGGGCCGCCGCCGGTCCGACCCCTGGTGGTCTACCGGGTGGACCACGGCAAGGAGACCCTGGTCCGCGGGGTCCTGCTCGAGAACCTGCTGCCGCGCTCTCTCAAGGAGATCACGGCGGTGGGCTCCGACCCCACGGTCGACAACTACCTGGAAGGCGGAGGCGGGTTTTCGGGCGTCCCCTCGACGATCGTCTCGCCGCCCCTGCTGGTCTCGGACGTCGACATCCGGAGGCAGACCGGGCGGAATCGGAAGCCGCCTTTGTACCCGTCGCCCCTCGCCCGCCCTTGAGGTAAGGTACGGCGATGTCTCGGACGCACTTCACGGTCGGCGACGTCGACGCCCTGGTCCCGATGCTGGAACGGATCTTCGTCGACGTGCTGCAGCTGCGGGCTGGCCTGCGCGGCCTCGAGACCCGGCTGGAGAAGGCCAACGTTCGCATGAGCCGCGAGGAGCTGCTGGAGAGCGACGACGGCTCGCCCGAGGTGCGGCGGGCCAAGGCCCTGTTTCGCGGCTACTACGAGGCGCTGTCCGATCAGCTAGCGCGGGTGAAGGCGCTGGGCGGCGAGGTCAAGGACGTCGAGACCGGGCTGGTCGACTTTCCGTCGCAGCGCCTGGGCGAAGACATCCTGCTCTGCTGGCGGTTCGGCGAGAAGCGCGTCGAATACTGGCACCCGATCGACGGCGGCTTCGCGGCGAGGCGTCCGGTCGACGAGGTCACGCGCGCGCCGCAGTCGCTGGACTGACCGCACGTGCCGGGCGAGGCGGAGCTGCGCGCCGCGATCGAGGGTCTCCTGCGGGCGGCGGGGCGCGACCCCGCGCGCGATCCGGACCTGGGCGAGACCGCCCGGCGGGTCTCGCAGCTCTGGCGAACCGAGTTCCTGGCGGGCTACGAGATGGACCCGGCGGCGATCCTGGGCGACCCGGTGCGCGGCGAGGCGGACCCCGACGTGGTGGTCGTGCGCGGCCTGCGCTTCCACGCGATGTGCCCGCACCACCTGCTCCCGTACCGCGGCGTCGCCCACGTCGCGTACATGCCCAGCGGCAAGCTGGCCGGGTTCGGGCGGCTGGCCGAGCTGGTCGACTGCTTCACCAAGCGGCTCACGCTGCAAGAGCGGGCGACCAGCCAGATCGCCGAGGCGCTCTGCGCCCATCTGGGTGCGCGCGGCGCGGGCTGCGTGATGGAGGCAGAGCAGCTCTGTCTGGCCCTGCCCGCCGAGAAGCACGATCAGTCCGCGGTGATCACCAGCGCCTTCGCGGGCGAGATGCGGGACCGTCCCGACCTGAAGGCGCGCATCCTGGAGAACCGGCCATGAGCGTGCTCGACGGAAAAGTGGCGGTCGTGACCGGCGCTTCCCGGGGCATCGGCGCGGCCACGGTGCGGGTCTTGACCCAGGGTGGCGCGCGCGTCGCGGGGTGCGCGCGGCACGCCGAGGCGGACGTGCTGGCCTGCGATGTCTCCAAGCCGGCCGACGTGGATCGCTTCGTCGCCGAGGTGCTGCGCCGGTTCGGCACGCCCGACGTGCTGGTCAACAACGCCGGCATCGTCGAGCGCGCCCGCCTCAGCGAGATGTCCGTGCCTGCCTGGGACGCCGTCGTCGACGCCAACCTGAAGGGGACGTTCCTGGTGACGCGCGGATTCCTGCCCGGGATGCGCAGCCGCCGGTCGGGCCGCATCATCAACGTCGCGTCGATCTCGGGCCGGCAGGGGACGGCCGGCCTCACCGCTTACTGCGCGGCCAAGCACGGGGTGGTCGGGCTGACGCGCGCGCTGGCCGAAGAGTTGCGCGAGGACGGGATCGCCGTCAACGCGGTCTGCCCGGGTTCCGTCGATACCGCGATGTTGCAGGCGGGGATGCCCGGCGCGGAGCCCGAGATGTCTCCCGACGACGTGGCGAACGTCATCATCTATCTGGCCGCCTACGCCCCCCTGGCGTTGACCGGCTCGTGCGTGGACGTCTTTGGCTGAGCCGGCCGCCGCCCCGGACCCATCCCTGGCCGAGACGCTGCGGCGCCTGCCGCTATTTCCCCTGCCCAACGCGGTGCTGTTCCCGCACGCGCTGCTGTCGCTGCACATCTTCGAGGAGCGCTACCGCGCGATGACCCGCGACATCCTGGCGGGCGCGCGTTGCATGGCGGTGGGGCTGATCGCGCCCGGCGCCAGCGAAGAGGACGAGCGCCCGGCGGTGCTGCCGATCGCGGGGGTCGGCGAGGTGGTGATGGCGCACGAGCTGCCCGACGGCCGCTTCAACCTGGTGTTGCGCGGGCGGGCGCGCGTGCGCATCGACGAGGAGCTGGCCTCGGATCGCCCCTATCGGCTCGTGTCGGCGACCGAGCTTCCCGACGTTCCCGTCGCGAACCCGTCCGAGATCGCCGACGCCGATCAGACGCTGCGTGCCCTGATCGGCCGCCTGTCCGAGACGCTCGCGGAGGGGGGCGATCTGCTGCGGCAGATGATGGCGGCTCAGGAGAGCCCGGCGGAGCTGGTCGACGGCGTGGCCTCGGCCCTGATCGCCGACCCGGCCCTGCGCCAGCGGCTGCTGGAGATGCGGGACGTCGGCCAGCGGCTCGAGAGGGTGTCCGCCGAGGTCGTGGCGATGACCGCCCGCCTGGCGACGCCCGGCACGACGAACTGATGCTGCTCACGGTCAGTTTCCGTCGGAGATCGCTTCCGAAATCACGTGAAGGTCGCTATATACCGGCGCATGGCTCGATCGATCTCTTTCCGATTCAGGTTTTGGCTGACGCTGGCCGTCCTCGGCGGCGCGTCGTTCGGGGTTCCGTTCCTGGCGCACGCCAAGAAGACCCACAAGGCTCCGGCCTCTTCGACGGCTGACTGCAAGACCGACAAGGATTGCGTCCTGGTCACCGACGACTGCTGTCCCTGCAGCCAGGGCGGCAAGCAACGCGCGATCCCCAAGAAGGAAAAGGACGCGTACGAGAAGGACCGCAAGAAGCGCTGCGCGGACACCGCTTGCACCGAGCAGGTCTCGACCGATCCCAGCTGCACGCAGAAGCCGTTCTGCGGCGCCGGCATCTGCGAGCTGGGCGGCGACACCAGCAGCGACACGCCCGCCACGCCGTAGCCGTCGACCTACGGCGTGAGCTGGGCGGACTGGGTCGAGCAAGAGCCGTTGCGGCCGGTGGTCGTCGCTTGCGCCGCGCAGTGCGCTGGCTGGGGCGCCACGCAGGCGATCGCCGGGCACACGACGTGCGTCTGATCACATCCGGCGCTGGTCCAGGCGGCGGCGAGGGCGTCGAGCTGGGTCGTGTCGTTCACATAGGCCTGGCAGCCCCGGCAAGACAGCGATGTATCGACCAGTTGCTGGCACTGGTTGCCCGCGCCCAGGGTGCACGCCTTGGCTGCGGTGAGCGCGCTGGTGTACTGCGACTGGAGCTGGGTGCACGAGTCCGCGCCCCCTTGCCCGCCCGCTCCGCTCTGGCCGCCGGCGGCTGCTTTGCCGCCCGCGCCGCCTGCGTTCGCGTGGCCCGCTTCGCCGCCCGAGCCACCGCCCGCCTGGCCGCCCGTCCCGGCCTGGCCGCCAGTGTCGGTCTGGCCCGCGGCGCCGCTCTGGCCGCCGGTGCCGGCATCCCCGCCGGTGCCGGTTTGCCCGCCGGTCGCGCTCTGGCCGCCGGTGCCGGGAGCGCCGACGGTCGGCGCGCCGCCTGCGCCCGTGCTGCCCCCCGAACCGGGCTGGTCGACGTCCAGGTTGGACGTGTTCACCGTGCAGCAAAGCACGAGCACACAGCCAGCCAGCCAAGCGACTTGTCGCATTGGAAACATTGAGTCAGTGCCTTACTGCATGCCCGGAGATCGAAGTTTCTCCGGGTGCCGGTCAGCGGGCCCGGGCCAGCGCGACCTTGACCGAGGCGACATCGGCGAAGGCCAAGGCCAGCGCCAGGCCTGATTCCAGAAGGGGTTCGGCGGCCATGAAGCGCCGCGCGATCGAGCCGGTCGCCTCGAGCCGGGGAAAGAGCGAGAGAACCGCCACCGCCCGGCGATCGCCGTCGGGCGCGACGGTCCACCCCAGGCGCGCCCCGCGCGTGGGGCCGTCGACCGCCGTCCAGCGCGCGGGTCCGTCGGCCGCATAGGTGGCGTCCAGCTCGAGCAGCGGCAGATCGTCCTCGACGCGCCCGCCCGGGCCGCCGGCGCCCGGCACCAGCTGCACGGTCTTCCAGCCGGGGAACGCCCGCCAGCTTCGCGGATCCCGCAAGGTGGGGTCGATCGACGCGGCCGGCGCGTCCACCGCGATCGCGGCCGCCACGCCGGCCAGCCGCTCGTCCGGGCGGCGCGCCACCAGGGCGACCACCCCGGCCGCGCGCAGCGGCGCGAGCCCCGGCGAGGCCAGCGGGCGCGCCTCGGGCTGCCAGGCCGCGGGCGGGCCGGGCGGCGCCGTTGGCCGCCAGGCGTCGCGCGCGCCGGGGTGCTCGGCGCGCAGCGCGACCCCGCGCAGCGCGACCTCGATCGCCGCGGACAGCGCCGCCGGCGCGCCAAACGTGCTGCGGTTCAAGATCCTCCGGAGCAGCCAGCTCGAGCGCCGCACGTCCATCGACGCGTCGGCCGAGAGGACCGCCGTTCCGCCGGGACCGGGCGCGATCCGGAACAGCAGGTGGCCCGGCGCGAAGTCGCCGTCATAGAGATCGAGCTCGACGCCATCCGCACGGGCGCGCAGCGCGAAGCGGCCGGCCAGATTGAAGAGCGGGACCTCTAGCTCCCAGTCGACGATCGGCGTGCCGGTGTCGTCCCGGTGGACGTCGGACCGGATGATTGAGGGGATCAGCGCGCCGTAGCGCGACGGGTCGAGCAGCACGGCCCGCACGGTCGCCGGCGCCGCGTTTACCCGCGTGGCCGCCCGCACGCGCGGCGCGCCGGTGACCGCCGGCAGGTCGATCAGGACGACGTCCGTGCGCCCGTCGGCGGGGAGGGCGGCCGCGATGGCCGCCGCGATCTGCCCGTCGTCGGCGCCGCCGGCCGGCGCGCCGGCCAGCGCCGTCGCGAACAGGCCCGCGAGCGCAGCCACGACCGCCCCGGCGCGCCCGCGCGCCATCGGGTCAGGTCTTCTTCTTGATGAGCACGCCGGGCGGGATCGTGCGCGTCTTGGGCGGGGGCGTGCGTCCAGCCTGCAGCTCGTCGATGTAGTGCTGGATCTGCTGCCGCGTGGCGGCCGGGAGCTCGTCGAAGCGGACGCCGACGTCGCCGCCCGATCCGGGCCCCAGGTGGGCCACCTTGCCCGGCAGGTGCAGCCGCTCGCCGTCGGGGAGCGTGAGGATGATGTCGATCGGCGTCCCCAGCGCGGTCGGCGTCCCCATCGACAGCCGCATCCCCCCGGTCGACAGGTTGACCGTGTAGACGGCGCGCAGCGCGCTCCAGTCGGGCAGGCGGACCTCCACCAATGATCGGGCCGTGAAACGGGGCGCCTGCCGCCGCTCGGGAGCGGGGGTGGGAGGTTCCTCTTTCATGACGCCCTTCGGAGGATGATTATCTCACAGCCATCGATCTTCCAAAGGAGACAGGAATGAAAAGGATCTCGTTTGTGGTGTGGGGTGTACTGCTCGTCTCGTCGCCGGCCTTCGCCAAGGCCGCCAAGCCCATCAAGGTCACGATGAACACCGTGACGGCCGACGGGGTCGGCGCGTCAATCGGGACGATCACCATCAAAGAGGCGAAAGACGGGGTCACGCTGGAGCCCAAGCTGAAGGGGCTGCCGCCGGGCGAGCACGGTTTTCACGTGCACGAGAACCCGAGCTGCGAGCCGGCCGACAAGGACGGCAAGAAGACGGCCGCCCAGGCCGCGGGCGGTCACTTCGACCCGGCCGCGACCAAGGCCCACAAGGGGCCGGGCGGCGGCGGGCACAAGGGTGACCTCCCCAAGCTGGTCGTCTCCGACAAGGGCGAGGCCAAGGACAAGATCGAGGTCAAGGGGCTGACGCTGGCCGACTTCCAGGGCCACGCCATCATGATCCATGAGGGTGGCGACAACTACAGCGACACCCCCAAGCCGCTGGGCGGCGGGGGCGCCCGCATCGCCTGCGGGGTCGCGAAGTAGGTCACGAAGTCGCGTCGTGGTGGGATGCGCCGGCTGATCCTGTTCATCCGGCTGGGGCGGCCGCAGTTCCTGGCCGGGGGCTTCGTGCTCTTCGGCCTGGGGGCGGCCCTGGCCGCGGCCGGCGGCGCGCCGCTGGATCGCTGGCGCTACGTCTGGGGGCAGGTCGTCGTGACGCTGACCCAGCTCATGACCCACTACGCGAACGACTACTTCGACCTCGAGGCCGATCGCGCGAACCTGACACCCACCCGCTGGTCGGGTGGCAGCCGGGTTCTCCCGGGCGGCGCGCTGGCGCCCATCGTGGCGCTGCGCGCCGCCTGCACGCTGCTGGTGGCCGCGCTGCTGGCGACCCTGGTCCTCGCGCGCCGCGCCGGCTTCGGTCCCGGCGCGCTGGCCGGCCTGATGATCGCGCTCGCCTGGGAGTACAGCGCGCCGCCCGGGCGCTTTTGCGCGCGGGGGCTGGGCGAGGTGGCCACGGCGCTGGTGGTCACGCTGCTGGTGCCGATGTTCGGCTTCCTGTTGCAGGCGCGCGCGCTGGCGCCGCCCCTCTTCCTGGCGGCGGCGCTCCCCTGCGCGCTGCAGTTCGCGATGCTGCTGGCCATCGAGTTCCCCGACGCGGCGGGTGACGCGGCGGTCGGCAAGCGGACGCTGGTGGTGCGGCTGGGGCCGCTGCCGGCCGCGCGGCTCTACGCGACCCTGACGCTGGCCGCGTTCGGGCTGCTGCCGATCTGGGCCCTGGCCGGATTGCCGCCGCGGGTCGCGCTGGCGCCGCTGATCCTGGCGCCGATCGCGATCTGGCAGGCGGTGCGCGTCGCGCGTGGCGGCTACGGCGACTCGGCCCGCTGGGGGAGTATCGCCTTCTGGTCGGTGGCGCTGCTGATCGCCAGCGCCTCGCTGGAGCTGGCGGCCGCCGCGCTGGGCGCCGGCCAGGGCGGTTGAATCGGCGGTTGAATCGCCACACCGCCGCCGACCTCGACCAGCCGGCGCATCAACCGGGGGGCGCCGCGCATGAGGCGCATGGCGGCGTGGGCCAGCACCGGGCGGCCCACGATCGCCACCAGCCCGGCGGTCAGCCAGTCGTGCGCGCGCAGCAGCCGCCGCCGCTCCCGATCGAAGCGCGCCAGCACGCCGTCGCCATTCGCCAGGACGTCCGGGACCACCGCCGCCAGGTGCTCGGCCGTGACCAGCGCGTGCGAGATCCCCCCGGCGGTCAGCGGGTCGGTCGACGCGGCCGCGTCGCCCAGCAGCACGGCGCCCGGGACCCAGCCGGCGCGCGCGCGGCGCGCCAGCCCGTTGCGGCCCGCCGGCGGCGAGATCGGCTCGGCGCCGTCCAGCAGCGCACTCAGCGACGGCGCCTCCGCGATCCAGCGGGCGAACGCGGTTCGCGCGCCGTCGGCCCAGCCTCCGGGGCCGGAGAGCCCGGCCAGCAGCAGCTCGCCCTCCGGCAGCGGCGCCGCGTACAGCTCGTGCCCGCGGCCGACGTAGATGGTCAGCCGATCGCCGGCGTCGCGCCCGGGGGCCAGCCGGAAGTGCATCCGCGCGCCGACCCGCCCCGCCCGCGGCGACGGCCGCTCCAGCTCCAGCGATCGACGCACGCGCGAAGCCAGGCCGTCGGCGCCCACCACCAGTCCGGCGGGGCGGGCTTGGCCGCCGACCCGCAGGCCGGTGACGCGCCCGGCGCGCCGCTCGACCCCCTCGACCATCGACTCCTCGAACAGGCGCACGCCGGGCGTCGCGCGCGCGGCGTCGACCAGGACCTGGTCCAGCCGGCGCCGCCGCTGGGCCAGCGCAAAGGTCCCGGGCGGCCCGAACGGGCTGGTGGCGGTGAGGCCGAACCCCTCGTAGCAGAGCGTGCGCAGCACGCGGCCGCCGACCTCTTCGCGCAGCCCCAGCCGCTCGAGCACCGCGACGCCGGCCGGCAGGATCCCTTCACCGCAGGGCTTCTCGCGCGGGAATCGGTGAGCGTCGTAGAGATCGACCCGGAGCCCGGCGCGCCCGAGCAACAGGGCCAGCGTCGCGCCCGCCGGTCCGGCTCCCGCGATCGCGACGTCCGCGGCGTTCGTGACGGCTACCGCGTCGGCCATGGCAGGACCCGGGGCAAGAACCGAGGTTTGTCGGCGAACGCCCGCCGGTAACGATCGTCGGCCATCAGCACCGACTCTTCCAGCGTCACGCGCCGGTTCAGCACCAGGACGTGCAGGATCGTCCCCGCCGCCGCCGTCAGGTAGGCGCCGTGAACCAGCGGCAGCGCCATCAGCTCGACGAACACGGCCACGTAGTTCGGGTGGCGCACGAAGCGGTACGGCCCGCCCGTCACGACACCCAGGCCGGTCGACCGGACCACCCGGACGTTCCAGTGCACCCCCAGCGTGGCGATCACCCACCAGCGCAGCAGGCTGGACAGCACCAGGGCCACCAGCGCCGGGACGCCCACGGCCGCCACGAACGGCCGGTGAAGCGCCACGACCTCGATGGCGGCGCCGGCGATCACGCCGGTGTGCAGCGCCACCATCGCCCCGAAGGCCCGCTCAGGCAGCAGCGGCGAACCGCCGGCCGCCAGCGCGCGCTGGTGGCGCCGCGACAGCGTCATCTCGATCAGCCGGATCGCGCCGACCGCGGCGCAGAGGATCACGTACCAGGCGTTCGACGACACGGGTGGGGACATGCGCTCAGCTCCATTTCAGGAGAAGCATCTCGGTCGAGAGCCCCGGACCGAACGCGGCCAGGATACCGTGAGCGCCCGCGGCCGGCTGTCGTTTCGTCAGCCATTCGTGCAGCACGAACAGCACCGACGCGCTGGACTGGTTTCCGAAGCCGCGCAGCACGTCCCACGAGGGCTGGGTGTCGTCGCGCCGCAGCCCCAGCTCCTCCTCGGCGAACGCCAGGATCTTCCGGCCGCCCGGGTGCAGGACGAAGCAAGAGAGCTCGTCGCGCGACAGCCCGCGCCGCTGGGCCAGCACCCGGACCAGCCGGGCGATCTCGCTCTTCAGCAGCAGCGGCACGTCCTTGGACAGCACCGAGTGAAAGCCGTCGTCCTGCAGGTCGAACCCCAGCGCCCAGGTGGACTCCGGAAAGATGTGCGCCAGCGTCTCCAGGATCCGGACGCCCGGCGCGCTCCGCGCGGCGGCGCCGCCGTCCAGCAGCACGGCCGCCGCGCCGTCGCCGAAGATCGCGGTGGAGACCAGGTTGGCCAGCGACAGGTCGGCCCGCTGCATGCTCAGGCTGGGGAGCTCGACGGCCACCACCAGCGCCCGCGCCTCGGGGAATCCCACCAGGAAGTCGTGCGCCCGGGCCAGCGCCGCCGCGCCGCCGACGCAGCCGAGCCCGGTGATGGGCAGGCGACGCACGTCGGGACGAAAGCCCAGCTCGTTCACCAGGTGGGCGTCCAGCGACGGGATCATGATCCCGGTGCACGACGTCGTGATCAGCAGGTCGACCTCGCGCGCGTCGACGCGGGCGCGCGCCAGCGCCTCGGCGGCGACCTGGCGCCCCAGCGCGATGGCGTGCTCGCGATAGCGCGCCTGCATCTCCGTGATCCCCTGGCCCGTCCCCAGCAGCTCCAGCGGCGCGACGCTGTAGCGTCGATCGACCGCCGCGTGGTCGAACATCTCCATCGCGGCGTCCATGCGGCGCGACGGGAGCGGCAGCACCTGACGGAGGCGCGCCTTCACCTGGTCCTGCGTGGCCGTGTACGCGGGCACCGCCGTGGCCGTGCTCGCGATGCTGGGCGGCGCGCTCATGGTTGAGTCAACCTAACCGTTGCTGAAAATGGCACAAGAGCTGCTGGGACGCTCGACGGTCAGATCGCCTGAGCGAGGGGCGATCCCTTGCCAGAGGGCCGTCCCTCCGCCTTTTCCTTACGAAAGCGGAACGCGCAGGGCCCGGCAAGCTCTTCGAACGGCTCGATCGGAGCTGTAGAGGCGAGCCCCCGACTTGAGGGCAGCCAGGACGATCTGGGCTTCCGCCCATCCGAGGCCCGATCCGCCCAGATGTGTGCGGTGGCGCTCGATGAAGGCGCGCGTCTCCGGCGCGGGCGGACTCGGGATGCGGGGCAACGCGAGGAGGTCGGTGGTGAACGTCCCAGGGAGCCCGGACCCGAGCATGAGCTCGCCGACGACGACGTCGCAGGTGTGTACCTGCTGCTGCAACAGGAGCGCCGAGAGGCGAAGATCCCTGGTGCGGAGGTGGCGGATCCAGGCGTTCGTGTCGACCAGGATCAACGCTGCGCCCGGGCCGAGCGTTTGCCTCGGCGAGCGCGCCTGGCGGCGCCGCCCGCGTTCGCCAGGCGGGCGGCCGCCTCACGCGCCAGCAAGGCCCGCAGGCCCTGCTCGACCAGGGCCGTTTTGGTCACCCCGGGATGGGCCTCGATCACCTCGGCGAGGAGCTCTTCATTCACGTTCAGCGTCATACGGACCGTATGCATTCATGCAGCCTATTGATGCGCATGACTCGGGTCAAGCAGAGGGTGTCGGTTAGGCCTGGCGGGACTCCCCAGTCGAGGTAGAGTGGCGGCGATGTCCCGGCAAGACGAGCTCGTTGAACGGGGGAAGCGGCTGCTTCTCAACAATTATCGGCAGGCGCCGGTGGTCATGGCGCGCGGCGAAGGCTGTGCTCTGTACGACGTCGACGGACGCCGCTATCTGGACATGGCGGCCGGCGTGGCGGTGGCCATGCTGGGACACGGCAACGCGGGGCTGGCCGACGCCATCGCCGCCCAGGCGCGCCGCCTGCTGCACGTGTCGAACCTGTACTTCATCGAGGCGCAGCTGGAGTTCGCCGACGCGCTGTCGCGGCGGGCCTTCAAGGGGCGCGCGTTCTTCTGCAACTCGGGGACCGAGTCGAACGAGGCGGCCCTGAAGCTGGCGCGCCGCTACCAGGCGGTGGCCAAGAAGCAGCCGCACCGGACCGAGCTCATCGCGTTCGACCAGAGCTTCCACGGCCGGACGTTCGGCGCGCTGAGCGTCACGGGACAGGCCAAGTATCGCGACGGGTTCGGGCCGCTGGTCGGCCCGGTGCGCTTCCTGCCGTTCGGCGATGCGGCGGCGGCCCGCGCCGCGATCACCGACCAGGCCTGCGCGGTCATCGTCGAGCCGATCCAGGCCGAGGGGGGGATCAACCTGCCGCCGCCCGGCTTCTTGCAAGAGCTGCGGCGCCGCTGCAGCGAGACCGGGACCGTGCTGATCTTCGACGAGGTCCAGACCGGCGCCGGCCGCACCGGTACCTTCTACGCCTTCGAAGGGGAGGGGGTGGTCCCCGACGTCGTGACGCTGGCCAAGGGGCTGGCCGGCGGGATCCCGATCGGCGCGATGCTCGCGAACGAGGAGGTCGGGCGCGGGTTCGAGCCGGGGACGCACGCGTCGACCTTTGGCGGCAACCCGTTCGCCACGGCGGCGGCGCTGTACATCCAGAAGACCATCGACGAGGTCGGGCTGCTCGAGCACTGCCGCGACGTCGGGGCGCACCTGGGGTCGTCGCTGCTGCGGCTGGCCGAGCGACGGCGGCCGAAGACGCGCGGCGCCCGCGGGCGAGGCCTGTTGCAGGGGCTGCTGGTCGACGTCGACCCGGCCGAGGTGGTCGCCAAGTGCCGCGCGCGCGGGTTGCTGGTCACCGTCGCCGGCGCGAACGTCGTCCGGCTGGTGCCGCCGCTGATCGTCAGCAAGGGCGAGATCGACGAGGCGATCGAGATCCTGGACGCGGTCCTCGAGGAGGCGCGATGAGCGCCATCGAGCGGCCCAAGCGCTTCCTGGCGTTCGAAGATCTTCCTGCGGGCGGGATCGAGGCGCTGCTCCGGCGCGCCGAGGAGCTGCGCGCGCTGCGCGCCGCCCGGACGCCGCACGCGACGCGGCCCGGGCGCGTGCTGGGCATGGTGTTCGAGAAGGCGTCGACCCGCACGCGGGCCAGCTTCGAGATCGCCATGTACGAGCTGGGCGGTCACGCGCTGTACCTGGGGATGCAGGGCTCGCAGCTGGAGCGCGGCGAGCCGCTGCGCGACACGGCCCGGGTCCTGTCGGGCTATTGCCACGGCATCATGGTCCGGACCTTCGGCCATGACCGGGCCGAGGAGATGTCGCGCTACGCGACGGTCCCCGTGATCAACGGGCTGACCGATCTGATGCACCCCTGCCAGGTGCTGGCGGACCTGCTGACGGTGGTCCAGCGCCGGGGCAGCGGCAAGGACCCGCTGCGCACCCTGCGCGACGCCAGCTACGCCTGGATCGGCGACGGCAACAACATGGCGAACTCGTGGATCGAGGCCGCCGGCATCCTGGGCCTGGATCTGACGATCGCCTGTCCGGCGGGCCACGAACCCGACCCGGGTGTCCTGGCGCGGGCGCGCGCCGGCGAGCGCGGGCGGGTCACCGTCCTTCATGATCCCACGGAGGCAGCGGCGGGACGCAGCGTCCTGTCGACCGACGTCTACGCGTCGATGGGGCAGGAGGCCGAGGCCGACGCCCGCCGGGTGGCCTTCGCCGGGTACACCATCGACGGCAGCCTGCTGCGCGCCGCGTCGCCCGACGCCATCGTCCTCCACTGTTTGCCCGCCCACCGCGGCGAGGAGATCAGCGATGAGGTGATCGAGGGACTGCAGAGCGCCGTCTGGCAGCAGGCCGAGAACCGGCTGCACGCCCAGAAGGCGCTCCTCGAGCTGATGATTCCGTGAGCGCAGAGGGGTCTGGTCCGTGACGGATGTCACACCTCGTCGCGGGCAGTCCCTGGTAAACGTTCGGAAGCCATGACGGGAACGAATCTTTTCCCGACGGCGATCTTCCAGCACGACGTTCCAGGCTTCGAGGCGCTGAACCAGACGCTTTACGGGCTCGTCAGGCGATTGCAGGCCGAAGATCCCAACGGTGTGCGTCGGTCGAACTACGGGGGGTGGCACAGCGCCGAGAAGAACCTGGACCTTCGCGAGGCGCCGGAGTTCGCCGAGTTGAAGCAGATCATCCTGGACCAGGCGGCCGGCATCACCGCCGGGATGGGCTTCGAGGGTCTGCGGCTGGTGCTCTCCAGGCCCTGGTTCGTGGTGAGCCCAGCCGGCGGCATGAACGCGAGACACTGCCACCCGGGCTCGTTCCTGAGCGGCGCCTATTACGTCAAGGTCCCGCCCGGCTCGAGCCCGCTCTGCTTTCACGATCCCCGCCCGGTGCGGGTCCACGCCACGCCCGCCAGTCCCGCCTTCAAGATCACCCCGTACACGACGGACTCGATGAACTGCCAGGTCCATGAGGGCCTCCTGGTTCTCTTCCCGGGCTGGCTCGATCACAGCGTTCCACCCCACGAGGTCCAGGGCGAGCGCGTCGTCCTGAGCTTCAATCTGGCGGCGATCTAGGCCGGCTCTTCGGGCAGGCCGGATCCTGCTCGAAGCGCGAGAAATAATTGGCAAACTGCTCGGTCTTCATCGCTCAAGGGGAGGGGTGAGGCTGCCGAGGTCTACGGGGACGATGAAGCCCTGGGACCAGTCCGTGCCCGCCGCGACCCGCGAGGTGGACGGGGATGGTTCGGTTCCCGAGGAGATCGAGCTCGACACCACCGATCTGGACGGCGTCGGGGCGATTCCGGGCATGCCGATGCAGACGGCGGAGATCGATCTGGCGCGCGATCGGCGAATCACGCTGACCTCGATGGTCTCGGCCGAGATCGCCGCCCAGATGCGCTCGGACCAGGATGAGGAAGCGGCGCCGTCGCGCGATCCCGCCGCCCCCGAGCCGGAGCGCCCGGCGGCCCGCGGCGAGGACGAGGATCAACAGACCCGGCGGGTCGGCGAGTCGGACCGCCAGCGGTTGGGGTCGGGCTCGAACAAGACGGCCGAGCCCGACGGCATCGCCCGGCGGCGCCAGCGCGCTGCGGCGCTGATCGACCGCGCCCGGGCGGCGCTGGACGACGGAGATCTGACGACCGCCGTGGACGCGGCCGAGGGGGCCCTGCACGACGCCGACGAGGCGCCGCCGCCGGGGATCGTGGAAGTCATCGAGCCGGCCCGCCCGCTGCTGGCGCGGGTGTTCGCCGCCTATGTCGGATCGCTGGCGGAGGTGCCGGTGCTGGCGCCGCGCGCCTCCGACATCGCCCGCGAACGCCTGGGCGAGCGCGAGCGCGCGCTCATCGCCCGGATCGACGGCCTGCGCACGCTGGAAGAGCTGTTCGACGGCTCCGGCCTGGGCTCGACCGAGGCGCTGCGGATCGCCGCGCGCCTGATTCGGTCGGGCGCGATCCGCGTCATCTGAAACGGGTTGCCCCGGGGTTAAGGATTGGGGTTGCCCTGACGATGTTGACCCCCGATGCAGGCTAGAGCCACCGTGGCCGACACGACAGGCCATGGAGACGCGGCTGATGCGCAGGTCGGCGCAGCCGAGGTGCTGGTGGTCGACGATGAACCGGTGACCGCGCGTGGTTACGCTCGGGCGCTGGCGGCGGCCGGATACAAGGTGAGCGTGGCGCACGACGGCCGGGAAGCCGCCGCGATGGCCAAGGCTCACAGCTACGACGTGATCGTCAGCGACATCGCCATGCCGGACATGGACGGCCTGGCGCTGCTGCGGACCATCCGCGAGAGCGATCTCGACGTGCCCATGATCTTCATGACCGGCAGCCCGGCCCTGGAGAGCGCGGTGACCGCCATCGAGTACGGCGCGTTTCGCTACCTGGTGAAGCCGATCGCCCCCGATGCCATGCTCGAGGCAGTGGCGCGCGCGGTGCGCGTCCACAACCTGGCGCGCGTCCGCCGCGAGGCGATGCAGGTGCACGAGGTCGACGGCAAGCCGATCGGCGACCGGGCCGGCCTGGAGGCGCGCTTCGCCAACGCGGTCGACAAGCTCTGGGTGGCCGCGCAGCCGATCATCTCGTGGTCGGGGCGGCGCACCTTCGCGTACGAGACGCTGTTGCGCACCGACGAACCGACGCTGCGCAGCCCCATCGACTTCTTCGACGCCGCCGAGCGGCTGGGCAAGGCCGCCGAGCTGGGGCGCATCATCCGCCAGCACGTGGCCCGCGGGCTGCGCGAGACGCCGCCGCCGGCGCTGCTGTTCGTCAACCTGCACCCGGCCGACCTGGAGGACGACGAGCTCTACGCCGACGACGGCGCGCTCACCCCGTTCGCCCAGCAGGTGGTCCTGGAGATCACGGAGCGCGCGGCGCTGGACCGGATCCACGAGCTGCAGTCGCGCGTCACGCGGCTGCGCACGCTGGGCTACCGCATCGCCATCGACGACCTGGGCGCGGGGTACGCCGGGCTGACCAGCTTTGCCCAGCTCGAGCCCGAGGTCGTGAAGGTGGACATGTCCCTGGTGCGCGGCATCGATCGGTCGCCGGTGAAGCAGAAGCTGGTGCGCTCGATCATCACGCTGTGCACCGAGCTGGGGATCCAGCTGGTCGCCGAGGGCATCGAGACCGCGGAGGAGCGGGACGCTCTGGTCGCGCTGGGCGGGGATCTGTGCCAGGGGTACCTGTTCGCGAAGCCGGGGCGTGGGTTCCCCGAGCCGAAGATGTCGTAGCGGACGGAGCCAGCCGTCCTAGACGCCCCGCCGCAGCTCCCCCAGCACCCGCTCGACCTGCCGCTCCGTTTCCGCGAGCGTTCCGTCGTTGTCGATCACCCACGTCGCGACGTTCACCTTCTGCTCTGTCGGCAACTGCGCGCGCACCCGGGCTTCGGCTTCCTCGAGGGTCATGCCGCCGCGCGCCAGCGCCCGCGCGATCTGGGTCTCGGGTGAGGCGGTCACCACGATGAGGCCGTCGAAGTCCCGCCAGCGCCCGCTCTCGACCAGCAGCGCAGCCTCGTAGATCGCCAGCGCGTGCCCTGCGCCGGCCAGGTCGGTCAGGCGCGCGGCGCTGGCCTGCTGGATGAGCGGGTGGGTGATGGCCTCCAGCCGGGTCCGCGCGGCCGGGTCGGCGAACACGATGGCGGCCAGGCGCTTGCGGTCGATGGCCCCGTCGGGGCCGATGGCCCGGGGCCAGGCGGCGGCGACCTCGGCGTTGCCGACCGTTCCGGGCGCGACCACCTCGCGCGCCAGGCCGTCGGCGTCGACGACCGGGACGCCCCGGGCCGCGAACATCCGCGCCACGGTCGACTTCCCGGTCCCGATCCCGCCCGTCAGACCCACGACGCGAAAGGCGCGCGCCATTTGCCGCAATGCTACTCTAGAAGGCTCGTGCCGCCGCTACCAGACATCACCGACGCGGCCTTTTTTGCGGAGGCCCGCGACCTGGCCGGCCTTCCGCCGGAGGGGCCGCCGGAGATCGCCATCGCGGGGCGGTCGAACGTCGGCAAGTCGACGCTGCTCAACCGGCTGGCGGCGCGGCGCGGGCTGGCGCGAACCTCGAAGACCCCCGGACGGACCCGCGGGCTGGTGATGTTCACGCTGCGACTGGCCCGCGCGCCCATCCCCGAGCTGCGGCTGGTCGACCTGCCGGGCTACGGCTATGCGCAGGTCTCGCGCGGCGAGCGGCAGAGCTGGGGGCCCCTCATCGAGGGCTACACGCGCCGGCGAGGCGTCCTGGCGCTGTTCGTCATCCTGGTCGACGCGCGCCGCGGCCTCGAGGACGAGGAGCGGCAGCTCTACGAATGGCTGGGGACCGAGAAGGTCCCGGCTCAGGTCGTCTTCACCAAGGTCGACAAGCTGTCGGCCAGCGAGCGGGGGCTGCTGCGCGCCAGGGGACGCGAGCTGTTCCGCGGCCGCGCGCCGATCATGCTCTCCGGCGAGACCGGCGAGGGAGTTCCGGCGCTGTGGGACGCCATCTTCGAGGCGGCGGGGCCTGCCCCCTCGGCGCAGCTGGGGTCGCCCTGATGGCGGTCCATCGAGCCCCCCAGCCGTTCGCCATCGAGCCGATGCGGGCGGCCGATCTCGACGCGGTGATGGAGATCGAGCGGGTCTCGTTCCGTGCGCCCTGCTCGGCGCAGGTGTTCCTGGAAGAGATGGTGCGTGACTGGGCGCACGTCGACGTGGTGCGTGACGTCGCGGACCGCTCGGTCATGGCCTTCGCCAACTACTGGCTGGTGGCCGACGAGATCCACCTCTTGAACCTGGCCACCCACCCGCTGGCGCGGCGCGCCGGCCACGCGTCGCGCCTGTTGGCCCACATCATCGACTTCGGCAGAGGACAACACTGCCGCGTCGTGACGCTGGAGGCGCGCCGGTCGAACGCCGGGGCCCTACGCCTCTATCGCCGTTTCGCCTTCAGGGCGGTCGGTGTACGTCCGAATTACTACGCAGAGGACCAAGAGGACGCGATCGTCATGTTGCTGGAGCTGACCTCGTGATGGGTACCGCGATCCTGCCGCTGTGGCTGGTCCTGCGCGCTGCCGCCGCGATGCCGCCGGCACCTCCGCCGGTCGCTCCCGCGCCGCAGGCGACCCGGCCGATCCGGCGGGTCGAGACGCAGCAGCCGCAGGTCGCGCTGACCTTCGACGCCTGCGCCACCAAGAACTCCTGGTACGGGTTCGATCAGGACGTGTTCGAGGTGCTGAAGCGCGAGCACGTGCCGGCCACCATCTTCGTCTCCGGTCTCTGGGTCGAGACCCATCCCGAGGCGATGTCCGATCTGACCGGCGATCCGTTGATCGAGTTCGGCGACCATTCCTACGACCACCCCCACATGACCAAGCTGGCCCCGGCCCAGGCGGGCGCCGAGATCGACGAGACCGAGGCGGCGTTGGGCCGCTACGGCCGCCGCGCGGTGGCGTTCCGGCCGCCGTTCGGCGACTGGGACGCGCACCTGGTCCGGCTGGTGCGGGCCCGGCAGCTCCCGACCGTGACCTGGGACGTGGTGTCGGGCGACCCCAGCACGCACTCGACCACCGCCGGGATCGTCAAGGCGGTGCTGAAGCAAGCCCGCCCGGGCTCGATCATCGTGTTCCACATCAACGGGCGCGGCTGGAAGACGCACGAGGCGCTGCCCGAGGTCGTCGCCGGGCTCCGAGCGCGGGGCTTCAAGCTGGTGCCGCTGTCCGAGCTTCTGCAGGCCGAAGGCCGTGGCGGGGGGCAGGTGGGCGTTCAGGCCGCCGCGTCCGAAGCCCGCCCGCCGGGACCGTAACGGTGCCGGGGCGCACCTCCCTGGCCACCCCGGCGGTCGCGCGCGCGCAGTCGGGGTGGATCGCGGCGATGGAGCCCTGGCGCGGGCTGGGCTACTCGGCCGCAGGGCTGGGGCGCTACCTGGCGCGCAAGGCGCGCGCGGGCGCGGTCCTGGTGACGAGGCCCACGCCGCGGGCCACCCCGGCCGCCGTCGCGGTGGTCGACGACGGTGTCCTGCTGGGCGGCTTCATCGCCTTGCTGGCGGTCCGGCCCGATGCGGCAGGACAGGGCCTGGGTACTGCGCTGGTGGACGATGTGCGCCGCCGGGTCGGGCGCAAGCGGCGCTGGCTTTATGTTTCGTGTGACGGGAACAACCGCGCCGCCTTACGTTTTTATCGACGATTGGGCTTTCTGCGCGTCGGCCGCCTGCCGGATCTGGTTCGGGCCGGGCGGGTCGAGATTTTGCTGCGTCAGCCGATCGAGTACCATCGAGGAGCTCGATGATCGGGGAGCAATTCGGCAATTACCGGGCGATCTCGCTGCTGGGCGAAGGCGGCATGGGGGCCGTCTACCTGGCCGAGCACCCGACCATCGGCCGCCGGGTCGCGGTCAAGGTCCTCCACAAGAACTACATCCGCGACGAGAACCTGCTGGGGCGTTTCCTGAACGAGGCGCGCGCCGCCAACGCCATTCGCCACCCGAACATCATCGAGATCCTGGATTCGGGGACCATCGCCGACGGGACGCCGTTCCTGGTGATGGAGCTGCTGGAAGGGGAGAGCCTGGGGGCGCGCCTGCGCCGCGTCGGCGCGCTGCCGATTCCGACGGCGGTCGAGTTCGCCTACCAGACCGCCTCGGCGCTGGGCGCCGCGCACAAGAAGGGGATCGTCCACCGCGACCTCAAGCCCGACAACCTGTACGTCGTGCCCGATCCGCACGAGCCCGAGCGGGAGCGGATCAAGGTCCTGGACTTCGGGATCGCCAAGCTGCAGCAGGGAAACAGCGGTGACTCGGTCAAGACCCGCACCGGGACGCTGATGGGGACGCCGATCTACATGTCCCCCGAGCAGTGCCGCGGGACGCGGACGGTCGATCACCGCAGCGACATCTACTCGCTGGGCGTGATCCTGTTCGAGATGCTGGTCGGCCAGCCGCCCTTCGTGTCGGAGGGGTTCGGCGAGCTGGTGAACATGCACCTCAACGTGGCGCCGCCGGCGCCATCCAGCCAGAACCCGGCGATCCCCCCGGCGCTGGACGCCATCGTCCTCAAGATGCTGCAGAAAGAGCCGGACAAGCGCTTCGCCGACATGGGCGAGCTGCAGGCGGCGCTGAAGACATCCGGCGGGACCATGTTCGTGGTCCGCGGATCGCAGCCGTCCTCGCCGGACCTGGCCAACAAGACCCCGGCGCCGGTCTCGCTGAGCAACCCCAAGCTGCGCGACACCACGTTCTCGAACGGCACGGGCGAGCGGATCGACGCGCCTGCATCGTCGCGCAAGGGGCGGTCGGTGATGATCGTGCTGGCGACCGCGGCGGTGGTGGCAGGCGTGGGCGTGTTTCTCTTCCGCGACGGCGAGAAGGTGGGCGCGCAGCGGAGCGAGTCGCAGGGCGCCAAGGTCGAGCCGGCCGCGCCCGCGCCGCCGCCCGCCGCGCCGCCGACCCCGGCGCCACCGGTCGATCCTCCCGTGCCCAAGACGGTCACCGTGCACGTCGAATCGGACCCGCCGGGCGCCAGCGTGCTCAACGCCGCCAGCGGCGGTGTCCTGGGGGTCACGCCCCTGGTGCTCACCCGGCCCAAGGGCGGCTCGATCAAGCTGCGCCTCGAGATGGACGGCTTCACGCCCAACGCCCACGACGTCAGCCTGGAAGACGATCAGACCATCCAGCTCACGCTCGAGAAGAAGGCGAAGCCCCGCCCCGCGCACCGCCCTCACGTCTCGCACGACGACGAGCCGGCCAAGCTCTGACGGGCACTCAGGTCGCCAGCACGCGAGCGTGGAGACCGCTCAGACGGGCAAAGTCCGCGTCAAAAGTGATCAGCTCGGCGGCGACGTGCAGAGCAGCGGCGGCGATCCAGATGTCGTTCGTCGGGACGGGTGTGCCGGCACGGCGAAGCGCCGCGAACAGGGCCCCGTAGCGTCTGGCGACGTCGTGATCGATCGGGACGACACCCACGAACGACTCCGCCAGGAAGTCTCGGAGCGCGATCCGGTTTTCATCCGGGCGCGAGCCGAGCGCGAAGCCCGCCTCGAGCTCGCCCAGCGTCACGGTCGAAAGGAAGACGCGTTCAGCCACCGCGAGGATCTCGACGACCTCGCCATGCCCGCGGCGAAAGTGCGCGTAAGCGGACGTATCGAGCAGGATTCGCCCGCCAGCCGCGGGCGATGTCACGACCAGAGCTTGGGATCGACCAGCCGCTGAGCGGCCAGGCTCTCTTCCATCTGGCGGAGGTCGGTGTCGGTCCAGGTCGTGTACCGTTGCAGCCGCGTCCGGCGGGCGCTGGAGTCGATTCCCACCGCCTGTTCGAGGATCTGGATGGCCTTGGCGTTCACGCTGGTGCCGGAATCACGAGCCGCCTGCTCGAGGCGGCGGGCCAGCTCTGGCTGAACGTTCCGCAAGGTGATTTGCTTCGCCATGATGTCATGAATGTGCGCTGTCGATGTCGTGATGTCAACCTGGCGGCCGCGGATCGAGCCAGTGATACGGCTTGCCCATACTGACTGATATGGCTACGCTGTATCGGTGAAGACCACGGTGGACATCGCGGACGCGTTGCTGGCGCGAGCGAAGCGGCAGGCGAAGCAGAGCGGGAGGCCGCTGAGGGCGCTGGTCGAAGAGGGGCTGCGGCGTGTCCTCGAGGACACGCCGGTGCGGTCGGGATACGAGCTGCCGGACCGCAGCGTTGGCAATCCGGAAGGACCCAACCCACTTGCGGCGATGTCCTGGCAGGACCTCCGGGATGAGATCTATGGCGGCCGTTGATGGTCGCCGTCGATACCAACCTGCTCGTCTACTCCCATCGGCGTGAAACGCCCGAGCACGGCGCGGCCGTGGCGCTGATGCGCCGATTGAGCGCGGGAAACGACGCGTGGGCGATTCCGTGGCCGTGCGTGTACGAGTTCTTCAGCGTCGTCACGAACCCGAAGATCTGGAAGGCGGTCGCAAGCCCACCGGAGCAGGCGTGGTTGCAGATCGCCGCGTGGCTCGCGGCGCCGAGCGTGCGGCTGTTGCACGAGACCGAGGAATTTGCGGGATTGCTGGCGGGGTTCGTCCGGCGGGATCGGGTCCGCGGCGGTATCGTTCATGACGCCCGCATCGCCGCCATCTGCGTCGCACACGGCGTCGAGACCTTGTTGACGCGAGATCGCGACTTCTCATTGTTCCCGGAGCTGGTCACGTCGAACCCGCTGTGAGGTCAGACCTTGGTGACCTTGTCGCCTGCCTAATCTTCCGAGCGGACGAGCCGTGCCACCGGGATGCCCCGCCGCATGTGGCTCTCGACGATCTCCGGGACGTCGGCCGGCGTCACGCCCACATACCAGACCCCCTCCGGGTAGACGACGATGGTGGGGCCCTCGAAGCAGGGGCCCAGGCAGCCGGTCGAGGTGACGGCGATGCGGCCCCAGAGCTCGGGGTGGCGGCCCAGCCCTTCCTGCAGCGCGGTCGCGATCTCGGCCGAGCCGCGGGCGCCGCAGGACGGCTTGCCGCCGACGGGGCGGGCGTTCTCGCACACGAAGAAGTGGCGTTCGACTTTGGGCACGCCGGAGCTTGTGCAATCCTTAGCCATTCCGGATGTCTCGGCAAGACGAAGCTTCGGTCCCGCCCATCCCGGCCACCTCGAACCGCATGTCGGTCGCGCCCGTGATCCTGGCCGTGGTCTTTCCGGCGATCATCGGCGCCGCCATCGCGCTGGCTTACTACGGCTACCGCTACGCCGTTGCGGCCTCGGAGCGCAGCAAGGCGTCCTTGATGGAGGGGAACCAGCAGCTGGCCAACCTGCTGATCGAGCAGGTCCAGGACCGCATCGACAAGGCGGACGTGGAGCTGTTCGACAACGTCGAGTGGGACGACGCCAGCACCGACCCGCCTCTGTCGGTCGACCTGCCGGCCGGCGTCGATTCGGTGGCCGTCCTGGACGACGGGCTGAAGATCCGCTCGCTCTACCCGGCCTCGGACGGCCCTCGCCGGCGGCGCGAGCTCGATCGCTGGCAGAGCTACGTGCGCGGGCTGGACTGGAAGTCGTTGCACCCGTGGACGCCCGACGAAGACGGGAACTTCCGCCACCTCCACCAGCTCTTCGACGGGAAATCCGTCCTGATCGCGTATGCGGCCAAGAAGACCGCCAGCGGTCGGCCCTATTACGTCGCGGCCAAGCTCGACCTGGCGCTGATCGCCAAGCAATGGATCCCGGACGAGATGGACGTGGTCACCGGGAAACGCCGGGTGGTCATCCTGGACGAGGTGGCGCGCCCCATCTACGGCGACCCGCAGGCCCCCACGCCGTTCCAGTATGAAGAGGCGCTCGGCAAGACGCTGTACGCCTGGCGCATCCAGATCACCCCCCGCAACATCGCCGAGCTGCGCGCGCAGGCCGAGACCGAGCGCATCCTGGGGATGCTGCTGGTGCCGCTGGCGACGGTGATCATCTCGCTGGGGCTGGGGGTGGTCTGGCTGTCGGTGCGCGCGGAGCGGCGCGCCTCGCAGATGAAGAGCGACTTCATCGCCAACGTCTCGCACGAGCTGAAGACGCCGCTGTCGCTGATCCGCATGTTCGGCGAGCTGCTGATGACGGGCAAGCACAAGGGCGAGGCGATGACGCGCGAGTACGGCGGGATCATCACGCGCGAGTCCGAGCGACTGTCGCACCTCATCGACAACGTGCTCGACTTCGCCCGGCTCGAGCGCGGCAAGGCCAGCTACAGCTTCGCCGAGGGCCGGCTGGAAGAGGTGGTCGAACGGGCACTGGACGTTTTCCGCCATCGGATCGAAAAAGAGAGGCTGCGGCTGACGACGGAGATCGAGCCGAGCTTGCCCCCCGTGCGCATGGACGAAGACGCGATGACGCTGGTGCTCCTGAACCTGGTCGACAACGCCGTGAAGTACGCGGGCGACGGGGGCGAGGTGGCGGTGCGGCTGCGGCGCGCCCCGGGGGCGGTGGCGCTCTCGGTGACCGACCACGGCACCGGCATCGCGCCCGACGAGCAGCGGCGCATCTTCGACCGCTTTTATCGAGCGCGGTCGGCCCGCGCCCGGAACGTCCGGGGCAGCGGGATCGGGCTGGCGCTGGTCAAGCACATCGCCGAGGCGCACGGAGGCCGGGTCGAGGTCGACAGCGCGCTCGGACGCGGCTCGACCTTCACGGTGACCCTGCCGGCCGCGCCGCTGGTGACGCCGGCCCCCGAGGAGCGCGCCGCCTCGTGACCGGGTTCTCGCCCGTCGGGGCGGCCGCCGGGCGCCGCCGCATCCTGGTCATCGAGGACGAGCCCGATCTGGTGCGCGGCCTGCGCGACGCGCTGGAGTTCGAGGGGTTCGAGGTGGTGGCCTCCGGGCTGGGGCGCGAGGGGGTGCGCCTGCTGCGCGATCGCGGCGCCGACCTGGTGCTGCTGGACCTGATGCTCCCCGACGCGAACGGGTTCGCGGTCTGCGAGGAGATCCGGGCGACGCACCCGCTGGTGCCGGTCATCATGCTGACCGCCCGCTCGCAGGAGACCGACAAGATCCGGGGCCTGGACGCGGGGGCCGACGACTACGTGACCAAGCCGTTCTCGATCGGCGAGCTGGTGGCGCGCATCAACGCCATCTTCCGCCGCCTGCACCGGGCGGCGCCCGCCAACGAGGAGATCCGGATCGGCGCCGCGGTGATCGATCCGCTGAAGCACGAGCTGGTGCGGCGCGGGAAGACCACGCCGCTGTCGTTCTACGAGGTCGAGCTGCTGCGGCTGCTTTGGGAGCGCGCCGGGCAGCCGGTGCCGCGCGAGGAGATCCTGGAGAAGATCTGGGGCATGTCGGGGCACGCCAGCACCCGCAGCGTCGACAACTTCGTCGTGAAGCTGCGCAAGAAGATCGAAGAGAACGCGGCCAAGCCGCGCCACATCGTGACGATCTACGGCACGGGCTACAAGCTGGTGCCGTGAGCCACCCGGGGAAGGGTTTCTCCCGGCGCACGCTGCTGGCCGGCACGGCGGGCGGCCTGGCGGCGGCCGCGCTGGGCCGCCGGGCGGGCGCGGGCGCCGCGGCGCCCATCGGCGTCGACGTCCACTGCCACACCTTCTGCTCGGCGGACCTGCCGATCGTGGGCTTCGTGGCGCATCAGATCCCCGGGCTGACGGAGCTGTCGCGGCTGTTCACCCGGTGGCCCGAGATCGTGGTGCGCACGCTGCTGGGCGCGGTGACGACGTTGCCGAACGCGATCGCGCCGTCGGGCGACGTCGAGCTGACCATGCTGCGCGGGCTGACGGGACGGCCGGGCCCGCCGATCATCCCGGTGCCGCCCTTGCCGCCCGGCGCGCTGGACGGGCTGCTGGCCTCGGCGGCCGGCCACCTGCCGTTCTCGGTCGGGGCCGAACAGCGCCGGGTCGTCACCCGGGCGCTCGAGGCGCTGTACGTGACCGCGCACGGCCGCGCGTCGATCGCGGCGACGCTGGCGCAGGCCTTCCCGACCGTCTCGCTGTTCACGCCGGCGCTGGTCGACTACGACGCCTGGTCGGACGACCGCGCGCCCACGCCGCTGTGGCAGCAGATCCTGATCCAGGAGCAGATCGCGCGGCTGGCGGCGGCGGGGCGGGTGGGGCGTCCGGACGCGCGGTTTCACCCGTTCGTCGCCTTCGATCCGCGCCGCCAGGTCGAGGGGCATGGCGGCGGACCGGCGCGGCCGGTCTCCCCGGGACCGCTCAGCAGCGCGCTGGAGCTGGTCGCGTACGCGGTCGAGTCGGGCGGGTTCCTGGGGGTGAAGCTCTATCCGCCCGTCGGCTTCGCGCCCATCGACAACCTGCCCCTGCAGCCGCGGCTGCCCATCGCCACCGACCTGGATCGGGCGCTGCTGGCGCTTTACGGCTATTGCGCGGCCGGCGAGGTGCCGATCCTGACGCACGCGAGCGCCTCGAACGAGTACGCCCTGGGGCTGCGGTTCCTGGTCGAACCGGTGCGCTGGGCGCCGGTCCTGGAACGTTTCCCGTCGCTGCGCCTGAACCTGGGGCACTTCGGGGGCGAGCTGCGCAACTGGACGGAGGGGGCCGTGGCGCTGATCGATCGCTACCCCAACGTGTATGCCGATCTCTCGAACTCGGCCTTGGTTTATGATGACGCATACGCCGCGCAGCTCCGCACCTTCCTGGGTGAGCTGTGGGCGCGGCACCCCAAGATTAAACGGCGCCTGATGTACGGAAGCGACTGGTGGCTCTCGATGCTGGACCCCGCAGCGGGCCGCGCCGTCGAACGGTTCCGTTCGGTGCTGGGCGGGCTGCTCTCGCCCGACGAGACGGCCGATCTCATGGGGCGAAACGCGCTGCGGTTCCTGGGACTCCTCGACGACCAGAACCGCCCGCGCGCGGGGGCAGCGTCCCGCCGCCTGCACGCCTTCTACGCCGGCGCGGCCCGGCCGGCATGGTTGGCGGCGTGACCGCGCGGCTCCTGTGGGTCGGGGTGGCGGCGGGGCTGCTGGCGGCCTCCGGCATCGCGCGCGCGCAGGAGCTGGTGACGCCACCCTCGACCCCCCACGTGGCCGATCCGGACGCGGGGCCGCCGCCGCCCGAGCCATCGCAGCCCCAGCCGCCGCCGCCGGGTGAGCTCTGCTATCCCGCGCCGCCTCCGGGGCAGACGCACGACGGGTTTTATCTGCGGCTCCAGGTCGGTGGCGGCTGGATGACCGCCCGGAAGGGTCTCAACACCTTCTCCGCCAAGGCTTGGGAGTACGGGGTCTCCGTCGGTGGGATCCTGGTCCCCAACCTGGCGGTCTTCGGAACCCTCCTCTTCCACGACGCGCCGGGCCCCCACGGGAATCCTTACGGCAACTACTACACGACCACGATCAACGGTGATCTCTCCAGCGAGAGCATCGGCGCCGGGTTCGCCTACTACTTCGTGCCTGCCAACGTTTATGTCTTGGCGGCGGGGCTGGCGACCTCCGCCGAGGTCCTCTCCGGCGACAAGAGGAACCTGGCGAGCTCGAATCGGGGCTTGGGGTTCGAGCTCATGCTCGGCAAGGAGTGGTGGGCCGGGCGTGAGTGGGGACTGGGGATGGCGGCCGGGGTCACGGGTGCCTGGATGACGGACACCGAAGATCACTCGACGACCTGGAGCTCGTTCACCTACAGCCTCTTGTTCTCGGCGACCTACAACTGAAGACGGCGATGTCCTTGCGGGCGATCCTTCCGGTTGCGCTGTTCGTCGCCGCGCTCTTTGGGGCCGCGGCGGCCGCGCGCGCTCAGCCGGCGCCGCCGCAACCCGGCCAGATCTGCTTCGCGGCGCCGCCGGCCCAGACGCACGACGGGTTTTATGCGCGGATCCAGGCCGGCGGGGGTTACCTGACCGCGCGTAACGGCACGACGGACGTCTCCGGCGCACAGGTGGCCTTGGGTCTCTCGGCCGGCGCGGTGGTGTTCCCCAACCTGGCGGTCTTCGCCGCGCTCTTCTTCCACGTCGCCCTGGACCCGGCGATCCGGACCCGTGGCGCGTCCATGCCGGTCTCGGGGAGCAGCCTCGAGAACGACAGCTTCGGCGCGGGCGCGACCTACTACCTGGAGCCGCTGAACCTGTACGGCTCGGCGGCGATCACGGGGACCAGCGTGCAGCTGTTCGACGCCAGCGACGAGCAGCTGGCCGGCTCAGGGACGGGAATCGGGTTCCAGACGATGGTCGGCAAAGAGTGGTGGGCCGGGCGCGAGTGGGGGGTGGGCCTGGCCGGGGAGGTCACGGGGGCCTGGATGGGCGGGTCGGCGGCATCCGGCGGCCGCTGGAGCTCGTTTTCGTACACGCTCGCGTTTTCGGCCACCTACAACTGACGCGGGGAATCTTCCGCGAATCGACAGTTAATCCGGGCGGGGGGAAGACCGCCGCCATGGTGGAGAGCTGGTGATCGCCGAGACCGAGGTCCCCGCGACCTTGCCGGCGGGATTCCGCCTGGGAAAGTATGCGATCCGGCGGCTGCTGGGGGCCGGCGGGATGGGTGCGGTCTACGAGGGCCACCACACCGAGATCGGCAAGCGCGTGGCCATCAAGGTGCTGGCCCCGGAGCTGGCGGCGGCGCCGGGGGCGCGCGCCCGCTTCCTGCGCGAGGCGCAGCTGACGTCCAGGATCCGCCACCCCAACATCGTCGCCGTCCATGACGTGGGGAGCGAGGAAGGCTACGCCTTCATCGTGATGGAGTTGCTGGAGGGCGAAGACCTGGCCACGCGCCTGGAACGGGGAGGGCAGCTGGCCGTCCAGGAGCTGGCCGACATCATGCTGGCGGTCTGCTCGGCGGTCGCCGAGGCGCACCGGGTCGGCATCACCCACCGCGATCTCAAGCCGCAGAACATCTTTCTGGCCAGGGCCCCGCAGGGCATCGAGCCCAAGGTCCTGGACTTCGGCATCTCCAAGGGGAGCGACACCAAGCCGGGGGCGCTGACCGGCACGGGGATGATCGGCACGCCCTACTACTTCGCGCCCGAGCAGATCCTGGACGCGCAGTCGGCCGGCCCGGCCAGCGATCAGTACGCGCTGGGCGTGATCCTCTATGAATGCCTGAGCGGCCAGCGCCCCTACGAGGGCGACAACCTTTTCGTGGTCTTCAAGGCGATCGTCGACGCGACCGCGCGGCCGATCGGTGAGCTGCGCGCCGGGGTGCCGGGTGATCTGCAGGGGATCGTCGCGCGGGCGATGCACAAGGAGGCGAGCGGGCGGTTCGCGTCGGCGGCGGCGCTGGGGCGGGCGTTGCTGCCGTTCGCCTCCGCGCGCCAGCGGTCGGTCTGGGCGCCCGGGCTGGGGGTCGAGGCGGCCGCGCCGGGTGCGGTCGCGCCGCCGGCCAAGCCGACGCCGCGGGGGACCATGGTGCTCCCCCCCGAGCGAAGCCGGCCGGTGACGCCGCCGCCGGCAAGACCGACGACCCGACAGGACTTCGACAGCACCTACGACCTGCGCCCGCGGTGGCGGGCCGGGCGATTCCTGGCCGTGGCGGTCGGGGCGGCCGTCATCGCCGGTGGTGCGCTGTTCGTCCTGAGGGACCGCGCCTCTTTCGTGCGGCGGACGGTCGAGCCGGTGGTCCAGGCGCCCGCCGCCAGAACGCCTGCCGTCGTGCCGCCGGCGGTGAGCCCGGTGATCGAACCGGTCGACGTGCCGCCGCCCGTCCACGCCAGCGTGCTGGACCTGGCGCCGGAGGCTGAGCCGACGCCGCGTCCCCGCGCCAAGGTCGAGCAGCCCCACCCGAGGTCCCACGAAAAGCGCGCGCGGGCGACGTCACGGCGCAAGCAGAAGCGCCTGGCGCGGCCCCAGCCGGCACAGGCAGAGCCAGGCCCCATCCGAACCTTGAACCTGGCGCCGATCATCGAGTGACGCCCCCGTCCGGTGTGGTCGGGCGGTTCGTGTTATGAACCCGGCGCATGTCAGAGAGCCAGCAGGTCCGCGTCCGCATCGCCCCGTCGCCGACCGGCGACCCCCACGTGGGCACCGCCTACATCGCGCTCTTCAACCATGCCTTCGCCAAGAGCCGTAACGGCAAGTTCATCCTGCGGATCGAGGACACCGATCGCGCGCGGTCGACCGCGGCCTCCGAGGCGGCGATCCTGCGCGCGCTGCGCTGGGTCGGGCTGAACTGGGACGAGGGGCCGGACATCGGTGGTCCGGTCGGGCCGTACCGCCAGTCCGAGCGGGCCGAGATCTACCGCGCCCAGGTGCAGAAGCTGATCGAGCAGGGGGGCGCCTACCGCTGCTTCTGCACGCCTGAGCGGCTGGAGGCGCTGCGCCACGAGCAGCGGCGGCAGGGGCTGTTCGTGGGCTACGACGGCCTGTGCCGGGGACGCCCCCGCGACGAGGGGGAACGGCGCGCGGCGGCCGGTGAGGCGTTCGTGGTCCGGATGGCCATGCCCCGCACCGGCGAGACGGTCTTCGTGGATCGCCTGCGCGGCGAGGTGAAGTTCGACAACGCGCAGATCGACGACCAGATCCTGCTCAAGGCCGACGGCTTCCCGACCTATCACCTGGCCAACGTGGTCGACGATCACCTGATGGGCATCACCCACGTGATCCGCGCCGAGGAGTGGCTGTCGTCGACGCCCAAGCACGTGGCGCTGTACCAGGCCTTCGGCTGGACGGCGCCGGAGTGGATCCACATGCCGCTCCTGCGCAACGCCGACAAGTCCAAGATCTCGAAGCGCAAGAACCCGGTCTCGCTGGACTACTACAAGGACGCCGGCTTCCTGCCCGAGGCGCTGCTCAATTACCTGGGGACGATGGGCTGGTCGATCGCGGGCGACCGCGAGAAGTTCACGCTGGACGAGATGGTGACGGCGTTCTCGTGGGACCGCGTGAGCCTGGGCGGCCCGGTGTTCGATCTGGTCAAGCTGTCGGCGATGAACGCGATCTACCTGCGCGAGCTGCCCGACGCCGAGATCGTGCGGCGGCTGCGCGACTGGCGCCTCTCCGACGAGAAGCTGGCCTCGCTGGTGCCGCTGGTGCGCGAGCGCATCCAGCGGCTGGACGAGTTCGTCCCGATGACCGACTTCTTCTTCTCGGGCGACATCGATTACGGCCCGGTCCTGAAGGACCTGATTCCGAAGAACCGCGAAGCCAAGGACGTGGCCGAGGTGCTGGGGGCGTTCTCCGAGGAGCTGGACGCCGCGCGCGACTTCTCGATCGCCGGGCTCGAGGCGATGGCGCGGGCGTTCGGCGAGAAGGTCGGGTGGTCCACCAAGGAGCTGTTCATGCTGCTGCGGCTGGCGGCCACCGGCAAGAAGGCGACGCCGCCGCTCTTCGAGACGCTGGTGAACCTGGGGCGCGAGCTGGTCCGGCGCCGCCTGCGACAGTGCATCATCGAGGTCAAGAAGCCCCCGCGACCCTGAGCCGATCGTGAAGAGGGTCGCGGTTTTCGGCAACGCCGGGGGCGGCAAGTCGACGCTGGCCAAGAGGCTGGCGGACCTCACGCGACTTCCGCTCTACGCGCTGGACTCGATCCAATGGGGGCCGGGAGGGGTCGAGGTCCCGCACGATCAATACTTGGCGGCCCACGCGGAGATCTTGCGCCGAGAGAGCTGGATCATCGACGGGTACGGGTGCCGTGCGTCGACGTTCGAGCGCTTGGCGACGGCCGACACGCTGGTGTACATCGATCTACCGCTCGCGACTCACTATGCCTGGGCGACGAAGCGCCTGTTCCAGGGCATCTACAGGACGCCGGAGGGGTGGCCCCCGGGCAGTCCGATCATCAGCAGCACGTTCGCATGCTATCGAACGATCTGGCTGTGTCACCGGCGCCTGACGCCGGTCTACCGGAAGCTCGTCGCGGAGGCGCCGCAGGACCAGCGTGTGTTTCACCTGAGGACGCCCGGCGACATCGTTCGTTGCTTGCATGAGGTCGCGCGCAGCGTGTCGGGCTGATCGTCACTTCCGCGCGAGCGGAATCTCGTTTCCGAAACAGATCAGGCGGTCGGGGAACTGCCCCGCCGGGGGCAAGTTTCGCCATGCCACCTCGTACGACGACTTTTTTCTCCGGCCGGGGCGAGACGATCTGGGCTGGTAACGCAGCGCCCCCGCCTCGGCCATACTTCGCCGCAAGGAACTTGCGCGAGTCGAGATGGACCTGATTGGCCTTGCCTCCGGAGGGCTCCCCGCGAACGGGCGGTTGCGTCCCGGTCAGCCGCTGGGCGTCTATGTCCACTTTCCATTTTGCTCCGTGCGATGCCCCTACTGCGACTTCGCGGTGGACACCCGCACCGAGATCCCGCACGACGAGTATGCCGATGCGGCTGTCCATGAGATCGCGGCGCGGGCGTCCTGGTTCGATGGCGCGGGGCCCCTGGTGTCGATCTACTTCGGCGGCGGCACGCCCGGGCTCTGGCGGCCGAACGCGCTCGCCCGCGTGATCGACGCGGCCCGCGTGACGTTCGGCGCGCCGTCGCCGGCTGATCTGGAGATCACCGTCGAGGTGAACCCAGGCGAGACTGGCGTGGAGCCGCTGCGCGCGTTGCGCGCCGGCGGTGTGAACCGGCTGTCCATCGGGATCCAGGCGCTCGACGACGGACTGCTGGCGTCGCTGGGGCGCAACCACGCCGCAGCCGCCGGCCCTGCCGCGGTGGCCGCGGCCCGCGCGGCGGGAATCGAGAACCTGTCGGTCGATCTCATGTTCGGCGTGCCCGGGCAGACGCTGGATGGCTGGCGGCGCGACGTCGACGCGATCGTGGCGCTGGCGCCCGAGCACGTCTCGGCGTATGCGCTGACCGTCGAGCGAGGCACCGCCTTCGGCGCGCGCGACCGCCGGGGGGACCTGCCGCGCCCCGACGACGAGGTGGTGGCGGCGATGTTCGAGCACGCGCGCGCCGCATTCGGGGCGGCCGGCCTGCAGCCGTACGAGGTCTCCAGCTACGCCCGCCCGGGGCGCCGGGCGCGGCACAACCAGCTCTATTGGGCGCTTGGCCCCTATCTCGGCGTGGGCGCGTCGGCGGCCTCGTTCCGGCCGCTCGACGACGGCACCGGCTGGCGGTTCTCGAACCCGCGCGCCACCGAGGTCTACCTGCGCAGCGCGCGGACGGGGCAGGGCAGCCCGGCCCCGCGCCACGTCGAGCGTCGGACCGCCCGAGACCTGGAGAACGAGGCCGTCTGGCTGGGGCTCCGCACCGCCGACGGCGTCGACCGCGCGGCCCACGCCGCCCGCCACGGCCAAGACCCGCTCGCCGGCCGTGAGCCCGCCGTCGCCGCCGCGGTGAAGGCGGGCTGGCTGTCACTGGACGAGCGCCACCTGCGGCTCACGCCGGCGGGTGTACTGATGGCCGACGAGGTGGCGTCCCGCCTCTGGCGGGACTAGGGTCCAGGGACATCCGCGGAATCGAGACCGCCCATCAAGTCGAGTCGTATATCGGCCTGGTTCCGGGCGAGAACTCGAGCTCGGAACGGAACCAGAAGCTGTCGATCACGAAGGCCGGCCCCAGGCCGCTGCGCTGGGTGCTCATTCAAGCTGCCTGGGCCATTCGAATTCGGTGTCGTCAGCCGGGCGTGGTGCCCTTGCAGCTCTGGGCTCATCGCGTCGAGCTTCGCCGGGGGAAGCGAACTGCGACGGTGGCTCTGGCTCGCAAGCTGGCAGGGATCCTTTTCGCCATCTGGCGCGACGGGACCGTCTACGACGGCAGTCGCGGCGCACAGATGACCTGAGATTTGACCGGCACGCTGCCGCGAAAGGCAGCGGCGGGAGTGGTCGACAGCTGTCCGAAGACGGTGACCGCGGCTTGATTCGTGAGGTCAGCAC
>DATJWP010000073.1:0-8936 GCA_035578045.1 Polyangia bacterium | reverse complement strand
CCGGCGGCGCCGACTCCGGCAAGCCGCACGTCTGGAAGTTCGAGTCGATGGGACAAAAGAAGACCATCAACGGCTTCGCCTGCGAAATGTATCGCGTGAGCGAGGATGGGCAGTTGCAGGCAGAGCAGTGCGTCTCGCCCTGGAGCGCCGGCCTGGCGAAGAAGAGCGACTTCGCCGGCATTCAGAAGTTCGTCCAGTCGATGACGGCGGACTTCGGCGTCGAGCGGACCGGCTCCAGCAGCATCTTCAACCGCCTGGAACAGGCCCCCGGCATCCCGATCTCGAACGTGCAGATCGAGGAGGACGGCAAGCGCGGCGAGGAGAGTCAGGTCAAGAGCATCAAGCGTGGGTCGATCCCGGCGGCGGTGTTCCAGGTCCCCGCCGGGTTCACCAAGACGGAAAGGCCCATGTTCGGCCCCGGCGCAGGCGGACACCACCACGGCCCCCCGCCCGGCCCCTGACGCGTCTCGCAAGGATGACTCCTTCGCCACAGTGGTTTTGATCGATTGGTGAACCGGGGTTACCCCTCGGCGCGCTGAAGCCGGTTGTCCTCGCCCCCTCGGGGCGAGGATAAGGGAGAGGGGATCCGGTTTCGCGCGGCCGTTCCCTCTCCGGCCAAGCCTTCGGCTCGGCCACCTCTTCTCGCCTTCGCTGCCTTCGCGGGGAGAGGCGCAGATCCCGCGTCGGCTCAACCCGTCATCGTCTCTGTGGTGAGGTATCAGGGCAGGACGGGCCGCAGGAACAGCACCAGGACGGCCCAGACCAAGTGGCAGAGGATGGGCGCCGTCAGGTCGCCTGTGAGCTGGCGGAGCGCCGACCACAGCAGGCCCCCGGCCAGGGCGGTGAGTGCGAGCACCGGCGAACCCGACAGGCCGGTCGCGGCGGCGTAGAGCGCGGCGCCGGCCACCACCGCCGGGGCCGGACCCAGCCACGCGGCCAGCCTCCCCTGCACCACCTCTCGCCAGGCCATCTCCTCGCCGGCGATCACCAGCGGCAACAGCAGCGCGGCCCGGGCCGGCGAGAGCGCCGCGAAGGCGGTGTCCAGCCCGAGCTTGTCGCCGACCGCCCAGGGCTCGAACCTCGCCAGCAGGGGATAGATCAGCCAGCAGGCGGCCGCCATGGCGATCCCGGCCAGCACGCCGGCGACCGCCGCCGTCGCGGACGCCCGCACGGCGCCGCGGAGGCGCCGGTCGAGCGCCAGCGACAGGGCCCCCAGCGCGAGCGCGGCCGTTCCCATGGCGGGCCACAACCCGACCCGCCGCGAGACCAGCGCCGCCGCGGCCCAGGCCGCGACCACCGCGACGGCGATGCTCGCCCGCGCCCCGGGGCGGCCGGCGGCCGTCGCCCGCGTCAAGCCGCCGTTCGCGCCGTCGCTGTCCGCCACCGTTCGATGATGCCCCAGACGCCGGGCGCCGTGGCTGCCAGGTCGGCGGCCAGGGCGCGGCGCGCGGCCTCCACGAAGGGCACCCGGCGCTCGTGACCGATGCGCCGCCAGAGCTCGTCGCTGTCGGCCAGGAGATCGTGCGTCAGCCCGACGACCACCTGCCGGGCTACGGACCAGCGGGCCCGCGTCACGAACCGCACCCACAGCGACGACAGGTGCGGCGTCAGGAACGGCACCTCGATCCTCCGGGCCCGCCCCAATCCCATCACCGCGGCGGTCTGATCGAGGATCGCCGCCCCGGACAGGATGTCGGGGCCGGGGAGATCGAACACCGCGCTCTCCGCCAGCGGAGTCTCCAGCGCGGCCACCAGCGCCGCCACCACGTCGTCGATCGCCACCGGCTGAGTGCGCGAGCGCAGCCAGGCGGGCAAGACCATCACGGGGAGCCGCGCCGCGAGATCCCGGACGATGAGCCAGCTCAGGCTGCCGTGCCCGACGATCATGCTGGCCCGCAGCTCGACCGCCGCCACCGGGCCGGCGCGAAGGGCCTCACCCACCTCACGGCGGCTCTGCAGGTGTTCAGAGGCTCGAGCCCGCGGGATCATTCCCCCCAGGTAGACCACCCGGCGCAGCCCGACCGCGCCGGCCGCCTGGGCGAAGACGCGCGCGGCGGCCACCTCGCGCGCGTGAAAGTCGTTCCCTTCCCCCATGCCGTGCACCAGGTACAGCGCCGCCTCGCAGCCGTTCATCGCCGCGCGGATCGACGCCGTGTCGCCCACGTCGCCCAGCACCCAGTCGTCGCGCTCTCCCGGCCGGGGCGGCCGGCGGCTGAGGCAGCGAACCGTCCAGCCGGCCCGCCGCAGGGCCGGGCGGACCGCGCCTCCCACGAACCCGGTGGCCCCCGTGAGAAGAACCCGCCTTTCACCTGATGCCATCGCGGCCACCCGTCGAAGATGGGAGCACCCGCCCTCGAAGCAAGCCGCCAGGCCGCCCTCAGGCTGGGCTCCGAGCTCACTCGCAGGGGCAGCAGTAGTAGGCGATGCCGGCGGGGACGGCGGACTCGAACGTGCAGCCGGCCGGAGGGTCGGGCACCGGACCGGGGCCGACGCCGCCGCAGCTGACCACGTACTGGTTGGTCGCGCAGGAAGAGACGCAGGCCGACTCGCCGACCCCGGCGCAGCTGATCTGTCCGTCGGTCGTGCAGCCGATCCCTCCGCCGCCGGGGGAGGTGCACTGGACGAGGGCCCGGGCCGGGACGCAGGCCGTGCGCCCGTCGGCGTCGCTCAGGCCCGACGACCAGTGACACTCGCTGGCCACCAGGCTTCCGCTCGGGCCATCCGGGCTGGCCAGGTGGCCCCCCGAACAGCCGCCCATCGCGAGAATCAGTACCGACCAGGCCAGCGCCCTGCCCATCCGCCCCATTAAAGCAAACGGGAGGCCGGGGAAAAACCCCGGCCTCCCGCTGGTCTGATCTCAGATTTTCGTGGTGGCGTCGACTATTCGTCGAACGAGGCGGCCGGGGGCGGAGGCGCGGCCGGAGCCGCGGCGGCCGCCGACATCGCCTGTGGCAGCTGGTCCTCGCCGCCCGCGTCCTCGACGTGGAGCGAGAGGCGCTTGTAGGCGCCCAGGCCGGTGCCGGCCGGGATGAGCCGCCCCATGATGACGTTCTCCTTCAGGCCGCGCAGGTAGTCGACCTTGCCCTGGACCGCGGCCTCGGTGAGCACCTTGGTGGTTTCCTGGAAGGACGACGCCGAGATGAAGCTCTCGGTCGACAGCGACGCCTTGGTGATGCCGAGCAGCAGCGGCTCGCCCTGGGCGGGCTTGCCCCCCTTGGCCATCACCCGCTCGTTCTCCTCCTCGAACAGGTACTTCTCGACGTGCTCGTCGACCAGGAAGCCGGTGTCGCCCACGTCCATGACGCGGATGCGGCGCAACATCTGGCGGACGATCGTCTCGATGTGCTTGTCGTTGATCTTGACGCCCTGGAGTCGGTAGACCTCCTGGACCTCGTCGACCAGGTACTTGGCGAGAGCCTTCTCGCCCAGCACCTTGAGGATGTCGTGCGGGTTGGCGGCGCCGTCCATCAGCGGCTCGCCGGCGCGGATCTTGTCGCCCTCGCGGACGGCCAGGTGCTTGCCCTTGGAGATGAGGTACTCCTTGGGGTCGCCCCGCTCCGGCGTGATGAGGACCTTGCGCTTGCCCTTGGTGTCCTTGCCGAAGCTGACCACGCCGTCGATCTCGGCGATGACCGCGTGCTCCTTGGGCTTGCGCGACTCGAACAGCTCGGCGACGCGCGGCAGGCCGCCCGTGATGTCCTTGGTCTTGGTCGTCTCGCGCGGGATACGCGCGATGACGTCGCCGGCCTGGACGTGGTCGCCTTCGTTGACGGCGATGGTGGACCCGACCGGCAGGAAGTACCGGGCGTCGTTCTCGCCGCTCGGGATCCTGAGGGTCTTGCCCGCCTCGTCCTTCAGCGAGATGCGCGGCCGCAGCTCGGCGTCCTTGGACTCCGTGATGCTCTTGCGCGACAGGCCGGTCACCTCGTCCAGCTGCTCGGTCATGGTGACGCCCTCGATGACGTCGCCGAACTTCACGATGCCCGAGACCTCGGTCACGATCGGCACCGAGAACGGATCCCACTCCGACAGGAGCGAGCCCGCCTTGACCGCGGCCCCTTCAGCGAAGTGCAGGCGCGCGCCGTAGGTCAGGCCGTAACGCTCGCGCTCGCGGCCGGTCTCGTCCTGGATGACGATCTCGCCGTGGCGGTTCATCACGATCCATTCCTTGTCGCGCTTGACGACGTCGGTGTTCTCCAGCTTGACGATGCCGTCGTAGCGCGCCTCGAGCTGTGACTGCTCGGTGCGCACCTGACCGACGCCGCCGATGTGGAAGGTCCGCATCGTCAGCTGGGTCCCGGGCTCCCCGATCGACTGGGCGGCGATGACGCCGACCGCCTCGCCGATGTTGACCATGTGCCCGCGGGCCAGGTCGCGGCCGTAGCAGAGCACGCAGATGCCCCGCCGCGTCTCGCAGGTCAGCACCGACCGGATCTTGACGTGGTCGAGCCCCGCGTCCTCGATGATCCGGACCTTGTCCTCGGTGATCTCGTCGCCCGAGGCCACCAGGACCTCGCCGGTGTACGGGTCGAAGATGTCGTCGACCGCCACGCGACCCAGGATGCGGTCGCCCAGCTTCTCGATGATCTCTCCGCCCTCGACCAGCGCGCCCAGCTCGATGCCGTCGATGGTGCCGCAGTCGTACTCAGCGATGATGCAGTCCTGCGCCACGTCGACCAGACGGCGGGTCAGGTAACCCGAGTTCGCCGTCTTGAGCGCCGTGTCGGCCAGACCCTTGCGGGCGCCGTGGGTCGAGATGAAGTACTGGAGCACCGACAACCCCTCGCGGAAGTTGGTGGTGATCGGCGTCTCGATGATCTCGCCCGAGGGCTTGGCCATGAGGCCGCGCATGCCGGCCAGCTGGCGAATCTGCTGGGCCGAACCACGCGCCCCCGAGTCAGCCATGATGTAGATCGGGTTGAACGACGGGCTGTGCCGCTTCTCCCCGGTCTCGTCGTTGACCAGCTCTTCCGAGCCGATCTCGTTCATCATCTCCTCGGCGATCTGCTCCGAGACCTGCGCCCAGATGTCGACGACCTTGTTGTAGCGCTCGCCGTCGGTGATGAGACCTTCGGTGTACTGCTCCTCGATCTCCTGGACGTCCTTCTGTGCGCTCTCCAGCAGCGGCACCTTGCGCGCCGGAATCAGGAGATCGTCGACGCAGATCGACACGCCCGCCTTGGTGGAGTGGGTGTAGCCCAGCGACCGCAGCTTGTCGGCCAGCAGGACCGTCTCCTTCTGACCGCAGGCGCGGTAGCAGCTGTCGATCAGGTCGCCCAGCTGCTTCTTCCCCATGACCCGGTTGACGATCTTGAACGGCAGCTGCTTCGGCACGATTTCGTACAGCAGCACGCGGCCGGTGGTGGTCGGGATGAGCTCGCCGTCGATGCGGACGCGGATGGCCGCCTGCAGCTCCAGCTCGCCATGGTCGTAAGCCAGACGAACCTCTTCAGGCGACGCATACACGCCCTGCATCTTGTTGGCCGGGATCTTCTCGATGGCCTTGGCCTCGACCTTCTTTTCGTCGGTCCGCCCGTGCGGGTACTCGCCCTTGGCGAAGATCCGCTCGCGCGTCATGTAGTAGAGGCCGAGCACGATGTCCTGCGAGGGCAGGATGATCGGGCGCCCGTTGGCCGGCGAGAGGATGTTGTTCGTGCTCATCATGAGCACGCGCGCCTCCATCTGCGCCTCCAGCGAGAGCGGCACGTGAACCGCCATCTGGTCGCCGTCGAAGTCGGCGTTGAACGCCGCGCAGACCAGCGGGTGCAGCTGGATGGCCTTGCCCTCGATCAGCAGCGGCTCGAAGGCCTGGATGCCGAGACGATGCAGGGTCGGAGCGCGATTCAGGAGGATTGGATGCTCCTTGATGACCTCTTCCAGGATGTCCCACACCTCGGGACGCTCCTTCTCGACCAGCTTCTTGGCGCTCTTGATCGTGGTGACCAGGCCGCGCTCTTCCAGCTTGTTGTAGATGAACGGCTTGAACAGCTCGAGCGCCATCTTCTTGGGGAGCCCGCACTGGTGCAGCTTCAGCTCGGGGCCGACCACGATGACCGAACGGCCCGAGTAGTCGACGCGCTTGCCGAGCAGGTTTTGACGAAAACGTCCCTGCTTGCCCTTGAGCATGTCGGACAGCGACTTCAGCGGCCGCTTGTTGGGGCCGGTGATGGTCTTGCCGCGACGGCCGTTGTCGAACAGGGCGTCGACCGCCTCCTGCAGCATCCGCTTCTCGTTGCGGATGATGATCTCGGGGGCGTTCAACTCCTGCAGCCTCTTCAACCGGTTGTTCCGGTTGATGACGCGACGGTAGAGGTCGTTCAGGTCCGACGTCGCGAACCGGCCGCCGTCCAGGGGGACCAGCGGGCGCAGATCCGGCGGGATCACCGGGATCACGTCCAGCATCATCCACTCGGGCTTGTTGCCCGACTCGCGGAAGGCGTCGACCACCTTGAGGCGCTTGGAAAGCTTCTTCCGCTTGGCCTCGCTGGTGGCTTCCTTCATCTCGCCGCGCAGCTGCTCGCTGAGCGAGTGGACGTCGATGTGCTTGAGCAGGTCGCGGATCGCCTCGGCGCCCATGCCGGCGGCGAACTTGTCCTCGCCGAACTCCTCGGCCGCCTTCATGTAGCGCTCCTCGGTGAGGAGCTCGCCGCGGACCAGACCGGTCTCCTTCGGGTCGACGACGACGTACGACTCGCAGTAGAGGATCTTCTCCAGGTCCTTCAGCGTGATGTCCAGCAGGTTGCCGATGCGGGACGGCAGCGACTTCAGGAACCAGATGTGGGCGACCGGCGTGGCCAGGTTGATGTGCCCCAGGCGCTCACGACGCACCTTGGACTGGATCACCTCGACGCCGCACTTCTCGCACACGATCCCCCGGTGCTTCATGCGCTTGTACTTGCCGCAGTTGCACTCGTAGTCCTTCACTGGCCCAAAGATCTTCGCGCAGAAGAGCCCGTCGCGCTCGGGCTTGAAGGTCCGGTAGTTGATCGTCTCCGGCTTCTTCACCTCGCCGTGCGACCACTCCCGGATCTTCTCCGGGGACGCCAGCGAGATGCGAATCGCCGAGAACGACAGCGGATCCTTCGGCTTCTCGAAGAAATTGAAGATGTCTTTCATTAGAATCCCTCCCCCCGCCCCCCCTTAAGGGGGGGTGCCGCGTCGGGGACGACGCGTGCTCGCTCCGCGTGGCCCCCCGGGGTCCCCGAGCAGGTCATCCTGCTCGGGGTGGGGCGTTGCCACGTTGCGCTCGCATGACGTTGGGTCGTTTCCATCTTTGTTCCTTCCATAGCCTTCATTCGCCACCCAGCTCGCTGGCCGACGCGGCCGGCGCGTTGCCGGCCGAGGCAGCCGCCGCCTGAGCCGCGGCGGCGCTGGCCTTGGCGGCCACCTCGCGCGCCATCAGCTCCAGGGTCGACTCCTGCTTGCGCGGGGCGTTGGGGTCCTCGATGAGCTCCACGTTCAGGCAGAGCGACTGCAGCTCCTTGAGGAGCACGTTGAACGACTCCGGCAACCCCGACTCCAGCACGTGCTCGCCCTTCACGATGGCCTCGTACATGCGCGTCCGGCCGATGACGTCGTCCGACTTGACCGTCAGGAACTCCTGCAGGCCGTAAGCCGCGCCGTACGCCTCCATCGCCCAGACCTCCATCTCGCCCAGCCGCTGCCCGCCGAACTGGGCCTTGCCGCCCAGCGGCTGCTGGGTGACCAGCGAGTAGGGCCCGATCGAGCGCGCGTGGATCTTGTCGTCGACCAGGTGGTGGAGCTTCAGCATGTACATGACCCCGACCGTGACGTCGTGGTCGAACGCCTCGCCGGTCTTGCCGTCGAAGAGCGTCGCCTGCCCGTTGGTGGCCAGGCCGGCCAGAGTCAGCAGGCTCTTGATGTCGACCTCTTTCGCGCCGTCGAAGACGGGCGTCGCCACGTGGATGCCCTCGCGCAGCGTCTGGGCGTACCGGAGCAGCCCCTTGTCATCCAGGGTGTCCAGCAGCTCGACGTGATGCGGGTCGGTGAAGACCTTCTTCATCCGCGAGCGCAGGGCGTCGCCGGTCCACTCGCGCTGGATCATCTCGTCGATCTGCTTGCCCAGGTAGAGCGCCGCTCCACCCAGGTGCGTCTCGAGGATCTGACCCACGTTCATGCGCGACGGGACGCCCAGCGGGTTGAGGACGATGTCCACCGGCGTGCCGTCGGCCAGGAACGGCATGTCCTCTTCCGGCAGAACGCGCGAGACGACGCCCTTGTTCCCGTGGCGACCGGCCATCTTGTCGCCGACCGACAGCTTGCGCTTGATGGCGACGTAGACCTTCACCATCTTGATGACGCCCGGCGGAAGCTCGTCGCCCTTGGTGAGCTTGGAGATCTTGTCGCGGTAGAGCGCCTCGATGGCGGCCACGTCCTCGGCCAGGCGAGCGGCCAGCTGCTCCAGCTTGCCGTCGTTCTTGCCGGGGTCCTCGACCTGCAGCTCGGCCCAGTAGCGGGCCGGGATCTCGTCCAGCGTGGCGTTCTCGATCTTCTGCCCCTTGGCGCAGAGGACCTTGCCCTTGTCGTCGACCAGACGCACCGCCGTGGTCTTGCCGACCAGCAGCTTGCGCATCTTGGCGTGGTACGACTCGGAGACGATCTTCACCTCGTCGCGCTGGTCGGCCAGGAGCTTCTCTTTCTCCTGGTCCTCGATGTCCTTGGCGCGCTCGTCCTTCTCGGTGCCTTTGCGCGAGAACACCTTGGCGCTGATGACGATCCCCTGCACGCCCGGCGGGACGCGCAGCGAGCTGTCACGCACGTCGCCGGCCTTCTCGCCGAAGATGGCGCGCAGCAGCTTCTCTTCCGGCGACAGCTGGGTCTCGCCCTTGGGCGTGATCTTGCCGACCAGGATGTCCTGCGGCTTGACCTCGGCGCCGATGCGCACGATGCCGGACTCGTCGAGGTCCTTCAGGGCC
>DATJWP010000072.1:0-5866 GCA_035578045.1 Polyangia bacterium | reverse complement strand
CCGCGCTTGAACGGGATCAGGCGGCTCTTGGGCTTGTTGGGGGCGGCGGGCTCGCCGGTCTCCGGGTTGGCGCGGGCCAGGACCACGCCGGGCGGCATGGGGAAGTCGCGCACCGGCTGGCCTTTCGTCGCCGTGCGCATGAAGTCGAGCCAGATCGGCAGCGCGACCTGCCCACCGGTCGCGTCGTGGGCGACGGGCTTGAAGTCGTCGCGCCCGACCCAGACACCGCACAGCAGATCGGGGGTGAAGCCGTAGAACCAGGCGTCGCGGTAGTTGGTCGAGGTGCCGGTCTTGCCCGCGACCGGGCGCCCCAGCGCCTGCGCCTTCTTGCCGGTCCCCACCTCGATCACGCCCTTCATCATGTCGGTCACGACGTAGGCGGTCTCGGGCGAGAGGCGCTGCTCCTGCGGCGGGGTCGCGGCCTGCTCCTCCAGCACCCGGCCGTCCCCGTCGGTGACGCGCAGGATCGTGAGCGGCCGAACCAGCTTGCCGCCCGCCGGGAAAGAGGCCAGCGCGTAGGCGGTCTCCTCGAGCCCCAGGTCGGCCGTCCCCAGCGCCAGCGACAGCCCGTGCGGCAGCGGTGAGGTGATCCCCAGCCCGCGCATCTCCTCGACGACGCGGTCGACCCCGATCTGCGCCACCAGCTGGGCGGCGACGGTGTTGATGCTCTTGGCCAGCGCCGTGCGCAGCGTGATCGCGCCCAGGTACTCGGGCTTGTAGTTGTGCGGCGCCCAGACGCCCGACGCCGTCTTGAACTTCACCGGCGCGTCCCACTTGATCGTCAGCGGCGTCATCCCCTGATCGATCGACGCCGCGTAGATGAACGGCTTGATGGCCGAGCCGATCTGGCGGTGCGCCTGCGTCGCGCGGTTGAACTGGCTGGCCGCGTAGTCGTAGCCGCCGACCATCGCCAGCAGCTTGCCGGTGTGCGGGTCCAGCGCGACCAGCGCCCCCTGCACGGGTGGCGTCGTGGCGAGGACCGCGGTGGGTTTGGGCGCGCGGCGGCCCGGGGGAGCAGCCTCGTTGTTGCGGAACTGCACCGCCAGCACGTCGCCCGGGCCGACGCGCGCGCCCTCGGCCCCCTGCCAGGCCAGCACGCGCGCCTCGTCGGTCGGCTCCAGGCGCACCGTCAGGCCGCCGGAGGCGACCATCACGCCCTTGCCCGTGGCGGTCACGACGGCCGCGTAGGTGGTGTCGGGATCGGTCGGAAACGCGGGCGGCGCCTTGGCGCGCGCGGCCCGACGCAGCGCCGCCTGCGCCTCGCCGGTCACGTAGCGCGCCACCGGATCGCGCAGGCGAGCGCCCGGGTGGGTGGCGTCGACCAGCGCGGCCTGCGGCTCGGGCAGGGCGACCAGCGGCCCCGACTGCTCGGCGTCGTCCACCTCGAACCCGGTCGGCCCCAGCGGTCGCGGCCGCCCGCTGGTGAGGCGCGCCCGGTCGGCCGCCTCGGCGTGCGCGATCGGGCCGGCGAACCCCAGGCGGCGCGACAGGTCCTCGAGCCCGCGCCGCACCGCCGTCTCGGCCGCGCGTTGATCCCGCATGCTCAACGTCGTCTCGATGCGCAGCCCCTTCTCGAGCAGATCCTCCTCGCCGTAACGCTCGACGATGGCGCGCCGGACGGTCTCGACGAAGTAGGGGGCGGCCACGTTGGTCAGCGTTCGCCGCTCGGCCACCAGCGCCAGCGGCTCGCGCCGCGCGGCCTGGGCCTGCGCGGCCGTCAGGAACCCCGCCTCCTGCATCTGATCCAGCACGTAGCGCTGCCGCTCTTGCGCGCGCGCGAAGTTGTTGAACGGCGTGATGCGCGACGGGGACTTGGGCAGCGCGGCGAGCATGGCCGCCTCCGCCGCGGTCAGATCGCCGAGGCTCTTGCCGAAGTACGCCTTGGCCGCGGCGACCACGCCGTAAGAGCCGTGCCCCAGGTAGACGTGGTTCAGGTAGATGCCCAGGATCTGGTCCTTGGTCAGCGACCTCTCGATGCGGGTGGCGAGCAGCGCCTCACGCAGTTTCCGCTTCAGCGACCGCTCGTGGCCGACCAGCAGCAGCTTCGCCACCTGCTGGGTGATGCTGGAGCCGCCCTGCACGACCTGGCGGGCGCGCAGGTTCGTCCAGGCCGCGCGCAGGATCCCCTGGTAGTCGACGCCGTGGTGTTTGTAGAAGCGAACGTCCTCGGCCGCGACGAAGGCCTTCTTGACGACGTCGGGCACCTCTTCGATCGGGACCAGCACCCGCTTCTCGACGAAGAACTCGCCGATCATCTCGCCGTCGGCGCTGAAGATCTGGCTGGCGCGCAGCGGGCGGTAGTCGGTGACGGCGTTCAGGTTCTGGGGCAGGTCGGACTCGTACTTCCGGTAGACCCAGACCCCGGCACCGGTCGCGGTCGCCGCCCCGACCAAGGGTCCCCACCAGCGCGACCCGGAAGAAGATACGAAGAATCGCCCTCGAACGACTCGCTGCGTAAGCCACGCTGGCCCCTGTGGATATCTTCGGCGCCCGGCGCGGGAAATGGAGCAGACCTCAAGTATTTTCGCTGCGTTGCCGATCAGACAGACATGCGACGCGCCTTCGCCGCGACCTGCGCGGCGGCGCTGTGGGTGGGTGCCGCGGCGACCGCCTGGGGAGCGGGGCCCCAGGGATTCGCGGTCGAGCCGTTCCGCAACGCGCAGCAGATTGGCGCGCTCCAGCACCTGCACTACGGCCTGCCGGCGCTGATCGCCGAGCGGTTCGCGCAGTCCTCGCCGCTGCGCTTCGCGGGTCGTCCCGAGCTGTTCGATCGATCGGTCCCGAAAGGCGCGGACTGGGTGGTCGGCGGCGCCTTCGAGCGCAAGGCCGACTGGAACGTCGCGGTGACGGTCGAGATCCGCCGGGCGGCCGCGCCCGGCGACGTGGTCGCCAGCGTCACGCGCCTCGGGTCCAAGGAGGCCGTCGACGCGACCGCTCTCGACGCGGCGGCGGCGGCGTTCAGCGCCCTGCCGGGCGTCGCGTTCGACGGTGCGACGCTGGCGCGCCTGCACGCCCGCTTCTCGCCGGACCCGTACGCGTTCGTGCTGTACGGCCGGGCCGTGGGGGCGTTCCACGGCGGCGGTGGCGGGCCGGCTCGCGCCGAGCTGGCGGCCGAGTACCTGCGCCACGCCCTGCTGGTCGAGCCGGCCGTCCCCGAGGCGCGCCGCTTCATGGGTGTGGCGCTGCTGGCCGCCGGAAAGACCGCGCCGGCGCGCGGAATGCTCAGCTACGCGCTGGACCGCCGCGACGATTACGTGCTGGCGCTGCGCAGCCTGGCCGGCATCGAGCGGGCCGCCGGCGCGGCGAGCGCGCGCGAGCGCTATGCCCGCCTGGTCGAGCTGGATCCCGGCGACGCCGGCGCGCGCCGGGCGTACGCCGATCTGTTGCTGCAGGCGGGACGGCTGCCGGACGCGCAACGCGAGCTGGAGGCGGTGCTGGCCGCTTCACCCGACGACCCGCAGGCCCGCCGGCAGCTGGTGATGGTGCTCTCGTCGCGGCGCCAGGGGAGCGCGCTGGCCACCGAGCTGGAAGAAGCGGTCAAGGGCGAGCCCAGCGACCTGGACCTGCGGATGGACCTGGGGGCCGCCTACCTGGCGCTCGGGCGAAAGGAAGAGGCGTCCGGCGTGTACGCCGACGTGCTGCGCCGGCGCCCGCACCACCCGGGCGCGCTGAAGCTGGCCGCCGACCTGGCGCGCGAGCGCGGCGACCTCAAGACGGCGGCGACGTACTACACGCGGCTGCACGTGCTGGCGCCCCAGGACCCGCGCCCGGTCTTCCTGCTGGCCACCGCTTACGCCGAGGCCGGCGACCTGGACCGGGCCCAGCGCTTCTTCGACGAGGGCGGCCAGTTTCCCGGGATGCTGGGCGAGTCGTTCTCGAACCTGGGCGCGATCGCGCTCCGGCGCGGCGAGCCCAGGCAAGCCCTCTGGTATCTGAGCCGCGCCGTGAAGAAACGGCCGCAGCGGGTGGTGGCCCGTTACAACTACGCGCTCGCGCTGCACGAGCTGGGGCGCGACCCCGAGGCCCTGGACGAGCTGCGCGTCGCCGCCACGCTGGACCCCGCTGACGCCCGGGTCCGCTTCTTCGCGGGCGTCGTGGCGCTGACCCTGGGGAAAGTCGACGAGGCGACGGAGAGCTTCAAGGTGGCGGTCGAGATCGACCCCGGCAACGATGACGCGCGCCAGAACCTGGCCCTGCTGGAGCGGGCCTCCAGCAACCTCTGATGATGCTCGCGGCGGCGCCTGCCCTGGCTCTGTTCGTGCTCGCCGCGGCCACCGGCGGGGCCCCCGCGGACAAGCCCTTCCGCACCGAGGTGGCACCCCGCATCGATCCCGTGTTCGACGACGCGTCGTCGCTGCGCGAGGCGGTCGACCAGTTCTTCGCGCTCCAGGCCGAGATGGAGACGGTGCGTGACGAGTTCTCGACCGCGGTCCACGGCGCGCTGGCGCAGATGGGCCCGATCGGCGCGCCCCCTCCCACCACCTGCCCGGCCGACATTCCGCGTCTGTACGGCGCGGCGTCGGCGGTCGGGCGGCGCTACCTGGCGCTGGGACGCCGGTTCGCCACGCGGTTCCGGGACATCAAGCGCGCCGAGGATCTGGGCGACACCGTCGCGCTGACGCCGGACTACCGGACGCGAGCCAAGAAGGCCCACGACGTCTACCAGGACCGCATCCGCGACTACCGCGAGATGCGCGCGGCCTTCTACGACCAGCTGGCCGAGGAGATGCGGCACGCGGGCTGCAACCTGTCCGCCGCGGCGCCCGAGCGCGGCGGCCCCGATCCGGCGATTCCGGGCAGCTGGGTGCTGGAGCCGACGGAAGAGGAGGTGGCGTCCGCCGCGAAGGGGGGCGCCGCGCCGTCGATCTGGATCCAGATCGACAACAGCCGCTGCGGGCAGCCGTCGGCGCTGAGCATCGACGGGGCGCCGGTGGGCGCCATCGCCGCGCAGAAGAAGATCCCCGTCCGCGCTCACGCGGGCCCGCACGAGCTGTGCGTGATGCCCGGGAACGACAAGCGCGCCTGCGGCGCCCCCGGCACCGTCCGGCGCGCCTACCTGCACGAAGGCTGGACGCTGGTCGTCCGCTGCGGCGAGTAGCCGGTCAGGCCGCCTGGCGGCATGCGAAAGCCTCACGATTCATCACAGTGCTCCGCGCGGGCGGTCGCCTTCAGGCCGGCGGTCGCTTCGACCAGGCCGGCAGCGGGTGAAGTGAACGGTCCGGCAGACGCCGGCTCGATTGGGCGGATGATGCGCATCCGGGCCGGGGACCTGCCCGGATGCGGAGGGCTCGTCCAGGCGCGCGTTCCAAATCTCCCGTCGCCTCACCACCAGACGCCCACGCGCAAGAAAATCCCTGCACCACGCAACCCGCCGCCATGCGCGCCGAAAACGGACCATGCGCGCAATCAAGTGTGGTCCGGGTCGGCAGATGCGGTTGCCCCTCGCGGCGGCCAGGACGTGGGGCGGGGCTCGCGAGGGCGCGGGCCGCAAGCCGCGGGGCCGGCCGTCGGTGCCGCACGTCACCCGACCCAAGATCGATCCGCGCTACCCCGTCCAGGTCACCATTCGGGCGATGCCGGGGCTGCCGTCGCTGCGCTCGCCCCGGGTGTTCGGGGCGCTCCGGCAGGCCATCGCCAGGGCGTCGGTCGATCGCTTCCGGGTGATCCACTTCTCGATCCAGCAGGACCATGGCCACTTCATCGTCGAGGGGGACGAGCCACGCCGGGCCCGCGGCGGCGTGCACGGGCTCGCCATCCGGCTGGCGCTGGCGGTCAATCGCGTGCTCGGCCGGAAGGGCAAGGTCGTCGGCGATCGCTACCACGCTCGCGCGCTGACGACGCCACGCCAGACGCGAGCGAGCATGGT
>DATJWP010000071.1:0-4881 GCA_035578045.1 Polyangia bacterium | reverse complement strand
CCCGCTTCCGGTGTTGAGGACCGCGCTGCCACAGCCTGCGTTCGCCAGGATCACGAAGGCAGCAATGAGATACCTGGAAAGCGTTCGCTGGATTCTCACGCGACGGGCATTTTATCACGGGGAACATCGTTCCAAATCGCGTGTTGACGCCGTGCCATCACACCGCCGACTTCTGAACCAGCGCGTAGGGCCAGCGATGCGGCTCGCTGGTATCCGAACATCTCGCGTTTTATCGCGCGCAGTCCTATTCGGAGCTGGTGAGCCAGGTCGGCGCGGTCGTTTCCTTCGAGCTGACGGGGGCCTCGGGCGTCGACTACAACGTCGAGATCATGATCAGGTTCGGTTCGCCGGATCAGAAGACCAACGTGCGCGTGATGGCTTTCGTCGACGATCACCGATGGCCTGCGTGGTTCCGGCCAACTGGCGACAGCTTCATCGTTGCCCCCGACGGCTCGTTCGTCGGCGAAGGAGATCCCAGCGCGCTGCTCCGGCGGTAGTTCCGACGGGACGTCACCGACGCGGGCCGACGAGCTCGACGCGTGGGGGACCTGCGAGACATTCCACGCGCGGGCACGTCGTGTATCCTTCGCGCCCTCGTGATTCGCCTCGATCAGATCAGCAAGCAGCACGGGCCCCAGATCCTGTTCGTCGACGCCTCGGCGGCGGTGTTCCGGGGCGAGAAGGTCGGGCTGGTGGGCCCCAACGGCGCCGGCAAGTCGACCATCTTTCGCATGATCATGCGCGAGGAGTCGCCCGACGACGGGCAGGTGTCGGTCGACAAGGGGGTCTCGATCGGCTACTTCAGCCAGGACGTCGGCGAGATGGCCGGGCGCCCGGTGGTGGCCGAGGTGATGGCCGGGGCGGGCGCGGTCTCGGCGGTCGCGGCCGAGCTGAAGCTGCTGGAGGACGCGCTGGCGGATCCCGGGCGCGCGGGCGAGATGGAGAAGCTGCTGGACCGCTTCGGCGAGGTGCAGGCCCGCTTCGACGAGCTGGGCGGCTACGCGCTGGAGGCCCGCGCGCGCGAGATCCTGGCTGGCCTGGGGTTCTCGCAAGAGATGATGGACGGAGACGTCGGCAACCTGTCGGGCGGGTGGAAGATGCGCGTCGCGCTGGCGCGCATCCTCCTGATGCGTCCGGACGGGATGTTGCTGGACGAGCCGTCGAACCACCTGGACCTCGAATCGCTGATCTGGCTCGAGGGGTTCCTGAAGGGGTACGACGGCGCGCTGCTGATGACCTCGCACGACCGCGAGTTCCTGAACCGGATCGTGGGGCGCATCATCGAGATCGACGGCGGCGTGCTGACCAGCTACTCCGGGAACTACGACTTCTACGAGAAGCAGCGCGCGCTGAACGAGGCGCAGGCGCAGGCGGCCTTCGAGCGCCAGCAGGCGATGCTGGCCAAGGAGATGCGCTTCATCGAGCGCTTCAAGGCCCAGGCCGCCAAGGCGGCCCAGGTGCAGTCGCGGGTCAAGAAGCTCGAGAAGATCGAGCGGGTCGAACCGCCCAAGCGCCGCAAGACGCTGGACTTCGAGTTCCAGGACTGCCCGCGGTCGGGCGACGACGTGGCCAAGGTCGCGGGCGTCCACAAGCAGTACGGCGCGCGGGTGGTGTACGACGGCCTGGACCTGAACATCCGCCGGCTGGAGCGGTGGGCCATCATGGGCGTCAACGGCGCCGGCAAGTCGACGCTGCTGAAGCTGATCGCCGGCGAGACCGACCCCGACGCCGGCAGCGTGTCACTGGGCCCCAGCGTGCGCCTGGGCTACTTCGCGCAGCACGCGATGGACATCCTGGACCCGACGCTGACGGTGTACGCGTCGCTCGAGCAGGCGTTCCCGCTGGCCAGCGTCGGCGCGCTGAAGACGCTGGCCGGCTGCTTCGGGTTCTCGGGCGACGACGCCGACAAGACCTGCCGCATCCTGTCGGGCGGCGAGAAGGCCCGTCTGGTGCTGGCGCGCATCCTGTACGCGCGGCCGAACTTCCTGATCCTCGACGAGCCGACCAACCACCTGGACATGGCGACCAAGGAGATGATCGTCCGCGCGCTGGCCGGCTACGACGGCACGATGCTGTTCGTCTCGCACGACCGGCAGTTCCTGGCCAAGCTGTCCAACCGCGTGCTGGAGCTGGACGGCGGCAACGTCACCAAGTACGGCGGCGGTTACCTGGAGTACGTGGCGCGCAGCGGGCACGAGGCGCCGGGCCTGCGCTGACCCGCGATCACTGCTTGGTCAGCGTCAGATCGTCCTTGATGGTGGCCTGTCCCATCGGCCCCATGTTCATCGTCGTGTCGACGTCGACCATGTGCAGCGTGTTCCCCTGCACGCAGTAATCCCCGCTGTTCGAGGATCCATCCGAGTAGTCGAACGACAGCATCGTCCCGCTGGTGCTGTAGACGCCGGTGCCGCTCAGGTCCGCCGCGGTCGTCATCAGACAGGCGCAATCGCCGGTGCCCGTGCAGGTCACGGTGCTGCCGGCGCCGACCGCCTGGGAAACCCCCGCGGCGAACGCGGTGCACGTCATCCCGCCCGTGCAGGCCGCCGGGATGGCGAACGAAACCTCGAACGGGACCGTCAGCGCCATCGAATACGTGAGATCGCTGTTCAGCGTGAGGGTGCCGGTGGCGGCCCCTGGCGTGTTCGTGGCGGTCGCCGTCGGACAGGCCCCCATCAGGCCGCTCTGGAAGCTCATGGTCACGACGGTCTGATCCAGGCAGGTGGCGTTCGCCTTCCAGGTGCCGACCACGGAGCCGCCGCATGGTTCGACCTTGCCGCAGTTGCCCGTGCCGGTGTTGTTTGCACCGGCGCCGGGGCTGTCGCCGCCGCCGCCGCAGGAAACGACCGCGCACGCCAGGAGCCCGATCGCCCAGGTCCGCCTCATGAGCGACAGGATCCGACGGTTTTTGCTCGCACTCAAGTTCGCGGTCTGGCTCACTGTCTCGGCGTGAACTTGCCCGTCAGCCCGCCCGTGCTCCCGATGCTGGCCAAGCGCGTGGCGGAGATTCCCGAGGGTGAGGGGTGGATCTTCGAGCCCAAGTGGGACGGGTTCAGGGCGCTGGTGTTTCGGGACGGCGACGAGATCCTGGTCCAGAGCCGCGACGAGAAGTCGCTGAACCGCTACTTCCCGGAGCTGATCGAGGCGCTGGCGGCCACGCTGCCGGCGCGCTGCGTGCTGGACGGCGAGATCGTCCTGGCCCGCGACGAGGAGCTGGACTTCGAGATGTTGCAGCAGCGCATTCATCCGGCCGCCTCACGCGTGAAGCTGCTGGCGGCGCAGTTCCCCACGTCGATCGTCTTCTTCGATCTGCTGTGCGACGGCGACCGCGACCTGCGCAGCGCCCCCTTTCAAGAGCGGCGCGCGCTGCTCGAGGCCCGACTCGGGGGAGCGCGGCCGCCGGTTCACGTCACGCCGGCGACCACCGACCACGCGCTGGCCGCCGACTGGTTCCAGCGCTTCGAGGGGGCGGGCCTGGACGGCGTGGTGGCCAAGTCCGCCGCCGGCGCCTACGAGTCGAACAAGCGCGTGATGTACAAGGTGAAGCACGAGCGCGAATGCGACTGCGTGGTCGCCGGTTTTCGCTGGCACGTACGCGACCCAAGCGCCGTCGGTTCATTGTTGCTGGGCCTCTATGACGAAGAGGGGAAGCTGCAGCACGTCGGCGTCGCCGCCAGCTTCACCGACGCCCGACGCAAGGAGCTGGCCCAGCTGCTGGAGCCGTACCGCGCCGACGCGCTGGTCAACCACCCCTGGCGCGAGTGGGTCGAGGCGATGGAGGCCGCCGGTCACCGCATCCCCGGCGTCAAGAGCCGGTGGAGCCAGGGCAAGGACCTCTCGTGGGAGCCGATCCGCCCCGAGCTGGTCGCCCAGGTCGCCTACGAGCACATGCAGGGGAGCCGCTTCCGCCACACGGCCCACTTCCGCCGCTGGCGCCCCGACAAGGACCCGCGCGCCTGCACCTACGAACAGCTCGAGGTCGTCGCCCCCCACGAGCTCAAGGCGATCTTCGCCCACGGTCGCTGACCCCTCGGTCAGGCCTCCTGCACGCGGAGGATCTCCCATCGGTGCGAGCCGGGGACCACGTAGGGGGCCATCTGCTTCTGGAAGTCGGCCATGCGGGGATCGTTGAGCTTGGCCCACACCGCCTCGACGGCCGCAAGGTTGGGGAACGTGTGATTGAGCTCGACGCGCGACTCGGACGCGCCGATCGATCCGACCAGGACCAGCGGCTTGGGGAAGCCCAGGTCGCTCTGGAGCGGCTCGAACTTCTTCATGAGCTGCAACAACTCGCCCTTCTTGCCGAACGGAACGTCGAAACAGAAACGCGCGATGATCGCCATGACGCACCTCCCTCGGCGCGCATTATGCGCCCGGAACGACCTCGAACCGTCGTAGGTCAGTTACGTATGTGGCGCTGCTACCGCCATCTTTGCCGCCATTCGCGCGTCGGGTCGTCGTCGGGGTCGGGCGTCTCTTGCTTGGGGCGGACGTCCTCCGGGACGTGGCGCAGGTTCAGGCGGATGCGGGTCCAGGTCGACGAGCGGCCGCGCATCGAATCGACCAGGACGTCGTCGACGGCCAGATGACCGGCGGCCTCGGCGTGGCGGGCCTTCCACCGTTCGAGGCCGGCCAGCGCGGCGTTCTTGTCGGGTGAGTTGGCGACGACGATCAGCGGCATCTTCGGGGCGCGGCGCCCGGTTCCGGTCGCGGTGCTCGGCTTGGCGCGCGACGGCGCGACCCGCGGCGCTTCGCCCTCCATCTTGCGGAAATGCGGCGGCCAGGGGGCGTCGCCCAACCCCTGGGCCTCGTCGCGCGCCGCCAGTTCGAGCAACCCCTCGAGGCTGCCGGCCGCTTCATCCATCCGCTCGTGCGGGTCGCCTT
>DATJWP010000070.1:0-119277 GCA_035578045.1 Polyangia bacterium | reverse complement strand
TGTTGCCACGCTCGCTGGATGATGGGATTGCGAGCCGGGTAGATGATGGCCATCGGCGAGGTGCACGGTGGTGTTGCACGCCGACGATGGCCATCGCGGAGGTGGATCAGAAGAGGCGGTCGTCGGGGTCTGGCTCGGACGGTGGCAGGATCTGTCGCGTGGACCTGGCGGCTTCGGCGCGGAGGGCCTGCAGCTCGGACATGCCGTGGCCGTGGGCGCGCCAGATGGCGTCGATGGCGCGCTCGAAGATGCCGACGAGGGTGAGGGCGTAGCCGGCGTCCAGGGGTGGGAGGTGGATCTGGGCGTGGCGGGGTCTCATGCGGCCTCCTTGGTCTCGAGGTCGATGACGCGGCCGAGGACGTCGCGCTCGACGAGCTTGCGCTTTCTCCTGGTAGCTTCGCGCAGGGCGGCCGTGGCGAGACGGTCGAGGTCCCGCAGGGAGCCGCTGGCGGCCTCATGGAGCATGGCGACGGCGTCGCTGGTGAAGAGCTCGCGCTCCCCGCCGGCCTTGCGCAGGCGGACGCGCACGTACTCGGCGGTGTCGTCCGGCGTGAGAGGGCCGACGACGAGACGCCTGTGGATCCGGGACAAGAGCGATCGGTTACGACGGAGCGCCAGCCGGTCATTGAGCTCGGGGAGGCCGACGAGCACGAGGGACAGGAGCGCCCTCGAGTCCCACTGGTAATTGAGCAGGATGTGCAGGTGGTCGAGCATGTCCTGGTGGAGCAGGTGGGCCTCGTCGAGGAGAAAGACGGGATGGACGCGCTCTCGACCGAGATCTTCGACGTGCGAGGAGACGGCGAAGAAGACGGCGGCCGCGGCGGCGGACGGGGACAGGCCGAGGGCGAGACAGAGCTGCCGGTAGAAGTCTCGCCGGCCGAGGGTGGCATTGTGGCAGTAGGTGAGGCGGAATCCCGCCTGGGGCAGCCGGTGCCGCAGCGCCCGCAGCACGCAGGTCTTGCCGGCCCCGGGCTCGCCGGTGAGCAGGACGGAGGCGTGCTCGTCTATGGCCTCTTCGAGCTCGTGCACGATCGCGTCCTTCGACGGAGGCAGCCACAGGTCGGCGTCGGCGATCTCCTTGGAGAAGGGGACGTGATCGAGGCCGAAATGCGCGAGATACGCGGGGGTCACGAGGAGGACTCCGAGCTGGGGGTACGACCGACGGCGGCGTCGAGGAGGACCTTGGGCGGGTCGAAGGTCACGGCCGTCGGTGTGCGCGGCGGCGCCGACCAGGGGCCGCCGCGCGCGGGCCGCTTGCGGCGAGCATTCTTGGTGGGGTCGACGGGGTGCAGGACGAGCTGCTTGCCCTCGTGCTCGATCCAGGGCGGCTCGGTGGTGTCGACGAGGCAGCGGGCGACGGTGACGAGGCGGCCGGCGAGGAAGCCCTGGTCGAGCTCCCAGTCGGCGCCGTCGAGGGGCAAGGTGCTGTCGCGGCGCACGCGGCGGCGGACGCGTACGGTGAGGGCGAGCCGCAGCTTCTGCTCGTCGAAGCGGTCGACGGGACGCTCGGCGGTCTCGTACACCGCCGCCGGTGAACGGCCCATCAGCGAGGCGTGCGCGGCCTTATGGTAGTGCTCGTCGAGGAAAGCCCAGAGCCGCACATTGATGTCGTGGAGTGAGCCAAGCGGTCCGACGAAATCGAGGCAGCCTTCGCGCAGCGTGCGCCAGAAGCGCTCCATCTTGCCGCGCGCGGGGGCGTCGTACGGGCGGGCGTGCAGGAGCGAGATGCCCATGCGCGCGCACGCCGTCGACAGGTGATCGCCTCGGTACGTCGCGCCATTGTCGAGGTAGAGCGCGTCGGGCGGGCCGTGCCTGCGGATGGCCCGCACCATCATGCCCAGCATGTCGATCTCGCGCTCGGTGTGATGGGCCTCGAGCGCGATGACGTATCGGGAAGCGTCGTCGAGCAGGCCATGGATGCGCACCGGCTTGCTCGCGCCGCCGACGGTGATCGCGGCGGCGTGGCACACGTCGCCGTGCCACAGCGCGCCCGGGCGCTCGGCCTGCCAGCGCAGCCGCGTCTTCGGGCCCTTGCCGTCGCGGAGCGGAATGCGGTCGAGCCCCTGCTCGACGAAGAGCCGGCGCACTGTCGACGCCGAGACCGCGTCCTTGGCCAGGCGACCGTCGCCCTCGAGGGTGCGCAGGATCAGCGGCACCGAGGCGGACGGGTGCTCGCGCCGGATGTCGCACAGGAGCTGGCGCTGCTCCGGCGTGAGGTCGCGCCCGCGCCCGCGATCGCTGCGGCTGTCGGGCCGCAGCGCCTCGAGCCCGCCCTGGCGATACGCGTAGTACCACCGCTCCAGCGTCGGGACGGCGTACTGGCGCGTGCCGTGCGCGCGCGGCGGCCGGTAGCGCGTCGCCGCCAGCTCCGCCAGCGACGCGGCGAGCTCCCCGTGGTCGAGCTCGCGCCGGGTCAGCGCCCCGATGATCTCGCTGCGAAAGATCGCGATCTCCTCGGCGTGGTCCTTGGGTCGTAGATTCTCGATGTCGGGCATGTCGGTCCTTTCCGCGCCCGCTGCTTGCGGCCGCAGGACCACCGATGCCAAAGCGCCGCCCGCCTCGGGAGAGATCATCCCGGGTGGGCGGCGCCCTACCGCCGATGCGAGCGGCGATGGCCATCACCCGGCCCGCGCCGCGCCGGCGAACGCGCGTGCGGCGATCGGCATGGCGGCAGCGGCGGGTGAGGCGAAGCCCGCCATCGTCGTCGCCGCGCGCTCGGCCACCTGGCGGGCGGTGAAGTCCCGCGGGCAGGCTCGGACGTCGGCGAGCAGCCGGCGGTCACGGACTGCCGCCACCCACCGGCGCAGCGTCGCCCACCCCGCCGCCGCCGTCGCCCCGACGACCGCCCAGGGGCTGGTCCGCCGGCGCACGTCCTGGGGTGAAGCGCCGTCGACCCCGAACAGCGCCAGAGCCCAGGCCACCGCCGAAATCGTGTAGAGCCGCGCCGGCAGCGCCTCCCGCGGCACCACCGTCAGAATCGCGCCGCACAGACAGGCGTACCGCCGCACCCGAACGACCACCAGGCGGGGAACGCCGCCAGCCACCATCGGCCCGCGCTGCTGCCGATCGCGCAGGCCGTGCCCGACGATCCCCAGCCTCTCGCCAACCGGCCGCCCAGGCCGTCCGCAGCGGGGGCACACCGTCGGGCGGACCGCCTCCACGTCCGGCACCTCCGCCACCCAGGACTTGACGTCCACCCCGCTTGCTCTGATCGTCGTCCTCGCTCCGTCAACTTGGCTACCTTTCATCCAGGTCCGGAGCACGACCAGGCGGGCGGGTGCAACCGCCCCCTGGTCACCTACCTTTCTCGGCCAGCCTCGCGCCGATGCTCCCCTTTCGCCGCCGGGAGTACACCGCCGCCGCCCCCGCGCGCCAGCGCCACCTCCACGATGGCGATCAGAGCTGCCACACGCCGATCACCATCATCGAGCTGGGCCGAAACTGGCCTGCAGCCCGTCATTCAAGCTGCGCAGTAACACCTGACGGCCCAAGAGTCCGTCGCCTTGCGCCGCCCACGAAGGCAGAGAACGCGAGATCGGCCCGCCGTGAGAAAATACCGACATGGGTACTTGGGGCGTGAGTCTCTACTGCAGCGACGACGCGCTCGATCTACGCACATCGATTCGAGCCGTTTGTCGGCTTCCATACAACGGCGACGAGCTCGTGGGGCTGCTCGTCGATCTGAATTCGGATGCGCCCGATCCGGGTAAGGAAGGTCATTCGACGTTCTGGTTGGTCGTCGCCGATCAGTTTCAGCGACGAGGAATCCGCTCCCTGGCTCGACGGCGCGCGCTCGAGATTATCGCCGACGGTACGGATCTCTCGATGCTCGCCAAGCTGGGGATGGCCGATGCGGATCTCGGAAGCGGAAGCGCCTCCTCGATACGCTTGGCGATCAGTTACGGTCACTGCCACCGGAGAAACCGCGAAACACCTTGAAGCAGCCTCAGCCGCTGCTGTTTGGCGCGGGCGACGTTCTGGTCTATCGAATCGATGGCCAGGGCGACTGCTGCAACCCGTACTTACCGGACTCGCACGCCGGCCCAAGTCGGCGACGATCGACGACTACACGACGCTGGTCTGGACGCCGCTCTGCGGGGAGGTCGCGAAGCTCCGGATCGCGCTCCATCGCGCCGGAAGCAGCCTTCCAGCGACGAACCTAACTCCGCGAAATCAACCGCGTCAGCCTCGGACCTTGCTACAGGTTTTGCTACAGGGTCCGAATTCGGAAACGATTTCGTACTACCTAGCTTGCGGGGTGGACGGGACTTGAACCCGCGGCCTCCGGCGTGACAGGCCGGCGTTATAACCAAGCTTAACTACCACCCCAGGTGATGCGGGCGGTTGATCTACATGCTGGGGGCTTGGGTGTCAACGGGGGTTCGTCGGGGAGTGGGCGGAGGACCCGAGGGGGCCGGCGCGGTGCGGCTGTGCTACGGTCGGCCTCCTTTTCCCACTCAGGAGGGCCTGGATGCTCCAAAGGAAGATTTTGTTTGGGCTGGCGGTGTCGGCGGCTGCGGGGTTCGCGGCGGGCACTTTGCCGGCGCTGGTCGCGCGGGCGCAGGGCAAGCCGGCGGCTCCGGCGGCTCCGGCGGCGAAGCCGACCTGCAAGCTGCACGGCAAGAACTGCTGTGACCCGGCGATCGCGGCGCATCTGCCGGTCTCGGCGGTCTACTCGGCTTGCGGCAAGTCGGAGGCGGTGTTCGCGGGCGAGGAGGGCACGAAGGACGACTGCAAGTACGTGTTCAAGATTCCTGGCGAAAAGGAAGACGAGACCTATGTCGACGTCTACGCGCCCACGCAGAAAGAAGTCTTGCCGGCGCCGAACGACCCGTTCTTTTCATACAAGAAGGTCGGCAAGGCCTACATGACCGACAAGGCCAAGTCGCCCAAGTCGGCGCCGATGCTCGCCGCCCAGACCGGCCTCTACTTTCCGGGCAAGGGTTACTCGGTCACGGTGAGATCCTCGGTCAAGGTCTGCACCAAGGAGCAGACCAAGAAACTCGCCGGCTCGATCAAGTAGTCGGCGCGGTCTCGGCGGGGGTGGGGGCCTCATTGGTCCCCATCAGCCGATCCATCAGCGGGAAGGTCACGTTGAAGTTCACGTGCGACATCCGCGCCAGCACGTGATGATGCTGGTGGTGGGCCTGCGCGGCGCGGAACAGGCCCAGGCGGCCGAGGCCGACGCGATTCAGCAGGGCGTCGGGCAGGTGGTACGACGCGTGGAGCACCTCGTACATCAGGAAGTACGCGACGGCGGCCAGCAGGAACACGCCCGAGAGGCCCACGCCGCGCAGCAGGCCGGCGACGATCATCACCGGCGACGCGACGGCGAACAGGCCGATCATGGTGTACCAGGGCATCATCACCAGCCCCAGCTCGGCTGTCCGCGCGATCGGCATGTTCCGGTCGGTGAAGGCCAGGTGATGGATCAGGGTGTGGTTCTTGTAGAGAATCCGCGGGGCCATCGGGTGGTGCATGGGGACCTTGTGCACGGCCCACTCGATGAAGTTCGCCACGACGAAGAAGGCGGGCGCGAACAGCCAGTCGACGGGGCGCGCGTGGACTGCCATCAGGGCGCCGCCGGCGGCGATGATGCTGGCCAGGGTCAGGGTCAGCGCGATGTGTCGGCCGGCCACGTAGTCCGCGGTCAGGTGCTCGGCGCGCACGAAGCGCGCGGCGGCCGCCGGCATCGACGGCGGGTCCACGGTCTCGGCGCTGTCAGCGGTGGGAGCCTGCACGGGCCTTCAAGTATGGCCTATGATGCCCGCGATGCCGTCGTTCGACGTGGTCTCGAAGGTCGACCTGATGGAGCTGGACAACGCGCTCAACACCGCCCGCAAGGAGCTGGGTCAGCGCTACGACTTTCGCGGCACCAACACCGACCTCGAGCGCACGCCCGAGGGGATCATCCTGCGTTCGTCCGACGAGCCGCACGCGGCCTCGGCGCTGACGGTCCTGCGCGAGCGCATGGCCAAGCGCAAGGTCTCGCAGCTGGCGCTGGACCCGCAGGACGTCGAGCCGGCGGGCGGGCAGACGGTCCGCCAGCTCATCCGGATCAAGCAGGGGATCGAGACGGAGGTCGCCAAGAAGATGGTCAAGGCCATCAAGGACGCCAAGCTCAAGGTCCAGGCGCAGATCCAGGGGGAAGAGCTGCGGGTCACCGGCAAGAACCGCGACGACCTGCAGTCGGCCATCGCGCTGCTGCGCCGGGGCGAGTATGGGCTCGACCTTCAGTTCGTGAACTTCCGCGACTGAGAGACGCCAAACAGACGCTAAGATCGCGCCCGTGCTGGATCGCGATCGCCGCCCTCTGCTGTGCGTGGCGATCGCCTGCGCGCTCGCGGTTGGGTGCCACCGCCGGCCGCCGCCGGCGCCCGCTCCGGCCCCGGGCGCCCCGCCGGTCGTAGAGAAGCCGGCCCGCCCGCCGATCCCCAGCCTGCCGGCGATGGCGCCGCTCGCCGCGGGCGAGACGTACGCTTACGACCACGGCGCGGCCCGCAAGCTGACCGCCGAGGCGGCGCGCTCGGCCGGCCTCCTGGACGTGGACCTGAGCGACGGCTGGGCCCCGTTCATCCTGCAGGACGGGCAGGGGGACGACGCCAAGCCCAACGCCTACCGCGCGACGTTCGCCGGCCTGGCCGGCGAGCGCCTGGACGCGGACGGACAGCCGGTCAAGGAAGGCGAGCGGGTCCGGAACTACCTGGAGGTGTTCGGCATCCCGCCGACGCTGTCTGTGCTGGCCGGCCGCGCCGACGAGGACACGGCCCCGGCGCGCGAGGCCTGCCTGGACGCGGTCGACCGCGACGGGCTCGAGGGGTTCACGGGCGAGGTCGGCTACCTGGACCGCGACCGGGCCAAGCGGGACTACGACGAAGCCGTCCACGACGGCGCCTGGATGCTGAAGGAGGCGGCGCGCCGCTCACCGGGGCTGACGCCGGCGCCCGAAACGGCGATCGCGACGCTGCGGGCCGACCCCAAGGCCCGTGCGCGCGCCGATCGCGCGGTCCGCGGTCAGGTGCGCGTGCGCGCGGTGCGGGCGCTGCAGGCGCGGCTGGTCTGCGAGGCGTTCCTCTCGCCGCGCAGTCGCTTCGTGCCGGGGACGTTCGATCTCCCGACGCACGAGGCGCTGGCCCGCTGGGAGCGCAAGAACGATATCTTCGGGTGGGGCTTCCTGGGCGGCGAGACGCAGGCCGCCCTGCTGGCGCCGACCCGGGCCGCCACGCTGGACGCTTTCAAGCGGGTCCTGAACGAACGGGTCGCCGACGCAGCCGGCATCGTCGAAGACAACTCGATCAACAACACGCACAAGAAGAACCCCCCCACCTGGCACGACGAGGCCGGGGTCGAGCACCCCATCCCCGACCTGATCGGCGATCACGTCCGCGCGCTGCTGGCCGCCATCGGCGTGGCCACGCCCGAGGACGCCATCGCCTTCCTGCGCGCCCACCGGGCCGGCCTGGCGACGCTGCACGTCGCCTTCAAGGCGCCGCCACTGCCCGCCTACTATGCCGATCGCATGGACCTGTCGGCCGAGATCGATCGCGGCGACGTCTGGTACGACTTCCCGTTCGACAAGCGCGGCAAGCTGATCGAGCAGCGCCGCGACCACTACCCGCACCTGACGCTGTTCGTCCACTGGCACGATCAGAAGATCCCGCTCTGCTCGTGGCGCACGACCATCGGCTCGTGGCGCAGCGAGATGCAGGACGGGCGCGTGTACTACAAGTACAAGAACTCGGACGTGGGGCCGCGCGTCTGGAAGCAGATCGTGGCCACGCCGGTCTGGAACCCGCCCGAGGGGACGCAGATGAAGGACCTGCTGATGCGCAAGGTGCTGGACACCAACGTCGGGCCGGTCACGCTGGTCAACACCGACATCATGGGCCCCGGTTACGCGTCGGCGTATGGCCTGGTCATGGGGATCCACATCGATCCCAAGCGCGGCGGGTTCGACAACGGCATCCGCACGCACGGCTCGGTCGACTACACGTCGATCGCGCGACGCTTCTCGCACGGCTGCCATCGGTTGGTGAACAACCGCGCGGTGCGGCTGTTCGACTTCGTGCTGCGCCACCGCGAATTCAAGCGCATCGGGGCCCTGCCGCTGAACATCAAGCGCCACTTCCAGGTGGATGGGCAGTCGTACCAGTTCGCGCTGGCGACGCGCGGCTATTACTACGAGCTGGCCCAGCCGGTCCCCGTCGAGGTGCTCGAGGGGCGCATCATGGGGCAGATCAAGCAGCCGATCGCCGCTTACGTGCGCAAGCACGGCGTGGACTACGGGCCGTCCCCCTCGGTCGGCGACGCAGCCGTGTCGACGGCCACCACCAGCGCGGCGGCGGAAGCCGAGCACGCCCCAGCGCCGGAAAGCGCCCCCGAGGTCGGCCCCTGAACACTCCTCGTTCGGCCCCATGAAGCGCTGGACCGTGGCGCTGGCGTTGACGACCGCCCTGGCGGCAACGCCCGCGCGCGCGGACACGCCGGACCCCGACGTCGACATCTCCGTGACGCTGGATCCCGGGGCGGGCACCCTGGGCGGTCACGTTCGCCTCCGGGTCACCAACCGCAGCGACGTGCCCATCACGGAAGTTCCGTTGTGGCTCTACCCGAACCACCTGGCGGAACGGTCGGCGGCGCTGAACGACGTCAACTACCACTGGCTGTACCCGGGCCTGTTCTCGCCCGCCGCGATGACGATCGGCGACGTGCGGGTGAATGGCACGGCGGCTTCGGTCACGCTGGCCGACACGCCAGCCGGCGCGCAAACGATCGCGCGCGTCCCGCTGGCGCCGGGATTGCCGCCGGGCGCCAGCGCATCTCTGGAGATCGATTTCTCCGTCCGCGTGCCGCAAAGGTTCGGCGGATTTGGCTGCGACAGGCGCCGGTGCCGGTTCATGGGCGGCTTCTATCCGATGCCAGCGCTCCAGAGGACCCACGGCTTCGATCTAACCGCGCCGCCCGCCCGCGCCGGCCGCGCGCGGGTCTCGCTGCGATCGCCGACCAGGCTGGCGCTGGTCCTGGACGGCGAACCCGTGGTCTGGCCGGGCCCGAGCCAGCCGGTGACCGTCGACAGCGGCGACCTCGCCTATCCCACGATCGTCACCGACCGCGTCCTGCGGCCCGACACCATCACGGTCGGGAAACACCTGGTGCGTTACCTGCACCGCGCGCCGCGGCCGCCCGGCAGCGAGGACCAGCCGCTCCCCTACGTCCGGGAAGACACGCCCGCGCTGGTGCTGGCCACGGCGCAGCGCGCGCTGCGGCTGGTCGACGCGTTGATGCCCGGCACCGACGCCCCCATCACGCTGGTCGAAGCGCCGCTGCGCCACCAGCTGGTTCAGCCGCACCCGGGCGTCGTGCTGGTGTCCGACCAGCTGTTCCGGATCTTCCCGATCAAGCGGCTGCGCAAGTACCACCACCTGGAGCTGGTGCGGGCGATCGTTCGGGCGGTGCTGGACCAGCGGTTCGACGCGATGGAAGCGGGCGTGCTGGCCGAGTACCTGACCGAGCTGTACGCGGTCGCGGAGTTCCACCGCCTGGAGTACGCGGCCGATCTGTTGCGCCCCTTCGACTTCGTGCCGGCGGTGGACGACCTGCTCTACGCGCCGCTGCTCGCGTCGGCGGCCAGCTACTTCGGCGCCGTGGGCGACCGCGACGAGATTCGCGACGACGTCCGGCTGTTCGCCGACCCGCAGGCGCCGACGCCGCGGCTGATCTACTCGAAGCTGCTGGACCTGCTGGGGCCGTCGGCGTTCCCACCAATGACGCGGCGGATGCTGAACCAGGGACAGTCGCTGCAGCGCGCCGCCGAGGAGACGTTCGGGGCCAGCCTGGACTGGTTCTGGCGGCAATGGCTCGGCCCGTTGCCCAGGGTGAACTACCGGCTGGAGGCGGTGCGGGTCTCGCCACGCCCGTCGGGCGGCGTGCACGTCGAGATCGACGTGCGGCGCCAGGGGGCGACGCTGCGCGAGCCGGTCGAGGTGCTGGTCACCGACCGCGGCGGCGGGCGCCAGACGCTGCGCTGGGATGACGACCAGCCGGGCCACCTGTTCGCGCTCGACCTGACCGCCGGCCTGAAGGCCGTCGAGATCGACCCGCGCGAGCGGCTGGTGCAGAGCGCGGTCGGCTCGCTGCGCCCGTCGGACGACCCGCGCTACGACGACCGCAAGCCGCTGCGCTGGCGGCTGCTGTACGAGGGGTTCGGGGCGCTGCTGAATGTCTCGAACTTCACCGCGAACTTCGAGGCGGCCTTCCTGCTGAAGCCGCAGCACGACCTGCGCCACGAGATTCTGCTGACCGCGTTCCACAGCGAGGCCACCCAGATCGGCGCCGGCGGCACCTACTACTGGAACTTCGGCGATCAGGTGACGCACAACCAGCTCTCCAGCTCGCTGCTGGGCGGGCTCAGCGTGTCGCGCATCAACCCGACCTTCGGGCTTTCACCCGGCGACGTCGCCTATCCCGGCACGCGCGTGAGCGCGCGCGCCGGCCTGGCGCACGACACGCGCGACTTCTTGTACGATCCCTGGCGGGCGGTCGGGCTGAGCGTGTCGGCCGGATACGCCGCGACGCTCCTCGAGCATGGCGGCGGCACGCTCTCACAGGTGTCGGGGGGCGCAGAAGCGTTGCGCCTCTTCGAGGTGGCGCCGGGGCAGGTCTTCGGGGTGGACGTGACCGGCGCGGCCACGGCCGGCGACATCCGCCTGCCCGGCCAGCTCACCGCCGCCGGCGGTCCCGCGGCGATGCGGGGCTACTTCGCCGACGAGCTGCTGGCCCGCGCGAACGTCGTCGGCAGCGTCCAGTTTCGCAGCGATTACATCTCGGGCCTCGACTGGAACCTGCTGCACCTGACCAGCGTGCGCGGGCTAGCGGGGACGGTGTTCTTCGACACGGGCGCGATCACCAGCTGCGACGACTACAAGTTCACGGGGCGGGGGGTCTACTATGATGTCGGGTACAGCTTCCGCGTGCTGCACGACGCCTTTGGCGTCTACCAGCAGCTCCTGTCGATAGACTTCGCGGTGCCGCTGAACCGGCACGTCAACACCCCGACCTGCCTGGGGCGAGCGGTGACCCCGGTCGCCTATCCCCCCTTCGTCTTCCTGGTGAGCTTCGTTCCCAGCTTCTGAGGAGCGCATGAACCATCGATTGATGTTCGTCGCGGGAATGTCCTGGCTCGCCGGAGCCTGCAGCGCCTCGAGCCCCGGCGGCGGAACCGGCGGCGCAGCCGGTTCCGCAGCCACCGGCGGAGCACCCGGCACGGGCGGGCTGGCCGGGAGGGGCGGAGCAAGCGGCGCCGGCGGCGCGGGGGGCGCGGGCGGCATGGCGGCGAGCTGCTCGTCTCCGTCGACGTACGACCAGATGATCCTCTGCGACCAGCCGGTCGCCTATTGGGCGATGCGGGCCAGCGGCCCCAGGGAGCCCGATCTCGCCGGGAGCAACGACGGCACCTACGAGGGAACGGCGCCGACGACGATCAAGCTCCCCAATGACGACGACGCCGCAGACTTCGACGGCGCGACCGGCTATCTGACCATCCCGTCCAGCGCGCGGCTCTCGGTCCCGACGACGCACAGCCTGACCTGGGAGGGCTGGATCAACGCCGACACGTTGCAGTTCCCGCACGCCAGCAGTGACGGCTACGTCGACTGGATGGGGAAGTGCGCCGACTACAGCCCGACCTGCGAGTGGGAGGCGCGCATGTACAGCGCCACCACGTCCGAGAGCCGCCCGAACCGGATGTCGGCCTACATCTTCAACAACAGCGCCGGTCTCGGTTCAGCCGCCGACTGGCAGCCCGTCGACAACCTGATCAAGGCCGGCACCTGGTACCACGTCGTCGGCGAGTACACCACGCTCTCGGCGCCGTCGGACTGCCAGAGCACGTCGATGTACCCGGGCTCGATCAACGTCTGGGTCAACGGCGTCGAGTGGGATCAGGGCGAGCACGGCCAGACCGGCTGCATGAGCCAGTACAACGTGATCCCGACCGCCGCCGGCAGCCCGCTGACCATCGGCACGATGGCCATGGACACCTGGTTCCCCGGCGCCGTCGGCAAGGTCGCCGTCTACGACAGGCTGCTCACGCCGGCGCAGATCGCCGCGCACTATCACGCCATGACGGGGCAGAGCCCCACCGGCAGCTGCGGGGCGACCTGCAGCTTCTTGAACGACTGGCGACGGGCGCCGGTCAGAAGCGCCCGCGGAAGCCGAGCATCAGCCAGCCGTGCTCTGCCGCGTTCGCGATGTAACTGGACGAATCGTAGAGGTAGGCGTTGCTGCTGGAGACCGACGTGAACCTTCCGAGCCGGTACGACAGGAAGGCGCCCCAGCCTCGCTCCAGCCCGCGCGCCAGGTCGGCGCCCGCGCGGATCTCGAACTGGCTGCCTCCGAACGCAACGGAGCCGCTGGCGTATGTCGAAGATTCGACCAGCCACAGGCCTTCCCAGCCGCCCTCGATTCCGGCCCAGGGGACCAGCCACTGGACGTAGGCGGGATTGGGATTGATGAACCTGAATTCCACGTGGCCGCCGATGTCCAGGTTCAGGCCGTAGCAGCCCGACGCCCCGTCCTTGTTGCAGCCGCTCGAGAAGTCGCTTCCGGCGCCGACGTAGCCGAGGCCGAAGTTGAACCCGAGCACCAGGCGGTCGAACAGGATCACGTCCGGCCCGCCTTCGACCTGGATCAGGATGCTGGCCACGCTGCTCAGCGAGGTGCCGGCGATCAGCGAGCCCGTCGGAATTCCGAACATCAGGCTGCTGCTGCCGCCGAAGCGGAAGAACCGGTTGATCGACGGCGGGGGCGGGGGCGGGGGCGCGTAGACCGGGGGCGGCGGGGGCGGCGGATAGTAGGCCGGCGGTGGCGATGCGTAGTAGCCCTGCGGTGGCGGCTGCTGCTGATAGCCCTGCGGCGGCGCCTCGGCCGGGGGCGGGGGCGGCGCATCGGTCGGCTGCTGGTACCCGGGCTGGGCGGGCGGCGGCGCAGGCGCATACTGCGCGAGCGCGCGCGGAGCCAGCGAGACGACGGCGATCAGCGAGAGGAGAGCGGTCCGGTGACGTGGGTTCATGGGAAGCCTGGAACGTACGCCAGCTTCCCGGAACACCGGAAGCCCATTGTGTGAGAAATAATTATCGGAATCTCGGTGCCCTACCCGGCGTTGCGGCGCAGCCACCGGTCCAGGACATAGAGCGCCCACAGCGGCCGGCTGCGATCGCGGCGGCGATGCCGGTGCTCGTCCAGCCAGCCTGCGAACACGGCTCGGTCGGCGCACCCCAGATCCCACAGCGGTGATTCGGTGACCACCGCCTGGACGCGCGCGGCCAGCGGACCACGCAGCCAGGCGGCCAGGGGGATCGCGAAGCCTTTCTTCGTGCGATCGATGACCGCGTCGGGGATGTGCCCGCGAACGGCGCGCTTGAGCAGGAACTTGCTGGTCGCTTTCCACAGGTGACCCCGCAGCTTGTCGCGCGAGGGGAGCCCGAACGCCAGATCGACCATCCCGTTGCCCAGCAGAGGCGGCCGCACCTCCAGCCCGTGGGCCATGGCGGCCCGATCGACCTTGGTCAGCACGGAGCCGGGCAGGTATGTCTGGAAGTCGAGCGCCAGGATCCCGTTCAGCCAGTCACTCGCGGCCGGCTGTTCCCGCGCCGCGGCCAGCGTCGCCGGCGTCAGGCCGCGCGCCGCCGGGATCGCCGCCGCGATCTCGGGGAGATCGACGTTCGACATCCAGCGCAGGTGCCGGGCCGCCCGCTCGTCATCCCACCGCTGGGTGAACCGCCGCAGCTTCCACTCGAGGCTCTGGTAGCGGTCCGACACGGGCAGGGCGCCCACCGCCGGCAGGACCAGGCGCGTTCGGACCGCCTGCGGCAGCGCGGCGTAGATCGCCGCCAGCCGGTGCGCCTTGTACGTGGGATAGCCGGCCCACAGCTCGTCGCCGCCGTCGCCGCCCAGCACCACCTTGACGTGCCGGGCGGCCAGCCGCGACAGCAGGAACGTCGGCAGGTACGACGGGTCGGCCAGCGGTTCGTCCAGTCGGTCCAGCGCCGCGTCGGCGATCTCCAGCAGGTTGTCGGCGCGCAGCGTCTCGGTCACCAGCTCGACGCCCAGCTTCTCGGCCACCGCCCGCGCGTAGCCGCTCTCGTCGAAGGTCGGGTCCTCGAAGCCGATCGAGAACGCGGTCATCCGCCGGCGCGAGGTTCGCGCCGCGGCCGCCGCCACCGTCGACGAATCGATGCCGCCGCTCAGGAAGATGCCGACCGGGACGTCGGACACCAGCTGCGCCTCGACCGAGGTTTCGATCGCGCGCCACAGACGGGCGGCGCGCGCGCCGTCGTCCTCGGCCGGCGGCGGCGCCGCATCCAGCCGCAGCCGCCAGAACGGCCGCGGCGCCTCGAGGCGCCCGTCCTGCCAGACCACCGTGTGGCCGGGCGGCAGCTTCCGGACCGCGCCGGCGATGGTGTGGGGCGGGTGGACGTAGTCACAGAAGAAGTACGAGGCCAGCCCCTCGGCGCCCAGCGTCCGATCGACGCCGCCGTGAGCCAGCACGGCGGTCAGCTCGGACCCGAACACGATCCCGCCGTCGGGCAGCAAGGCGTAATAGAGCGGCTTGATGCCGCAGCGATCGCGCGCCAGCGTCAGCCGCCCGGTCCGCGCGTCCCAGGCGGCGAACGCGAACATGCCGTCCAGCTCGGCGACCCCCGCGGCGCCGTGCTCCTCGATCTGGTGGACGATCGTCTCGGTGTCGCTGCGCGTGCGGAACGTGTGGCCGGCGCGCGCCAGGGCGGCCCGCAGCGGCGGGTCGTTGTACAGCTCGCCATTGTAGGTGACGACCACGCGGCCGTCTTCGTTCGCCATCGGCTGCGCGCCGCCGGCCAGGTCGATGATGGCCAGCCGCCGGTGTCCCAGCACGACGCGCCAGCCGCCGTTGTCGCCCGCGGCCTCGCCCGTCCAGGCTCCTTCACCGTCGGGGCCCCGGTGCGCGATCGCGGCCAGCATCCGCGGCAGCGCCGCCGGATCGACCTGCCGCGCGACGAACCCGGCGATCCCGCACATCTCAGGTGGCGGGCGGGAACCCCACCCGCGCCGCGATCGCGTAGGTGGTCTTCCGCTGCGATTCGAAGTGGGTGCGCACGATCAGCTCGGCCAGGATGCCCGTGCCGATCGACTGGACGCCCATCAGCGCCAGCGTCACCGCGATCAAGAACAGCGGGTTCCGGTGCACCCAGGCGTGCAGCGGCCCCCATTTTTCGTAGAGCACGTAGGCCGAGAGGACGGCCGAGGCGAACAGCATCAGCAGCCCCAGCCCGCCGAACACGTAGATCGGCTTCATCTGGTAGCGGCGCATGAACCAGACGGTGGTCATGTCCAGCATGACCTTCACCGTGCGCATCAGGCCGTACTTCGACTGCCCCGCCAGGCGCGGGCGGTGGTTCACCACCACTTCGCCGACGCGCGCGCCCAGCCCGTCGGCCAGCACCGTGATGAACCGGTGCATCTCGCCGTAAAGGCGCATCTCGTCGGTGACGTCCTTCCGGTACACCTTCAGCGAGCAGCCGAGGTCGTGAATCTTGGTGCCGGTCACCTTCCGGATCAGCGCGTTCGCGATCCGCGACGGCAGGCGCCGCAGGAACAGGCCGTCCTTGCGGTCCTTGCGCCAGCCGGTCACCACGTCGTACCCCTCGTCCAGCTTGGCGATGAGCCGCGGGATGTCGTGCGGATCGTTCTGGCGGTCGGCGTCCATCGTCACCACCAGCGCGCCGGTGGCCGCCTGGAACCCGGCGTCGAACGCCGCCGACTGACCCGCGTTGCGCCGGAACAGGATCGCCTTCACGTAGGGGCGCCCGGCGGCCAGCTGGCGCAGGACCGCCGGGCTGTCGTCCTGGCTGCCGTCGTCGACGCCGATGATCTCGAACGACTTGCCCATCGACGCCAGCACGCCGGCGATCTCGTCGACGAGCGGCACCAGGTTCTCGCGCTCGTTGTAGATGGGGAGGACGACGCTGATGTCCATGTCAGGGGCGCGCCGCGCTTTTAACACGCGGCTCCCAGGTGGCGCGCACGAATGCCTGCACGCGCGCCTGCTCGCCGCGCGGCGACCGGCGGCAGCAGGCGAGGCCGGTCAGGAACAGCCCGGCGATCGCCAGGGCCAGCCCCGCGTGCGCGGCCCGGCGCGAACGATCCGGCCCAGCCGCCACCAGCCCGAAGGCGCCGGCGACCAGCAGGACCAGCGGCGCCATCGACGCCAGCCCGCGCAGCCCGAGCGCCCAGCCCAGCCCGTACGGCGTGGCGCCCGCGGCCAGCAGCGGAAACGCCAGCTCGAAGACCGGGTTCTGCAGCGACTCCGGGTAGTGCGGGTACACCGCGCCCGACACCACGTTGAGCACGGCCGACGCCGCCGCCAGCCCGGCCAGCCCGGCCGTCGCCCACCAGCGGCGCTCGATCGCCGGCCACGACTGGACGATCGGCAGCACCAGGAATGGCACGACCACGGCGATGTAGCGAGGCCCCACGCACCAGCCCGCGCGCCAGTTGCTCATCCCCGACAGGAACAGGAACATCGCCGCGCAGATGGCCAGCACCAGCCAGGCCTCTTGCCGGGTCGCCCGGTCGCTCGATCGATCTTGGTGTCCGCGCGACGCCAGCCAGATGGCCGCCACCAACCCCGGCAGCAGGATCGGCGAGAACGTGAACAGGCCGTAGGCCGGCGAAAAAAGGAACGTGGGGAAGGTCTGAAGGTGGGGAACCGCGAGCCCGTGAAACCCGGCCGTGTGGGCCGAAACATAGGCGGGGTTCTCGATGTTCGCGTAGGGGAACGCCCAGGGTTTGCCGAACGCCGCCTGGTGGTAGGCGCCCAGCGCCACGGCGGGCGGCAGCGCGCCGGCCGCGAACCAGAGCGCCCGCCGCCGGTGTCGAACGGCGGCGTAGATCGCCAGCGCCAGGGCCACCAGCAGGGCCTGGTACTCCAGCACGACCGCAGCCCCCGCGAACAATCCGGCCAGCGCGACCCGCCGCGGGAGCGCGTCGGCCGCCTCATCCAGGCAGATGAACGACGAGAAGGCCGCGGCCGCCGCCAGCGCGTGCCCCACGAACATCCCCCCATAGGGGTACAGCATCGTCCCCAGCCCCAGCGCCACGACCAGCAGGTCGCGCGCCAGCGCCGAGCCGGTCCGCCGTTCGACGAACCGGGCGAACGCCCACAGGAAGGCGCACAGCGGCAGCTTCACGGCGAACAGCCGCAGCCAGAACGTGGTCTCGCGCTTGCCGGCGCTACCCCAGCCGAACAGGCCCCGGAGCTTGGTCTGCGCGAACAGCACCGGGACGCCCAGGAAGGTGACCCCTGGCGCCTTGCTCGAGTACAGATGGTGATCGCGCTGGGCCTTGTCGTTGACGTACCCCCACTCGCCCACCACGGCGTCGATGTTCAGGACCCCGTGGACCGCGATGGCGCGGGTCGCCCAGACGCGGACGTTCTCGTTCGGGTTGTTCAGCTGCTCGAAGTACGGCGACGCACAAAGATAGGCCGCGCTGACCAGCGCCCAGGCGGCGTGCCGACGCAGGCGAGACTGCTGCATCCGGGGCCAGCGTAACACCCCCGGCGCCTGGAGTTACCTCCGGGCGGCCTTGCGGGGCCCCAGCCGCTCTTCCAGACGATCCAGCTCGGACTCGAACAGGCTGGCGGTGAACGGGAACAAGGTCACGTTCGCGGCGCCCGCCATCAGCGCCGGCTTTTCCACGGCGTCGGTCATGGTGGCGGTGCCTGCCACCACCCGCGAGCGGCGACCCGCGCGGCTGGTCAGGCTGGCCAGGATCCGGCAGGCCTCGAACGCGTGGACGTTGGCGACTCCCAGGTCCAGGAAGATCAGCTCCGGGCGATAGCGCTCGGCCAGGCAGACGCCGATCGACAGACCGGTGGCGACCATCCCACCCAGGTCGGGGTGGCGCCCCAGCACCTGGCCCAGCTCGGCCCGGCCTTCGCCGTTGCCGGCCACCAGCAGGACGACGCCGCGCCCGGTGTCGAACTTGGCGCCGTCGACCGCGAAGAGGGACGCGTCGCTGGCCACCTCGAGCGGCTCGGCTCGGGTCCCGCCGCGCTTCTTCTTGTCGGAATCGGACTTGCCCGCCCCCGCCAGCTGGCGGTGGGCCTGCTCCACGGTCAGCGTCCCCGACGCCATCGCGACGAGCAGCATCGTCTCGACGTCCAGGGCATCGGCCAGGCGGACCAGGTACTCCGCCCGGTCGACATACATCTGACCCTCTTTCCAGCGGACCGCGCGCGAGTGCTCGAATCCAAGAATGTTGGCCAGGTCCCGCTCCCGGGTATCTGGACCTCGCAGCTCGCGCAAGCGCTCCATGCAGAACTTCCAGAGTTCTCGTGAGGGGGGGTGTCGAAGCGTTTTCATGACATTGCTCGTCGCGGCACGTTCACTGTAGGCAAGTGTGTTTCGATTGCAAACCCGGTGGAACTGCACGTGAATCCGCCGGGAAATTCGTGGTAATAAGCCAAGGCTCAGTCGCTTTTTGTAATCATGATTCTCGGGGGATGACGTACGAAACGCATCTTAGATGCCCCAGACCGGCCGTGGGCAAAACTCTGCTTGCTACGTAAGCAAAATTCTGCTCGTCGCAAAAAAAACGTGGTCCTCCACACGAGGGAACACGAGCCTTTTGTTTGGGTATTTTGAGGTCGCCGCAAAGTGCCGTAATCTGCCGGCGCGCATGCTGCGTCGAACCTGGTTCGTGACGGTGGTCGTGAGTCTGGTGATGACCGTGGGCTGCGGGATCGCCATCCAGCGGGATCTGTCGAACGTTCCCCCCGGACAGGTCGGTTTCGACGATATGTGCAGCCTTCAGGAGTACTTCGATGCCCTGGAGATCAAGACGTCGCCTCCACCGCGGGTGGTCAGCGCGCTGGACCTGGAGGGTCAGAGCGGGGGCAAGCCGGTTCGCGGGGGTAAGGAGCGCTTTGCTTTCGACAACGATTTCCAGCTGAAGGCTGTTCGGCGCATCCTCCACGACAACTGGCGCGGGCTGCCGGATGAGCTGGATCGCGCCACGAACGTCGAGATCGAGGTGCGCTGGTCCGAGAAGGCAGCCACCAAGCGCGTCGTCACCGATGTCCCCTCGGAGCTGTCGATCGGCAACAAGAGCTGGTCGCTGCCCTATCACCCCTGCCTGTCCGAGCTTCTGTACGGCGAGCCGCTGTATAAGCAGCGGCGACAGCTGTGGGGCCTGCCTCTGCCGGGGGCCGTGCCCGACGCCGGTGCGCCCGCCGCGCCTCCGCCGCCCGCTCCCGCGCCCGGCCCGCCCGCCGACGGCGGCCGCCGGGACTAGCTGCCTTCCAGCCAGGCGTTCAGCCAGGGAAAGACGAACAGGTAGGCCAGCGCCGCCGCGGCCAGGAAGGGGCCGAAGGGGATCAGCAGCCGGTTCAGCGGCTCAGCCGCGCGCGATCGGCGCCGCGCCACCAGCGCGACCGGGACGCTGACCAGCGGACCGATGAACGAGGCTGCGAACACCACGAAGGGGAGCGCTTTCCAGCCGAGCACCGCCCCGACGATCGCCAGCAGCTTGCCGTCACCCAGCCCCAGGCCCTCACGCTTGAGCACGTAATAGTAGAAGTCGGCGATCAGCCGGAAGACCAGGTAGCCCGCCGCGAGGCCGATCAGGCGTTCGAGCCAGCCCGCCTCATGCGTGGCGAACGCCGCCAGGTAAAAGATCGGGATCGACGGCAGCGTGATGACGTCCGGCAGGAGCCGCGTGGCCAGATCGATGAACGACAGCACCACCAGCACGCCCGCAAATGCGAAGTAGCAGGCGAAGCGGGCCACCCGGATCCCCGCCGCCTGCGTCGGGTCCGCGGCGACGAACCTCCACCAGAGCGCGGCCGCGATCAGCGCGGACAGCAGCTCGACCAGCGGATAGCGCGCCGAGATGGCCGCCCCGCAGGCCCGACACCGGCCGCGGAGCGACAGGAACGAGAGGATGGGGATGTTGTCGAGCGCGCGGATCGGCTGGCCGCACGACGGGCAGCGCGATCCGGGGCGTACGATCGATTCGTGGCGCGGGACGCGCGCGATGACCACGTTGAAGAAGCTGCCCCAGACGGCGCCGAACACCCCGGCCACCACGGTCATGGCCGGCGACGACAGGATCGCGGCGCTCTCGTCCATGGTCGCTCGATGCTAAGGTTCGCGGAGCCTTGAAGGGAAATTATGTTGCGCTGCTCAGCCTGGCCGCCGTTCTGGCCGCCGGGGCGACAGCCTGCCACGGGGCCGGCGCGCCGGCACCCGGCGCCGCGCGGCATTCGACGCTGTCCGAGGCGGTCAAGCCCGAGGTGCTGGCGGCGGCGCTGCGCAAGCTGGGTGGGGCGCATTACCACGCGACGCTCCGGATGTCGGCCGGGAGGCCGGGGGCGCCGGCCGCCGCGGTGACCACGACCACCGACGTCTGGGTGGATCGGGCGGGCAACTACAGGTTCCACGAGGAAAACGATCGAGACGGCGGCCGTGACGTCGTCCTCTACGGTCGCGAGCTGGCGGTTGCGCTACGCTATGGAAAGATGATTCGCCGCATCGCGGAGGAGCCAGAGCCCAAGCGCTTGCTCGAAGAGGCGCTGGGGGGACCATCGGCGGCGTTCGAGATCGCCGCGCCCCGCGCCCACTTCGACGAGGGCGGCCTGGAGCTGGTGGGCGGCGCCGGCTCGATCCGCTACACCATCTCGCTGGGCGACGGCGTTGCGGCGCCGCCGCCTCACGCCTACGGCTTGCGGGCCTGGCGCACCGGCGTCACCGTCGACGCGGTCACCGGGCGCGCGCTGGTGGACGGCCCGACGGGCGCGCTGGTGGCGCTGGACCTGACGGTCGCGTTCCGGAGCAAGACCGATTCGGGCAATGAGCAGGGCTCGCTCGAGGTGCACACGAGCCTGGCAGAGGTGGCGTCGACGCCGCCGATCGCGCGGCCGGCCGCGGAAGAGCTGGTGCTGCGCCAGCGCACGGTGCCGGAGGCGCGTGAGCTGTTGCATGGCCTGGCCGAGCCGCGCGGCGCCGGCCCTGCAAAGGAGCGACGCCCATGAGCGGATCCGGTGGCCCATCGGGTGGGGACGATCGACGCAACGGACACCCGCGCGGCCTCGGCTCGCCCGAGCTGGTGTCGACGGACGGAGCGCCCGAGCCGTCCATCGACCACCTTGCGGAAAATCGGCGGCTGATCGTGCGGCGCGCGTTGATGGCCACCGCCGTGGGCGGCGCGATCCCGCTGCCGGTGCTGGACGACTACTTCGCCGGTCGGGTCCGCGCCGGGTTGCTGATCAAGCTGGCCGAGCGGCGACAGGTCGACATCGCGCAGTCCTCGGCCGACCTGCTGGGCGATCCGCGCGAGGGGACGGCGATCCGCAACGCGACGCTCACGGCCGCCACGCTGATCGCGCTGAAGCTGGCCTGGAAGAAGTTCTTCGCGCTGCTGGCCATCGGGCGGCGCGCCGAGGACATGGTCACCACCTTCCAGCTCGGCTCGCTGTTCGATCATTACTGCTTCAAGCTGCACGTGGGCGGCGAGATCGATCGCACCCAGGCGGCGCTGCTGCGGATCGCGATCTTCGGCGCGCTGGCCGAATCGGAGCGGGCCGCCCTGGTTGCGGCGTTTCAGGAAGGGGGGCGGGTGCTGGCGCGGTCTGCCCTCGAGGCGCCCAGCTGGATGAGCGGCCGCATCGAGCGCGCGGCGCGGCGCTGGTCCGAGACGGGCGGCCGCACCGCCGATCCGGGCGACCGGCCGGATCCCGAGGGTGAAGAGATGCGCTGGCTGGATCGCGCGTCCGCCGCGGTCGAGGAGCGCCTGGGGCGGGCCGGCCACAGCTACCTGTCTCGGCTGGTCGTCGCCTTCGAACGCCGTCTGCAGGAAGCGGTCGACTCGGCGCGCGCCGCGGCGGCCGCGGTGACGTCCACGCAGACACCGTGACGCGACTGTCTCTGGCGGTCGCGAAGGCCCTTTGCTAGATTGGGTCGAGGTGAAGAAAACGCAGCGTTCTTCAGGGGCCGGGGTCAAGAAGGGCAGCGCAGAGAAGAGGCGGGGCGCCGCCGGCCGAAAGCCTAGCGAGCGCATACCGGTCCGCGGCGCGAACAGGTCGAGCGCCAGCAAATCCGGCAGCAAGTCCGGCAAATCCAGCGCCAGCAAGTCGAAGCTCAACCGGCGCGGGTTGATCGATGCCCCGGTTGCCGCCCGGAACCAGAGCGATGTCTCCGCGACGCGCGAGCTGGCGGTGGCCGCCATGGACGCGGCCCTGGACAAGCGAGCGCTGGAGCCGGTGCTGATCGACGTCTCCGGAATGGGGAGCTACACCGACTTCATCGGGATCGTCAGCGGGCGCAGCGACCGGCAGGTCGACGCGATCGCCGAGTCGGTGTCGCAGGCCATGAAGGCGCGCGGCATCTACGCGCTGGGACGCGAGGGTTCCGGCAACGGGCGCTGGACGCTGCTGGATTTCGGCGCCTTCGTGATCCACGTCTTCTATCACCCGGTGCGCGAGTTCTACGACCTCGAGAGCCTCTGGATCGAAGCGCCGCGCGTGAAGCTGGAGGTCCCGCCCGAATCGATGCTGACCCAGGCCGACGCGCTGTACGGCGCGCTCTGACGGGTGAAGCTGGTCGTCCTGGCGGTCGGCAAGCTCCGCGACCGCCACCTCGCCGCGCTGACCGATGACTACCTGGTCAGGGCGCGGCGGCACCTGCCGATCGAGGTCGTCGAGGTGGAGGACGATCAGGCGCTGGCCCGACGCTGGCCGACCGACGGTGAAACGATCGCGCTCGAGCCCGACGGCGAGGCCTGGACCACCGAGGTCTTCGCCAGCCAGATGGAGCGGCGCATGACCCGCGGCACCCGCGCGCTGACCTTCGTCATCGGCGGCGCCGACGGCATCCCCGCCGCGCTCTCGTCCCGCGCCAAGCTGCGCCTCTCGCTCTCCCCCTTGACCCTGCCCCACCGCCTCGCCCGCCTTGTCCTCTGCGAGCAGCTCTACCGCGCCCTCACCATCATCCGCCACGAGCCCTACCACCACTGATCCGCGCCTCTGCGGCGAAGCCAGGCCAAGCCGGAGAGGCCGTCAGGCCGGCACGTCCTCGAAGAACGTCACCTCGCCCGTCGCCAGATCCAGCTCGGCGCCGACCACGGCCAGGCCCTGCTCGGCCAGGCGCTCGAGCACCTCGGAGCCGTGCCGCAGCTGGTTCACGCCGGCGCGCACGTTGGCGCGCATGGCTTCGCGCGCCAGGCGGATCGGGTCGCGCGCCAGATCGGTTCCCACCAACCCTTCGATGCCGGGACGCACCCGGTTCACGATCGACATCAGGTTGCGCGAGGTCGGCGCGGGCGCGACGATCGATTCGAGCGTCGCCTGGATCGCGCCGCAGTTGGTGTGGCCCATGACCACGACCAGGCGCGTGCCGAAACGATCGGCCGCGAACTCGACGCTGCCGATCCCCGACGGGGCCACGATGTTGCCGGCCACCCGGATGACGAACAGGTCGCCCAGCCCTTGATCGAACACGATCTCGGCCGGCGCGCGCGAGTCCGAACAGCCGAGCATGATGGCGAACGGCGTCTGCGGCTTCAGCAGGTCGTCGCGCCGGCTGTGGCTCAGCATCGATTCGACGCTGCGCACGCCCTGGACGTAGCGGCTGTTGCCGGCCTTCAGTCGTTCCAGGGCGGCCTTGGCGGAGAGCATCGTGCCTGACATGGGTTTCCTATACCACCCGGCTGAGCTTTTCGGTCCGGGTTCCATAGCCAGCTTGTCGGAATGAACAAGAGACGTGAAATCCCGGAGAACGCGGACGAGGAGCCCCGCATCCTGTCGCCCCAGGAAGACGCCGAACGCGCCGCCCGCCGGCTGGACTGGCAGGACGAGCACGACCAGAAGCGCTGGCCCGAGCCCGACGACCCCCTCCGCCAGCCTGGCGAGCTCTCACCGCCGCCCGAGCACCACCGGGCCTAGCGATCAGACCGACGATCTCGGGAACACGATCAGCGTCACGCGTCCCGTGGGGACCCACTCGCGGGCGAACCCTTCCAGGCTGTTCTCGCGCAGCCCGCGCCCTGGATCGAGGGTGACGATCCGCCGGTCCCGCTTGTCGATGCCGACCACCACCTCGTAGTGCGCCAGGGCGCGGCCGCCGGTGATCGGCTTGGCCAGTCCTACCAGGACCGGCCGATCGCGCCCGAGCTGGTCGATGAGATCGTTGAAGGTCCCTTCGACGACGAAGGCTTCGAAGCCCTTGCTGCGGGCCACGTCGCGCAGCGCGCCCGCCCGGACACCGACGCGATCGGGCGGATCGAGCGCCACCACCTGCTCCAGCGTGGCCTTGACGCCGAAGTGCCCCAGCACCATCGCCAGGGCCGCGGGCCCACAATCGGCGTCGCCTCGCTGCCGGACGAACGGCACGTCGTGAACGAACTTCCAGGCCGGGTCCGCCTCGAGGGCCGCCGCCCGTCGCGGGGAGACGTCGCGCGCCTCCCCCGCGTAGCACGCGATCGCGCCGAGCGCGAGCGCGGCAAGGCCGACGGCCGCCGATGCGTGCAGCCGTCGCTGCATCAGATCAGCAGGATCAGCAGGACGATGACGACCACCAGCAGCACGCCGCTGCCGACGTAGACGACGGCGGCGCCGCCCTTGTAGTCCTGCAGGTTCTGCGACTGATGCTCGCGCTGCGCGAGCGACGCGGCCTCCGTGTCCTGCGTCGCCGGCGCTTCGGCCGCGACCGGCGCGCGCGTCGACGTCACCACCGACGGAAGTGGCGCCGGATCGGCCGGCAGCGACTTCGCAAAGCTCATCGCCGGAAAGCACCAGATACCCAGCAACGCAGCCACCACCAGACCTTTCACCCTCATCACCATCGGGATCTTCTTCATCTTCGCCTCCTCATCCTTGCGGTAGTTGCAAACCTAAGGACGGGATGCGGACCAAGGAAGTGCTTCAGCCCGACCGCGAACGACACCGCGGTCCTTCGCGCAACCTGATTCTGCGCAGATCAGGCGGCGGTTCAGGCGCGGCTGGCGGTGCCGGCGCGCACGCGCGCGATGATGTGCTTGATCTCGTCTTCGGTGCAGCGCGCACGGATCAGCTCGGCGCGCAACGCCGCGACGGCCGCCTCGACCCCGTCCTTGAAGCCCGCCTGCTGGCCGGCCAGGAACTCCGCGCTCTTGTATGCCGCGGTCTGCTTGCCGGACGAGTCCATCGGATCCATCTCGTCCATGTGGGTCGGCTCGCTGTCGAACCCTTCCGGAGCGTCGTCGTCGGGCGTGCCCATACTGGCTGCCTACCATCGTGCCAGATCGCGGCGCAGCGCGCGCGTCAAAGGGTCGCCGGCGGCGCCGCCAACTTCCCCGCGCACGAACCCCCCCGGGCCGCCCAGCGCGCCAAGTGACGGCGCCGTCGGCGCCAACCATGTGAACGGGCGAGGGCCGAAATCTTCCCGAGGTTCCGGCGAGGCCCGGCCGGAATCAGCTCCGCTGCCCCCGGGCGGTCACCAGCGGCGAGGTTGCGAGGTCGATCACGCCCGCCGCGACCGTGTCGAGGTGCTGGTCGATCTCGGCGCGCGTCGCGCTGCCGCTGTCGATCAGCTGGTCCGCCAGCAGCGCGGTCGTGGCCAGCTCCAGCTCGGCGCCCGCCGGCGAGGCGACGGGGAACGTGGCGTCCGCGCGCACGTTCGCCAGGCCGGCCTCGCGCAGCAGGCGCGGCAGCTTGCGCCCGTAGGCCAGATCGACGCCGCGCGCCGCCAGCAGCCGGCGGAACCCGTCGCGCAGCCGGTTCGCCAGCACCTGCTCGGGGCGGTCGGACTCGAGGCAGCCGAGCGGCTGCAGCGCCGGGTCCGCGTCCTCGACGACCAGCCACCCGCCCGGGCGCAGGGCCCCCACCATGCTGGCCAGCGCGCGGGCTCGATCGGGAACGTGGACCAGCACCAGGCGCGCGTGGATCAGGTCCAGCCCCTGGGCCGGCGCCGGCTCGGTCCCGACGTCGTGGCGCTTCACGTCGACGTTGGTCCCGTCCAGCTCATGGGCCCAGGAGACGTCCAGGTCGGTGGCGATGACCTGACCAGCCGGTCCGACCTGCGCCGAGAGCCACCGCGGCACCGCGCCTCCGCCGGCGCCCACCTCCCAGCACCGCCAGCCAGCGCCAAGGCCCACGGCCTGGAGGTGGCGGAAGGTCCAGGGGTCGAACAGCTCCGAGAGGGCGGCGACCCGGCGCCGCGCCAGGCCATCACGGTCGACCAGGAGATAGCCAGGCATGACCTGGATGGTAGCTTGCCCTGCCAGAAAAACGTCGCCGCGCTGTCGATCCGGGCCAAGGTGTTTCGTCGTGGGGTCAGGGCCGGCTCTTCGGCCCCGAACACGAGGAGACCACGATGAGATTCATGCTGATGGTTCGCGCGACCGCTGACTCCGAGGCCGGCGCCCCGCCGGACGTCGAGATCATGACGCAGATGATGAAGTTCAACGAAGAGATGGTGAAGGCCGGGGTGATGCTGGCCGGCGAGGGGCTGCAGCCGTCGTCGAAAGGGGCCCGCATCCGCTTCTCGGGCAGCAAGCGCTCGGTGGTGGACGGGCCGTTCGCGGAGTCCAAGGAGCTGATCGCCGGCTTCTGGATCCTGCAGGTCCGCTCCAAGGAAGAGGCGATCGAGTGGGCCAAGCGCTGCCCGCCGCCGTTCCGGACGGACTGCGAGCTGGAGCTGCGCCAGATCTTCGAAGCCGAGGACTTCGGGCACGCGCCGGCCGAGCTCATGCAGAAGGAGGCCGAGCTGCGCGCCACTGTCGAGGCCAAGCAAAAGCGCCAGTAGGCCGGCGGCGGGCGGCGTGCTGTGATGTCCGGGTGGAAGAAGCACCTCCGGAGGTCCGGCGCGCCATCGACGCCGTCTGGCGGATCGAGGCCCCACGCCTGATCGCCGGGCTGGCGCGGCTGGTGCGCGACGTGGGGTTGGCCGAGGAGCTGGCCCAGGACGCGCTGGTCACCGCGCTGGAGCAGTGGCCGACCTCCGGGATCCCCATCAAGCCCGGCGCCTGGCTGATGGCGACGGCGAAGAACCGCGCCATCGACCAGCTGCGCCGGCACAAGCTGCTCCGCCGCAAGCACCGCGAGCTGGGCGAGGAGGCCGAGCGCGCGCAGGACTCCGCGGCGCTGGACATCGAGGCCGAGGCGGACGACGACGTGGGCGACGACCTCTTGCGCCTCATCTTCACCTGCTGCCACCCGGTGCTGCCGCCGGAGTCGCGGGTCGCGCTGACGCTGCGGATGCTGGGCGGGCTGTCGACCGACGAGATCGCGCGCGCCTTCCTGTCGCAGGAGGCCACGATCGCGCAGCGGATCGTGCGGGCCAAGCGCACGCTGGCCGACAGGCAGGTCCCCTTCGAGGTCCCGCACGGCGACGAGCGGGCGCCGCGGCTCGGCTCCGTGCTGGAGGTGATCTACCTGGTCTTCAACGAGGGCTACGCCGCGACCGCCGGCGAGTCCTGGATTCGCCCGCAGCTGTGCGAGGAGGCGCTGCGTCTGGGGCGCGTCCTGGCCGCGGCCGCCCCCGACGATCCCGAGGTGCACGGGCTGGTGGCGCTGATGGAGCTGCAGGCCTCGCGCACGCGGGCTCGCCAGGGCCCCGGCGGCCAGCCGGTGCTGCTGCTGGATCAGAACCGCGCGCAGTGGGATCAGCTGCTCATCGGGCGCGGGCTGGCCGCGCTGGCGCGGGCCGAGGCGCTGGGGGGCGCCAGCGGCCGCTACGCGCTGCAGGCGGCGATCGCGGCCTGCCACGCGCGCGCCCGCACCGGCGCCGAGACCGACTGGCGCCGCATCGCCGCGCTCTACGGCGAGCTGGCGCGGGTCGCGCCGTCACCGGTCGTCGAGCTCAATCGCGCGGTGGCGGTCGGCATGGCCGACGGGCCGCAGGCGGGGCTGGAGCTCATCGACGCGATCGCCGGCGATCCGGCCTTGCGCGACTACCACCTGCTCCCCAGCGTGCGCGGCGATCTGCTGAGCAAGCTCGGACGGTTCGCGGAGGCGCGCGCCGAGCTGGAACGGGCCGCCGGCATGACCCGCAACCTGCGCGAGCGGGCGCTGCTGCTGCAGCGCGCCGCCGGTTTTCAGAAGGTGATGAAGGACGCGTAGGACGGGCTCCCCGCGCCGACCTGGATGCAGTAGCCGCCGTTGCGCTTGGCGGGCAGCGTCCAGGCGGCCGTCTGGCTGACCGCCGCGCCGTTGATCGTCAGGGTCCGCGCGGTCATGTTGCTGGCCTGGCCGCCGGCAATCGGGAAGGTGGTCTCGTAGCACGACGCCGCCGTGCCCACGGCGCCGGCGCTGAACGACCGGGCGCCGATCTCGATCGGCGCGGCGCACAGCGACGCGCAGGGGCCGGTCGCGGACGGGTAGGAGGTGGTGAGGACGGTGTTGGGCGTGTAGACCGTCGCCTGGATCGCGAGCTTCTGGATCGAGCTGCCGGCGACGCAATCGTCGACCTCGATCGGCGCGCCCGAGCTGGTCAACCCGCTTTGGGCCTGAACGCAACGGCCGGTGCTCGACGCCTTCACGATGAACGCGCCCGACTGGGCGTCGGCCGAGACGGCGAACGCCTGCGAGGCCGCGCCGCTGCACGGGTTCAGCAGCAGGTGGGTGCCGTTGGTTCCGGCCCCGGCGTCCAGGCACTTGGTCGGGTCGGTGTACGGCGAGACCGTCCAGTTCGAGCCGGACGCCGCGAACGTGAACACCGAGGACTCGGCGTTCGCGGCCAGCGCATAGAGCTGCACGGGGGTCGAACCGGTGTCGATGCCCATCCCGGAAGCGGCCGCCAGCGAGATGGTGTACTGATACCCCGTGTCGAAGATCGGCGTGTAGTTGTTGTTGCGCCAGACCGTGATCGGGTGATTCCAGGGCACGCTCGCGGCGCCCGCCGTGGTCAGGATCGACGCGTAGCCGTCAGGGCAGCCCTGCGCGGGGTTCGAATTGGAGCCGGCGGGGCAGCTGCCGGTGACGCCTCCGCTGAAGTGGCCGGCGTTGACCGGGGTGTTGTTGACCATGACCGTCTGGCAGGCGGCGCCGTTGCCGAAGGGGTTCCGGTAGGGCGCGTTGACTTGGTTCGCGCCGATGCGGCCGGCGACCACGCCGCCGGCGCCCGCCGGGAAGCCGGCCCCGTCGCAGAAGTACGCGGCCGGCGCGACGACGCTGGATTTTCCGAGGCTGGTCAGCGGACCGGTGTCGATGATGTCCCCGAAGAACGTCCCCTCTTGCATCGGGTAGTTCACCCGGTCGACGCCCCACCCGATCGATGAGTCGGGCGAATCGAGCCAGAGCGGCACGTGAACTCCGGAGGTGTTGATGTGCGCCATCATGCAGGCCGAGATCCCTTCCATGCACGCCTGGCTGGTGTTCGCGGCGCCGTTCTTCCAGGCCGGGCAGAGGCCGAAGCTGCCGGCGAACGTGTAGTTGACGCCGTTCTGGTCCTGCTTGACCAGGCTGTCATTCGCGGCGAGCGCGCACTTGATCAGGTATGAGACCGTCTTGCGGCCGGCCGACGTCGTCATGAGCCCGTTCATGGCGGACAGGCCGTTGAGGGCCGACAGCCCGTTGAGGGCCGACAGGCCGTTGAGGGCGGAGAGGCCGTTGGCGGCGGACATTCCGTTCAGCGCCGAGAGGCCGTTGAGGGCCGACAGACCGTTCAGGGCCGACAGCCCGTTGACGGCGCTGACGGCGGCGTTCAGGTCGTTGCTGGTCACCGCCCCGGGGCGCGGCTCGTTGGTGCACCCCATCGCCCCCGCCATCCCCATCGAGAGCCCCGACACCACCGTCATCACCAACTTCCGCTTGTCCGTCATCCGAGCCGCCTCCTCGGTGTTTATACAGGTACAATATGAGTGCCAACTTACTATTTATTGTTGGCTTGTTTGCAAGTGGCGGCGGGCCTTGGCAATTTGCGACCCCTCCCGTGGCGGCTGGACGCGGCGCGCACCGGTCGGACCCGTTGCCTGCAGGCACCACCCGTTGCCCGGGCCGCAACAGCTCAGGCGGGGCGGTGGGACGATTCCCAGGCTTCGATCTCGTCCAGCACGCGCTTCGCGCCGGGCTGGTTTCCCAGCAGCTCCCGGGCCGCGTGCGCCAGGTCGATGGCGCGCGCGCGCGCCGATCGCGGGCCGAACCAGAGCGCGCGGGCCAGCGCGAACTTCACTTCGGCGGTGGTGTCGCGGTCCGCGTCGCCCACCAGGCGCAGCGACTCTTCCAGCGTTCGCGCCGCGACGGCGGCGTTGCCTTCGGCCAGCTGGAGACGGCCGAGATCGAGCAGCCCGTAGCCCACCAGCGACTGGTCGGCCCCTTGCCGGCGCCAGATCGACAGCGCCGCCTGGACCGCGGCATGGGCCTCCGGGAACCGCCCCAGCGCCGTCAGGATCTCGGCGTGGTTGACCTGCAGCATCGCCGACCGGCTGTTGTCCGAGCCGAAGACGCGCGTCTCGATGTCGATGGCGCGCGCGTTCAGCGGCTCCGCCTCGGCGTCCCGGCGCAGCGCGTGCAGAGCCAGCGCCCAGTTTGTCAGCGCCGTCGAGACCTCGGCGTTGTCCGGTCCGTAGAGCCGCTGCCGCAGCTCATAGGCGCGTTGATCGAACTGCAACGCCTCCGCGTAGTTCCCTTCGTTCAGCGCCACGGTCGCCGCCGCGCTGGCGACCCACGCCTCCAGGACCGGGTGACCGGACAGACGCGACAGCACCGCCCGGCAATGTCCGATCGCATCCTCGGCGCGCGAGATCTCGTGCTGCCGGTCGGCCAGCATCTCCGCCAGCACCGCGGTGGACTCGACGAACACCTCGTCGTGTCGCGAGGCCTCGGCCGCCACGGCGGCCCGCTGGAGAAACTCGATCGACGTCGTGGCCTCGATGCAGGCCTCGCCCAGCCGGCCCGCTTCGAACTTGGCTTCGGCTTCCACCGGCAGATAGCCGGTGGCGGTCGCGTCGCGCGCGACTTGAATGCCCAGCCGCGCGGCGTCCTGGCACTTGCCGGAGTCGCCGACCGCCCGCACCTTGGCGATCTGCTCGCGCACGGCCGCCACCTTGGCTCTGGCGGCGGGATCGTCGGGTGGCTTGACGACGGCCCGGAGCATGTCGACGTCGGCGCAGCGGTCCAGGCCCGGCAGCGCGCCGGCCGCGCTCACCGCGTTCTCGACCACGGCCCGGTCTGCGCTCATCAAGACGTCGCCCAGCGCGCGCACGCCGTCCAGCCGCTCGCTCAGACACCCCATGCGCAGGTCCAGGACCTCGGCGGACTGTTCGCCGCGGACGTGGGTGGCCTCGCAGGTCTCCCGGTACATGTCGATCCACCGGGCCAGATACGAGTCGATGGTGGTCGCCACGCCCGCGAAGGCGCGGGCCGCGTTCGGTCCGCCCACGGCGTTGAACGCGCGCTCGATCGCGGCGCGCCGGTCGCGTCCCCAGGCGGTCGCCGCGCGTTCGGGACCGCCCGCGCACATCGCGTGCTGGCCGGCCGTCACCCGGCGCGCGCCCGTCGCGGCGGCGGCCAGCAACGCCAGCCCGGCCGCCGCGGCCAGCCAGCGCCGCCGCCGGCTGGCCGGGTCCTGGGCCAGCGCCGCCAGCAGCTCGGTCATCGTCGGGTAGCGGTGGTCCGGGTCCGTCGACAGCCCGCGCAGCAGAATCTTCCGGATCCAGCCGGGAACCCGCGCGTCGGCGGGAGCGTCCGAGACCGTCCCCGCCACGACGTTCGCCATCACCTCGACGACGTTCGTGCCCGCGAACGGGCGCGTTCCGTAGAGCCCCTCGTACAGCGCCACACAGAACGAGAACTGATCGGTTCGCGCGTCGCCGCCCGTGCCGGCGAACTGCTCGGGGGCCATGTAGGCCGGCGTGCCGAGCATGGCGCCGGTCTGGGTCAACTTCAGTTTCAGATAGCCGCCGGAGCTGGAGGTCGGCGACGGGATGGCCGCCCCGGGACCGCCGCCCAGCTTGGCGGTGGCGTCCGCGTCGACGTCGCCGTCCATCAACTGGGCCAGCGCCGCGATCGGCGGCGCGGGCGCGGGGTCGTCATCGGTCGCGAACTGCTCGCGGGCCAGGCCGAAGTCCATGACGCGCACCTGGCCCGAACGCGTGATCATGACGTTCTCGGGCTTGAAGTCGCGGTGGACCAGCCCCGCCGCGTGCGCCGCCACCAGCCCGCGGCCGGCGGCGGCGTAGACGTCCAGCACCTCGCGCCAGCGGCGCGTCTGGGCCTGGATCCAGTAGCCGAGCGTGCTCCCTTCGACGAACTCCATCGCGATGAAGACCGAATCGCGGAAGGTCCCGACGTCGAAGACCACGACCACGTTGGGGTGCGAGAGGCGGGCGATCGCCTGGGCCTCGCGCAGGAGGCGCGTTCGCCCGTCGGCGCCGGCCGTGGTCCCCCGCGCGCGCAGCAGCTTGACCGCGATCTTGCGATCCAGCTCGGGATCGTAGGCGGCGTACACCTCGCCCATTCCGCCGCGGCCCAGGAGTCCCAGCACCACGTAACGGCCGATCGTGGCGCCCTTCGCCAGGCCGGTCTCCTCGCCCGGCTCATCGGGGGGCGGCAGGCGCGGCTCGGCGGACATGGCTCAGCTCGACCATCGGCCGATGTCCGGAGCCGGTTGAGCCGGTGTCAGAAGCGACCGCTGAACAGCAGCCCGCCGCCCGAGCCGGTGGTCCAGCCGGTGACGATCGGGCGCTCCAGTCCGGCCCGCTCGTACCGTCCGGGGTCGTCGCCGGTCAGCAGCAGCACGGCGCCCACCACCACGGCGGCCACCCCGACCCCGCCGGTGACGTACCCCAGCGTGATGCGGAGGTTCGCGTTGTTCACCCGGTTGGCGGCGTCTTCGGCCATGCTGTCGCACGCCACCGTCTGGGTGGGATTCAGGTAGGTGGCGGGGTCGCAGACGCCGCCGCCAAACTGGACCGCCGCCTTGTTCACCGCCGCCAGGTTCGCGTTGGCGTCGTTCAGCGCGCTTCGCCCGGTGACCACCAGGACCACCCCCGCGACGGTGGCGGCGGCGCCCACGGCCCCGACGGTCCAGCCCCAGACCCGGCGCTGATGGATGTGCCCCAGGTAGCTCTGGCGCGTCTCCAGCGTCGGATCCAGGTGCACGCGAACCGTCTGGGTGGAGCCCTGGGCCACGTCGGTGTCCAGCTCGGCGGCCTGGAAGCCGGCGCACGTGACCACCAGGTGGTGAGGCCCGGCCGGGAGGCGCAGAGGATCGCCCGTCCCCACGGCCGGCTGCCCGTCGACCGAGACCACCGCGTCGGCCTCGCTGGGCGTGACCTGCAGCTTGCCGCCGATGCGCTCGGCGGCTGGTTGATCCAGCTCGGGCTCGAGCTTGATCTCGGCGACCGAGCCAACGTCGATGCGCACCGCCTGCGAGGCCGGGCGGTATCCGTCGCGCCGCAGCTCGATCTGGTGCTCGCCGGGCGCCACCGCCAGCGTCGAGGGCAGCGGTGTCTTCCCGGGGACCGGCTTTCCGTCGACGAACACGTCGGCGCCGGGGAGCGACGTGCGGATGCCCAGGTGCCCCAGCGCCGCGTCGCCCGGGACCAGCTCGAAGCTGACCTTCTGAGTCTCGCCGCCCGCGATGTCGATCGAGCGGTGCGACGGCGCGTAGCCGGGCGCGACGGCGCCGATCTGGTGCGTGCCGGACGCGATGCGCAGCCGCCCGACCAGCGGCGTGCGCGCGACCTCGACGCCGTCGACGTCGATCACCGACGGGGTGCTGGTGGCCACCTCGATGAACGCGATCGAGGCGGCCTGCTCGGCGCGCACGCGCTCGGCCTTGGCCCGCTGGTCCGCCGTCAGCCGGGCCGGGCTGCCGAGCAGTCGATCCAGCGCGTCGACCGCGTCCACCGGGCGCTTCTGCTCCGCGTAGACCAGCCCGATGTTGAACAGCAGCAGCGGATCGGACGTCAGCTCGTAGGCACGCTTGAACTCGACCAGCGCGCCCGCGTTCTCGCCCTGGTTGAAGAGCTTCAGGCCGCGGTCGAAGCGCTCGGCGGCTTCCTGGCGGGCGGCCGGCGAGACGGCCGCCGGCGTCTCGGCCCGCGCGCGCGTCGTGACGGCGGCCAGGGTTGCGAAGGCGAGGAGGGCAGAGGCTCGGCGAGTCAGGGATCCGGTCATGCGGTTCAGGGATTGCGGAAGGGATTGGCGTCCATCAGCCCATGCTCCTCGGCGCGCGACGGCTTCGCCTTCGGCTTGGCGGCCGGCGGCGGTCGGGTCTGGTCGTCCGCCGCAGACACCGCCGGGTGGTTTCGGTGAGACGACGCTCCGCTCTCGACCGGCGGCGCCAGCGTCAGCGTCAGCGAGGCCGACGCGCCTGCCTCGATCGTCACGGCGGCCGTCTGGGGCGGGCGATAGGCGCCCTCCAGCCGGACCTGGTGTGAGCCGGGGGCGAGATCGCTGACCTGGGCGTCCGACAGCCCGTGCCCGATCAGGCGTCCGTCGACCAGCACCCGATCGGCGGGGCCGTTCTCGATGTGGAGGCGCAGGGCCCCCGTCGCAGGCGCCGCCTGGGGCTGCACGGGCGGCGCGTTCACCACCGGCTCCTGCCCGGGCGGCGGCGGAGCGGCCAGGGCGTTCACCGTGGGCGCCGACCGCGAGTGAAACAGCGTCGCCCCGCCGATCACGACGACCAGCGCCACCCCGCCGACGACCAGGCCCGGGCCGACCCGTCGCGGGCGCGGCGGCAGGCTCAACTCCCCCACGGACTGCCCCATCGTGGTGACCGGCGCCGCTCCGCCCGTCGAGGGGGCGGGCTTCGCCACCGACGGCGTCGGGTTCGGGGCGGCCTGCGTCGCCGCGGAAACGCCGGCGTTCGTGCCCCGCCCGCCGCCGAAGGCCAGATCCAGCTGCGTCGCCAGATCCTTCGCCGTCTCCGGGCGTCGCTGCGGGTCCTTCTCGAGACAAGCCAGAATGACCTGCTCCAGCGCCGGATCGATCGGCCGGTGCTTCGACGGCGGATCCGGCGTCATCGACATGTGCTGGTACAGGAGCTCGCCGAACGTGTCGCCGCGAAACGGCGGCACGCCCGCGAACATCTCGTACAGGATGACCCCCAGCGAGTAGAGGTCTGCCCGCGGCCCGACGTCCTTCCCCATGCACTGCTCGGGCGCCATGTAGCGCGGCGTCCCCATCGCCGCCCCCGTCTGCGTGCGCTGCCCGGTCGGGCTGTCCAGCAGCTTGGCGATTCCGAAGTCGAGCACCTTGGCGTACGAGTCCTCGTGCGCCGGCGACGCGATCCAGATGTTCTCCGGCTTGAGATCGCGATGGACGATCCCCGCGCGGTGCGCCGCCTCGAGCGCGCTGCAGATCTGCCGGAGGATCCGCCGCGTCTCCTCCGGCTTCAGATCCCCCGCCTCCAGCCGCTCGCCCAGGCTGGCCCCCTCGAGGAACTCCATCACGAAGTAGGGGCGCGCGTCCGGCAGCGTCCCGAACGAGAAGATGTCGATGATGTTCGGATGCCCGATCTTGTTGACCGCCCGCGCTTCTTCCGCGAAGCGCCGAACCAGATCGGGCACCGCCGCGCACTGCGGCGCCAGCACCTTGACCGCCACCTTCTTGCCGATGACGGGATGGTGGCCCGCATACACGGCCCCCATCCCCCCCTCGGCCAGCTTCCGATCGACTACGTACTCGCCGACCTTGGCTCCCGGCTGCAGATCAATGCCAACCTCCGACACGGGAGCAACTTTCTCACGCCGCCTACGGGCAAGTCACCTGGTACGAGGTGGACGTGTAGGCGTTCACCCAGACCTGGTCGTCGATGTCGATGTAGCAGTTGCGGCCAACGACGGTCAGGCCAGTCACGCGGGCGCTGTTGCTGTCCTTGAGCTGGACCGCGTAGTAGTTGGTGCCCCCGGCCGGATCCGGCCAGCACCAGATGCTGCCGTCGGTCTTCAGGGCGCACGGCCTGCTCGACCAGTTGAGCGCCTGCGAAACGCCGGTCAGCGGCGTGGAGGCGGCCGTCAGCACCTGCGACGGGACGTTCGCGTAGCCGGTGGCCAGGCCATTCCCGAGATCGCCGGCGGAGTTGTAGCCCCAGCACCAGACGCTTCCGTCCTGTACGCTGGCGCATGACGTGTAGTTGTAATAGTTCGTGATCACGCTGGTGGCCGTTTGAGCCAGCTTGGTGACCTGCGCCGGGTACACCACGTAGCGACTGGTCGTTGGGTTGGTCACTGGATCGACGCCGATGCCAACCTGACCGTACTGGTTGTCGCCCCAGCACCAGACGGTGTTGTCCGTCTTCATTCCGCAGGTGGTCTGGTAGCTCACGGAGACCGTCTTGAATCCCGTGACCGGCGTGTTGGACGAGTCCGTCACGACCGGAACGGCAAAGGCGGAGTTCGACTCGTCGCCGATCCCGAGCTGACCGTACCCGCCGTAGCCCCAGCACCAGAGCGTCCCACCCGCTCCGATGGCGCAAGCGCTGTAACCGTAGTCGGAAACGGTCACAGAGGTGATGCCCGTCAGGAACATCCCGCTCGCCGCGGCCGTCTGAACCTGCGTCGGCTTGGCGGCCGAGGCTATCGTCGTATCGCCGATCCCGAGTGCGCCGTAGCTGTTCGAGCCCCAGCACCAGACGGTCCCATCGGTCTTCACAGCGCAGGTGAACGAGCTGTTGTTCGAGACGCTCGCCGCCGTGAACAACGTGCCGTCCGTCTTCGTGACGGGTGTCCCGCTGATGTAAATCGATCCGTCGTTCTTGAGCGCGGCGCTTTCATCGCACGCCTGCGCGCATCCGCACCGACGTCCTCCGCAAACCAATGTCCCCGTGCACTTGTTGGTGCCGCTGCAGCAGTACTGACCGGCCGAGCCGCATCCGCACTTGCCGTTGGAGCATTGGAGACCGGTGTTGCAGGTGGTCCCGCTGCAGCAGGCTTGCGAGACGTCGCCGCACGTGCAGGTTCCGCTCACGCAGGTGAGGTTGGGGTCGCAGGTGGCCATGTCGCCGGTGCCGCAGCACGAGATCCCGGCCGTGCCGCACGGCTGGCACACGTTGTCGACGCACTGCTTGTCGACACCGCAGCCAGCCCCGCACCCGACGGACGCCCCGCCGGCTCCACCAGCGGCCCCGGCTGCGCCACTACCGGCAGCCCCGCCGGCTCCAGCGCCGCCGGCCGTTCCACCAGTACCTTTGGACCCGCCGGCAGCGCCCGCGGACCCGCCACTGGCGCCGCCGCCTGCCTGTCCGCCCGCGCCGCCCATGCCAGCGGTGACGAGCATGACGTCGTTGGTGCCGGCCACCAGCTGGTCGGGCGTCGCGCAGACGCCGGACGTGGTGCAGATCTGGCCCGTCACGCAGTCGACCGTGGCCTGGCACTGGTTGCGGCACTGCTCGTCGCGCGCGCACACCAGCGGCGCAGAGCACTGGCTGTTGTAGACGCACTTCAGCTCCGCTGGGAGCTGGCAGACATTGCCGGTCACCGTGGTGCCACCGTCCGGGGTGGTCGTCGTCTTCACGCACAGCTGGCCGGTGATGCAGTCGGTGTCGGCGTTACAGGCCGCGTGGCACTTGCCGAAGGTGCAGACCAGCGGTTGATCGCACTGGCTGTTCAGGGTGCACGTCCCTCCGGTTTGTGGCTTTGCCGAGCCACCCCCACATCCAACAACGACGAACGCAGACACCAGAACAAGCACCGCAGCAATCGACCGCATCGAGCTCCTCGCGTTTTGTTATTTGGCTCGCAAAACTTCGCGCAAGATATCAGAACGGCTCAGCTGGGACAGCACCGAAAACCGGGTTCCTGCTTACTGAACGCCACGGATGACAAATCTTCTCGTGAGCGAAACAACTTCGTTACCCCGTCTGGAATTTGAGGGCTCACGGATACACTGCGCCTATGCCGTGGAAATCGTGGCTGTTCTCAGCGCCCCTCTTGGTCCTGTTGGCGTGCGGGTCCGGCTCGCCGACCAGCGCGGAGGTCGCGGGCGGCGCGCCTATTTCTGCGCCGGCGGCGACGTGGACCTGGGTTCCGATTCGGGGAACTACCTGCGGGGACGGGTCGGTGGCTGGCGTGGGCGTCAACCTGCAGCCGGGCAGCCAGGACCTGCTGGTCTACATGGAGGGGGGCGGGGCCTGCTGGGATGCGAACACCTGCTTCACGCTCGGGACGGCGATCCAGATCGCGGTGCCTTACACGGAGGCGACCTTCAAGAGCGACCTGACGATGCTGGAGGCGTCGGGGCTGTTTTCGCGGGCCGACGCGGGGAGCCCGTTCGCCGGGGCGTCCTTCGTGTACGTGCCCTATTGCACGGGGGACGTTCATGCCGGCAGCGTCGTGCAGAGCTACGACGTGGGCGGACAGACCAGGATGGTCCACCACACGGGCGGTCTCAACGCGCAGGTCATCGTGGACACCGTGCACGCCACGCTGCCGTCAATCTCGCGCATCTGGCTGGCGGGGTCCAGCGCGGGCGGCTACGGGGTCACCTTGAACCAGCACCGTTATGTGGCCGCCTGGCCCGACGCGAGCGTCGAGATCCTGCAGGACTCGGCGCCGTTCGTGGACGTGATGGGCGGCAACTACCCGATCTGGCAGCAGGCCTGGGGCATCGTGTTTCCGTCGGGCTGTTCGGGATGCGACACCAGCTTTCCGGCGGTGATCGACGCGATCACGACGGCGAACCCCTCGTCGCGAATCGGCCTGCTCACCTTCACCGAGGATGCGACGATCAAGGTGTTCTTCGGGTACGACACGCTCGGCCCGGCGATCGATTCGCTGCTCACCAACCAGTACGACCATCCGACGACGCAGGCCTTTGTCGTCGACGGCGTGTCTCACACGATGCTGGGCAGCTACCTGACCATGACCGCGGCCGACGGCACCCCGTTGAAGACCTGGATCGCGCAGTGGGCGACGGGCGATCCGGCGTGGGCCACGGTCCGGCCGGCGCCCGGTCAGTAGTCGCGTGAGCGCCGACGGGCTTTGCCCGGCGGTGCTCGCCCGCGGGGGATCTAAAGGACCCTTTGAGGGTCCTTTACTTAGTAGGGCGGCGGGCCGTAGAGCGACGCGCGGAACTCGGCGTAACCGTAGGTGGCCGACGTGAAGCGGGCGACCAGCTTGCCGCTGGGGTCGACCTCGTGGATCTGGCCGGAGGTCGAGAAGGTGACGAGGTTGTCGCCGTTGGGCAGGCGCTGGATGTCGCCCAGGACGCTGCTGCTCGCGCCGGCGGCGTTGTAATGCCAGGTGCACGTCGCGGTCATCTGGGTGGTGTCCAGCGCGTACTGCCAGGCTTCGCCGGCGGCGTTGTTGAAGAACAGGAACGTTCCGTCCGGCAACAGCTGGTGGCCATGGTTGACCGACCAGCCGGGGACGTCGCCGAAGAACCTGGTGGGATCCTTGGGGTTGGCGCCGCCGAACTGCCAGATCAGCTCGCCGGCTCGCGACACCTTCACGAACAGGTTCGGGTTCCGGTCACCGACGGTGTACGTGTCGTCCGCCGGGTAATAGTGAACCGCGTTGGGGTGGAACGTGTCGGAGTTGTAGACGGTCCCCAGGTCGGCGATCACGCCGGTCGTCACGCCCGTGCTCTGGTGCCACTGGACCAGTGAGCAGGGCGCATCGGCGCCGGGCTGGTTCCAGAGCAGGGTGGCGAAGCCATCCGGGAGCGCGGTCAGATCGTGGTGCGCGGTCTGGAAGCCGGGCAGGCTGGTCGCGCCGCTGCCGTCCATGCCGACCACCTCGATCTCGCCGACGTCCTTGTTCTGGACGTTCAGCGCCATCATGTACATCTGGGTTCCGTCCCAGCTCATGTGGATGCGGCTGGGGCTGGCGGGGGCCTTCGCCCACCAGACGATCGCGCCGTCGGTGTCCATGATGAACGCGCCGCTTCCCTGGAGCCCGGTGCTGGTCACGATGAATCCCCGGGCGCGCGGCGCCGATTCGTCGACGGCCACGGACTGCACCGGGACGCTGCCGGGGACTGGGCCGGTGGTGATCGTGTAGTCGGGGCTGGCGCAGGAGCCCTGGCCGTTCGTCGCGACGATGCGGACCAGGTAGGTCGTGGACCCCTTCATCCCCAGCAGCAGCGTGCGGTAGCTCGGCTGGGTCAGGTCGACGGGCGCCACGTACTCGTTCGAGCCGACCGAGCTCCGCCCGAAATGGATCTCGGCCTGCGTGATGTCGGGCAGCGACGACGTCCAGGTCACAACACCGACGGTCGGGATCATGGGGCTGAGCGCCAGGTCCGCCGAGATGGTGCACGGAACCACGGCGGCGTCCGTGACCCAGACGTCGGCGTCGGGAGCGATCGTCCCGGCATCGACCGCGGCAGGCGGAAGGGGGATCAGGCCGCCGGAACCGGCGGGGACATCGCTGGTCCGTCCCCCACAACCCGCGATCGCCGCCAGGACCGCCAGCGCCGGCGTGGTCCACCGGACCTTGCGGGGGCGTTCGGCCGACACGACCAGCAGGATCGCAGAAAACGTGACCGATCAGGAGGCGCGTTCGTAACGCAGCAGCACATTGCCGTTGCGGAAACGGCTCGCCAGCAGCCGGAAGTCCACCCGGGGATCGACGCCCTGGAACAGTGTCCGTCCGGCGCCGGTGCGCCCAGCTCATGTCACCGCGCGGGTCGGTGAAGTAGCCATCCAGCGAGACGTGGTTGAAGACGAGGAGCCTTCGCATGCCCCCTGATTAGGCCTTGCTGGCCGTCAAGGCGACGCCGGCCTGGACGCCATCGCGGCCCGCTCCGGCGCGTTGAGCGCGCCGGCCAGAAGCCCTCCCCACGCTTGCAGGCGGACCGGCGGGATGGAGGCGGTGATGCGGGCGCTCATGGCGGCCAGCTCCTGATCCGAGAAGGCCGCCTGCAACAGCGGCACGACCTGGCGCTCTTCCTGGTCCATGTGCAGGAGCTGTTCGGCCACGAAGGTCTGGAAGCGCCGGATCAGCTCCAGCCCCAGCGCGCGGCGTGCCCCGTCGGGCAGCGGCACGAAGCGAGGCCACAGGCTGTCGATTTCGATGCTCATCCTCTCCAGCCGGGGGTGCGCCAGCTCCAGCGTCTCGCCCAGCACGGGGTCACGCCGCAGCACCTCGGGGATGACGTGCCGATCCTCGTGCTCGGCGTGCTCGCGCAGGAAGCCGAAGCAGGAGGCCACTTGATGCTGTGCGGTGGCGATCTCCTCCGGCGCGGCGAAGTCGGTGCGGGCCAAAGCCATCGCCGTCTCGAACAAGGAGCGGCGGATCCCCTTGTGGATGGGGGTCAATGTGTCCAGGCGATTCTGCGTCTGCTCGGTCATGGGATGGGATCTCCTTTCGCTGGTCAAACTACCCGCGGCGGACCCCACGCGTTCGCTATGTGTTCCTTAGGCGAATGCTAAGAATTCGCTAAGCAGCGGCGGCCCCGATGCTAAGATTTTCGCGGTTTTTCCGATGTCGACGACCACGGCGCAGCCGCTCGCGGGCCCTCTGGGGTCACTCCCCGCCGACCTGTTCCCGCTGCTGGAAGGCGCCTCGATCATGCACCTGGCCACGCGCAACGCCGCGCTCGAGCCGATGAGCGTGCTGGGGTTCGGGCTGCGGGTCGAGGACGGCGGGCGCCAGCTCACCCTGTTCCTGCCGGCCACCCTCAGCGAGGTGCCGCTGCGGAACCTGCGCGACAACGGCCAGATGGCGATCAGCGTGGTCCGTCCGACCGACAGCCGCGCGCTGCAGATCAAGGGCATCTGGCTGGGCGAGCGCCGCACCGACGAGTCGGACCGGGCCTTCGTCTCCAGCTACCGCGACGCGCTCACGCAGACGCTGGGCCTGGTCGGCGTGCCCCGCTCGATGTGGCAGCGCGTGGTCTGGTGGCCGTCGCTGGCCTTGCGGATGGAGCCGCGCGAGGTGTTCGTGCAGACGCCCGGCCCCAGCGCCGGGTCGCGCTGCGGGGGCGGCGCCGGGCCGTCGTGATCCAGCTCGAGACGCTCTCGCGCTGCTTCGAGGGGGTGGTGCCGGCCACCCTGGCCACCTGCTCGGCCGACGGTGTCCCCAACGTCAGCACCATCAGCCACGTGCACTTCGTCGACGGCCGCCACGTGGGGCTGTCGCGCCAGTTCTTCAACAAGACCACGCGCAACCTGCTCGAGAACCCCAAGGCCTGCGTGACCGTCTGGGATCCGGTCAGCTTCGACGTCCATTCCCTGTCGCTGCGGTTCGTGCGCTCCGAGACCTCGGGGCCGATCTACGATCGCATGGCCACGCGCATCGAGGCGATCGCGTCGCACACCGGCATGACCGGCATCTTCCGCCTGCTCAGCGCCGATATTTTCGAGGTGATGGAGGTCATTCCGATCACCGGGCACCTGGCGCCGCCCGAGCCGGGCGCGCCGGACCTGAGCGACCTGCCCTCCGAGCCGAGCAAGGCGCCGCCCGGACAGCGCGACGAGCTGTGGGTCTTGCACCGCATCTCGAACCGGATGAACCAGGCGCTGGACCTGGAATCGCTGCTGGGAGCCGTGCTGGACGGCCTGGCCGAGGACTTCGGGTTTGCCCACGCCAAAGTGCTGCTGGTCGACGAGACCGGCCGCCGCCTGTTCACCGTGGCCAGCCGCGGATACGACGAGAGCGGCGTGGGGTCCGAGGTGGTGTTCGGCGAGGGGCTGATCGGCACGGTCGCCCGCGATCGGCGTCCCTTGCGCGTCGGCCAGATGGACAGCGATCTCCGGTACGGCCGGGCGGTCCGCGCCGAGGTCACCAGCCGCGCGGCCAGCAGCGGCGGGGCGGCCGCCCTCCGCCCGGAGATCCCGCTCCCCGGTCTGCCGGACGCGCAGAGCCACCTGGCGCTCCCGCTGACGGTGCGCGGCCGTCTGGTCGGGGTGCTGGCGCTCGAGAGCCGCAACCCGGCCTGCTTCGAGAACTGGCACGAAGCGTTCCTGGGGATCGTCGCCGATCAGGTGGCGGCCGGGATCGATCGCCTGGCCGCCTCCGAGGTCGAGGACCCCGACTCGGCGGGGCGCCGGCCGCGCGCCCCGACGGCGCCGGTCGTCCGCCCGCGCCGTTCGTTCGTCTTCTATCAGAACGACGACTGCGTGTTCGTCGACGGCGAGTACCTGATCCGCAACGTTCCTGGGCGCATCCTCTGGAAGCTGCTGAAGACGCACCATGAGCTTGGACGGTCCGAGTTCACCAACCGCGAGCTGCGGCTGGATCCCGGGCTGGGGCTGCCGCCGCTGCGCGACAACCTGGAGAGCCGCCTCATCCTGCTGCGCCAGCGGCTGCAGCAGAAGTGCCCCGACGTGCGGCTCCCCTCGCGCGGGCGCGGGCGCTTCGCGGTCGAGGTCGACTGCGATCTGCACCTGGACGAACGCGCCAGCGCGTAGGCCGCCTATCGGGCGGCGTGGCCCTTGGCGCGCGCCAGCACCTTCTCGTACGAGGCGGCGATGGCGTCCATCGCCGCGTCGGGCACCTTGGGCGCCGGCACGTCGTTTCGGATCGCCGGGACGCTCTGCAGGTAGGCGAAGATCGCCTTCAGATCGTCCTCGCTCTGCTGCGCCAGGGTCATCCAGGGCATGGGGGGCAGGATGGGGCGCCCGTTGCCGCCCATGTGCCGGCCGGTCCGCATGGCCCGCAGGAACATCTCCTCGGTCCAGCCACCCAGGCCGGTGTCCCTGTCGGGCGTCAGGTTGGCGGGGTAGACGACGCCGAAGGGCAGCCGGAAGCTGGTGAAGGTCGGCCCGATCGCGGCCATGTCGTGGCCGGCCAGCGTCGAGGCCGGGTCGGGCCCGCCGGCCGGGTGACCCGAAAGCATCCGGGTCATGTCCGGCGCCGGCATGCCCAGCTCCGGATCGAACTTCAGGGGTGTGTGGCAGTCGTTGCAGCCGCCGATGCTGACCAGCAGCCGGCCGCGAGCCACCCGGTCGGCGGTCGAGGTCGGCGGCGGCGCGGGCGGTCGGGCGGAGCAGGCGGCCAGGGTCAGTGCGGCTGAGGTGATGAGGACAAATCGAGTGTGCGTCATGAAACGCAAGATGGCAGGATCACTGATGGCCGCTTGCTAAATGGTCCTTGGGGCAAACCTAAAATGATCTTAGCGAGGGGTCTGTCGTTTACTTACGGACGCTTTACGTTCATGGAACCCCGTGACTGCGGCTGAGCCGGACCGCGAACCCGCTGCTCCTCGAATTTCGCGCGAATCGCTGCGCCCGGGCTTCATGCGCCTGGGGCTGCCGGTCCTGAGCCAGGTGGGCTTCGGCGCTGCCTTCGCAGCGGTCATGCTGATCGCCTTCCTGTCCTACCGCTCGTTCCTGCAGCGGGCCGAGGCGGTGCGGCAGGTCTCGCACACGATCGACGTGACGGACCACCTCGACGTGCTGTATTCGACGTTCCAGGACGCAGAGACCGGGCAGCGCGGCTACCTGCTGACTGGTGACGAGCGCTACCTCGAGCCCTACCAGGCGGCTCTGGCGACGCTGGGCGCTGAACTTCCGCGCCTGGGGGTTCTGGTCGGCGACAACCCGCAGCAGGTTGAGAAGACCACGATCCTCGAACGGCTGGCCGCGAACAAGCTGGCGGAGCTGAAGGAGACGATCGATCGGCGTCGAGCCGGCCAGGTCGAGGACGCCTTGCGGCTGGTTCGAACCGACCGTGGCAAGCGCGCGATGGACGAGATTCGCTCGACGATCTCGGGCATGAAGGCGACGGAGCGCGACCTGCTGCAGATCCGCAACGCCGAGCTGCAGTCGGCGACCACGGTGCTGGTCTCGGTCATCTGGGGCGGGTCGGCGCTGCTGCTGTTCCTGATCGCGGCGGCCGCCAACATGTCGTCGCGCGACTTCCTGGCGCAGCGGGCCCAAGCCTGGATCCGCACCGGCGAGAGCGAGCTGGCCGGCCGCATGCAGGGCGTGGCCGAGACCGATCAACTCGGGCAGAGGATCGTCGCGTTCCTCTGCGAGTACCTGGGGGCGTCGGTCGGCGCGATCTACTTTGCGCCCGACGGCCGGCTGCGCCGGGCGGGTGGCTACGCGCTCCCGGCGTCGGCGCCGGCCGATGACGAGCCCGGCGGCCTCACGCGGCAATCCTTCCTCGAGAATCGGATGATCGAGACGCCGGACGTGCCGCCGGGGTTCTTCTCGGTCAGCTCGGGGTTGGGGCAGGCCCCGCCCCGCCATCTGGTGGTGCTCCCGACCAGCGCCGACGGCCGGCCCACCGGCGCGATCGAGCTGGGGCTGCTGCACGCGCTCCAGCCGCCGGACCGAGACCTGCTGGGGCGCCTCGCCGAACCGATCGGGCTGGCCATGCGGGCCAGCAAGGACCGGTCCGACCTGCGCAATCTGCTGGAAGAGACGCAGCGCCAGGCCGAGGAGCTGCAGACGCAACAGGAGGAGCTGCGCGTCCAGAACGAGGAGCTCGACGAGCAGAGCCGCGCGTTGCAAGAGTCGCAAGCTCGCCTGGAGAACCAGCAGGTCGAGCTGGAGCAGATCAACGCGAACCTGGAAGAGCAGACGCGCGCGGTGGAAGAGCAGCGCGACAACCTGGTGCGCGCCCAGTCCGAGCTGCAGCGCGCGAGCGCCTACAAGTCCGAGTTCCTGGCCAACATGTCGCACGAGCTGCGGACGCCCCTCAACAGCTCGTTGATCCTGGCCAAGCTGCTGGCCGACAACCGAGAGGGGAACCTGACCGAGGAGCAGATCAAGTTCGCCCAGACGATCTATTCGGCGGGCAACGACCTGCTGACCCTGATCAACGACATCCTCGATCTGTCGAAGATCGAGGCCGGCAAGCTGGACGTGCGGCCCGAGGAGGTCGCGGTCGCCCGGCTCTGCGACGAGCTGGCCGACGTCTTTCGACCCATCGCTCGCGACAAGGGAATCGAGCTGGCGGCCGAGCTCGACGCCGACGTTCCGGCCAGCCTGTTCACCGATCCGACGCGCTTGCAGCAGGTGCTGAAGAACCTGCTCTCCAACGCTCTGAAGTTCACGGACCAGGGTGGGGTGTCCCTGCGCATCCGCCGAGCCGGGGGCGGTCGGGTCGCCTTCGACGTCAAGGACACGGGCATCGGCATCCCGGTCGACCAGCACCAGGCGATCTTCGAGGCGTTCCGCCAGGCGGACGGAACCACCAGCCGCAAATATGGCGGCACCGGGCTGGGGCTGTCCATCTCGCGCGACCTGGCCCGCCTGCTGGGGGGCGAGCTGACGGTCGACAGCGCGCCGGGGCGAGGGAGCACCTTCACGCTGACGGTTCCGGAGCGCGCGCCGGTACCGGTCGGTGAAGCGCCGCCGCTCGCGCAGGTCGCGGCACCGCTGGCGGTCAGGGTCGCCGGTCGGGGCACGAACGGCACGGCTCGACGGTCAGGCGTCGTGGCACCCGTCGCGCCGGCGCCGCCCAGCGGGCGCCGCATCCTGATCATCGAGGACGATCCGCACTTCGCCGCGGTCCTGCAGGGGCTGGCGCGCGAGCTGGACTTCGCGTCGATCGTCGCCAGCAGCGGCGAGGAGGGGCTGGCGCTGGCCGAGAAGCACCGTCCGAGCGCGATCGTGCTGGACGTCGGCCTGCCGGATCGGTCCGGGCTGTCGGTGCTCGACGCGCTCAAGCACCAGTCGGCCACGCGCCACATCCCCGTGCACGTCGTGTCGGTGTCGGACTACACGCAGACCGCGCTGGAGATGGGCGCGGTGGGATACGGCATCAAACCGGTCCGCCGTGACGAGCTGATCGATGCGCTGCGCGGGCTGGAATCGAAGTTCACGCGGCGACTCCGGCGCATCCTGGTCGTCGAGGATGACCAGGTGGCGCGCGACAGCACGCGCCGGCTGCTGGAGGGGAACGACATCGAGATCGTCGCGGTCGGCACCGCCGCCGCGGCGCTCGACCGCCTGAACGAATCGACGTTCGACTGCATGGTCCTGGATCTGACGCTGCCCGATCGCAGCGGGCTGGAGCTGCTCGAGGACATGGCGCGAAGCGAGCGCGGCGCCTTCCCGCCGGTGATCGTCTATACGGGCAGGTCGATGTCGCGCGCCGAGGAGCAGCGCCTGCGGGTGCTGTCGCGCTCGATCATCATCAAGGGGGCTCGCTCGCCCGAGCGGCTGCTGGACGAGGTGACGCTGTTCCTGCACCAGGTCGAGACCGACCTGCCGGCCGAGCAGCAGCGGATGTTGCGAGATGCGCGCCACCGGGAGGCGGTCTTCGAGGGGAAGCGCGTGCTGGTCGTGGAGGACGACGTTCGCAACATCTTCGCGCTGTCCAGCGTGCTCGAGCCGCGCGGCGCCAAGATCGAGATCGCGCGCAATGGCCGGGAGGCCCTGGAGCACCTGGCGCTGAAGCCCGGCGTCGACCTGGTGTTGATGGACGTCATGATGCCCGAGATGGACGGGCTGGAGGCGACCCGGCGCATCCGCCAGCAACCGCAGTTGGCCGGGCTGCCGATCATCGCGCTGACCGCCAAGGCCATGGCGGACGATCGAGAACAGTGTCTGGCCGCCGGCGCCAACGACTACATCGCCAAACCGCTGGACGTCGACAAGCTGCTCTCGCTGGCGCGGGTCTGGATGCCCAAATGACCGATCTCGAGAGCCTGCTGGAGGCCATCTACCGGACGTATCACTACGACTTCCGGAGCTACGCGGCCGCCTCGCTGAAGCGGCGGATGACGGCCGCGCTGGCATCTTTTCAGGTCCCCACGCTGGCCGCCCTGGAGAGGCAAATCCGGGACGAGCCGGCGGCCTTCACCGCTCTGCTCGGGTACTTGACCGTGCAGGTGAGCGATCTGTTCCGCGACCCCAGCTACTACCGGGCCCTGCGCCAGACCATCGTCCCGTACCTGCAGACGTATCCGTCGTTGAAGGTCTGGGTGGCCGGCTGCGCGAGCGGCGAAGAGGCTTACTCGTTCGCCATCCTCCTGCACGAGGAGGGGCTCTTGGACCGGACTCAGATCTACGCGACCGACATCAACCCGGAGTCGCTGCGGCTGGCCCAGGAGGGGGTCTACGCCGTCGATCGGTTCACCAAGTTCTCGGAGAGCTACCTGGCCGCCGGCGGCACGGCGTCGCTGTCCGACTACTACACGGCGCGATACGGCTCCGCGCTCTTCGACCGCCGGCTGAAGAAAGCCATCCTGTTCTCGGATCACAGCCTGGCGACCGACAGCGTGTTCGCCGAGGTTCATCTGGTCTCTTGCCGCAACGTGCTCATCTACTTCGACCGCGCGCTCCAGGATCGGGCGCTCGGGCTGTTGCGGGACGCGCTCTGCCGCCGAGGATTCCTGGGGCTGGGGAGCAAGGAGTCGCTGCGTTTCTCGACCCATGCCGCCGAATTCCGGGAGCTGGTTCCGGAAGAGCGCATCTACCAGAGGCTCTGACGGTGGCGGCGCGAGTGGACGCGATCGTGATTGGTGGCTCGAGCGGCGCTCTGGAGGCGCTGGCCGCTCTGTTGCCGGGGATCGGCAGCCCCGGCACGGTCCCGATCGCGATCGTCGTGCACCTGCCGCCGGCGCGCCCCAGCCGCATCCCCGAGGTGCTGGCGGCGCGGGCCAAGCTGCCCGTGCGTGAGGCCGAGGACAAGGAGCCGGCCGAACCCGGCATCATCTACGTCGCGCCCCCCAACTACCACCTGCTGGTCGAGCGTGGGGGGACCTTCGCGCTGTCCGACGACGAGGCGCTGCACTTCTCCCGGCCGGCCATCGACGCGCTCTTCGAATCGGCGGCCGACGCCTACGGTGGGCGGTTGGCGGGCGTGTTGCTGTCGGGCGCGAGCGAGGACGGGGCCGCCGGGTTGGCGGTCATCCAGCGTGCGGGCGGGGTGGTCATCGTCCAGTCGCCGGACGACGCGGTGTCGCGACCGATGCCCGAGGCTGCCCTGGCTCGCCTAGAACCCGATCACCTGCTGCCGGCTCGAGAGATCGGGCCGGTGCTGGGGAGCCTGACGTGAAGGACGAACCGGTCAAGTTCCTGCTCGTCGACGACAAGCAGGAGAACCTGGTGGCGCTGGAGGCGCTGCTTCGTCGCGAGGGTCTGGAGCTGCTCACGGCGCGCACCGGGGCCGAGGCGCTGGAGCTGCTGCTGTTGCACGAGGTCGCGCTGGCCATCCTGGACGTCCAGATGCCGGAGATGAATGGATTCCAGCTGGCCGAGCTGATGCGGGGCGCGGAGCGGACCCGACATGTCCCGATCATCTTTCTGACCGCAGGGGCGCTGGATCCGCACCGCGTGTTCAAGGGCTACGAGGCCGGCGCGGTCGACTTCCTGTTCAAGCCGATCGACGCCCACGTGTTGCGTAGCAAGGCCGAGGTGTTCTTCGAGCTCCACCGGCAGCGAGCTCAGCTGGCGCGCGTCCTGCGCATGAATGAGATGTTCGTCGGCATCCTGGGCCACGACCTGCGCACGCCGCTCGGCTCGATCATGACGGGCGCGGAGCTGCTCGAGCGGCAGCTGGGAGATCCCGGCCAGCTCAAGACGGTGCGTCGCATGGTCTCGTCGGCGGGTCGGATCCGGGACATGATCGATCAGCTGCTCGACCTCACCCGGGCCCGCCTGGCCGGAGGCACGGGCTTCGCCGCCGAGCGCTCGCCGGTCGACGTCGGCGAGCTGGTCACGCGCGCCGCGGACGAGCTGCGCGCCGCCGTGCCCGAACGGGCCGTGGCCGTCGAGGTCTCGGGCGACTGTCACACGGCCGGCGACGCCGCCCGGTTGCTGCAGGTGTTCTCGAACCTGCTGTCGAACGCGGTCCAGCACGGCACGCCGGGTACCCCGGTCAGCGTCTCGGTCGACGGCGCCGACCAGGCGGTCGCGGTGGCGGTCCGGAACGAGGGGACCATCCCGCCCGAGCTGCTCCCCCGGATCTTCGATCCTTTCCGGGGCGCGCGCAGGCAGGGGGCGGCCGGCTTGGGTCTGGGGCTGTTCATCACCGAACAGATCGTCGTCGCTCACGGCGGCCAGGTCACCGTCGAGTCTGGGCCGGCGATCGGGACGACCTTCACGGCGACCTTCCCGCGGGCCGACGTCGGGGACGTCAGGTCACGCGCTCGAGGTGCGCTTCGATGACCGACTTCGGGACGGCGCCGCGGATCTGATCGACCTCCAGCGGTCCACGAAACAGGATCATCGTCGGGATCGCCTGCACGGCGAAGCGCGCCGCGGCGTGGGGGTTCTCGTCGACGTTCAGCTTGGCGATCTTCAGGCGTCCGGCGCGCTCACCGGCGATCGCCTCCAGCATCGGGGCGATGCTCCGGCACGGTCCGCACCAGGGCGCCCAGAAATCGACCAGGACCGGCAGCGGCGAGTCCTCGACCTCCCTCTTCCAGGTGGCGTCGGTGATCGTGACGGGACGGCGCGGGAAGACTTTCTGCTTGCAGTGCCCGCAGGTGGGATCGTCGCGCAGGCGCCCGCGCAGGATGCGGTTCAACTTGCCGCAGCTGGCGCAGGGATAGACCACGGAGTCAACGGTGTCTTCCATGCTGCGAAAGCATAGCGATCTTCAGTTGAACGTCGACGAGAACAGGAGCGAGACCGCCGAGCCGTTCCAGTAGACGTTGGGGTTGTTCCGGTCTCGCATCGAGGCGAACATCCCCTCGACCGCGAACCCCATCCCCCACTCGGGCGCGAGCAACCACTCTTTGCCGATCATCCCGTGAACGCCCAGGCCGGCGTCGGTGGAGTAGATCGCGTTGCCCAGCGCGTCGTCCAGCGAGAACACCATCGCCGCCAGCGCGCCCGAGACGTAGAAGTTCGCCGGCATGATGTAGTAGCTGAGCCCGATGCCGGCTCCGCCCAGCCCGGCCGATCCCTTGGAGGTTCCGGTGCTGCCGGCGGTCCTGACGTCCGGCCCGTCCGCGGCCGTGACGAACAGGTTGCTGAACAGGATGAGGTCCTCGTCGATCGAGAAGCCCACCGCGACGCCCAGGCTGGCGCTGGCGCCCGAGATGGTGGTCTTCGCGCCGGCGGCGTTGATTCCCGAGACGCCCAGCCACCCGCCGCCGAAGTGCATCCGCAGGAAGAACCCGTCGTGCTCGGGCGGCGTGTAGACCGGCGCGGGCTCGTACCGCGGGGGCGGAAGAACGTAAGCGGCCGGGGGCGGCGCGCGGACCGGCGGCGGGGGCGCCGGGGGCGGCGGCACCGGGGGCGGGGGAGGCACGTACCGCGGCGGCGACACGGGCGGCGGTGGCAGCGCGTAGGGGCGCGGCGCGTCGGAGACCGGAGGCGCCACCGGCACGGCGACCTCCTGCGCATGCGCCGGGCCGCTGGTCGCGGCCATCAACGTGCTCAGCACCGCAGCCGAGATCCCGCACACGCACTTTTGAACAAGCTTCATAGCGGCTCCCTCCTGCGAGGATGGTCCGCTGAATAGTGGTGCCGCTTGCGACGTGCGTGTGCGGTCGGAGGCGCGCGCGCCCGCGAATCCGAAATGGTTGGAGGGTCAGCTCAGAGCGCGCGCAGGCGGCTCGTGCTTCGCCACAGCGGTTTTGATCGATTGGTGAACGGGGGTTACCCGTCGGCGCGCTGCCCCTCGGGCCGCCAGGCGGCCTACGGCTTTTTCGCTGGCTGGGTGGCCGCAGCGGGCTTGTGGCTCTTCTTGCCCGACGACCCGCCCGCGCCATCCTTGCCTTTGTGCCCGCCGGCGGCCTCGCCTTCGGCGACGGTGTTGGGGCCTTTCAGCTTCATCTGCTGGCCGGCGCCGGGACCAAACGACTCCGTCGTGATCTTGCCGACGCCGGTGTCTCCGCCAGCATCTTGGATCGTCAGCGCCTTGCCACTGTGCCGCGCCACCAGGCGGATGGCCCCGCCGACTCCCCCGGCCACGATCCAGTTCTGGTTCGCGCCGCCGTTGCACTGGTATTGCTGCACCAGCGCGCCGTCGCCCATCGCGAAGGCCGAGACGTCCAGGCACTTGCCGCTGTTCGCGTTGATGAGCGCGTAGTAGTTGCCCGGGACCGTCTGCAGGTTGAACTGCTGCGCCTTGGAGCCGTTGCACGGCGCCACCTCGGCCGGGGCGACGTCCTCTTTGCTGCCGCCGCTGAACTGCAGGCACTTGGTGCCCGCGGCGTTGGTCACCGCGTAGGCAGTGGCCTGATCGATCTGCATCGCCGCACGCTTCGGCTCGGGCGGAACGACGGGGGCTGCCGGCTCGGCCGGCGGCGGAGGCCCCTTCTTGTCATCGTTCTCGACACAGCCCGCCGCCACCGCCGTCGCGAGGGCCACGACCTGAAACCATGCGCACCAAGTTCTCACATTCTTCACGGGTACCTCCCAAGCAACGCCGGGAGCGTTAACCAGGATCGTGGTAAATGTCCAGTACGCGACGCGTCCCGCCACGTCCCGCCTGGAGTGACTTCCGGCGCCTGCGCCGGCTGTTCAGCCGCGACGTGCTGGGCGGGCTGAGGTTCGTCCACGGCAAGTACGGGCCGTTCGTGCGGACCCGGCTGCCCCTGCAGATCTATTTCGTCGCCGACCCCGAGGCGATCGACGAGATCCTGGTCAAGAAGCCCGAGGCGTTCCGGAAGGATCGGACCAGCCGCCTGCTGGCGCGCGTGGTCGGCAACGGGCTGCTCGTCAACGAAGGCGACTCCTGGCGGCGGCAGCGGCGGCTGCTGCAACCGGCGTTTCACCAGCGCCACCTTCAGACCTATGCCGCGCTGATGGGAGGCGCGGTCCAGCGCGCGGCGGCCGGGTGGCGCGCGGGCGAGGTCCGCAACGTCCACCAGGACATGATGGGCGTGACGATGACCATCGTCGCCGAGGCGCTGTTCGGCACCGAGGTGTCGGCCAGCGCCGACCAGGTGGGCCAGGCGATCTCCGACCTGATGGAGGCGTTCGGGCGGATCCTGGGCCTGGCAGCGCGCTTTCAGCCGCCGGCCTGGATCCCGACGCGATCCAACCGCCGCTTCAAGAAGTCGGCGCGCGAGATCGACGGGCTGATCCTGCGCATCATCGACGCGCGCAAGCAGGGCGACTCGGAGCGGGACGATCTGCTCTCGCTGCTGATCCGCGCGCGCGACGAGGACGGCGGCGGGATGAGCGACCGGCAGGTGCGCGACGAGGCCATGACGCTCTTTCTGGCCGGGCACGAGACGACCGCGCTGGCGCTGACCTACGCGCTCCACCTGCTGGCGCGCCATCCGGAGCGGCAGTCGCAGGTCGCGGACGAAGTCGCGCGCGTGCTGGGCGGGCGAGCGGCGACGTTCGAGGATCTGCCGGCGCTGGCCTTCACCGAGGCGGTCGTGCTGGAGGCGATGCGCCTCTACCCGCCGGCCTGGGCGGTCGCGCGCCAGGCGCAGCAGCCGATCGAGATCGCGGGGTTTCAGTTTCCGCGCGGCGCCGAGTTCGTGATGTCCCCCTTCATCGTCCACCGGGACCCGCGCTGGTTCCCCGACCCGGAGGCGTTCGACCCCGACCGCTGGCGCGACGACCTGGCCCGGCGGCTGCCTCGCTTCGCCTACTTTCCGTTCGGCGGCGGTCCCCGCGTCTGCATCGGCAACCGGTTCGCGATGATGGAGGCCAAGCTGGTCCTGGCCGGCCTGCTCCAGCGCTTCCGCTTCGAGGCCGTGCCGGAGACGGCGGTGGTCCTGCAGCCGAGCGTCACGCTGCGCCCGCGCGACGGCGTCCGGCTCCGGCTGGCAGCCCCACCCTGACCCGCCCACGACGCCGCAGACCGCGGAGGCGTTTCCGGACGCCATCATCCTGCCGTCGCTCGCGGTGGGTTGGGGCCACAGGAGCCGCCAAGGCGGCGTTCGATCGACATTATGTAGATGTCCGGACACGGGCGGGTGGCCGGCCGGCTGGTCGAGTGGCGCCCCAGGACGGCTGGGGCCCCCTGTGCGCGGCGCTGAAAATCCCCGTTCCTGCCGCGCCTTTCCCGGTGACCAACACGTCCGAGGTGCTCCGCTCGTGGGCCCACCCGGGCGGTCAGCCGCTGCGGCACGGTCCTTGCTCATTCAGCTCTCCGTCGCTGAAACCCAGCGCGAGGAGGACGAGATGAACCGGGTGTGGGTCGTGATCACCATCGTACTGCTGTCGTCGAGCGCATTCGCCAAGTCCGCGAAACGAGCCGGGCACGCCAAGCCGCCCGTCACCGTGATCGACATGAGCGGGCCGTCAGCCCCCGAGTCGGAGTTTCCCACCGTGACCAAAAAGGGACATCTGTAAGCGCGAACTGTCCGATCAATCTGTTCGAAACAGGATCTTCCCCCAGTTCGACGGAACCAGCACGGCGCGCGCCCAGCCGCCGCCGGCCAGAACGCCGGGACCGCTGAGCAGGTCCGACCAGGCGCCGTCGACGGGCAAGGGGACGTCGACCACCTGATCGGAGCCGCCCAAGTTGAGGACGATCATGAATCGCTCGGTCGCTCCGCCGGCGGCTCCCCAGCGGTGGTAGATGACCAGCTGGCGCTGCGCGTCGACGCCATAGCCCTGGCCGTCGAAGGCTGTCTGGGAATCGTCGTACGCCGACGGGTAGAAGTTCGGGCCGCGCAGCGCCGGGTGCGCGGCGCGAATCTGAGCCAGCTGGGCGTACAGCCCGCGCAGGGCGGTCCCGATCGCGTCGCCGGCCAGCTGGAGGGGCACCGGGCGGGGCTGGACCCGCTTGAACTGCGGGGGCGCGTTCGAGTCGTCTTCCCAGAGAAGCACGTCCCACCCCAGCTCCTGACCGTTGCGCAGCAGCACGGCGCCGGGCGACGTGAAGAGGGCGATCGCGCCGGGCTGCGTGCGGAACCAGCTGGCCCTTCCACCCGCCGCCTGCGCCACGCCCGAGTGGTCGTGATTCTCCAGACAGATCACCGGCGCGACCCCCGGCGCGAAGTCCTGCGAGGCGTTCAGCGCGCGCACGACGCCGCCGCCCAGGCCCCCGCCGACGGCGCTGTCCAGCTGCTGCCGGTAGGGATCCAGCCAGCACCCGCCGGCGCCGGCGAAGTTCGTCCGGTCGATGGCGTCGTAGCCCCAGCTGTCTTCCAGGACCATCGGCACGGCGGGCTGTCCGTTCTTGCGGCGCAGCCGGTTCACCAGCGTCAGCACCGCCGGCAGCCCTTCGCCGACGTCGCGCGTGCGAAAGAAGCCGCTGGTCTGATCGAAGCGCAGCCCGTCCAGCCCGAACGTGGTCAGCCAGTAGCTGCAGACGTCCGCCGCGAACTGCAGCGTGCACAGGTTGTTGTAGTCCAGCGGCCGGCTGCCGAACGTCGGCGCGTCGGAGAAGTCGCCGCAGAACGGGCTCTGCGTCGGGTCTTCCCAGAGGAACGCGTACGCGAACCCGAACGCCGCGGTGTCGGCCTTGGCGTGTTGCAACACGACGTCCAGCAGCACGCGCAGGTTGCTGGCGTGCGCGGCGGCCACCAGGTCGCGCAGCCGCTGCCGCCGGTCCAGCGGGCTGGCCGGATCCTCGACGTAGGCGTTCTCGATCGCGAAGAACTGCACCGGGTCGTAGCCCCAGCTGAAGGTCTCGTCGTCGGGCCGCGCCCCGCAGGGCATCAGCTCGATCGCGTTCACCCCCAGGCTGGCGATGTAGGGGAGCTGGCCCGTCAGGGCGGTCAGCGGCGCGGTGGTGCCGCGGGTCTCGCTGGTGAAGTCGTCGACCATGACCTCGTAGACCACCAGGTCGACCAGCGGCGCCGCCGGCATCGAGGCCAGCGGCGTCAGGGGCGCGCTGTCGACGACGAAGGCGCTGTTCCCGTCGGAGCGGCCGCTGACCTTGGCGCAGGGATCATTGACCCAGCGGCCTTTCTCGATCTGGAAGTCGACGACGTACTTGTACTGGTAGTAGCCGTTCGGCAGCGGCTGGGGCAGCACGCACTCGTAGAGGGTGCCGTTGGGGTGAGGCTTGGGGGTCAGCGGAAGCGCGTCGGCCGCCAGCCAGTCGCCGCGCGCCGGGTCGACCAGGGAGACGAAGTCGCCGGTGATCCGCACCGCCGAGATTCCCGACGGCCCCCCGCGCACGTACTGGAAGGTGTCGACGTCGGCGTCGGGAATGAACAGTTGAAAACGCTGCTTGCCGTCCGCCCCCACCCCGAACCCGAACTGCTCGTACATCGCGCCTCCCCACCGTCAACGAGATGGGGCCGCAGTATTTCATGAAAGGAGGGGCGACCTCACTGGGTGGTGGTCACGTTGGCGACGGAGAAGTCGATGTTCCCCATGCCGCCCCCGACCTCGACCAGGAGCTGGGCCTGGTCCATCTTGCCCATGGTCAGTCCGGCGGCGGCCCAGGCCGCGAAGTGCTGGCTGATCGAGATCGTGCCGCACGTGCGCGCCGTCTTGCGGACGCTGTAGAACTGGTTCCAGCTCGATACGCCCTGGCAGTTCGAGCCACCCGTGCCGGTCGTGGGCCGCAAGTAAATGATGTAGGTGCCGCCGTCGATGTCGACGGTTCCTTTCATGGTCGTGTTGCCCGGGTTGACCGGCATCTGCTTGAACGAGTCCTCGACGATGTAGTACTCGACGCACGGGTTGGTCGTCCATCCGTAGACGCCGATGTACGAGTAGTTGCCGCCGTCCCCGGACTTCTTCTCCACGAACTGCGCGCTGATCGTTCCGTACTGGTCGTAGGTCTTGGTGTCGTTCCATTGCACGCCGAGGCGGGCCAGGAAGTCGCCGTTGTTGTTCCAGGACGCGCTGAACGCCGGGACACTGTAGGTGGTGATGGTGCCCGGCGATTGATTCGACCAGATGCTCCAGGTGAGTCCGGCGGCCATCCCCGACATGCTCATGACCGTGTGCGCGGTTCCGCCCGTCGGGACCGGGGTCGAGCAATCGACGCTGTCCGCGCCGCCGCCACCGCTGTTCCCGCCGGACCCGGTCGCGCCGGCGTTGCCCGTGCCGCCGGTCGCGGTCCCGCCGTTGCCGCCCTTGGCGCCGCCCGTGCCTCCCGTCCCGTGAGCGCCGGCGGCGCCGCCCGTGCCGCCATTGCCGCCCCGGTTCATTCCACCCGTACCCGAGCCGCCGGCGCCGGTGAGCCCGCCGGTGCCGGTGAGCCCGCCGGTCCCGACCGAGCCGCCGGTGCCGGTGAGCCCGCCGGTGCCGCTGCCGCCGGTGGCCTTGCCCCCCGTCCCCGGCAAGCCGCCCGTTCCGGTGTTCGCGGTCCCGCCACTCCCGCCCTCACCACCGCCACCGGTCGCGGCCCCACAGGCCGCCACGACCAGCGCGGCGAGGCCACAAGCAAGAGCACCAATATTCGAGGTTCGGGAATGGCGACACGTATCCATAATTGAGACATTCCCGCGTCTGCGCGAAGCGGATCAGGGTCCGCCCTGGTTTTTTCCCCACGACCTGAAAAAGTTGGTTGTCTGTAAGGAGCTGTGCGAGAGCGCCCGTGACTGCCTACATGTGGCTCGCGCCGAGGTGCAGGCGTTCGCCAATGAGGTTGTCACGACCGCCTCGAGCGATCACCCGCCGCGCTGTCATTGCCGGTGGATCAGGCCGACCGGACGGGCTCTCAAGCCTGGCCAGCCGCTTGCTTTGCCCGAGGCGCATATGCGTGCCCTGATCCTGGTCATCGGCCTGCCCGTCATCCTGGCCGGGGCCTGCAGCAAACAGTGCGTCGACAGTCCGGGGGTCTGTCCGCCGCAGCTCGAATGCGTCGATGGGTTCCGCCAAACGGGCGCAGCGACCTGCGACGACGGCGAATGGGTTTGCGGCCGTGTCGCGTGCGCCGCCGACGCCGGTTCCGATTCGGGCAAGGACTGAGCTCGCGTTTCAGAAAGCGGCCGCGTAGGCGATCGCCAGCTGGCGCGCCGGCGGGGCGAACGATCCGCTCCGGTACGTCCGCAGGTCATCGATGCTGGACGTCGGCTGGGTCAGGATGATGGCCTCGCCGATGGCGCTGCCCAGGACGGCGTTGAACACCCCGGCCGCCCAGTGGTGATAGCCCAGGCCCAGGAACAGGCCGACGCCGGTGTTGAGCGCGACGTTGCCGACGTGCAACCACCAGCGCTGCCCGTTCGCCTGGTTCTTGGCGTCGCTCACCAGCTTGAGCTCTGCGTCGGCGAGCAGGGCGCAGATGTCATCGGCGGGGGTCCGCACGGCCAGCCGAGCGCGCAGGGCGCGCGAGTCGCCCACCACGTCCAGCGGCGCGATCAGCAGCGGCACGACGCCGATCACCGTCGTCGCGGCGCCGACGTACCAGTCGATCCGATTCTCGGGCGCGACGAAGGCCAGGGGCACCAGGTTGGCGACGGTCGCGGCCCCGATGCCGATGCCCCACCCCCAGGTCCAGACCTGCGCGCGATGGGCCGTGATGGCCAGGTGGTCGTCGATGAAGTGCAGGCGCAGCTCGGGATCGATGCCGGCCAGCGCCGGCGATCCGCCCGCGCCCACCGGACACTCCGTGGCCGCGCGCGCCGCGGGCGACGCCGAAAGCGCGAGCAGCAAGGTGACGGGAGCCCACCATCGGAGGCGCGGCAAGCCCGGCATGGTACCGGATCACAGCGCTCTCTCGGCGATCTCCATGAGCTCGGCGTCGGTGAGCGGCAGCGGGTTGCCCTTCATGCTGCTGGCCTGCTTGGCCTTTTCGACCAGGGCGGCGACGTCGGCGGCCTGCATGCCGTGGGTCGCCAGCCCCGGCACGCGGAGGTCGCGGGTCAGCGCCGACACGAACGCCACCCCGTCCGCGGGCGAGACGTCGGCGGCCGGCGCGCCGGTCAGCAGCGCCGCCAGCTCTCGGTAGCGCGGCAGCGCCGGGTGCGCCGGCGCCCGTTCCCGCAGCGCGCGCAGGTTGACGTCCAGCACGTGCGGCAGCAGCGCCGCGCAGACGGCGCCGTGGGGCGCGCCGAACATGCCGCCGGCCGGCGCCGCGAAGCCGTGCACCGCGCCCAGGCCCGCATTCGCCAGGCAGATGCCGCCGGTCAGGCTCGCGAACGCCAGGTCCTCGCGCAGCCCGGCGTCCGTCGCCAGCTCGCCGGCGTAGGCGCGCCGCAGGGCGCGCGCCGAACGAGCGATGCCGTCGCGCGCGAGCGCGTCGGTGATCGGGTTGGCGCGGATGCTGAGAAAAGGCTCGATCACCTGCGACAGCGCATCCAGACCGCTCGACGCCACCACCGCCGGGGGCAGCGCGCCCAGCAGGTCGGGATCGACCGCCGCCAGGCGCGGGAGCATCAGCAGGCTGCGCAGGCTGGCCTTCACGCGCGCGCCCGGAACGGACAGCACCGCGTTCCGCGTGACCTCGGAGCCGGTGCCCGCCGTGGTCGGGATCGCGAAGAAGGGCAGCGGCGGGTGCTCGAGCGCGCGCCCCGCCCCGACGACTTCCAGGTAGTCCAGCGCGTCGCCCGGGTTGGCGGCCAGCGCCGCGATGGCCTTGCCGCCGTCCAGCGCGCTTCCGCCGCCCAGCGCGACCACCGCGCCCGCAGCGGTCGCGCGGGCCACCGCCACCCCCGCCCGGGCCACGTCGACGGTCGGCTCGCCGGCGATCGCGAAGGTCGTCACGGTCAGCCCGGCTGCGGCCAGGTCCGCCGCCAGCGGCGCGGCGCGCGAGGTGCTGGCGCCCGTGACCAGCACGACCTGGCGGGCACTGGCGGCGGCCACCGCGGCCGCCACCTGGCGATGCGCCCCGGCGCCGAAGACCACGCGGCCGGCGGTCGCCAGCTCGAACGCGTTCACCAGCCGCTGTCCTCGGGGAACACTTTCACGAACTTCCGGGCGACGCGGGGCTCGGCCATCAGGTCCTCGACAGCGGCGCGCCACGCGGCGTAGTGGGCGGTGGTCCGGTGGGCGGCCTGGCCGTCCGGGGCGCGGTAGACCTCGACCAGCACGAAGCGCGTCGGGTCGTCGCGATCCTGGAGCACGTCGAAGCGAGCGATGCCCGGCTCCTGGATGCTCGCGCGGGCGTTCGCCAGCGTCGCGGCGCGAAACGCCTCGACGGCGTCAGGCTTCACATGAACCGAAACTTCGACGACGAACAGGGTCTGCGGCATGCGCTCAGACTAGCGCTTTCAGTTCTGCACGCACTTCCCTTTCCGATCGCATGACTTCGGCGCGACGCACTCGGGTGCGTCCTCGGCGTTGGTCACGCTGGTGCATCTACCGGTCGCGCAGCTGTTACATGCGTCGGTGCAGGCGCTGTCGCAGCACGCACCGTCCTTGCAGAAGCCGCTGGCGCATTGCGAGGCGGCTCCGCAGGACGCGCCCCGGGGCAAGTTCGACGATCCCGCCGCTCCCCCGTGCCCGCCCGCACCGGACGCGCCGGCCTTGCCGCCGCCGCCTGCGCCCGCGCCACCAGCCCGTCCACCCGCAGCGCCTGCTCTGCCCGCGCCGCCGTCGGACGTGCCCGCGTCTCGCCCGCACCCGGTCTGCGCGGGATCGGGGACCGTGGGACAGTCGTCGATCGGATCCGAGACGCCGTCTCCGTCGCCGTCCGAGAGAAGAGCGGCGGACAACGTCACGTCGAACGTCGCGGTCGCGCGCTCCGCCGGCGTGACGATCAGGATGGCCTCGTCGACCACCCCACCGTCCTGGAGCCCGCGCAGATCGATCCGCAGGTCGCCCACGGTCGTGCCCGGCTGGATCAGGATGGTTCCCAGGAAGGTCGAGCTCTGGGGCACCAGCGGGCCGTCGGTCGGGAACCGCGTGTTGCTCCACAGGACGCCGGTGTCGTCGTAGGCCCAAAGGCGCAGCTCGTCGGGCATCGGCGCGCCCGCCGCCAGACTGACCCGCAACAGCAGCGCGCCGTCCTCCGGGACCTGGGTTCCGCCGCGGCAGCCGAAGATCAACCCGGCCAGGACGACGGACGCCCAGGCGCGCCGGCGCGCGGTCATCGGCTGAGCGTCCCCAGCGTACCGGTGTGGATGGTCGTGGTTCCCGGCGACGACAGGGCGACGCCCGCGATGACGCCGCCGGCGAGCGCCGCCGCGGCGACGCCGCCCCAGATCCACCAGCGCGCGTGCGACGGCTTCGGCGGTGGAGGCGATTCCGGCGTCGCCGGCGCCGCGAGCAGCGGCGGCGCCGCCGGCGAAGCGAGGGGCGGCGCGGGCGCCAGGACGGGCGCCGTGGTCACCAGCTCGCTCGTGTGAACGTCGCCCCCCGCGGTGATCTCGGCCGCGGACGGTTCCTGACCGGCGGCCAGCTCCGCGATCACGGCGTCGAGCTGCCGGATCAGCGTCTGGACCTCCGGCACCAGCCGCGAGTCGGGCGCCACCAGGACGAACTCGTGGTAGGTGGCCCGCGCGGTCTTGAGATCCCCGAGGCGGCGCTGGCACTGCGCGATGTTGATCAGGAAGCCCGGCAGCGGCTTGGCCGCGTAGCCGGCCTGGTACTGCACCAGCGCCTCGGCGTAGCGGCCGGCGCGGTAGTCCGCTTCGGCCTCGTCGAAGTGGCGGCGGGCCTCGCGGGTGGCGTCGACGGCGGCGGCGCTGGCGCGCGCCGGCCGCGCGGCCGCGCACAGCGCCACCACGACCAGCGCGGCGACGGCGCGCGCGCCTGTCAGCGGTCGCGTCGTGACGCTGCCTCCGCGAACGGATCGATCGAGAGGCCGCGCGCGATGCGACCCTTGCCCTTGGCGCGCGTCCGATGAACCGGTCGGGGCGCCGGGTTTGCCGGGGCCGGCGTCGCCGCCGGCGCCGGCAGGGGCACTGGCAGGACGGCGGCCTCGACGGCGGGCGATCCCTCCGGTTCGGCGACGGGCGCGGGCACGGGCGGGGGCGCCACCGTGCTCGCCAGGGAGCGCCGGCCGCCGCCGCGCCCCACGAGCAAGATGATGAGAGCGACGCTTCCGAGCGCGCCCGACAGCCACCAGGCCCACCGCGAGTGGCGCGGGCCGTCGATCGGGACGCTGTAGTCCCTGGGCGCGGCCTGGGGCGCCAGCAACGTCGCGCTGGGCGTGGGGGCCGTCCCGGTCACCGGATCGCCGGCGCCCGCGGCCAGCAGCTCCGCCGCCAGGCTGGCGGCCGGGATCTGGCGCGACGAGAGCTCGCCGCCGAACAGCTCGCGCAGCAACGCCGGCAGCGCGCGCGGCTGGTAGCCGAGGCCGGCCAGGACCCCCTCCAGGTCCTCGGCCATCTCGTACCCGGTCGCGTAACGCCCGGCCGGATCGCGGGCCAGCGCTCGCTCGACGACGTGGTCCAGCTGGGGCGGCACGTCCGGTCGGATCGACGACGGCGGCGGAATGTCCATCTCCAGCACGTTCTGCAGCGTCTGGGCGTCGTCCTTGGCGCGAAACAGCTTGCGACCCGCCAGCAGCTCCCACAGCACCACCCCCAGCGAGAACAGGTCCGACCGCTTGTCCGCCGCGCGGTTCATGATCCGTTCGGGCGCGACGTAGGCGACCTTGCCCTTGAACATCTGGCCGCCGCTGCTCCGCTCGACCTCGGGCTCGCCCAGCCCCTGCGCGATCCCGAAGTCCAGCAGCTTCACGCCCCCGGTGCGCTGGCAGATGATGTTGGACGGGCTGACATCCCGGTGCACCACGTTCAGCGGCGTGCCGTCGGGCGCGGTCTGGGCGTGCGCGTAGGCCAGCGCCTCGGCCACCTCGTGCGCTATGAAGGCGGCGACGCCGGGGGGGCAGGGGCGCTCGCGCTCGTGCAGCCGCCGCGCCAGCGCCGAGACGTCGCGCCCCCGCACGTACTCCATCGCCAGGAAGTACGTTCCGCCCACCTCGCCGAAGTCGAACACCTGGACGATGTTCGGGTGGTGCAGGATCGCGTTGATGCGCGCCTCGCGCACGAACATCTCGACGAAATACGGGGACTGCGCGCGCTCGCTGATGATCCGCTTGACCACGAACGTGCGCTGGAAGCCTTGCGCGCCGGCCATCACCGCACGAAAGACTTCCGCCATCCCGCCGATCCCGATCCGGTCGAGAAGCACGTAGCGCCCGAACCTCTCGGGCTTGATTTCCAGCGGGCCCGCGGTGGTCACTCGATCGGCTCAAATCGGCGACAAAACAGCGCGCATTGAGGCGATCACCGGAGGTCGGCAGATTCGCGCCGCCACCGGTCATCGAGGGTAAGTTGGCTTACGGATTAGCGCTGGCTTGATGGCCGTCTCGGGTCGAGCGAGCCGCCGGGACAGCCTCGCGGTCTGCTCCACTCGAGCATGCTAGCTTGCCCGCATGGAAAACCGGCGCAGGCGCTGGCCCTGGATCCTGGTGGGTGTGCTGGTGGTGCTGTTCGCGGTCCTGTTCGGCCTGGCGGGAACGGCGGCGGCACCGGCGGGCGCGTACACCATCGATCTCGCGGCCCTGCACGCGGCCGCCGTCGGCAAGGGGCCACTGCCGGAGCGCATGGAGGTCGAGCGCGTCGGTGACTTCGCGTTCCCGCGGACGCTGGTCGTCGCGGGCAGCGGCATTCGCCTGCAGCCGATGGTGCTGCTGGCCCACCGCGTGGTCTGGCCGGATCGCTCGCTGATGATCGACACGGCGATGGGGCCGGAGGGCGCGAAGAAGATGCCGGGCAGCCACATGGACCTGGCCGCCTTCGCTCGGGTCGAGGCTGCGATGAAGAAGGCCAGTACGATCGTGTTCACCCACGAGCACGTCGACCACGTCGGCGGCCTGGCCGTCGCGCCTGATCCGGCGGCGCTCGCGAGCTCCGTGGTGATGACCCGCGAACAGCTGGAAAGCCCGCGGCTGGAGCGCAAGGACTTCGCGCCGGGGGCGGTCGAGCGGTTCCGGCCGCTGAGCTACGACGGGCTCTACACCGTCGCGCCCGGCGTGGTGCTGCAGAAGGCTCCCGGACACAGCCCGGGCTCGCAGCTGGTCTACGTCGAGCTGGCAAACGGGAACCGCTTGCTGTTCGTCGGCGATATCGCCTGGTCGCGCGACAACATCGCCATGCAGCGCGGCCGCCCGTACATCGCCAAGCTGCTGATGGGCGAGGACCGGCCTGAGGTGGCTGCCCAGCTCTCCGCGCTGGCGCATCTGCCGGCGGACGTTCATGTGGTCATCGCGCACGACCCCGTCGCGCTTGCCGACGACCTGGCGGCCGGCCTCTATCGTCAGGGGTTCACCGGGCTTTGAAGCCCTTTTGAGGTGCGGAGGGCGCTGGTTACAACGCCCTGGTGCGCTCGAAACAGAGCGTCGTTCGATCCCCGCGTACGCTGAACGCGGGGATGCTCAAAAAAGAAGAGACACACGTCGTCATCGTCGGTGGCGGCTTCGGGGGGCTGGCGGCCGCGCGGCGCCTGAACGTGCCGGGCGTGCGCGTCACGCTGATCGACAAGAGCAATCACCACCTGTTCCAGCCGCTGCTGTACCAGGTGGCGACGGCGGGGCTCGCGGCCCCCGACATCGCGGCGCCGATCCGCAAGCTGCTCTGGCGGCAGCACAACGCCACCGTGCTGATGGGCGTGGTGCAACGGATCGAGGTCGAGAAGAAGCGTGTCCTGGTCGAGGGTCGTCACGTCGAATACGACTTCTTGATCCTGGCCAGCGGGATGACGCACGCCTATTTCGGCAACGAGAAGTGGTCGGAGATCGCGCCGGGGTTGAAGACGCTGGGCGAAGCGCTGGACGTTCGCCGCCGGATCCTGCGGGCCTTCGAGGCCGCCGAGCTCGAGAGCTCGGCGGAGGGGCGGCGGGCCTGGACCACGTTCGTCGTGATCGGCGGCGGCCCGACGGGGGTCGAGCTGGCCGGCGCGCTGGCCGAGATCGCGGGGCGGACTCTGGTGCGCGACTTCCGCCGCTTCGATCCGCGCACCACGCGGGTGATCCTGGTCGAGGCGGCGCCGCGCGTGCTCGCCTCGTTCCCCGAAGACCTGTCGCAGAAAGCCCGCCAGCAGCTGGAAGGCCTGGGGATCGAGGTGCGCACCGGGACGCGGGTGACCGACCTGGGTGACGGCTACGTCGAGATCGGCGACGAGACCATCTCGACGCACACGGTGCTCTGGGCTGCCGGCGTGCGCGCCAGCCCGCTGACCGCGCAGCTGGGCGTGCCGCTGGATCGGGCCGGCCGGGTGAGGGTGGCCGAGGATCTTTCGGTGCCCGATCGGCCGGAGGTCTTTCTGGTCGGCGACATCGTCTCGCTGCTGCAGGACGGAAAGCCCCTGCCCGGCGTGGCGCAGATGGCGATCCAGAGCGGGCGGCACGCGGCCCGCAACATCCTGCTGGCCCGGGCGGGACGGCCGCGCCAGGAATTTCGCTACAAAGACCGGGGCTCGATGGCGACGATCGGGCGCCACAGGGCGGTGGCGCAGCTGGGGCGGTTCCGGTTCAGCGGGTTCGTGGCCTGGTGGCTCTGGCTGCTGGTCCACGTGCGCTCGCTGGTCGACTTCCGCAGCCGCGTCGCCGTGCTGGTCGAGTGGGCCTTCGCCTACTTCACCTGGCAACGTCGCTCGCGCGTGATCCTCGAGGTGCCGGGCGAGCGAGCCACGATCGCCAAGACCTCGTCGGTCGGCGGGGCCGTGCGCGTCGAGCAGCCCGTGCCGCTGCGGGCTATTCGAAACTGACGGGCTGTCCCGTCGCTTCGAGCACCGACATCCAGAGATCCTCCCGGACGTCGACCTGCTTGCGGAACCGGGTGGCCAGCGACATCGGCACGTGCACGAAGCGGCCGTGCCACTGCCCGATGATCATCTCCGTGTTGCCGGCCATGGCGGCGTGGACCGCGTTGCGCGCCATGTTCCAGCAGAAGACGCTGTCGCCGGCCGAGGCCGGGACGCTGCGAATCTGATAGCTGGGATCGATGTACTTCAGCGTCAGCGGAACGCCCCGCTCGGCGAAGTGCCGCCCGATGCGGTCGCGCAGCACGATGCCGATGTCCTTCAGCCGCGAGTTGCCGCTGGCGTCGGTGGTGCGGTCGCCCGGCGCGTGCTCCTCGCACAGCTCCTGGCCGGCGCCCTCGGCCACCACGATCACCGCGTGGTTGCGCTCGGCCAGCCGCTGCTCCACCGCCGCCAGGAAACCGCGCGGACCGTCCAGGCGCAGCGGGACCTCGGGGATCAGCACGAAGTTCGCGTCGGTGCTGGCCAGCGCGGCGTGGCAGGCGATGAAGCCCGAGTGGCGCCCCATCAGCTTGACCAGCCCCACGCCGTTCTTGGCCCCGGTGGCCTCGACGTGGGCGCCCCGGATCGCCTCGACCGCGGCGGCAAACGCCGACTCGAAGCCGAAGCTGCGATCGATGAAGTGGATGTCGTTGTCGATCGTCTTGGGGATCCCGACCACCGCGATCGACAACCCCCGCCGCTCGATCTCGGCCACCAGCGTGGCGGCGCCGCGCAGGGTGCCGTCGCCGCCGATCACGAACAGCGCGCCGATCCCCAGCTTCTCGAGCCGGTCGACCATCTCGATCGGATCCTGATTGCCGCGCGACGTCCCCAGCACCGTCCCGCCCTGCTGGTGGATGTCGCTCACCTCGGCCGGGCCCAGCGGGAGGGGCGTGTGACCATAGCGGGCCACCATTCCCTCGAACCCGTAGCGGAAGCCCACGATCCGCTTGACCCCGTATGCATGGGTCAGCTCGTTGACCAGGCCACGGATGACGTTGTTGATGCCCGGGCAGAGGCCGCCGCAGGTGACGATCCCGCAGCGCAGCTCGGCCGCGTTGAAGTAGATGAGGTCGCGCGGGCCAGCCAGCTCGAGGGTGGGGATGCGCGCCGGCGCCGTGCTCTCGAGGGTAGACCAGCGGTCGTCGAGCAGGACGCGCTCGGCGCCGCCGACCTTGTGCAGCGCGCTGGCCCCCAGGCGGGCGGCGATCGGCGATTCATAGCGGCAGGGGCCCAGGGCCTTGATCTCGAGGTCGCTGACCTCGACCCGCTCGGCCCGCTCGGGAACCGTGAGTTTCTCCCGGTGTAGCTGTTCTCCGAGCGGCAAGACCGAAGCGCTGGTACTCACGGAAACTCCTGTCGCGAGACTACCCGAACGACGTTTCGACGGGATGTCCTTCTCTACAACGCGCCGTAACAAGAGCTCAGCCACGGGGCGTGGTGCTCCGTCGCCGGGGATGCTAAGCGTATCCGCCTTACGTGTTTCGTAGCTTCTTTTTTTGTTGCCTGGCCGCGGTGACGCTGGCGGCCTGCAGTTCCGGCCCGACGGGAACCCCCGGGGCCACCGGGGACGATTGCCCGGCCGGTGCGGCCTGGACCGGCGGGAAGACCTACACCAACTACGCGCAGGGAAACGTGGGGAACGGCTACTCTTACTCGCTCTGGTCGAACGGGGTCGGCTCCGGCTCGATGACGGTCGCCGGCGTCGACGCGAACTTCAGCGCGACCTGGAGCAGCCCGGGCGATCTGCTGGCCCGCGTCGGTCTGGGGTTCAACTCGACCAAGACGCCCGATCAGATCGGGACGCTGGCGGCCGATTTCTCGGAGACGAAGAGCGGCGCCGGCGGCGGCTACAGCAACATCGGGATCTACGGCTGGTCGGTGAACCCGCTGCACGAGTACTACATCGTCGACGACTGGTTCGGCCTGCGCTTCCCGTCAGGCACCAAGGCCGGGACCATCACGGTCGATGGCGGGGCGTACGACGTCTACACCAGGACGCAGACCGACCAGCCGTCCATCATGGGCAATCAGACGTTCGTGCAGTTCTGGAGCGTGGCGCAGACGCCGCGCGCCTGCGGGCACGTCTCGATCTCCGAGCACTTCTCCGGGTGGGCTAACCTCGGTCTGCAGCTGGGGAGCCTGGAGGAGGCCCGGATTCTCGTCGAGGTCGGCGACGGCAACGGGACCGGCAGCGCGACGTTCACCACGGCCAGCGTCACGCTGAACTGATCGATCTCGCCGACGCGATCCTGGATCGCGATGTCGGCGTCGCCGCATGCTGCCGCTGCGAAGCGCGTGACTAGCTTGCCGCCGTTGTCTCTTCGCCGGGCGTCGATCTGCGCCCGGTGGCCGTAACTCTTTGATCCAGAGAGGTGGAGCATGAAGTCGGCGAATCGGAGCTCGAGCAAAACGTTCGGGATCTGGGCGGCAGCGGGGCTGGCGGTGATCGGGGCGATCGGGTGCAGCGACAACAAGTCGCCGCCGCCCACGGCGGGGCAGTTCCGACAAGGGCCGGTGCAACCAGCGGCCGCCAAGACGACGCCCATGCCGACGATCGTGGCCGCCGTCGACGAAGAGCCGACGGCCCTGGAGGCGGCCATCGCGGCCGGCGCCCTGATCGACGCGCGGGTGCTGGTCATCTCCGCCGACGGCGGCGACTCCCAGCTGCCCGCCATCCAGCAGACGCTCGACTACCTGGGGACGCCCTACGACGTTCTCATCGCCGCGCAGACGACGCTGAGCGCTTCCACGCTGGCGTCGGGGACGCACGGTAAGTACAACGCCATCATCCTCACCACCGGGAACCTGGTGCTGTCCGACGGTTCGAGCGCCTTCAGCAGCGCCGAATTCCAGACCCTCTCGAACTACGAAGCGATGTTCCAGGTGCGCCGCGCGTCGCTCTACACCTCGCCCGACTCCAGCTACGGCTACTCGGGATCGACGTCGGTCGACACGTCGTCGTCGCCGCTCGCCACGCAGTGCACGTCGGCCGGCAGCGCGGCCCTGCACTACGTCAACTGCGGGAGCGGCGTGACGATCAGCGGGGCGTTCGCCTACCCGGCCACCGCGCTGGACTCCTCGACGGCGCCGGTGCTGGTCGACTCCAGCGGGCGCATCCTGGCCGCCACGCGCGCCTACGGGGACGGCCGCGAGGCGCTGTCGCTGAACTTCGCCCAGGATCCCAACCTGGTCCACTCGCTGCAGGTGCTGGCCAGCGTGGTGAACTGGACGACGCGCGGCGTGTTCGTCGGCGACCGCCACGCGTACATCGGTGTGCAGGTCGACGACATGTTCATTCCGGATGACATCTATACCGGAGGCACCTTCCGCTTGACCGGAAGCGAGCTGCAGGCCGCGCTCACCTATCAGAACGCCAAGCGCGCCCAGACCGTCACGGGCGGCTTCAAGTACAACATCGCGTTCAACGCCTTCGGGACGGCCTCGGGTGATTCGCTGACCTCGGCCGCCACGCAGATCGGCAGCGGCTTCAACTGGATCAGCCACACCTGGGATCACACCACGCTGGATCCCCTGTCGTACAGCCAGGTGCTGGCCGAGCTGACCCAGAACACGGCGGCGTCCGGCCAGTACGGGCTGAAGCCTTACAGCGTGATGAACCTGGTGCCGCCCAGCTACAGCGGCCTCACGGCGACGAACGCCATGCAGGCCATGTTCGACTCGGGCATTCGCTACCTCGTGGCGGACTCGTCGGTGGCCGGGTACGACAACCCCTCGCCTCAAGTCGGCATCTACAACCCGCTGCAGCCACAGATCCTGATGATCCCGCGGCGCCCGACCAACCTGTTCTACAACGTGTCGACGCCCGATCAGTGGGTGGCCGAGTACAACGATATCTACCGTTCGTACTACGGACGCGATCTCACCTACAGCGAGATCCTCGACAACGAGAGCGACGTTCTGGTGCAGTACCTGCTGAAGGGCGAGAACGACCCCTGGATGTTCCACCAGCCCGACCTGCACATCTACGCGTCCGGAGAGAGCCTGCTGAGCGACCTCCTGGATGAGACCTTCAGCAAGTACTCGAACCTGGTCACCGTCCCCCTGGTCGGGCCGACGATGGAGGTGCTTGGCCAGCAGGTCGCCAACCGGATGGCCCTCAACGGTTCCGGCGTCTCGGGGACGATCGATCCCAACGCCAACACCATCACCCTCCACGTGGCGAACGCGGCCACGGTGCCGGTGACCGGCGCCTGCGGCGGGACCACGGAGCTCTATGCCGGCCAGCCGTTGTCGTCGGTGGCGCTCTCGTCTGGCGCCTCCGCCACGCTGCCGCTTTCCAGCGGTGACTGCGGCGGCGGCGGTGGGACCGGCGGCGGCACTGGAACTGGTGGAACCGGCGGCAGCGGCGGCGGCGGCGCGACCGGCGGCAGCGGCGGGGGCGCGACCGGCGGCAGCGGCGGCGGCACCACCCGGAACATCGCCTGCAGCACGCTCTCGGTGGTGGCGGGCCAGATCGGCGACGGCCAGACCGCCTCGAACCTGGCGACCGCGCAGCTGACCGGGACGACCGACACCTGGGACGACTACGTCGAGCTCTCGCCCGCCTCGCAGATCGTCTGCAACTACAACCTGCCTTCGGGCGTCAGCGCCTCCTCGATCACCTCGCTGGCGCTGGACGTGAACTACCGCGGTCCCACGCCGAACACGATGACCTGGACGTTCGAGGTCCTGGACCCGACGACGGGATCGTGGACGTCGCTGGGCGACAACTCGTTCGCCACCGGTTGGGTCTGGACCCAGCACGTGTTCACGCTGCCGACGCCCGCGTCGCGCTACTTCTCGTCGGGGACGTTGCAGATTCGCTATGGCACGACCAGCAGCGCCGACGCGTCCGACGTCGATCAGCTGCTGATCGTGGCCACGATCGGCGGCGGAGGCGGGAGCGGCGGCAGCGCCGGGAGCGGGGGCAGCACGGGCACGGGGGGCAGCACCGGGAGCGGGGGCAGCACCGGGACCGGCGGGACCAGCGGCGGGAGCACGTTCACGCTCACCTGCAGCTCGCTCTCGGTCACGGCCGGCCAGATCGGTGACGGCCAGACGGCCGCCAACCTGGCGACCGCGCAGCTCAGCGGGACGACCGACACCTGGGACGACTACGTCGAGCTCTCGCCCTCTTCGCAGATCGTCTGCAGCTACCCGTTGCCGTCGAGCATCTCGGCGGGGTCAGTCACGTCGCTCGGGTTGACGGTCAACTTCCGCGGACCTGCGGTGGACGGCCAGCGGTGGACGTTCGAGATCCTCGACACCAGCACCGGGAGCTGGACGTTGCTGGGCGACAACACGTTCGCCCCCTCCTGGATCTGGACGGCCCACACCTTCCCGGTGTCGTCGCCGCTGACCAGGTACTTCTCGTCGGGGGTGGCGCAGATCCGGTACGGCACGACCAGCAACGCCGACGCCTCGGACGTCGACCAGCTGGTCCTCAACGGGACGCACTGAGCGCGGGCTGAAAATGGGGCGCCAGCCGCCGGCCGCAGGGTCCGCCGCTGGCGCTCCGTGACATCAGGCGACATCGGGCCTGTTGACCGCCCGGCAACGGGTGCAGTCAGCGAGACAACAGCGACGCAGCGAGAGTGTCGCGGGTTCGCGCCGTTGCTGCGACCCGGGCAGCGTTGGTGCGATTGCTGCTTCTACTCCAAGGCCCGGTGGTCGATGCACCACGCCGTCGCAAACCAGCGGACGATCACGGGCCGGCCCCCCGGGCGGGCGTTCGCGCCCACGGTGGTGGCGGTGATCGCGCGCGGCGGAATGGGTTACGTCGAGCTGTGCTGGCGCGCCGATCGGGCGGGCGGCCGGTGGGTGGCGCGCAAGCGCCTGCACGCGCAGTTCCGCGGCGATCCTCAGTTCCGCGCGATGTTCACGGACGAGGCGCGCCTGGCCCGGCTGGTGAGGCACCGCAACGTCGTCGCCGCGTCCGAGGTCGGAGAAGACGCGGACGGCCCGTACCTGATCATGGACTACGTCGAGGGGATCTCGCTGGCGCGGCTGGTCCGCCAGGCGGCGCGCGCGCGCCGCCTGATCCCGACCCAGGTCGCGCTCCGGATCTGCCGGCAGGTCGCGCTGGGGCTGCACGCGGCCCACGAGGCCGTCGACGAGGACGGCTGTCCGCTGAACCTGGTTCACCGGGACGTTTCGCCTCAGAACGTGCTGATCGGCTTCGACGGTTCGGTGCGGGTCACCGACTTCGGAATCGCCAAGGCGCTGGGCAACGAGAACCGGACCGTGACCGGGGTGCTGAAGGGCAACATGGGCTACCTGGCGCCCGAGCAGCTGCGTTTCGAGGAGCCTGACCGGCGCTCCGACCTGTTCTCGCTGGGTGTCACGCTGTTCGAGCTGCTGAGCGGGGCGCGCCTCTACCGGAACCGCGTGGGGTTCGAGGGGACCCGCCGCATCTTGAGCGAACCGCCACCGGACATTCGAGGCGCCCGCCCGGACGCGCCCCCCGCGCTGGCTCGGCTGCTGCTGCAGATGCTGTCCAAGCGCACGACCGACCGGCCGTCCACCGCGCTGGAGGTGGCGGCGCGCTTGAAAGCCGTGGCGAGCGACCTGGCGGCGACCGAATCGCCCATCAGCGTGGCGGCGTACGTCGACCGGAACCTGGCAAAGGAGCGCGAACGCCACCGCCTGATCGTCGCCCACCACCTGCAGCGGGCGGAGCGCCGCGCGGTCACGGGGCTTCCGCCAGCAGCGAGCCGTCCGGTCCGCCGGCAACGGTGGGTGGTGCTGCTGTCCGTGCTGCCGCTGACGTTCATGGCGGTGGCGCTGGCCGGCGATCACGTGCGCGACGTGGCGCGCCCGACCCCCGTGGCCCCCAGCGTCGCGTGGACGCGGCCCTCACGGCCGATCGAGGTGGTCCCGCTGCCGATCGAACCGGAGCAGCTTGCCCCGACGGTTCGCCCGGGAGTCGAGGCACCCAGGAAGCACCTTCACCGCCAGCGCTTCCGGAAGTCGCGGTCGGAAAATCACTGATCGACGGCGGACTCCAGCACCTCCAGCGCGCGATCCAGGGTGAAGGGCTTCGCGAGGATCCGGCGGCCCGCCAGAGTGCGGCCGACCGAAGGGCTGGCCAGCGCGGTCATGTAGACGATGGGTGTGCTCCGCAGCCGGTCGTTGAGCTTGAACGCGTCCTCGAGCGCCAGCCCGCTCCCCTCCGACAGGCGCTCGTCCGCCAGCACCACGTCGACCCGATCATTTTCGGCCAGGCGCACGGCTTCGGTGACGGAACCTGCGCCGACCACCTGCCAGTTCTGGCGCCGCAGCTGTTCGGCCAGCGGATCCATCAGATCTCGATACCCCTCCACGATCAGCACGGTCGGCATGCCGCGGAACATAACCGTCCAGGCGCGATTGACCAGACGGGGACCAGGAACTCGGTTCCATGATCATCGTCGGCGATTGCCGCAAAGCGGCTTGACACATCCGACGCTCTGGCCAATTTTGTACAACATCGTGATGCGGTTGGAGGAGTCGATCAGACCTCGGTTTGCTCCCGAGCGGATCCTCCTCATCGAGGACGACTTCATGCTGCGCGCCAACCTGGCCGAGCTGTTGATGTCGGAGGGTTACCAGGTGAGCTGCGCCGCCGACGGCGTCGAGGCGTTGCTCAGGCTGGTGCGCGAGCCGCTGCCGGCGGCGATCATCCTCGACATCGTGTTGCCCAAGGTCAACGGTATCAGCTTCCGCCAGCGGCAGATGGCGGTACCAGAGCTGAGCCAAATTCCGACCATCGCGCTCACCGCGATGAAGAACCTGGGCGATCTCGACCACCTCGGATTCCGCCACGTGCTGCCCAAGCCGACCAACATCGACCACCTGTTCGAGGCGCTGGCGCAGCTCGGCAGCCCGAGCTGACGCGCGGGTCGCCGCTCAGGCTCGGGGCGCCTCGCGCGCCGAGATGGCCCGCAGCGTCCGGCCGGCCCGCCGGATCGACTCGTGCTCGGCGACGTCCGACAGGCTGATGATGCCCAGCAGGGTTCCGTCGTCGTCGGTGATGGGGATCCGGGACACCTGGTGCTGCGCCATGAGCTGCTCGGCCAAGGTGATCTCGTCCTCGGGGCGGCAGGTGATCACGTCGCCGGTCATGGCATCGGACACCCGAAACGCGGTGGTGGGCAGGTTGTCGGCCACCACCCGGACCACGATGTCGCGGTCGGTGATCGTGCCGATCACCTTTCGCTGCAGGTTGCAGACCGGCAGGCAGCCGACGTTTGCCAGGGCCATCACCTCGGCGGCGCGGTGGATGCTGTCGTTCTCGCCGATGATCTGCACCTCGGTCTTCATGAGATCCGCGCAGCAGGCGGGGCCCAGCGTCCAGGGTAACGAGGGGCTGCGGTCCCCCTGCAGGCTGGGCACGCCGTCCGCCCGCGCGTAAAGCTTCAGGGCGTCCTCGACGGCGCGCACCCCATGGATGCGCGCGACGTGACGAATCACGCCGTCGTGCTCCTTCTCGAGCATCGGGCCCGAGAGCAGGACCCTCCCGTCGTTCACCGAGACCTCGATCCCACGCGGGTGCGAGCAGATGTGCCCGATGGCGGCCCGCGCGCGCTCCTTCAAGATCTCGTCATCCGGCGCCTCGCTGCGGAGTCGCGCGCGCAGCCGAGCCAGCAGCCCGTGCGCGCGGTTCGAGAGGTCTTGCTCGATCTGCACGACGTCCCGGCGCCCAAGCCGGGCCGCCCGGATGGCCTTGTCGCGGGCGTGGGCCCGGCGGCGCCGGCCCAGGTTCGGGTCGAGGAAGTAGAACAGCGCCGAGCCCAACCCGATCCCACCCAGCATCGCGGGCCACCGGCCGCCTGGACTTGCTTGCCCCTGGTTCATCCTGAAACGTCTTGGCATGCGCCACCTCCCGCCCAAGGTCTGACGATGACGAATCTGCGTACGGAGGTCACTGCAGCAAGCACAGCGCCGGACGGCGCCTGTTCGGAAACGCGGCACCGCTTCCGGATTCCGAAGACTCGGCCGCTCGAATCGCGCGCGAAACCCGCATGACCGCGGCGCGGACGCGGCGGCACGAGCGTTGCTCCGCGGACGAGCCAAATGGTTCACCACCGCCTGAAGCGGAGCGCGGCTCTTCCTGGGAAATACCTCCGGGCGGCGGCAGCCGTCGTGGCGCTCGCGGCCGCGAGCTGCCAGAACATGCCCGAGGTTGTCGGCGGCGAGGGCAAGGTCGTCCTGGCGCTGGTCATTCCCGGCGGCACCACCATCTCGTCCGTGTCGTGGGTCGTGTCGTCGTCCACGAGCCAGCAGCTCGCGGCCGGAACCACCAACACCAGCCGCACCGGCGCCACGGCCTCGTTCGTGGTCGGCGTTCCGGCCAGCACGGGTGACACGGTCACGATGAGCGCCGTGACCAGCGCCGGGATCACCTGCGCGGGGACCAGCAGCTCGTTCGACGTGGCCGCCAATCAGACCAAGGCGGTGAGCGTCAACCTGAACTGCGCCGCCAGCGTCCCCGACGGGGGCCTCGGCTCGCTCGTGGTCACCGGCACGGTCGTGGCGGGCGACAGCTGCCCCACGCTCACGGCCTGGATGCTCTCGCCGCAGACCGCGGCTGCCAACGGCGGCCAGATCGACGTCAGCGTCGTCGCTGCCGACGCCGACTCCGGCGACACGCTCTCCTACTCCTGGTCGGCGGGTGCGGGCACCTTCGCCGATTCGACCGCCGCCGCCACGACCTACTCCTGCGGGGCCAGCGGAAACCAGACCTTGCAGGTCTCGGTCTCGGACAACCACACGCCGACCCCCTGCACGATCAACATCTCGTTCCCGTCTGTCAGCTGCAACTAGGACCTCGCCACGGAGAAGATGACGGGTTGAGCCGACGCGGTAACCGCGGATCCCCTCTCCTTTATCCTCGCCCCGAGGGGCGAGGACAATCGGCTTCAGCGCGCCGGCGGATAACCCCCGTTACCAATCGATCAAAGCCACTGTGGCAAAGCCACTGTGGCGAAGTCCTAGACTGCGCTGGGATACGTCTCGGGCAGCTCGCCGGCCCGCCAGGTGGCGGTTCGCTCGAGCGGCTCGACGGCGCGGGTCTCGTCGAGGTGGATGACGGCGTCGAACTGCGCCGGCAGGCTCGCCTCGAAGTAGTGGCTCATTCGTTCGGTCTCGGGCAGATAGACCACGCCGATCGCGCGCTCTAGCCGGCGCTCGGCCAGACGGGCGCTGGCCTCGCCGCCGTCGCCGAAGATCAGCAAGAATCGGTCGAGGCCGGTCGCGTGGAAGACCGCCTCGTAGCTGCCCGGGAGCGCCGGGCGCACGCGCTTTCGTTCGGCCGGCTCGTCCCACCCGGACGCCGCGGTGACCGTCCCCTCGTAGGTCGTGAAGCCGAGTGAGAACGTGTCGCGCTTGAAGGTCTGGCGCGCGAGCTGGCCCAGGTTCAGCTCGCCCAGCCCCGCCATGTCGGTGGCCCGCGCGTCGCCCAGGTGTGAGTTGTGGGCCCAGATGACGACTCTCGTCTGGTCGGCCTGGCCGGGGGTCTGCCGATCGAGGTGCGCCAGCAGCGCCTGCAAGGTCTCCAGCATGTGCTGGTCTCGCAGGTTCCACGACGAGTCGCGACCGCGGAACATCGCGCGGTAGTACTCCTCGGCGTCCTTCACGACACGGGCGTTCTGCTCGGCGAAGAAGGCCTCGTCGCTGGGCATGGGGCCGCCGCCGCCCAGCTCGCTCGCGTACCGGCGCATGTCGGCCAGCTGCGCCACCACCTGATCCTCGCAGGTTGGCCCCAGCTTCAGCGCCGCCGAGAAGCCGTACTTCTGGTTGTCGGCCCCGAAGTGATCGAAGCAGGCGTAACGCTGCCGCGCGCGTCCCGCCGCTTCCGGGTCAACTCGCTCCAGGTAGGCGATGACGGCCTGGATCGAGGTGAACAGGCTGTAGAGGTCCAGACCGTAGAACCCGACCTTGTCGCGATCGTCGGCCAGCCGATCGTTGTGGTCCCGCAGCCAGCCGGCGAATTCGAGGACGTCGGCGTTGCGCCACAGCCAGGTTGGAAACCGGGCGAAGTCGGCCAGCGCGTCGACGGCACCCGCGTCCGGCGACTGGTCGCGCACGTAGCGGTTCACGCGGTACGCGTCGGGCCAGTCGGCCTCGACGGCCACGGCGCGGAACCCGTGCTCGACGATCAGCCGCTTGGTCAGGTGGATCCGGGTCTTGTAGAACTCGTGCGTCCCGTGCGTCGCCTCGCCGATCATCACGACGCGCGCGTTGCCCATCCGGTGCAAGAGCTCATCGTAGTCGCGCGGGTCATCGCGCAGGCGCCAGGAGACCCGCCGGAGCGCGTCGGCGCAGGCCCCATCCCGATCGGCCAGCGCGCCGGCGGGCGCGCTGGCCGGATCGCCGGTGGATGCCAGCGCGCCGCGCACCTCCTCGTCGGTCGTCGGTGAGAAGTCCTCGTACCATTTCCCGACCCCGGTGAAGGACGCCGGTGTGTCGCCGCAGACGATCTCGTCGACCTCGGGCCCCAGCTCGGCGCAGGTGTCGGCCGACGCGACCGGCGTCGCGACCACCAGCCTTCGCGCCCCCTGCGCCCGCACGGCGTTCGCGGCTGCCCGCATGCTCGCTCCGGTGGCCAGGCCATCGTCGACCAGAATGACCACCTTGTCGCGCAGCTCGACGGGGGGCCGATCGCGCCGATAGGCGCGCTGCCGCCGCTCCAGCTCGGCCAGCTCGTGCGTGGCCACCTGGCGAATCATCTGGTCCGTGATGCCCAGGTGACTGACCACCGCCTGGTTCAGGACCTGCGCGCCGCCGCTGGCGATGGCCCCCATGGCCAGCTCCTCGCGACCGGGGACCCCGAGCTTGCGGACGGGGAATACGTCCAGAGGGGCGCCCAGCGCGCGCGCAACCTCGGCGGCGACCGGGACGCCGCCCCGGGGAAGCCCGAGCACGACGACGTCTGCCTGCCCCGCGTACTTCATCAGCTTGGCGGAGAGCTGCCGTCCAGCATCGTGGCGGTCGTGGAAAAGACGCACCCTGGTTGGCCTTTCAGCTCGCGGATTAAATCTGCGGCCGCCGCCTCGGTCGACAAGCCGGGCGACCCTGGTCGCCGGGGCGCTCAGGTTGATGCCCGAAGAATGGGAGCCAGTTTGTATCCGGGAGGCGTCGCCGGACGCGGAGGAGGTGGTCATTGGCGCAGCACGAGCTCGAGATCGACGTTCCAGTGAACCACCATGAGGTCGCCGCGACTCTGAGCATCCCCGACCACGCCCAGGCTCTGGTGCTGTTCGCGCACGGCAGCGGCAGCGGCCGCTTCAGCCCGCGCAACCACTATCTGGCTGACGTGCTTCGCGGCGCCGGACTGGCCACTTTGCGCGCGGATCTTCTGACGGTCGAGGAGGAGCGCATCGATTCGGTGACCAGCCGGTACCGGTTCGACATCCCCCTGCTCGCCAATCGATTGAAGGCCGTCACCGACTGGGTCGAGACGACCGACCCGCTGCGCTCGATGCGGCTGGGATATTTCGGGGCCAGCACCGGTGCGGCGGCCGCGTTGATCGCGGCCGCCCACCGGGCTTCCTCGATCGGCGCGATCGTGTGCCGCGGCGGCCGGCCGGATCTGGCCGAGGCCGCGCTGCCACACGTCTCGGCGCCGACTTTGTTCATCGTGGGGGAGGCCGACCACCCGGTCCTCGAGCGCAACCAGGCGGCGCTCGAACGTCTGGACGCGATCCACAAGGAGCTGCGGGTGATCCCGGGCGCGTCCCATCTGTTCGAGGAGGCCGGCGCGCTGCAGGAGGCCGCGCAGCTCGCCGCCGCCTGGTTCGTCGAGTTCCTGCGGCCGCAGGCGCCTGCGGAATCGCCGACCGTGGCCTGGTGACGTCGGTCGCTCAAAGAGGGTTCGCGGCACCCGGGGTGGTGGGAGACGAGATGATCGTGAAGTCGGTGGAGTTGTCGTTGGTGTCGTGGCCGTCCGGCATGCGAGCGATCGATTGACCCGCCGAGGGCGCGGGGGCCGGTGAGCCCTCGACGAATGTGTTGGTCGCGGTGCCCCAGCCCACCGAGTCCAAAATATTCCCGGCCGCATCGCGAATCGCCAGCCCGCCGCCTGCCTCGGCCAGGCCGTCTGTGTAGTGCGCATCGGCAGGGCCGGCGTAACCCGTATTGGCGCACACGTAGTAAGGTTTGCCCGCAGCAAAGCCGCCGCCGGTGAAGGAGACGCGGATGGAGTCGGTCGTCCCGCCGGCAGATCGGTAGACCAGCGCGTATCCGGTCAGATCGAGGGCCTGGTCGGGGCAGGTGTTGTACAGCTCGACGAACTCGTCGAGCGCGGTGCTTCCGCCCGTCTGCAACTCATTGATTTTCACCGTGCAAATGGGCGTGGCCGCGTCGGTCGAGCCGTGTTCGCCGCCGGCGCCGCCCTGACCTGCGGCGCCGCCCGCACCACCCGCGCCGTGCGAACCGGCGGCGCCGCCCGCGCCGGCGGTGCCACCCGCACCGCCGCCGGCGGCGCCACCGCCCGCACCGCCGCCACCGGCGACGCCGTTCGTACCGGCGGCACCGCCGGAACCCGCGGCACCACCGGCGGCGGCCCCGCCATGCCCACCATTCGCCCCGGCGGCGCCGGCTGCGCCCCCTTTGCCTGCCCCGCCACCCGCGCCGCCGCCCCCGCTTCCTGCACGGCCGCCACTGCTGCCGGCCGTGCCCGACATCCCCGCACGTCCGCCTCCGTTGCCACCAGCCCCGCCGATCGTCGCGCCGCCGCCGCCACCGTCACCACTCGCATTGATAATGGTGGTGACCCCGCCGGTTCCTTCACTCGAAGAATCGGGCGGCGGTACCGACAGCACCTGTCCGCAGGCGGCGGTCAGCGTGACACCGACGACGGCGGCGATGTTGGCGGCGCGTTCTCGGCGTGAGCGACTCGGCATCGACACTGTTGTTTGAAACGATGCCGCGCCAAAAAATTTCAGCGTCGTCTGCGCGCCGGCCGCGATGGCGCCCGTCGCGACGAAATGAGTCGAGACGTGATCGAGGCGAGATCTAGGCCCCGAAGGCGTCCGGTAGCAGCTCCGCGAAACCGGTCAGGACCGCGTCCGCGCTCGAATAGCGGGCGCGGTCCATGGCCGGGTCGGGGAGCGCGATCACTTGCATGCCGGCGGCCAGCGCCGCCTGCACGCCGAAGGGTGAATCCTCGAAGACGACGCAGTCGGCGGGCTCGGCCCGCAGATCGCGCGCGGCGGCCAGGAAGATGTCCGGAGCGGGCTTCGGGTGGGCCACGCGCGCGTCATCGCCGCACACCACCGCGTCGAAGATCGCCAACCAGTCGCGATGTGGCGCGGCCTTGGTGGCGAAGAGTCGTGTCTCGGTGCTGGTCGCGATGGCCATCGGAACGCCCCGGCTGGCCAGCGCGCGCGTGAACGCCTCGGCGCCGGGCATCGCCGGCGCGGCGGCGAGCAGCTGGACCAGGATCAGCTCGCGCTCGCGGACCAGGTCGGCCGGTGACAGCGGCAGCCCCAGCGCGTCGACGATGATGCGGGCCGCTTCCAGAGTCCCCCGACCGATGCACTCACCCTTGATCGACCAGTCGTAGGTCTTCCCGAACCGCGCCGCGACGGCCCCGGTCGCCCGGGTGTAGAGCGGCTCGGTGTCCAGCAAGACCCCATCGAGATCGAAGATGACGTGGTGGGCCGGCCGCCGGAGGTTCACGCCCGTCTTCTAGCATCCAGCGAGCACGCTGCGGCCTGCCGCCGAATCAGGCGGTGGCGCATCGCCAACCCGGCCCCGCCCCACAACCTTGCATGAGGTGATGGGGCTGCCAGTCGCAGCGACCGTGCTCTACGCCCTCCTGGGGGCCGAGGTCAGGGCGCGCGACGCGGTCGCGCTCGAGGTCGAAGGGGCATGTCCCGACGCCGCCTCGGTCCAAAAAGTGCTGGGCGAGCTGCTCGGGACCGACGAGCTTCGCGGCACGGCCACGATCAGTGACGACGGACCTCGCTACCGGATCCAGATGGCCGGCGCCACCACGGCGACGACGCTGGCCGATCCGGCCCGCGATTGCGCGGCGCGCGCCCGGTACGCAGCCGCTATCCTGACCGGCGATCTGCACCCGCACCCGCAGGTGTTCGGACCACCCGTCTTCACGATCGAGAAGGGGGCCGTGTTCGACTTCGCCGCCGGCACCGGCGGAACGGTCTGGGCACCCGGCGCCGAGTTCCGCGGCGCCTTCGGCAGCGGCCCCTGGTCGCTGGTCGGCTCGGCGGGCGCCCGCGGACCGGCCACCATGGACCTGGGGGGCGGCCAGTGGAAGGCGGAGATCCTGCGCTTCCCGCTGGACGTCGGGTTCCGACTCACCGCTCACTGGGGGCGGTTCCGCCCCTGGCTGACGCTGGGCGGCTCACTGACGCCGACGGCGATCCAGGGGCAGGACGTGGTGCAGTCCAACCGTCAGTGGCGCGTGGACCCGGGGACGCTGGTGATGGCCGGGGCCACGCTCCGCCTGTTCAAGCGGATCGGAGTGGCCGCGGCGCTGAACGTTCGCTGGCAGCCGCGCCCCTACCAGCTGCAGGTGGCCCCGTACGGGACGGTGGGCGAGACGCCCACCTGGTGGTTGGGTATCTCCCTCAGCTACACGATCGACGGAAGGCCGAGCAGCCCATGAGATGGGCGGCGTTGCTGGCGGCGCTGATCGGCTTGCTGATCGTGGTGGCGAGCTGCGAGGTCGACGTGCCGCTTGGCGTCGCGCCGTTTTCTGACGCGGCCGTAGACGCCGGGACCGTCGACTAAACGACGTTCTCGTGTTCTGATCGCGGCGCGTCCCACTTCACCAAGGAGATCGCATGTGGCAGGCAACTCGTAGGTTGATCCTGGCAGCATCCGGGTTGGCGGTTTCGGTTCTGGCGTGCGGGAGCGATCCCTCGGCCGACGTCGTCGCGCAGTCGGTCGCGGCCGTCGCGGCGTCCCCGGCCGCCTCCACGCACTCGTTCCTGATCTCGTTCACGGGCGGCGGCATTCCGGCGAACGCCGACAGCCTGGTCGCATCGGCGGGCGGCGCGATCGCAGCGCGCTACGGGAACGCCGGCGCGGTGCTGGCCCGTTCGACCAATCCCGCCTTCGCCACCACCTTGCGGGGCCTGACGGGGATCGACGCCGTGGGCGACGTGGCCTCCGTGCAAAGCCGGCTGGCGCCCCCGACGGGGAGGTCCGGGCACCGGCCGTCCGGCAACCCGCCGTGCAAGAACGGCGATCCGCTCTCCAGCCGGCAGTGGGACATGGACCAGATCCATGCGCCCCAGGCCCGCGCCATCACCACCGGCAAGAAGACGGTCCGGGTGGGCCTGTTCGACTCGGGCATCGATGTGACTCACCCTGATCTGATCGGTCAGGTGGACGGGAACGCCAGCGCCACCTGTATCGGTGGCGTCGCCGATCCGACGCCGGCCAACTGGCAGAACGACTTCTTCGGGCACGGCACCCACGTGGCGGGCACCATCGCCGCTCTCCAGAACGGCATCGGCATCGTGGGCGTCGCTCCCGGTGTGAAGCTGTCGGTCGTGAAGATCCTGGACGACAACGGAATGATCCTGCCGGATGCCATGCTGTGCGGGCTGGACTGGGCCATGGGCCACGGCTGGGACCTGATCAACGCCAGCCTGACCGTCGACCCGCCCACCGGCCCGGACGACAGCATCTTCTGCAGCGATCAGCCCGATCGCGCCGCCATCGTCGCCATCCTGCGGAAGGCCTTCCTGGCCGCCGCCAACCAGAACATCTCGGTCATCGCGGCGGCCGGCAACTTCTTCCTGGACCTGGCCGCGCTCGAGGGGTCCACGCCAGGGAGCACGTGCAAGGTGCTGCCGGTGCAGCTCCCGCACGTGATCGGCGTCAGCGCCGTCGGCTACACCCGCCAGCTCTCGTCGTACTCGGACTACGGATTGAGCGCCATCGACCTGACCGGACCGGGCGGCGACTATCTGATCCCCGATCCAGCCGTCGGAACCGGCATCGAGACGGGGCAGGTGCTGTCGAGCGCGCCGGCCGGCAGCTACTTCTACCAGTTGGCGGCGGGCTGGAACGGGCAGGTCCAGGACTGTTCCGGCAAGACCTGCGCGACGTACATGTACCTGCAGGGGACGTCGCAGGCCGCGCCGCACGTGACCGGCGTGGCCGCGCTGATCGAGAGCCGGTACGGCCGGCTCCCGCCCGATCTGTTGCTGGCCAAGCTGAGCCTGTCGGCCACGCCGCTGGCCTGCCCGCAGGGTCCGTACGATCCGGGCGCGACCGGCCAACCCGCGACCTGCGTCGGTCCGCCTTTCTACAACAGCTTCTACGGGGCGGGCGAGGTCGACGCGCTGGCCGCCGTTCGCTGAGCCACGCGGAAGCTGACGCCGCCGCCGGGCAGGTTCTCGGCCGTCACCGTCAGCTCCAGCAGGTCGCAGGTCCCCTTCACCAGCGCCAGGCCGATCCCGGCGTGGCCGCTGGAGCGGGAGGGGTCGGCGCCCGTGATCCGTCGCTGGTCAGGTTGGTCGAGCGTCACGGCTGAGCGGTGGCGCGCGCAGCGGCGTCGCAGTCGTCGGCGTAACGCCGCGCCATGTTCGCGGCGTTCGGATCGTCCGACCGCAGCGCGGCGTAGTCGACGAACGCGGCCCGCGCCTCCTGGCAGCGCTTGGCCTGCGCCAGGGCATGCGCGCGGCCGAAGATGGCGACCGACTTGCCCCAGCGATCGGCCGGGTTGAAGCGCTGCTCGGCCATGGTGAAGGTCGCCACGGCGGCATCGGTCTGCCCCAGCCGCGCCAGCGCCTCGGCCTTGTTGTAGTAGGGCCAGGGATCCGCCGGATCGGCGGCGATCCCCGCGTCGGCGAACCTGACCGCCGCCTGAACGTCGCCCTTCATCTCGGCCGTGGCCGCCTGGGTCGCCGCCTGGCTGGACTGCGGCGTCGACGACTCGACCCTGATGTTGTGAGGCGGCTCGACCTGCTGCGCCTGGACCGCGCCCGCCAACGTCGCGGCACAGATGAACGTTCCCAGCGCCAGCTTCATCACACACCTCCAGTCTTCAATTTATCCACGGCCCCGACGACCGGCTGCATCCCCTGGCTCAACGACCGCGACCACAACGACGCCTCGGGCGCCCGGAACTGACTACTTGCAGCCTTCGGACACCGTCACCGGCTGGCCGGTGGAGGCGCAACCCGTGGCGGTGGCGGTGCAGCTCTGCTGGATCAGGGACTCGCCGCAGTCACCCGACTGGCCCGGTTCGGGCTGATAACCCTGGTCGGGGCAGGTCGCCGCCGTGAACGACTCGCACGAAGCCAGCGGATACTTGCGATCGACGTTGTTGTTGCAGTTCCAGTCCCACGAGCCGTTCGGCGCCGCCGTCGTGTGGAACGTGTCGTCGGCGCTGTCCTGCATGGCCGAGCAGCCCGCGGCCGAGGGGCTCAGACAGGTCACCCGGCCCATGCCGATGCACGCGCCGAAGCCGGCCGAATAGCAGGGGCCCCCGACGGGGGTCCCCTGGTATGAGAAGCCGTTGTCGACGACGCCGTCACAGTCGTTGTCGACGCCGTCGCACACCTCGGGCGAGGGCACGCACCCGGTGACGGCGGCGGCGTCGGGTTCCGGCGCGCCCCCGCCGTCCGGGGCGGGGGACGCGTCCGGGACGGAGGTCCGGCCGGCATCCGCCACCTGCTGCTGGCCCATGGTGGTCGTGGACGGCTGGCTGCTCGAGCAGGCGCCCAAGATGTCCGAGACCAGCAGGGGGCCGCCCAGAGCCAGCAGCCGGATTCCGGGGTGCGCTCGCATGACTCACTCCCCCGCGAAGTCGCCGGACATCCCGGTGCCGTCACCCATGTTCTCGACGTCCCCGGGCAGCGGCGTCTCGTTCCCGTCCTGCTGCCGGCCGTGGTAGACGACGTCGCCGCCGTTGCCGTTGGACTTGCCGCCGCTGGTGATCACCTTGCCCTGGTTGTCGATGTAGCCGCGGTCGCCGCCGTGGACGCCGTCGCTGTTGATGAGCACCGCGATCTGTTCCACGTCGTATTCGTCGTTCTGGTTGGACGGGAACAGGTTCACGCCGCCCCCGCCGTTGTTGCGCCCGCTGCCGCCGGTCGTCCCGTCGCCGCCCGATGAGTCGATCACGCCGTCCGGCGCGATGAGCAGGATGCCGCTCATGAAATTGTGGCCGTTGCCGGTGAACACGTAGATCAGGCCGCCGCCCCCACCGATCCCGCCCTGATCGGGCGCGTCGCCGCCGCGCGCCTGCAGCTGCCCATGGACGGTGCCGTCGCCGCCGCTGGTGAACAGATAGATCGAGCCGGCGTCGCCGGCGGTGCCGGTTCCAGCCGCGTTGCCGCCGTTCGCCTGAACGACCGCCGACGCCTCGGTCGTGGTGTTCCCGTTCAGCGACTGCTGGACCAGCTTGATCATGCCGCCGGCCCCGCCGTTCACGGCGCCCGCGCTTCCCATCGGCGCCGATCCGCCGTTGGCCGTCAGCTTGGCCGAGACGTCCATGTTCGCGTCAGCGGTCGAGCCGGGGAACAACAGGATCGCGCCCCCCTTGCCCGGCGTTCCGCCCGAGTCGCCGCCGCTGGCGTCCACGCTGGCGGCGATGATCAGGTCACTGCCGCTGGCGTCCAGCTCTACGCTGCCGCCGTCGCCACCGACGGCGCTTCCGGCGCCGCCGCTCACCGACAGCGGGACCAGCACACCGATCGCCTTGGGCGGCGTCTGCTGGCCGATCGTCAGCTTGGCCGCCGCGCCACCCGCCACGGTGCCACCCCCCCCGTTCTTGGCGCTGGCGGGGCCGCCGCGCCCGTCGAGGGCCGCCGGCCAGGTCAGCGTCCCGGTGCAGTCGATCGTGACGTTGCCGGCGTCGCCGCCCGTCGCGCCGCTGCCGGTGGCGACCGCCGCGCCGCCCCGGTTCCGCACCATGCCCCCCACCAGCACATCGCCTCCGGAGGAGATGGTGAGATCGCCGCCGCGCGCGCCGGTGACCGCGGCCGCGCCGCTGCCGTCTCCGCCGGAGGCGTCGATCGTCCCCGACAGGTAGGCCGCCGAGGTGGTCTTGATCGACACGGAGCCAGCCGCTCCCGGGGATCCGCCGCCGCTCCCCGCGCTGAGCAGCTTGCCGGCCACGACCACCTGATCCGCGACGATCGTCAGCGCGCCGCCCGACTGGCCGCTGGCCCCGCCGCTGGTGTCGATGGTGCCGCTGACCCAGACGGAGTGTCCCGGGGCCTCGATGTCGAACCCCTGCCGTGACCCGCCCAGGTCGGCGCCCCGCAGTGTCCCCGAGATGACGACGTCGCCCGACGCCGTGATCTTGCGGATCGCGTCGCTACCCCCTGACTGCACCATCCCCGAGACGACGACGGCTCCGGGGGCGCTGACGTCCGCGTCCAGCGCCGAACCCGACAGCGACATCGCGTCGGACGGCGCCGACGGGGTCGCCGGCGCCTGCGGCTGCGAAACCGACGGATCCAGCGAGATGCCGCCGGTGGAGGTCAGATGAGCGCTGCCGCCTGGCTGGGCCGTTCCGCCGCTGGACGACGTGGATCCCCCGATGAGCGCGATCTCGGCCTGCGGCAGATCCGACCAGGGCGAAGCGGTGCCGACGGGACCGACCCCCCCGCCGTTGCCCGAGGTCGTCACTCCCCCGTCAGGACCAACCAGGGCGCCGTTCCCGCCGGTGCCGCCGCGGTCGGACCCCGAGCCGCTCCCGCAGGCCACCAGCCCGCCCGCCGCCAAGATGTACAAGATACGAGCTCCCCTCATCGCCGCTCCTCCGCGCCTGCGTGTCGCGGCGCCCGCCGCCGCTTCGCGCAGACGTTCGTTGAGCAAGAGAGGTGCCGCGCTTCACGCGCGCAACGCGCGCTCGGGCGCCCGACGGGTGGCGATCGGAGCGGCGAAAGACGACTACGGACGACTACTGGAAAGCCCGCTCCATGGTCGGGCGCGGAACGTGACGTGTGAAGCCCGCTCGTTCCCGAGTTGTAACAAACGCAACCGCCGTCACATGCGAGCGGCCGCCCTTGCGATCCCGAGACGGATCACAAAGATCATGGAGGAGGTGCGCGATGCAGTGTGCTGAGGTGATGAAGACGGATGTGGTGACGGTCAACCCGAGCGACACGGCACAGGTCGCGGCGCGCCGCATGCGTGATGCGGACGTCGGTTTTCTGCCGGTCTGCGACGCCGAGGGGAAGGTGCTGGGCACGCTCACCGACCGCGACATCGCGATTCGCCTGGTCGCCGATGACCTGCCGGGCGGCACCTCGACCGTCGGCGACATCATGAGTCGTGAGGCGATCGCCTGTCGCCCCGCGGACGAGATCGCGCACGTCGAGCAGCTGATGGCCGAGTACCGGAAGTCACGCATTCTGGTCACCGACGAGGCCGGTCGGTTGTTCGGCGTCATCAGCCTGTCCGACGTCGCGCGGCTGGAAGAAGGGCCACGGCGCACCGCGACGACGATGCGCCGGGTCGCCTCGCGTGAGACGCGCCTCTGACCCGATGAACGCGTCCGATCCGATAGACTGATCGGATGCGGCGATCACCGATGGCTGCCGGCGGCCTGCTGGCCGTCCTGGCGGCCGCGACGTTCGGCGCCACGGTCCCATTCACGCAGCGCGCCGGCCGCGGCGTCGGTCCGTTCGCCACCGCCGCTTGCCTCTACGGCGGCGCCTGTCTGTTCGCCGGAGCGATGACCCTGGCCCGGCGTCCGGCCCAGCGCGCGCGTTTCGGAGCGGGCCGCATCCTGGTGATCGCGCTTCTGGGCGCGGCGGTGGCGCCGACGCTGCTCGCCTGGGGGCTGCAGCGGGTGGCGGGGATGACCGCGGCGCTGTTGCTGAACTTCGAGGCCGTCTTCACCGTGCTGCTGGCGCGGGCCGTCTGGCGCGAGCCGCTCGGGCGCCGCGTGGCGACCGCGCTGGCCGCCATGTTCGCGGGCGGCGTGCTGCTGACGATCGACGCCGGGCGAGGCGCCGGCCTGGGCCGTGTCGGCGGATGGGGCGCAGCCGCCATCGCCGGCGCGACCCTGGCCTGGGCGACGGAGAACATGGTCTCACGCGCGCTGGCGGAGCACGAGCCGTTCGCGGTCGTCACGGCCAAGTCGGCGATCGGCGCGGCCCTCACGACCGCCATCGCCTGCCTCGTGCGCGAATCCGCGCCGGGCTGGCCGCATCTGCTGGCGCTGGGGGCCTGCGGCGCCGGCGGCTACGGACTCAGCCTGGCGCTCTACCTGCGGGCGCAGCGCCGCATCGGCGCCGCTCGAACCGCGTCGATCTTCGCCCTGGCGCCCTTCGTGGGCGCGCTGGGGGCCTGGGTCCTGGGCGACCGCGATTTCACGGCCGCCATCGTCGGAGCGGCCGCGCTGTTCATGGTGGGCGTCGTGCTCCATCTGACCGAGGGACACCAGCACCGCCATCGCCACGAGGCGCTGGTGCACGAGCACCCGCACCGCCACGACGACGGGCACCACGACCACGTTCACGTCCCGCCGGTCGCTGGCGAGCACACGCACCCGCACCAGCATCAGCCGGTAGAGCACGACCACGAGCACATCGCGGACGTCCACCATCGCCACGGCCACGGGCCCTGACCCACCTTGCCCGCTCCGCGGGGAAGGAAGTGAGGAGTCAGACCCTCTGGCCCTCCCCGCTCCGCAGAGCTCCGCAGGGAGGGAAGTGAGGGGTCAGACCCTCTGGCCCTCCCCGCTCCGCGGTGCTCCGCAGGGAGGGAAGTGAGGGGTCAGGCCCTCTGTCCCTCCCCGCTCCGCGGGGAGGGAAGTGAGGGGTCAGACCCTCTGGCCCTCCCCGCTCCGCGGGGAGGGAAGGGTGGGGTCAGACCCTCTGGCCCTCCCCGCTCCGCGGGGAGGGAAGGGTGGGGTCAGGCCCTCTGGCCCTCCCCGCTCCGCGGGGAGGGAAGGGTGGGGTCACTCCGATCTCGGCCCGAGGCCCTTCTCCGCGGAACGCCGGCAGCTCGAACCAGAACGCGCTGCCGCCGGTCGGCGCCGGGTACATCCCGGCCGCGCCGCCGTGTCCCTCGGCGAGGCGCTTGACGGTTGCCAGGCCCAGGCCCGCGCCCGGCGCTTCCCGGTGCCCCTTCACGAACGGCTGGAAGATCTGGTCGCGAAGATCCGACGGGACGCCGGGGCCGCTGTCCACGATGGTGACGCGGACCATCGACCCGCGCTCGACCGCGCTGGCTTCGATCAGGCGCAGGCTGACGTCGCCCATGTGCTTGACCGCGTTGCCGATCAGGTTGGCGACCATGCTGGTCAGCACGCCCACGTTGCAGGAAACCTGGCACGAGGTGAGGGCGCCGACGCGCAGCTCGCAGCCCGCATCGTCGGCCGAGGCGCGCAGCGCGGACACGACGTCCTCGACGACCTGGGCCACGTCGGCCCTCTCGCCGGGCACGGGCTGGGCGCCCGCCTGGGCGAAGGCCAGCAGCCCCTCGACCAGGTCGTACAGCCGCCAGACGCCGCGGTCGGCGATCGTCACCCAGCGATGGGCTTGCTCGCCCAGGTCCAGCGTCACCAGGTGCGAAACGCTCAGTGACACCGGGGCCATCGCGTTGCGGACGTCGTGCGCGACCCGCCCGGCGAACGCCTCCATTTCGTCGGCGCGCCGCTCGAGCGCCTGTTCGTAGGCCCGCGCCAGGCGCTGGTGGCGCCGCAAGAGCCGCAGCAGCAGCAGCGCCGCGCCCACCGTCGCCACCGCGCAGATCACGTCCAGGCCGAACACCAGCCGGTGGCGCCGGATGCTGACGTCCTCGATCGTGCGGGCCAGACGCTGGGCCATGTCGGCGTTGATCTGCAGGCTGCGGCTGAGCGCTTTGCCAAGGTCCATGACCTGAGCGCGAAATCGAAGGTCCGCGGCGCGCAGCGCCTCCTGGCTCTGCTTCTCGGCGGCCAGCACGTCAGCCAGCGTGTGATCCAGCTCATTGAGCTGGCGCTGGGCTTCGTCCCACGCCTGCGCTTCGCCCGGATACTGGGGCAGTCCGCGGTAGCTGTTCAGCTCCTCCTGCAGGAGCGCGCGTGCGCCCAGCATCGCCTCCGGCGAAATTGGCTGACCTTCGCGGATCGCGTCGACGTAGTCATCCTCCGTGAGCAGCAACTGGCGCAGGCCCCCGCGGCTGGCTGCGAGGTGCTCGATGCTGGGCGCGGCGTTGGCCGCGATGCTCAGCGCCGCCTCGTTGAGCACGGACGTTCTCGACTCCGAGTAGACGGTGGCCGTGACGAACGCCACGATGACCACCGCAAAGGCACCCATCACCGGCACGGACGGGCTTCGGTCGACTCGCACAGGCCCTTCGCGCATGACCACACGACTCCCCAATTGCCCGAACGGTTAAATAGTTTATTGCCCCGGCAATCCCATCCCTGCGTCCAGGAGCTGCCGCCGCCCCTGCAGAACCCGATCGAGCTGCAAGATCTGCCGATACAGGATCTGCCAGTCGTCCCAGTCGACCTGCAGGTTCCGCAGCTCGTCTGCGATGGGCTCGATCTCACTCGAGAGCTCGGCGCTCGAAGTGCCATCGGACAACCCGTCGTGGTGCAGCTTCCAGAGCGGGCGAAGGCGCTCTTCCAGGGCCTGGGCCCGCGCGTCGCTGGTCTGCAGACCGTCGGTGTAGACGACCGCCTCCGCGATCAGGCCGTGCGCCCAGCTCAGACGATCGGGTTTGCCCCGCAGGACGACGCCGCTGGGATAGAGCGTGATCGTCAGGTCACCGGTCGCGAAGTGCTCGAGCCGGCCCGGCAGGTGCGAACCGAGCGCCTGGCCCCCCATCCGGCCGAGCAGCCGGATGGGGATGGTCACCCACCAGCCCGGCCGGGTCTCGCGCACCCGGAAACCATGGCGGCGCAGCACCCTGGCCACCTTGGTCGCGACGTCCGCGTAAGCCGGAGCATTCATGATGAGCGGGATGTCCGCGCTGCCCTCGCGCCGGAGCAGCGACACGATCCGCATCACGGGGACCGACAGGAAGATGATGGCGAAGGCGGCTGCCAGCCCGATGGTCAGCGGGAACCCGCGGAGCACGCGCGCGACGAAGGATCGGCCGGGCTGGGGGCCGACGATCGCCGTGACGGTCACGCCGACGGCCAGGGGGATCAGCAGCGCCAGCCCCATCCAGACGAAGCGGACGTCCATGGACGGGATCCAGTCGGGCAGAGGAAACAGGGCGATCATCTGCACGACCTGCTTTGGGGCCAGGATCCCGATCAGCAGCAGGGGCCAGGCGATGGCGGCCCCGGTGATCACGGGGAACAGGGCCCGCTCGCGGCCCGTCGTCCGACCGAACAGGGCGGCGACCGCCCACCCGCGCCAGAACCTCCGCAGAATGCGCACCAACGCTGAACCTAGGGTCGCTCGCGTCGACTGCTGGCGAGCGATCCCGTTCCGCGTTCGGTCTCAACAATCCCCCTACATCTCGAAGAGCTGGTGCAGCTCGCAAGTTCCGTCGCCGGCGACGGCCAGGAACCGGCGGGTCAGCGCCAGCGCCTCTTCCTTCGACTTCACCTGCATGACGGCGAAGCCGCCGACCACCTCCTTGGCCTCGGCGAACGGTCCGTCGGTGACGGAGATCTTGCCGTCGGCGGACTGGACGCGCGTGCCGGTGTCGCCCCAGGCCACCCCCTCGGTGGTGACCAGCCAGCCTTCCTTCTTGCCCTCCTCGATGAGCTTTCCCATCGCCGCGATCTCCTGCTGGCTCGGACCGGTGTTGCGCGCTTTGTGGGTGAACAGGCTGATGTAACGCATCGGAATCTCCTTTGGGTCGGGTTGGCGGGGCGGGCTTCCGTGCTCGCCCTCGTTCTGACGACGAACGAGCCAGGGCCAGATCGACACCGCCTCGAAAATAAATCCGACGCGTGACAGCTTAGCCCCGCGGGGGAAAGCCGGCGGCTCCTCCGGGGGTCAGGCCCGGCGGCGATGGTCCAGCGCGGTCCAGCCGGCGGCGGTGAGGGCGGCCCCAGCGATCAGGAATGCCACGTCCCACGAGAGCTGGTCGTCGCCGGGCCGCACGTGGTGGATCTGCAGCACCTGGTGCGCGATCGTCCCCTCGATGACGTTGAACAGCCCCCAGCCCAGCGCCAGCGAGCCGGCGAACGTGCGCGTCCCATGCGGCACCTCGCGGCGGCCGTTCACGTGCCAGAGCAGCAGCACCCCGACCAGCGTCGTGATCCAGGCGAAGGCCTGGAACAGGCCGTCCCAGACCACGTTGATCTTCAGGCTGGCCAGGTCGGTCGGTGGCAAACGGGCCGAGAGGACGTGGTGCCATTGCAGGATCTGCCGCAGCACGATCCCTTCCGCGAGTCCCCCCAAACCGATGCCGAGCAACGTTCCGGCGGCGATCAGCGAGCCAGCGTGGTTCGGCGACGGCTCTCTCATGTCGTTCTTTCTCCGTCGCTTCGCACTGTAAGGTGAGGCGCGTGTCGTGGCCGGCAAGGGCGCGCGCGTCTGCCGATCGAGTTACAGCGTCGCCGCAGAGCGGCGTGAGCTCGAGCGGAACTGAACGAACAGCAGCAGGTCGTACAGCGCCTCGAGGGTGCCCCCGGCGATCAGCGGCCAGCCGGTCAGCCCGATCGCGACCGTCCGGGCGCCGCCTGGGTAGAGCCACGGGCCGTCGCCGTTGCCGGCCCGGCGCCCCTCGTCACTTTGCCTTCGGGCGATAGACCCAGATCTTTCCGCTGATCGTGACAGTCACGGTGATCGTGACCTTGGCGGCCTTCATCTTCCCGTCGTCTGCCTTCACCGTCTGCGGCGTGCTGGTCGTCGTCGTTCCCGGGGTGATCGCGATGGTGTGCCGCTGGACCTTCTTGCCGCCCGGGTCGACGTTCTGCTCCAGCACGACCAGGCCGGCGCGGCCGGTCGACTCGACGACGGCGGTGTGGTGCGGCCGCTCGATCTGTTCTTCGGTCCAGCCGCTGGAGCTGCTGCCGTCGTCGAACGTGATGTCCGTGGTCGTCCTGACCGTTGCGACATAGTCGCGGAACTGGACGACGTCACCGGGCAGCGCTCCGGCCGGAATGACCTTGTCACCCCAGACGTAGTCGTCGTCGGGTCCGGTCGTCGTCGAGCTGGCCGCGCCGGCTGCGCGCAGGGCCTGGTCGGCCAGATCCCAGCACTCTCCCGCGCCGACCTTCTGGCCCATCTTCCCTCGTGCCCATGCGACGACTTGCTGGCTGATGTTTCCGGGCATTCAGTGCGCTACCTTCCTGGCATGCAGCGCGTGACCAGGAGCTGGCGAGCGCCGCCCTCTCCCTCGCACGCGGAGGCGTCCGTGAACGTGAAGCTGGTCGCAGCTGCTCCGGGCGCGTGCGGGGCCAGCGTGCAGGTGCAGCTGCCGTCCGCGCAGGCGATGGCGACGTCTCCGTCGCCGGCGGTGAAGACCCCCTGGCGCTCCACGCACTCGGCGTTGAACCAGCAAGAGGCCGGCGCGCCCTGCTGCCGGCGGGTGCTGCCGGCGTGGGGGACGCAGCGGGCGAACACGATGGCCGGCGCCACGCCGGGCGACGCCGGCGGGGGAGCGGCAGGCGCGCGCGGCCCACAGGCGGCGGCGGCAAGCCAGGCGCCCAGGCCGATCGCCCGCAGGGCTTGCGCGCGGTACCTCACGTGCGTGCGCGCAGGCGCACCAGCCCCAGGCCGGTGACGGCGGCGAACGTGCCGGCCGCCGCAGCCAGCGACGCGTGCACGGTCAGGAGGCTCCCGGCCAGACCCACGGTGATGCCGCTGAACGTGCGCAGCCCCGCCGACGACATGTTGAACAGCCCCAGGACACGCCCGCGAGAGGCGTCGGGCGCCTGCATCTGGACCAGCGTCTGCGCCATGCTGCTGAACGACAACTCGAAGAACCCCGCGGCGAAGAGCAGCGGCAGGGCCAGGACGTAGCTTCGCGCGAACGAGAACCCGAAGAGCGCCGTCGCCCAGAGCATCGCCAGCTTCATCGCCGCGCCGGGGCTGATCCGCAGCAGGCCGCCCCGGCTCTCGAGCAGAAACCCCGCGGTCAGCGCGCCGGCCGCGTCGGCTGCCAGCAACAGCGTGTACGCGACGCCCGGGTCGCCGTGCCCCAGGTCGTGCGCGAACCCCGGCATCTGCGCCTGGTAGCTGTTGCCGACGAAGAACGACGCGGCCCCCGCCAGCAGCACCATCGCGCTGATGCCCGGCAGCCAGCGGATCTCACGGATGGTCTGGACGATGTCGGCGATGCCGCGGACGGCGCGCTTGGGTCCCGTCGCCCCCTGCGCCCGGAAATGGCGGCCGTAGGGGGCGCGGATCAGCCAGATCAACAGCGGCAGGTAGAACGCCGCGTTCAAGAAGATCCCGCGGGTCGGGCCCAGCGTCAGCATGATCAGGCTGCCCACGCCCGGTCCCACCAGGACGCCCAGGTAGCGCGCGCTGGCGTTCAGCCGGACCGCGCTGGCCAGCGCCGCGGGCCCCACGATGTCGTAGAGCAGCATCTGGCTGGACGTCATCCAGAGGACCCCCGCGCAGCCGTGCAGGACCAGCAGCACCATCGCGTGCCACACCTGCAGGGTCCCCGTCAGGAAGAAATAGCCCCACCCCAGCGAGGCGGACATGAACATGGCGGCGCCCACCTGGATGATGCGCCGCGAGTCGAACCGGTCGTTCAGCGCGCCGGCGGCGACCGAAAACAGCAGGTACGGCAGCCAGTGCGAGACGACCGCGAACCCGCCGAGCGCGGCCGAATGGAACTTCTGATAGACGAGCCAGTAGCTGATCACGTGCTCGATGTTGTCGGCCATCATCGTGAGCGTGAACGTGGCCAGATAGGCCCGATACCCCCGGATCTGCAGGGCTTCGAAGGCGCGGCTCATGCGCGAAGCTCAGCCGAAACCCCTGATGTTTCAGGGTTGTACAGCATTTCGCGGGTCGAAGCTGGAGCTTGGGTCGTCAAGAACTATTGCAAAGCGAGGGGTTGCGCCGGGCCCAGGGATGAACAAGTAGTGAAGATACCCGAGTCGAATGAGTCGAGCACTGGCCCCGTGAATGGACGCAGCCGTAAAAAAGGACGAATTTAAGAGTCGGGATCCGCCCGTCTTGTCGCGCACGCCGAAATTCACGGGCCGGTCTGGCGCGGGCGATACGTCGCCGACGCGGGACGTCGATCGGGTGGTCTCGCTGCTGCGCGAGAGCGACGACCGGTTCCGGGTGCTGGTCGAGAGCATCCGCGACTACGCGATCTTCATGCTCGATCCGCTCGGTCGCGTCGAGACCTGGAACGCGGGCGCCGAGATCGTCTTGGGCTACAAGCGGGACGAGATCGTCAGCAGGCACGTCGAGGTCTTCTCGACGCCGGAGGACCGTGCTCGCGGGTTGACCTCCGACCTGCTCGCGCGCGCCCGGCAGGACGGGCGCGTCGAGCACGAGGGGTGGCACCTCCGCAAGGACGGGACGCGCTTCTGGGCCAACGCCGTGATGACGGCGCTCACGAACGACGACGGCCAGCTCATCGGCTACGCCACCGTCACGCGCGACCTGACCGAGCAGCGACGGCTGGACGAGGAGCGGGCGAAGCGGGCCCGGGCCGACGAGCGCTTCCGCGCCCTGGTCGACAGTGTGAAGGACTACGCGATCTTCATGCTCGGCCCGACCGGACACATCGAGACCTGGAACCGCGGCGCGGAGCTGATCAAGGGCTATCACGCCAGCGAGATCATCGGGAAGCGGCTGGACGTCTTCTACCCGCCCGAGGACCGCGAGCGCGGCAAGCCCGACCACCTGCTGGGGCTGGCGATTCGCGACGGCCGCGTCGAGGACGAGGGGTGGCGGGTGCGCAAGGACGGCACCCGGTTCTGGGCCGACGTGGTCATCACCGCGCTGCGCTCCGAGGACGGGGCGCTGATGGGGTTCAGCAAGGTGACGCGCGATCTGACCGACCGCTGGGAGGCCGAGGAGAAGCTCCGGCGCAGCGAGGAGCGCTTCCGGCTGCTCATCGACTCCGTCGAGGACTACGCGATCTTCATGCTCGATCCCGACGGCCGCGTCGCCACCTGGAACGCCGCGGCCCAGCGCATCAACGGCTACGCGGCCTCGGAGATCATCGGCGAGCACTTCTCCGTGTTCAGCCTGCCCGAAGAGGCGCACGCGGGCCGGTGCGAGCGCGAGCTGGAGGTCGCGACCCGCGTCGGGCGTTTCGAGGAAGAGGGGTGGCGGGTGCGCAAGGACGGCGCCCGCTTCTGGGCCAACGTCATCCTGACCGCCATCCACGACAAGTCGGGCGCGCTCATCGGGTTCGCCAAGGTGACGCGCGACCTGACCGAGCGGCGCCGCCTGGACGCCGAGCGCCTGCAGCGCGTGCGGGCCGAGGAATCCCTGCGGGTCCGCGACGAGTTCCTGTCGATCGCCTCGCACGAGCTGAAGACGCCGCTGACGTCGTTGCAGATCGAGCTGTACGCCCTGCGCGAGCGGCTGGCCGAGAGCCGGGGGGACGAGCGGCTCGAGCGAAAGCTGGGTCGGGCGTCGCGCAACGCCGACCGGCTCTCGGGGCTGGTCGACACGCTGCTCGACGTCTCGCGCATCGCGACCGGCCGCCTGACCCTGAGGCCGGAGCGCTTCGACATGATCGAGGCCATCACGCAGGTCATCGACAGCATGCAGGGGGCGGCCGGGCGCGCCGGCTGCACCATGTCGTTCACTGCGCCGCCCGACCCCGTGCGGGGCTTCTGGGACCGGCTTCGCTTCGAGCAGGTGGTGATGAACCTGCTCTCGAACGCCTTCAAGTACGGCGCCGGCCAGGCGATCACGCTGGCTCTGTCGGTCACGGACGGGGAGGCGGTGCTGGAGGTGCAGGATCGCGGGCCAGGCATCGAGCCCAAGGACCTGGACCGGATCTTCGAGCGTTTCGAGCGCGCCTCGCCGATGCGCCACTACGGCGGCCTGGGGCTGGGGCTCTACGTTTCGCGCGAGATCGTGCGGGCCGAGCACGGCTCCATCACCGCCCACAACCTGGCCGAGGGGGGCGCCTGTTTCCAGGTGCGCCTGCCGCTCGAGCCCGTCCAGAGACTGCCCGCGCCCGGGGCCTAGCCATGACGCCGGCGGGGTGGCGCCGCGTCATGATCGTCGACGACGACGCCGACATTCGCGAGAGCCTGATGGAGTTCCTCGAAGACCACGGCTTCGAGACCATGGGTGCTCGCGACGGACAGGAGGCGCTGGACACGCTGGGCGCCGCCGATCCGCCCCCCTGTCTGATCATCCTGGATCTCATGATGCCCAAGATGGACGGGCAGACGTTTCGGGAGAAGCAGCTGGAACAGGCGCCTCTGGCGGGCATCCCGGTCATCGTCATCTCGGCCTACCGCGACCCGGGCGGGGCCTCACGCGAGATGCGGGCGGCCGCCTGGATCCCCAAGCCGCTGAACCTCCCCGTCCTGCTGCGCGCCGTCCGCGATCGCTGCCCGGTTGCCTGACGCCGGTGTTAGAGTTGGCGGTCATGAGCACCGTCAACCGCGTCTGCCTGGTCGTTCTCGACGGCTACGGCGAGCGCGCCGAGCAGAAAGGCAACGCGATCCGCCTGGCCAAGAAGCCGACGTTCGATCGCCTGTACAAGACCTGTCCCTGGACGCTGATCGGCGCCTCGGAGAACGATGTCGGCCTGCCCAAGGGGCAGATGGGGAACAGCGAGGTCGGCCACCTGAACCTGGGGGCCGGCCGCATCGTCTATCAGGACATCGTCCGCATCGACAAGGCGATCGAGACCGGCGCGTTCTACGAGAACCCGGCGCTGGTGAAGCTGGTCGACGCGGTCGAGGCCAGCGGCGGGACGCTGCACCTGTTCGGCCTGACCAGCCCCGGCAACGTCCACGCCGCGCTGGAGCACGCCTACGCCGTCTGCGAGCTGGCCAAGCGGCGCGGCCTCAAGCGGGTCGCCTGGCACGCCTTCCTGGACGGCCGCGACACGCCGCCCAAGTCGGCGGCCGGCTACCTGCGGCAGGTCGACGCCAAGCTGAAGGAGATCGGCGTCGGCGAGCTGGTCTCGGCGGTCGGGCGCTACTACGCGATGGATCGCGACAAGCGCTGGGAGCGGCTGGAGGTGGCCTGGAAGATGCTCACCCGCGGCGAGGGGCAGCTGGTCGACGACCTGGCGGCGGCGGTCGAGCGTGGCTACACCGCCGGTCCCGACGGCAAGGAGCTGACCGACGAGTTCGTCATGCCGCTGGTACGGAAAGGCCCGGACGGGAAGCCCGCGGCGGTCATCAAGGACGGCGACGGCTGCTTCTTCTACAACTTCCGCTCCGATCGGGCGCGGCAGCTGACGCTGGCCCTGCACGCCGGCGCCGACGCGTTTCCCTACTTCGACCGCGGCCACGTGCCCAAGCTGGCGGGCTTCGCGACCATGACCCAGTACGACTCCAAGGTCGACGTGCCGGTGGCCTTCCCGCCCCAGAGCCTGTCGATGATCCTGGGCGAGGTGCTCTCCAAGCACGGCGTCTCGCAGCTGCGCACGGCCGAGACGGAGAAGTACGCGCACGTCACCTACTTCTTCAACGGCGGCGTCGAGCAGCCGTTCCCGGGCGAGGAGCGGCGCCTGGTGCCGTCCAACCGCGACGTCGCGACCTACGACCTGGCGCCCGAGATGTCGGCGGCGCCGGTGACCGACGTGGTGGTCGACGCGCTCAAGCCGGGGGGGCCGACCTTCATCCTGGTCAACTACGCCAACCCCGACATGGTCGGGCACACGGGCAAGCTGGACCCGGCCATCCACGCGGTGGAGGCGGTCGACAAGGCGCTGGGGCGCATCGTCGAGGCGGCCGCCGCCGGTGACGCGACCGTGTTCATCACGGCCGATCACGGCAACTGCGAGACGATGATCGATCCGCAGACCGGCCAGCCCCACACGGCGCACACGATGAACCCCATTCCGTTCATCGCGGTCGGGACGCGGGCGGCAGGACGCAAGCTGCGGCAGGGCGGGAAGCTGGCCGACGTGGCGCCGACCGTGCTCGAGGAGATGGGCATCGCGGCCCCGCCCGAGATGGACGGGCACAGCCTGTATGCGGGCAAGGAGAAATGAGCATCGGCAAGCGCCTCATCGATCTGGCTCGATCCGAGCTCAACTCGCTGCTGGACAGGGCCGCGCGCGCCGACGAGGACGACGATCGAGGCCGGCGTACGCGCGGCCGCGGGGAGGGCGACGTCGGGTCGATGTCCGACGAAGAGCTGGCGGCCGAAATCGAGCGCCGCCGCCAGGCCCGCGAAGAGGTCGAGCGCGTCACGTCGCGGTCCAGCCGCCCGACGCCGCGCTCGTCGCGCCCCACCGGCCGCGCGCCCGGCTCGTTCCGCGAAGAGTACGCGCCGCCCCGGCGGACCGCGGCCGGCGACGAGGCGATCCGCCGGGCTTACACCGCGCTGGAGGTCCCGCCCGGGTCCGACTTCGAGGCGGTCAAGCGGTCGTACCGGCGGCTCATGCGCAAGTACCACCCCGACCTGAACGCGGGCTCGCCGGAGAGGCAGAAGGCCGCCACCGACCTGGCGCAGCGGCTCACGCAAGCGTACAAGATCCTCGAGAAGCAGCTGCGCAAGTAGCGGCGCGATGACGACCGCGGCCGAGAGCTCTGCGCCCCCGCCGCCGCTGTGGGGGCTGCTGCCGCCGCGCGAGGCCGGCGCCGACGAGGTGCTGTCGCGGTTCGTGGGGTGGGCCACCTCGTCGGGGCTGACGCTCTACCCGGCGCAGGAGGAAGCGCTGCTCGAGCTGATGGCGGGCAAGCACGTCGTGCTGAACACGCCGACCGGCTCGGGCAAGTCGCTGGTGGCCGCGGCGCTGCACTTCAAGGGGCTGGCCGAGGGGAAGACCTCGGTCTACACGTCGCCGGTCAAGGCGTTGGTCAGCGAGAAGTTCTTCGATCTGTGCCGGCTGTTCGGGCCCGAGCAGGTCGGCATGCTGACCGGCGACGCGAGCATCAACCGGAACGCGCCGATCGTCTGCTGCACGGCGGAGATCCTGGCCAACATGGCGCTGCGTGACGCCGCCACGGCGGACTACGTGGTGATGGACGAGTTCCACTACTACGGCGATCGCGAGCGTGGCATGGCTTGGCAGATCCCGTTGCTCTGCATGCCGCGGACGACGTTCCTGCTGATGTCGGCCACGCTGGGCGACGTGACGACCGTGGCCGACGGACTGACGTCGCTGACCGGGCAAGAGGTCGCGATCGTCCGCGGGCGCGACCGGCCGGTGCCGCTGGAGTTCGAGTACCGCGAGACGCCGTTGCACGAGACGATCGCCGAGCTGGTCACGCAGGGGCGCGCCCCCATCTACCTGGTCAACTTCACGCAGCGGGCTGCGGCCGAAGAGGCGCAGAACCTGATGAGCGTCGACCTCTCCTCGAAGGCCGACAAGGACGCGATTCGCGGCGTGCTCGAGGGGCACTCGTTCGACACGCCTTACGGCAAGGAGATGCAGCGCTTCCTGCGGCACGGGATCGGCTTGCACCACGCCGGCCTCCTGCCCAAGTACCGCCTGCTGGTCGAGCGGCTGGCCCAGCAGGGCCTCTTGAAGGTGATCAGCGGCACCGACACGCTGGGCGTGGGCGTCAACATCCCGATCCGGACGGTGCTGTTCACGCAGCTCTGCAAGTACGACGGCGAGAAGACCGCCATCCTGGGCGTGCGCGAGTTCCTGCAGATCGCGGGGCGGGCCGGGCGCAAGGGGTTCGACGAGCGCGGCTTCGTCGTCGCGCAGGCGCCCGCGCACGTCGTCGAGAACAAGCGCCTGGCCGCCAAGCAGGCGGCCGGCAAGAAGGTCGTCATGCAAAAGCCGCCCGCCCGCGGCTTCGTCCACTGGGACCGCGGCACGCTCGACCGGCTGGTGAACGGCACGCCCGAGCCGCTGATCTCGCGGTTCGAGGTGACGCACGGGGTGCTGCTCAACTGTCTGCAGTCACGCGCGTCGGACGGGGGTTACCGGCGGCTGGTGACGATCATCGGGCGATCGCACGGCGGCCCGCGCGACAGGCGCAACGAACGGCGGCGGGCGGCGGCCTACTTCCGCACGCTGCGGCGCGCTCACCTGGTCGACGTGGTCACCACCGAGGCGATCCGCGGCCGGGTCGTCGAGGTCAGTGCCGATCTGCAGCGCGACTTCTCGCTGAACCAGACGCTGTCGCTGTACCTGCTCGAGGCGCTGGCCGTCCTGGACCGCGACGCCGCCGGCTACGGGCCGGACGTGCTGACGCTGGTCGAGGCGATCGTCGAGGATCCCGACGCCGTGCTGCGCCGCCAGCTGGATCTGTTGAAGGACGAGCGCATGGCCCAGATGAAGGCCGAGGGGGTCGAGTACGAGCAGCGGATCGCCGAGCTGGAGGCGATGGAGTGGCCCAAGCCCAATCGTGACTTCATCTACGCGACCTTCGACGACTTCGCGGCGCGGCACCCCTGGGTCGGGCACCAGAACGTGCGCCCCAAGTCGGTGGCCCGGGACATGTACGAGAAGTGCGCGTCGTTCAACGACTACATCCGCGAGCTGGGGATCGAGCGGATCGAGGGGGTGCTGATGCGCTACCTCTCGCAGGTCTGGAAGACGCTGGAGCAGACCGTCCCCTTGTCGGCCCGTACCGAGGCGTTGCTGGACGTGCTGGCTTACCTGGGGACGATGCTCCGCGACGTCGACACCAGCCTGCTGGAAGAGTGGGAGGCGCTGGCCGACCCTTCGAAGCGGCGTCTTCGCCCATCGACGCCGGCGGTCTCCGTCGATCCGGCCGCCGAGCGGCGATCCGCGCTGGCGGTGGTTCGCGCCGAGCTGCACAAGCTGGTGGGCGCGCTGGCCCGCCGCGACCACGCGGCGGCGGCGCGGCTGGTGACCTCGGGCGACGACCAGCCCTGGACGCCCGAGCGGCTGGCCGCCGCGATGGCGCCGTTCTGGGCCGAACACCAGACGCTGCTGGTGACGCCCGACGCGCGCCGTCCCGACCGCACGCGCCTCGACGAGCTGGAGCCGCGCCGCTTCCGCGCGCTGCAGACATTGGTCGACGCCGACGGGGACGAGGACTGGTCGATCGAGTGCCGCGCGGATCTGGACCGCCCGCGGCCGGACGGCGGACCGCTGCTGGAGCTGGTGCGGATCGGCGTGTGAGGGACGCCGCCGCGGGACCAGACCCCTCCCATCCCTCCCCGCTCCGCTCCGCTCCGCGGGGAGGGCTCCAGCTCTGTTCCCCCCGCTCCGCGGGATTCCAGCTCTGTTCCCCCCGCTCCACGGGTTCCAGCTCTGTTCCCCCCCGCCCCGCGGTGAGGGTCTTTTTTCCCTCCCCGCGGAGCGGGGAGGGTTAGGGAGGGGTCCCCCTCTTCACGGCGCGATCGCGACGCGCGTGCCCGGTTGCAGCTCGCTCGGTGGGTCCAGGATCACCTGGTCCCCCACCCGCAGGCCCTTGCTGACCAGCGCCTCGTCGCCGGACTCCGCCAGCGCGACCGCGCGCGCTTCGGTCATTCCGTCGCGGCCCGCGATCCAGACCGAGCGGCGGTCGCCATCGCCGGACAGCGCGGTGGCTGGCAGCGGAAACACGGCGTCGAAGCGCCGCCGCGCCAGCCGCAGCGGCTGACCGGAGACCAGCCCGACGTCGCCGGGCAGCGCGACCTGCGCGTTCTCGTCGCCCGCGCCCGCGGCGGCCAGCCGGTCGCAGTCGATGAAGCGCGGGCCGACCTGCGCCTCCAGCGGGCTCGCGTCGACGGCGGTCAGCGGCGGTCCGGCGCGGCGGACCGGGTCGTTCGAGGCGCGGGGCGCCAGGCCGATCACCTCGACGCGACAGAAGTCCAGGCCGGCGAACGCCGCCCGGTCTGCCGGATCCAGGTGAAAGGCCCCGCGCAAGAGGTGGCTCTTCAGGCGGACGACCGGCGCGCCCGCGGCGACGGCGCCGCCGACCTTGGCCAGCGTCTCGAGGATCTCGCCGGGCTCGGTGGCGACCACGGTGAACCTCGCGAGCGCGGCCTGAGCGTCAGCCACCAGGCGCTCTTTCTCGGCCAGCATCACCTCGGCGTGATGGGCGGCGGCGCTGTTGCCGGCGGCCTGCATGGTGTCGCGCACCTGCTTGTAGAAGCCGACCCGCGAGCGATGGTGCTCGAGCGCGGCCTCGATCGGTGCCGCGCCAGCCAGCTTGCCGATGACGTCGCCCGCCGCCACGTCGGTTCCCGACGGCAGCAGCTCGGTCAGGCGGCCCGCTGTGCCGAACCCCAGCGACAGGGTCTCGTGGGCGGTCACCTGCCCCGGCCGATCGAACCACCGGTAGACCGCCGCGGGCGCAGGGGTCAACACGTGAACGCGCACGGCCTGAGGGGCCGGCGCCGGCCGCTGGCTCTTCCAGTACAGCAAGCCGGCCACGGCGGCCACCACGAGCACGACGAAGACGATGAGGAGCAACGGGGCGCGCGACTTGCCGGCCGCCGGCTCGGCCTTGGCCGCCTCGAACCCCGACATCACCACGGCCTCGGGCTCCGGCGGCTGCCGCCGCTCGGGGACGCCCGGGGGCGGCGGCGCCTGCGTGTTCGACGGCAGGGGCGGCAGCGAGACGGGCGGCGGCTCGGCCGGCGTCTCCACGACCGGCGGTGATTCGGCCGATTTCAGATCGCCGTCCAGCGCGACCGCCCAGGCGGGTGGGGTGGGACGCTTCGACGCGCCCGACCGGTCACCGGCGGATGCCTCGGCCCCGTCCAGCGACACCGGAACGGTCGGCTCGGAGACCACCTCCGCCTGCGGCGCGGCGGTCGTCAGCTCCTTGGCGGGCTCCGGCAGGGGCTCCTTGGGCGCGACCGGCGGCGGCAGGTCGAGCGGCGCCACCGGCGTCAGCTCGGGAGCGCCCAGCATCGACGCATCCGGGACGAACTGCGCCGTCTTGGCCCCCTGCGGCGACGCCCACTCGTCGGCGGCGTTCTCCGAGGAATCGTCCATGAGGGGGGCCCTCGGGATCGGCACCTCGAGCGTCGCGGCCGCGTGAGCCGACACCGGCGGCTGCGCCTCCAGAAAGCCGAGCTCGCGCAGGCGCGTCGCGAACTCCGTGACGCTGTCGGCCGTCAGGTCGACGCCATAGGCCTGCGAGGCCCAGCCCACCACGTCGGCCACCGGCTGGCCATTCAGTTGCAGCGCCAGCTGGTACTCGAAATCGTACAGGCGGAAGCTGGTGCCGGTCCTCGGATCGCGGACGTCCACACACGGCACACCGTCCGCCTCGATCACCGATGTGGCCAGGTCCTGCCGAAAGCGGGGGCTGGCTTCATTCATGTGCGCGGCCCGAGCTTACAGGTCCCGTTCGGCCCCCGGCAACATATAGTGCCGAGCCGCGATCCGCGCATGAGCGATACCCCTGCGACCAGACCCTCTTTCGTCTTTCGTGCCGGGGTCCGGATTGCCGGCACGGTGGTCACCTGCGACGGAAACGCGGCCACGGATCTTCTGTTCCTCTCGCACGCGCCGGTCATGGCGGCGCATGGCCGGCGCGGGCTTCCCGGGCTGGGGCGAGGGCGCCGCCAGTTGCTGACGACCGATACGACGCTGACGCTGCTGGGCCCAGTCGGCGAGCGGCTGCGGTCGCACGCCCTGGTCACGGCGTTCGGCCGGCCCTTCACCCTGGGCGCTCTGCGGCTCGAGCTCTACCCATCCGGCTACCTGCCGGGGGCGGCGTCGCTGCTCTGCGAGCAGGGTGGCCGCCGTCTGGTTTATGCGGGGCCGCTGGGGGACCAGCCCGACGTCCGCGCCGCGGACGCGGTCTGTCTGGACGCGCGCTGGGCGGGGGCGGACCTGCCGCTGCCCGCCCGGGCCGAGGCCGAGGCCGGCTTGCTGGCGGCGGTCCGGGGCCGCGGAGCCGGGGCGGCGCCCGTCCTGGTCGTCGACCCGCCGGGCCTGGCGCCCGTCGTCGGCCAGGTGCTGGCCCAGGCCGGCGTCGCGGTGCGCACGAATCGCAAGATCCTGGAGTCGCTGGCCGTCTACCGGCGCGCCCTGGGCGTCACCCCCCGGGCCGCCACGATCCAGCGATATTCCGGGCGCCTGGCCGCGCACGAGCTGCTGCTCTGGGCGGCCGGCGCGCCGGTCCCCGCCCAGGCCGGCAAGCCGGTCCCGCGCCCGATCCTGGCCGTCGGGCCCCGGGCGGGGCAGGGGGGAGGGGGTCTGGTCTTCCCGATGGGCGCCGACGCCGGCCGCCTGGTCGGCTACGTCCGGGCCACGGGAGCGGCCGAGGCGGCCCTGGTCGGCGCCCCCGATGATCACCTTGCCGGCCTGCTGCGGGCCGGCGGCATCGCCGCTTATCGTTTGGGGCCCCCCCGACAGATGCCGCTCTTCACGTTGTCGGATGGGGGTCCATGGGGTTAGATTTCCAGGGTGTTTAACCTTGGAACGGGCGAGATCATCGTGGTCTTGCTGTTGGTCCTGGTTTTCGTGGGACCGTCGAAGTTGCCTGAGCTGGCCTCCGGGCTGGGGAAACTCATTCGCGAGTTCCGGAAGGTGACCTCCGACGTCAAGAACGAGATCGTCCTGGACGACGCCATCCGGAAGCCCTTCGAGGAGCTCCGGGACGCCGTGACGCTGGCCCCCGAGGAGCTGAAACGGCGTGACCAGGTCCGAAGGACGATGGAAGAGGCCGCGCGCAAGCGGGACGAGCAGAACGCCGGTGCGGCCGCCGCATCAGCCCTGGCCTCGTTGACCGCTTCGTCGCAGGCGGCCGCACCCGCCGCCACCGAGAACCCGGCGGAGGCGGCGGCCGCGGTGGTGACCGCGCCAGCCGCCGAGGGCGGCGACGTCGCCCCCATCGTGCCTCCGATCAGCGCGCCCGCCGGGACCGTCGCGCGCCACCAGCCTCCCGCCACCCCGGCCCCGCCTCCGGCCCCCGTGCCGGGCGCGCCTCGCGTCCCGCCGCCGGTTTCGAGCGTGTCGGGCGAACGCGCCAACGTCACGCAATCGCTCTCCGAGGCGGACCTGCTGGCCGGCACCCCGCCGCCCGTGCGCCGCCCGACGCCGCCGCCACTGCCCGGCGTCAGCCGAAAACCAATCCCTGGCCCGAACGCGACCCAGGTCCTGGCAGACAACGATCTGCTGCCACCGGGCGCGCCGCCCGCTTCCGGCGTCAAGCCACCCCCCGTTCCCGGCGCGAAGAAGACCTAGGCTCGTCGAGCTGCGGCCAGGCCTGGCCGCGGCGCTCCGACCGCGCTTGCAGGAGACCCCCAGCTGACCACCAACGACGAAAAGGATCACGCCACGGATCCTCAGAAGGACAAGGACCGCCAGAAGGTCCAGGACGCGCGGATGACGTTCGTGGAGCACCTGTCGGAGCTCCGGACGCGCCTGCGCACCGCGGCGATCTGGTTCCTGCTGGCCATCGGCGTGTCGTTCTACTTCGTCAAGAAGTACTTCGAGCTCCTGATCCGGCCGATGATTGCCGCCTGGAAGACCGCGCTGAACGGTCAGGAACCGGTCATCCGGTTCGCCAGTCCGACGGAGCCGTTCTGGGTCTACACCAAGCTGGCCATCTACGGCGCGCTGCTGGTCGCCAGCCCTTTCATCTTCTGGGAGATCTGGCGGTTCATCGCGCCGGGGCTGTACAAGAAAGAGAAGCGGATGGCGCTGGTCGTGACCTTCGCGACCGCGGTCTGCTTCGTCGGCGGCGCTCTGTTCGGCTACGCCGTGCTGTGCAAGCCGGCGCTGACGTACATGCTCGGATTCGCCGAGACCTTCCCCGGCGTCCTGGGGTTCAAGATCGAGCCGGCGGTGATGATGGACGAGGTCGTCGGCTTCATGCTGGCGATGCTGATGGGCACCGGCGTGGCGTTCGAGCTGCCGGTGCTGCTGTCCGTGATGGGCTGGATGGGCCTGGTGAAGTCGAAGTCGCTCCTGAAGTTCGACAAGTACGCCCTCATCCTGTCGTTCCTGGTCGGCGGCATTCTGACGCCCGGCCCCGACGTGCTGTCGCAGGTGCTGATGGCCACGCCGCTGTTCGGCCTCTACAACATCTCGATCCTGGTGGTCTGGCTGATCGAGCGCGCGTCACGAAAGCGACTGGCGGAGCTGGCGAAGCAGACCGGCGCCGACCTGGTGCCGACGGATTCTGGCTGATCGCGTGAGGGAGCGCGGGCTTGGCCCGCGCGAGCTCGTCGCGGGGGGTGCGGGACCCTTTGAGGGTCCCGAACTAGATCGAGCAGCACCCAAAAAATTTGACGGCTCCGGGTCACCGGGGAAGATGGGACAGGTGATCCATGCTGGGCGAATTTTCTGAGGTTCGTGCGCGCGCGTTGCCGAAAGGCTTCGTGCTGGTCTCGGTGGCCAAACGCGGCAGCGTCGCTGGCCTGCAGCGCAGGCTGCGGGCGCGCGAGGCGGTGCCATCCTCCGGGCAGATCGTGTTCCGCGCCGGCAGCGCGCACACGCTGCGCTGACGACCGCCCATGTTTCGACTCGTGAAGCTCGGGATGGGGCTGTGCGGACTGGTGGCCTTCGCCTGGTTCGGCCTCACCGTGAAGCTGGGATCCCAGACGCTGTTCCAGCACCTGCGGGCCATCGGCCAGAGCAAGGAGTCTCACGATCTGGTCGAGGGGACGCGCGAGGCGGCCGGGCCGTTGGTGAAAGACGTACGCCAGCGCATCGCCGGTCACGAGCCCACGAAGCCGGTGCCTGCGCCTGCGGCTGAGCACACCGCCGACGACAGTCCCGAGGAGCACGTCTCGACGACCGACCGCCAGGCACTCCATCGCCTGATCCGGCGGGTGGATCGTCCGACTCGAGAACCCTGAGGCGTCGAATCGGTTAGGCTTGCTGGGGATGCGCTGCCCCCTCCTCGCGCTGGTGATTTGCCTGGTGAGCCTGCCGGTCGCCGCGCATCCGCCGCCGGTGCTGTGGACGGTCGCGCCCCACCAGGCGCGCGCATCGGTGGGGCTGGCCGAGCTGGCCGAGCGGGCGCGCGCCGCCGTGGTGCACGTCCGCGGCGAGATGCCCGACGGGGCGAACGCCTCCGAGTCCGACAACGACTCGGGCCGGACCTCGATCGGCACCGGCTTCATCATCAATCGGGACGGGTTCATCCTGACCAACGAGCACGTGGTCCGCGGCGTCGTCGACCTGCGGGTCCGCCTGTTCGACGGCCGCGAGCTGGCCGCCTGCGTGGCGGGCGCCGACGTCGCCACCGACATCGCCCTCCTCAGGGTCCACTCCGATCGGCCCCTGCCGGTGCTGGCGCTGGGCGACTCCAGCTCGGTGCGGGTGGGCGAGCCGGTGATCGCCATCGGGAACCCCTACGGCTTCAACCACAGCGTGACCGCGGGGATCGTGTCGGCCAAGGACCGGGTCGTCGATCGCTCCACGCTCCGCGAGGCGGGCTCGGACGATCTCTACTCGTTCTTCATCCAGACCGACGCCTCGATCAACCTGGGGAACTCGGGCGGTCCGCTGATCGACGCGTCGGGGGCGGTGATCGGAATCAACGCCGCGTTCTGGGCCGGCCACCCGCTGCAACCCGCGCAGGGGATCGGCTTCGCGATCCCCGTGAACATGGCCAAAGCGCTGTTGCCGCGGCTCATCGAGACGGGCGTGGCCCGGCGCGCCTACCTGGGCGTCGACGCACAGCCGATCGACCCGGCGCTGGAGGCGGCGCTGAAGCTCAACTCGGGTCGCGGCGCGCTGATCGCGAGCATCGAGAGGGGCTCGCCGGCCGAGGCGGCCGGCCTGGAACCGGGCGACGTCGTCATGTCATGGAACGGCGCCGACATCGCGACCAGCGAGGACTTCAAGATCGACGCCCAGCTCAGTGCGCCGGGGACGCGCACCAAGATCGTCGTGCTGCGCGACGGGAAGCGGCTGGCCCGCGAGATCGTCCCGCGGGCGGCGCCGGTGCGGGACATCGCGCCGCCGCACCCGTCCAGCTGCACGCGCACGCCCGAGCCGCTGATGGCGAACGTCGACGACTTCGACGTGCAAGAGACGCAGCTGCGCCCGGCGGGCGGTGCAGGCGTCGGGCGCAGCGTGACGGTGACGCGCGTGACCGACCACAGCGCGGCCGCCCAGGCCGGGCTGCGCACCGGCGACGTGGTGCTTCGCATCGGCAAGACGGCGGTCTGGACGCAGAACGACGTGGCGGATGCGCTGAAAGGGTACAAGCTGGGGGAACCCGTCCCGATGCTCGTGCGCCGGTCCGGGTTCGACTTCTGGATGGCCTTTACGCGGCGGTGAACGTTGAGCCTCGACGAGAAACAGTACCGGCACCTCCTGGACGACACGTTCGCGCGCGTCGATCGCGCGTTCGAGGCGGTCGATCCCGACCTGGCCGAGGTCTCGCTGTCGCAGGGGACGCTGACCATCACCTACCTCGAGAAGCAGCGGCTGATGCTGACGCCGCAGCCCTCCCCCCGGCAGCTCTGGGCCGCGTTCCGCGACCGCGCCTGGCACTTCGACTGGAACCCGGACCGGCGGACCTGGCTGGACGACCGCGGTCAGGGCGTCGAGCTCCTGGACCTGGTCGAACGCACCACCCGCGAGGTGGCCTCCGTCGCCGTGCGCATCCAGCGCGGGTGAAGGTGTCACCGCCGCCGAGGCAGGCGGATCCGAAAGGTGGTCCCGTCGGCGCGCGACGAGGTGACGTCCACCGTTCCGCCGTGGGCGGTCACGATGGCGCGCACGATGAACAGGCCCAGACCCAGACCCTTGCGTTCGTTGGCGCCGCGCTCGAAGGGATTGAAGATGATCGGCAGCAGCTCGGCCGGGATCGGCTCGCCCCTGTTGTGGACGACCATCTCGACGACGTCGCCGGTCGACTCCCCACCGCCGCCCCGGACCTCTTGCCCGGCCACCACGATCTCCCCTTCGCCGTAGTTCAGCGCGTTGGCGACCAGGTTGGCCATCGCCTGGCTCAGGCGGTTGGGATCCCAGGACCCGCGCAGATCGCCCGTCACCTCCAGGCGGATGCGCGGGCTGCTGTCCAGCTGGCGGTACTCGTCGATCACGTCGCGGGTCAGCTCGCCCAGGTCGACCGGTTTCGGGAGCACGGGGATGGGGCCCTGCCCGGCGCGCGCGTAGTCGGTGAGATCGTTGACCATGTCGCTCATGCGCTTGACCGTGTGCGTGACCCGGCCGGCGATCGCGCGGGCCCGGTTGTCCAGCTCGGTCCGCTGCAGCAGCGCCGCGCCGGCGGCGATGCTGGCCAGGGGCGTCTGCAGGTCGTGCGCCAGCATGGCGATGTCGCGGTCCTTGGCCGCCAGCGCCTCACCCCGGCGGTAGAGCGAGACCAGCGCCCGGACCTTGGCGCGCAGCAGCGCCGAGGCGATCGGCTTCACGATGTAGTCGACCAGGGCCGTCCCCTGCAGCGACTCGATGTCGCGCGGATCGAACTCGTAGGCGGTGAGCAGGATGATCGGCGTGGCCGAGGCGAACGGCAGAGCCCGCAGCTTCTGCAGCACCTCGAAGCCGTCCATCTCGGGCATGACCACGTCCAGCAGGATGACGGCGAACGCCCGCGCGCTGGCCAGCTGCAGCGCCTCCCGGCCCGAGGTCGCCGTGACCAGCTGGACGTCCAGCGTCTCGAAGATCGCCTCGAGGGCCACCAGGTTGGCCGGGTGATCGTCGACGGCGAGCACGGCGGCCGTCGGGAGGGCGCTCTCCGCCAGGGTGGTCATCGACGATATGGATCTAATTTCGGGCTTACAGACCGGCAAGGATCGGTCGCCCGCGACAGGCTTCCAGGAACCGCAGCGCCAGGTAGGTTTTTTGCCGCGCGGCGGCTTGACACATCCGACGCCGAGGCCACGTTTGTACAACAATGTCGGCCACAGAGGTCCTGGGAGGCGCAGAGCAGGGTGTCGGGGTCACCACGGACGAGGATGCACCGCCGCGCGTGGCCACCGAGCCGCAGCGTCTCTTGTTGATCGAGGACGACTTCACGCTGCGGGCGCATCTGGCCGAGCTGCTCATGCAAGAGGGCTATTACGTCGGTTGCGCGGCCGACGGCGAAGAGGCGATTCGCCGACTGCAACGCGAGCCGCTGCCGGCGGCGATCCTGCTCGACATCATGCTGCCGCGGGTGACCGGGGTTGCGTTCCGGGAGGCGCAGATGCGCACCTCGGGGCTGCGCTCGATCCCGACCATCGCGATCACGTCGATCAGGGACAGCGAGTTGCTGCAGTCGCTGGGTTTCGCGGCTGTGTTCAGAAAGCCGATCGACTTCGAGACGCTGACGCAGACCCTGGCTCGCGTCTGTCCCCCGCGCTGAGCCGCCAGGAACGCGCTAGGAAGCGAGCTCGATCATCCGGGCCATCGCGCGGGCGGCCGGGACGCGGACGTCCTCCGGGACGGTGATCCGGTGATCCGCCGGCTCGTCCCGCAGCGTCAGATAGACGCTCTCCAGGTCGGTCACCTTCATGTAGTGGCAGAGCCGGCACGGCTTGTAGAACTGCTTCTCCGGGTGGTCGAGCTCGAGCCGCACCACCAGGCCGCACTCGGTCAGGATGGCGTACCGGGTCTTCTCCGGGTGGGCCTCGACGTAGCGGGCCATCTGCGAGGTCGACATCACCTGGTCGGCCGCGCGTTGCAGCTCGGGGCGGACTTCGCCGTGGACGATCACCGTGGCCGACGGATCCTCGCGCCGGATGCGGGCGACGTCCTCGACGCTCATCTGGTGGTGCACGTGGCAGGCGCCCTCCCAGGCGAACACGTTGCCGCGCAGCCCCTGCTTCTCCCCCTCGCGAATCAGCGGCTCGATCATCTCGGCGTACTCGCGCGGGTGGAACTTGTGCGGCTCGGGCGGGGGCAGGTAAGTCCGCCTGGTCTTCAGCGCGACCTGGTACGCCAGGTTCTGGTCGGGGACGAACAGCAGGTCGGGGACGCCCAGTCGGTCGGCGATTCGCGCCGCGTTCGAGCTGGTGCAGCAGGTGTCCGACAGCGCCTTCACCTCGGCGTACGTGTTCACGTACGTCATGGTGGCGAAGCTGCGGCCGGCCGCCCGCAGGAAGTCCTGCCGCTCGGCCACGTCGTCGGCGTCGACCTCGGCCAGCGAGCACAGCGCCTCGAGCCGCGGCAGGTAGACCGGACGCTCCGGGGCCAGCGTGTAGCACCCCTCGGCCATGAACCGGACGCCGCAGAACACGACCATCGCCCCTTGCGACGGATCCAGGTCGCGCGCCTTGACCGCCAGCTCGAAGCTGTCGCCCACCAGGTCGGCGATGGCTTGCACCTCCGGCACCTGGTAGTTGTGTGCCGGAATGAACGCCCGCTTCTCGCGCTTGAGCCGCCGGATCTCGTCCCACAGCTCGGCGACGCGCGGAGCTTCGGCTTCGGCGACGTGGCCGCCCTTGACCAGCCGATCGAGCGCGACGAACGACATATCCCGTTCTTACCGCGCCGGACGCTGAGCGTCGATGGTAGGGTGGGCGCCGCGCAATGCGGATGTTCGATCCAGATGTCTGGCGCGAGGTGACCGGCGGCGAGGTCGCGAATCGCGTGCGCCGGCTGACCCGCGTCACCCCGCTGGTCCCGGCGCCCGCGCTGGGGCGCCGGACGGGCGCCGACATCTGGCTGAAGCTGGAGAACCTGCAGCGGACGGGCTCGTTCAAGTTGCGCGGCGCGGCGGCGCGCGTGGCGGCGCTGGCGCTGGAGGGCAGCGGGCGGCGTGTCATCGCGGCGTCGGCCGGGAACCACGGGCTGGGCGTGGCGCTGGCGGCGCGGGCGCTGGGGGTCGAGGCGACCGTGCTGGTCTCGGCGCAGGCCCCCGAGTTCAAGCGGGCCGGCATCGCGGCGCTGGGCGCCCGGGTCGAGGTGGCGGGCGCCACCTACGACGAGGCCGAGGCCGAAGCCAAGCGGCGAGCGGCCGCCGATCCGTCGGCCGTGTTCGTCTCGGCGTTCGACGACGACCATGTGATCGCGGGGAACGGGGGCCTGCTGGCCCGCGAGATCCTGGCCCAGCTCCCGGACGTGCAATCGATCGTGGTCCCGGTCGGCGGCGGCGGGCTGGCCGGTGGCATCGGCGTCGAGGTGGTGCCGCGCGGGATCAAGATCCTGGGCGCCTCGCCCGAATCCAACTGCGCCATGCGACGGTCGCTGGACGAGGGACGCGCCTACACGACCTACGAGGGCGGCCCCACGCTGGCGGAAGGGCTGGAGGGCGCGGTCAGCGAGCGCACCTACGCGATGGCGCGCGACTACTTCCCGGAGATCGCGCTGGTCCCCGAGCTGCAGATCCGTGAGGCGATCGTCTATGCCTACCGGACGCTGGGGATCCTCTGCGAGGCCTCGGCCGCGCCCGCCATCGCCGCGCTGCTCGAGGACGCGTCGCCCATCCGCGGCCGCCGCACCGTCGTGGTGGTGAGCGGCGGCAACATCGAGCCGGACCTGCTGGACCAGCTGCTCTCGGGCTCGGCGGTCTCGTAGGCGAGCTAGAGCTTCTTGGCTTGCGCGGCGCCGGCGGTCCTGGCGCGGGCGAGCGCGGCGCTGCGCAGCTCGTGACCGGTTACTCCGTTGCCCAGCTTCTCGCGCGCGGCGGCGCCGTGACCCGGGCCGACGATGTCGCGCAGGTAGGCCTGGTACTGGAACGTGTCGGAGTGCTGCTCGGTGTGGCACCCGGTGCAGAGGGTGGCGGGGGCGTCGCGCCGGACCGCCGCGGGCTCCTCGAGCCCCTTCTGCGCGACGTGCTCCGAGCCCGGCCCGTGGCAGACCTCGCACTGCACGTCGCGCAGGCGATCGGTGTGCCCCAGGCTGCTGCCGCCCACCTGGCCGTAGCCGGTCACGTGGCAGCTCACGCAGCGGTAGTCGTTCTGCTTGTTCACCTCGACCAGCGTCTGCCAGGCGGTGGCGTGAACGGTCTTCTTCCAGAACGCCAGCGCGGGCGCGTGGCAGCTTCCGCACCTGGCGTCGCCGACGTAGAAGGGCCGCCCCGGCTCGCGCGGGACCGGCGGCGCCGCCGTCTTCAGGTTCAGCGCGCCGACCTGGCCGTCGAGCTTGCGCATCGCCGCCGCGGTCTTCTCGTCGCGCGGCAGGCTCCGGCGCAGCGGGATGAGCTGGTTGGTGAAGTAGTTGCCGCTGGCCGGCGGCGACCAGGGGCGGGCGAGGCCGTCGCGCTCGGACTGCAGCTCGACCCGTTCGCGGCGCTTGGCAGCGACGAAGGCCGGGTCCGAGCCGGGGCCCGCCGCCCACCGCGCCAGGTCGTCGTCCAGGCGCGAGAGCTGGTTGTCGATCTCGATGCGGCGGAGCGCGGCCGCCTCGGGACCGCCTGCGTCGACCAGCGATCCGGCGCCGCGCCAGACCAGGTCGATGCGCCCGACGCGCTGGAGCTCGTCGGCGGACGCCACCAGGAAGCTGGAGCCGACCGCCTCGGCGCGGGGCTGCCCCTTGCCCACCTGCCGGCCCAGCACGACCAGGTCCGGGGCGGCTGCGCGCGCCAGCCGCCGGGCGGTCGGGCGATCGATCGGGGCCAGGGCGATGACCAGCTCGGCGCCGGCGCCGCGCAGCCGCGCGACCTCGCGCTTGGCGGCGGTCACCGGGTCTTCGGCCTCGGCCCCCAGACGGCTGGCCAGCGCGGGGTCCGCCACCCCGAAGATCCCGACGCGGATCCCACCGGCTGTCTCCAGCCGCGACGGGACGACCGCGGAGGTGTGCGACAGGTTGACGGCCAGTCGTTTGGGCAGAACGTCGCCGTGGCCGCCGGGCGGCAGGTCGGTCTCGGCCAGCCCGCTGGCCACCCCAGCCAGGGTCCTGGCCAGGAAGCGGGCCCGCAGCTCGTTGGCGCCCCGCTCGCGCGGGCTGCTGGTTTCGGGGAACGACATCCCGCCGCCGTCGACCATCAGCGTCGGCCCGGCGGCGGCGGCGGCGCGCACCAGCGCCGTGTAACGGGCCACGTCCCCCAGCGGGTCGCTGGTGCAGCCGCACGGCTCCAGCGTCCCGTGAATCTCGGCCGTATAGAAGATGGTCAGCCGGCGGTCCCCGGGGACCGCCTTCCCGGGCCCGGCCACCGCCGCCACGGCTCCCGCCGCGGCAAGGGCCGCCGGCAGCAGAGACCAGACGATTCGTCGGCGCGGGGACACGGGCGGGCGGCACTATGGCAACCTGAGGCGCGTCCTGGCAATTCCCGGCAGCAGGTCCGGGTCGCTTGACAGCGGCGGGTGTCGCCGCTAGGGTTCGCTGCTCCGCTTTTTCGAGGACAGTTGCAAACATGGCCGTGACCATTCGTCTCACCCGCGCCGGCGGCAAAAAGGTTCCCTTCTACCGTGTCGTTGCCGCCGACACCCGCAGCCCGCGCGACGGGCGTTTCATCGAGCAGCTGGGCGTCTACGACCCGCTGCGCGACCCGGTCGAGTTCCGGGTCGATGAGCAGCGCCTGCAGCACTGGCTGAAGAACGGCGCGCTGCCCAGCCAGACCGTCTCGGAGCTCCTCCGCCGGCAGCGCAAGGCGGCCGCCCCGGCTGCCTGAAGCGGCGTCCATGGACGAGGGCGCGCAAAAACCTGGTGAGCCCGCCCTGCGCGAGCTGGTGGACTACCTGGCCCGAGGCCTGGTCGACCACCCCGAGCAGGTCGAGGTGGACGAGGTCTCCGAGCCCGACGCGCTGGTCTTCGAGCTGAAGGTCGCCGAGGACGATCTGGGCAAGGTGATCGGCAAGCAGGGGCGCACCGCCAAGGCGCTCCGGACGATCCTGGCAGCCGCGTCCGTCAAGACGCGCCGCCGGGTGATGCTCGAGATCCTCGAATAGCCGAGTACGATCCAGAGACGCTGCCCATCGGCGTCCTGGGCCGCCCGCACGGGGTTGGCGGCGAGCTCCTGCTGCGGACTTACGACCGCGGCGGTCGGGCTCTGGCCCAGCTGACCGAGGTGTTGATCGGCCGCGGCGCGGTCTGGGCCCGTCGCCGGCTGCTGGGCAGCCGGCGCGTCAACGACGGCTACCTGGTGCGCCTGGAAGGGGTGCCCGACCGCGAGGCGGCCGCCGCGCTCACGTTGTCCGAGGTGCGGGCTTCCAGGGCCGCGCTGCCGCCGCTGGCGCCGGGCGAGTTCTACGTCGAGGACATCGCCGGTTGCACCGTCGAGGACGAAGCCGGGCGCGAGCTGGGCAGGGTCCAGGGAACGTTCTGGAACGGCGCCCACGACGTGGCCACGGTGGTGGGGCCGGACGGGAGCGAACGGCTGATCCCCATCGTCGCCGCGCACGTGGTGTCCGTCGACGTCCCCGGCCGTAAGATGCAGGTCCGGTGGGACGATGACGACCAATGATCCGCTGATTCCGGCGTCGCTCACGTTCGAGATCGTGACGCTGTTCCCCGAGGTGATGGCCGGCTTCCTGGGGACCACGGTGATCGGTCGCGCCGTCGCCGCCGGGGTGCTGGCCGCCCACTGCACGAACCCCCGCGACTTCGGGCTGGGGCGCTACCGGCAGGTGGACGACACGCCGTTCGGCGGCGGGCCCGGCATGATCCTGCGGGTCGAGCCGGTGGCCGCCGCGCTGGAGGCGATCGCGGCGGCGCGCGGGCCGTCCCACCGCATCCTGCTGACGCCGCGCGGGCGGCTGTTCGATCAGGCCAAGGCGCGCGAGCTGGCCGGCCGCGGCCGCCTCACGCTGATCTGCGGCCGCTACGAAGGGATCGACGAGCGGATCGCGTCGATGGTCGACGAAGAGCTGCGCATCGGCGACTTCGTGCTGGCCGGCGGTGAAGTCGCCGCGGCCGCCATCGTCGAGGCGGTGGGGCGTCTGGTGCCGGGCGTGCTCGGTTGCGGGCAGTCACCGGCCGACGAGTCGTTCTCGGCCGGCCGCCTGGAGTACCCGCAGTGGACGCGGCCCGCCGTCTGGCGCGAGCTGGCGGTGCCCGACGTGCTGCTGTCGGGCAACCACAAGGTCATCGACGAGTGGCGGCGAGCCGAGGCGGCGCGCGCGACCGTGTCGCGCCGCCCCGACCTCATCGCCGCGCACCCCCTCAGCGACGAGGAGCGGCGGTTACTGCAGCGTCCAGGTCTCGACCTCGACCCCGCCTGAGCGCGGGTTGAAGATCTGCAACACCGTCGAGCTGGCCGTGTAGCCCTGCTGGACCGAGCCGGTCGGCCCGCAGGTCCAGTTCGTCGTCAGCATCGTTCCAGCGGCCGTATAGGCACCCGTGTAGTTGACCGGGGACGCGTTCGAGTCGGTGCCCGCGACCTCGAAGCTGGTCGAGCCGAACCGGATCGCGAGCTTCCGCGAGCGCGTGGTGTCGGGAGTTGCCGGGGAATACACCTGCCAGCCGGTGAGCTGGTAGGTGCCGGTGGCGATGGTTCCCCCGACGGGCGTGGGGGTGGTTCCGGTCCCGGCCGCTTCGGACACCGGCGAGCCGCTCGGGGTCAGCGCGGTGCAAGAGCCGGCGCCGCCACCCGCACCGCCGCTGCCGCCGGTGCCCGACTGGAGAGTGAACGTGTGCGCCTCGTTGGCGTCGTCGGAGTTGATCGTGACCAGCTGGGTCGCCGTCGCGGTGTAGGGGGAGGCCACCACCCTGCCCGCGGCCGCCGCGGGGCACGTGATGGTCAGCGTCACGGTCGTCCCGCTGACCGCGTAGGTGCCCGAGTAGCGGGTGCCGTCCAGCTGGACGACGTCGAACGTGTTGCTGGCCGAGAAGCTCCAGGTCTCCTGGTGCGCCGTGTTCCCATTCTCGCCGTTGTACTGGACCATCTTCGTCAGGTAGTAGAGGCCCGGCGTGAGCGTGCCCCCGGTCATCGCCGGCGGGGCCGCGGGATCGTGGTCCTTGTTGACGACGGGCGCGTTGTTGATGAGGCTGTTGCATGCCTGGGCCCCCGCCGCTCCGCCAGCCCCACCGGCCGCGCCCCCGACACCGCCGGCCGCTCCGCTGGCGCCGCCGGCCGCTCCGGCGTCTCCGCCGTGACCGCCGCCGGCGCCGCCGGCCGCGCCCGCTGCTCCACCCGTTCCTGAACCAGCCGTCCCGCCCGTCGCCCCTGGCTGTCCGCCGGTCGCCCCGCCACCGGTGCCGGTCGTTCCCCCCGTCGCGCCACCGCCCGAGCCGCTGCTGCACCCCAACAGGCAAACCGCTGCAATCGAAACGAGCTGGACGACATTCGGACGCACCATTCGAGGCCTCCTAGAGTGTGATCTGGAACACGAAGCCGCAGCATGGTGCGGTTGAGCACGACCCAAGGTCAAGGAAATTGGCGTCGCAAAAAGCTCGGGCGGCGCCAGACCCGTCGCGGCACTTGACTCCAGGCCGGCGGGCGTCTAGATATGCGGGCTTTCCCATGAGCACGAACCCGCTTTTGCGTGAGATCGAGAGCAGCTTCCGCCGGACCGACTTGCCCGACCTGCGTTCGGGCGACAGCGTCCGGGTCCACACCCTGATCAAGGAAGGGGACAAGGAGCGGGTGCAGGTGTTCGAGGGCGTCGTGATCGGCCAGCACCGTGGCGGCTCGCGCGCGTCCTTCACCGTGCGAAAGATCTCGTACGGCGTCGGCGTCGAGCGCATCTTCCCGCTGCACACGTCGCGCATCGAGAAGATCGAGGTCCTCTCGCGCGGCGAGGTGCGCCGCGCCCGCCTCAACTACCTGCGCGAGCTGCAGGGCAAGGCCGCCCGCATCAAGGGCGAGAAGAGCAGCGCCGAGGAAGCGCCCGCGCCCGCTCCCACTCCCGCTCCCGAAGCGCCCGCTCCCGCGGCCGCTCCGGCCAGCTAGCAGCGGGCTCGCGTGTCCGATCGCCTCACCCGACGTCCGGGGCTGGGGCGACAGGCCGAGTCACTGGCCGCCGACTTCCTGGCGGCGGCCGGCTTGCGTATCGTCGCGCGCAACTGGTGCCGCCGGGGTCACACCACCGGCGAGCTGGACATCATCGCCGACGACGACGGCACCTGCGTCTTCGTCGAGGTCCGCTCCCGCACCGGCGATCAGTCCGGGCATCCCCTCGAGACGATCACCCCCCACAAGCGCGCCCGCGTCATCCACTCCGCCCGCCTGTACCTGGACGAAGAGAAGCCCTCGGCCACCGCCTACCGCTTCGACGTCATCGCCATCACCTTCTGGCCCGACCGTCCTCCCGACCTGATCCACGTTCCCGACGCCTTCCAGATCTCCGGCTCTTAGTCGAGGCGCCGGAAGCGGCGTGAGCCGCGGGTCCAAGCATCCCGAAGGCGCGGCTCCGCCGCGGGAGGGCGAGCCCTCCCGCCCTCAGTGGACGTTGTCGCAGGTCGACGAGCCCGGCTCGCAGGCGAGCGGGGTCGTCAGGCCGCCCGGCGGGACGTACACGAAATCGTGGCAGATGCAGTACTTCTGGCAGCAGAAGGGGCCGGTCGTGGTGGCGATCGCGCAGATGAAGTTGCCCTTGCAGCGCGTGTCGTTCGGGTCGCTCTTGTTCCCGGTCTCGCCGTCCGAGCAGTCGTCGTCCGAGTTGCAGGCGTAGGTGCAGAACGGCCCGTCGTGGTTCTGGCCGGCGGTCGACTCGTCGGCCGGAAGCAGGCAGATCCGGCTGGGACACTGCAGGTTCGGCGACGAGACGATCGCGACCTGCCCGCCCGAGGCGCCCACGCTGCCGGCGTCCGCGTTCGTGAGGCACGGGCGACCGATGTGCTTGTCCTCGCAGCCTGCCGTCACCAACCCCAGCACCAGCACTCCCAGCGTCATCAGGAAGTGGCTCCGCGCGGTAACACCAGCGCGAGCCAAGGGTCGGGAAGCGATCCGCATGAAGACTCCTTGCGTCCAGTTGGGGGAAAACTTGGGCGGTACGGCCGGTGCGAGGCGGGGGCTCCCGTCCGGACAAAAAGGCTGCGCCATGTTACCTACATGCACTTGCCTGTCAATGCCTGACCTTGGGGCTGCCATCGGGGTCCTCCGGGATGGTCCGACGCTGTGGATAGTGCCCGGGAGACGCGGGCGTTTGGTCAGGTTTCGGGCCGGTTTTCGCAAGCTAATCCGTGGATTTCCGGCCGGGATTCGCTTGACAGTAACAAAGCCGGCTGCTTAGGATGGCGCGGTTTTGGGTGTGCTTCTCCACGTCGGCCCACGCGCGTGTGGAGTGGTGGCGGGAAATGTAGTCGCCGACTCGTGAACCTTTCCGTTCCGTTCTGCTGTCCGTCTGTCGTAAAACCGTCCGCCCGT
>DATJWP010000069.1:0-66528 GCA_035578045.1 Polyangia bacterium | reverse complement strand
CGAAGCGGCTGGAGCTCGCGTTCGCCGCGAGACCGTAGGCTGACGCTGGCATTCACCGATCTGTAACGCGGCCGGACTGACGGCGGGGGGTACTCTCCCGGCCTGATGATCCCCGCCGTTCGAAGAGTGGGTCTGCTTCTGGTCGGGACCGGCGTTCTGCTGAGCGCCGGGCTCGGCCGGGCCGCGGACGTGCAGCTTCCGCCGCAGAGCCCGATCGCCAGCGTCACCCAGCAGGTCGGAATCACCACCATCCGCGTCGTGTACGCGCGCGCCGCGCTGGGGCGCCGGGAGCTGCTCTCGACCGCTGCGACCGCCGGTAGCCTGTGGCTGCCCGGCGAGGCGGCCACGCCTCGTATCACCTTCACCCGTGAGGTGGACTTCCTGGGCGTCCCGGTCCCGGCGGGAACCTACACGCTGCTGGCCGTCCCCGGACCGTGGACCTGGACGATGATGCTGAACCGGGACACCTACCTGACCAGCACGGCCCGCTATCGGGCGGAGCTGGACGTGGCACGCGGCGAGGCGGCGGTCGAAACGGGGGCGCCGCGCGAACGGATGGAGATGACCTTCGCCGACTTCAACGACGACGGCGGCGTCCTGCAGCTGGCCTGGGGTGGGCTGCGCGTCGAGATGCCGATCCGGGTCCACACCCGCGAACAGATCCAGGAAGCGCTCGGAGCGCTGGACCAGGGCTGGCGCTGGTACGCGGACGCGGCCGAGTACATGCTGAATGTCCGCCGCGACTACGACGCGGGGCTGCGGTTCGCGGAGCAGTCGATCGCCCTGCAACGCAACGATCGCAACACCCAGCTCCGAGCCGCTCTGGTCGAGGCGCGGGACCGGCGCCCGCGGCAGACGTCGCTGGCCGACACGCGCTTTGCGAAGGTCCCGCTGGGGCGGGAGATGAGACGCGAGCTGCGGCCGGCGCGACTGTCGCTGGCGCGCGAGGACACCGAATCACGCGTGTTCCACACCACCATCGAGGCGGCCACGACCGGCGCCCTGGGCGACGAACGGGTGGTCACGCGGCCCGAGGTGGCGGCCAGGCCCCCTTCGGGCGCAGCGATCGCCGCGGTGATCAGGCGCGGCCGCGGCGAGCTGCAGTCGTGCTACCAGCGCGCCCTTCGCAAGGACCCGTCGATGACCCGGGCGCGCGTGAGGATCACCATCAACGTCGGCACGTCCGGGATGGTCAAGCAGATCACGACCGATCCCGGCAGCCCGCCCGCCGCGCTGGACGCGTGCATCCAGGATTCCGTGACCCACTGGGCGTTCCCCCGGTCGAGCGCCGACTACCAGGCCGTGCTGCCCCTCTCGGTTCGCGCCAAGGACTGAGGGCTGACAGACTGGGGGCATGTCGCCTCTCGATCCGAACGATCCGGTAGTCGTGCCGCCGCCGTCGGAGAAGGCGCTGCGGTACCACCGCAGCGGGAACGTCATCTGGGCGGCCGACCAGCTGCTGAGTCTGGCGTTGCCGGGCGCGCTGCTCTGGAGCGGGCTGTCCGCGCGGCTGCGCTCCATCGCCGCTGCCGCGGCTCACGGGCGCTTCTATCCCACGCTGGTGATCACCTTCGCGCTGCTCACGGTATTGCTGACGGCCGTCCAGCTGCCGCTCTCGTACTACGTCGGCTACGTGCGCGAGCGGGCGTACGGCCTCTCGGATCAACGACTGGGCAAATGGGCCGCCGACCAGGTGAAGGGGCTGGCGGTGGGGCTGGTGGTGGGGGCCGCGCTGCTCTGGGTGCCGTATGTTTTGCTGCGGGCCAGCCCCGACCGCTGGTGGATCTGGACGGGCGCGCTCTCGCTGCCGTTCTTCGTGCTGGTGCTGCTGGTGACGCCGGTGTTCATCGCGCCGCTGTTCAACAAATTCGGACCGATGCACGACAAGCAGCTCGAGGCAGAGGTGCTGGCCGTCGCCGCCCAGGCCGGCGTCGAGGGGGCGCGCGTCTTCGAGGTCGCCAAGAGCGTCGACACCAAGAAGGTGAACGCCTACGTGACCGGAGTCGGCAAGACGAAGCGCATCGTGCTGTGGGACACCCTGCTCACTCGACTGACGCCGCGACAGACCCGGTTCGTCGTCGGTCACGAGCTGGGCCATTACGTGCTCCACCACGTCCGGCTGAACATCCTGATGTCCACCGCGCTGACCGTGTCCGGCCTGTACGCGGTCCATCGGACGGCCGACTCGTTGCTGGCTCGCTTCGGCGAACAGTTCGGGTTCACGCAGATCTCCGACGTCGCGTCGATGCCGCTGTTCATGCTGCTGCTGTCGTTGTTCGCCGCGGTCATCACGCCGGCCATGCTGGCGCTCTCGCGACGCCACGAGCGCGCGGCCGACGTCTTCGGCCTGGAGCTGAGCGGCGACAAGCAGGCTGCCGCGAGCGCGTTCGTGGCCCTGCAGGAGCAGAACCTGGCGGTCCCCCGCCCCGGCCGTCTCTACAAGCTGTTCCGCGCCAGCCACCCGCCCATCGGCGAGCGGGTCGACTTCATCAACGCCTGGCGTGGTAGCCCGAAAAGGTGAAGGTGGACCGCCGACAGTGCTGAAGGCGCTGGCAGCGACGCACCGGCCGCCGCCGGGGCGCCGCGCCCGCGCGAGGTGGCCAACCTGGTCGACGCCCAGGGGGCGGCGCCAATCAGAGCGGGTGCGGCTGCGAGACCAGCCCCGGACGCGCCTGCCTGGGGGGCCTGCTCCCGCTCGCGGCGCTGTTCGTGACGCGCCAGCGCGACCGGCGCGTCTGAGCGCGGGCGGTCGGCAGACCTAGGCGTCGCCGCGCTTGCCGCGGCCGCGCCGGCTCGCGACCGGCCCCCGGGGGGTGACCTCGCCGCCGCGAATCTGGCCGGGCGTGACGCCCGACCAGCTCTTGAACGCGCGGTGGAACGCCCCGACCCCCGAGTACCCCAGCGAGCGCGCGATGTGCCCCTGGCTCACCGACTCATCCAGCGCCCGAGCAGCCAGATTGTGCCGCAGCCTGCGCACCATCTGCCGGTGGGAGATCCCCTCGGCGCGCAGGCGCCGCTGCAGTGTCCGCACGCTGAGCGAGAGACGCTCGGCGATACGCGTGAGGCTGAAGTCCCCCTGCGTCATCCCGTCGTGGATGGCCTGCTGGACCGACTCGACGAACGAGACGCTGGCCTCGGGAGGCCGCAGGACCGCCAGCATGGCGTCGGCCTGGGCGGTCAGGATCGCGTTGAGCCGCGCGTCGGCGCCGGCCAGCGGCATCGAGAGCAGGTCGCGCGAGAAGACCACCTCGTCGAACGGCATGCCGAAAAAGACCGGGACCTTGAACAAGCGGTCGTAGCGATCAGGCGGCCCCAGCGGAGCGTGCGTGAACGACACCTGCTTGATCGCCCATTCGGGGCCGAACATGTCGCGGGACCGCCGCGCGAAGAGGCCGATGGCCAGCTCGCGCGGATAAGGGAGCAAACCGGGCGTGCGCATGCGCATGCTGGCCAGCTCGCCCGACACGACGATGGCCGACCGATCGGCGTCGCACAGCAACGGGGTGTAGCGGATGACCTTGTGCAGCGCGTCTTGCACGTTGGCGCTGGACAGCACCAGATAGTCGAGCAGGTCGGCCGAGCCGAAGGGGATCTCGTCAGCCAGCTTCAGGCCGAACAGGGGATCGCCCAGCTGCTCGGCGATCTCACCCCAGATGCGCTCGACCGACTCGTGCAGCACGCGCGCGCCGCGCTGCTGCAAGACGGCGGGATTGATGCCCGACGCCGAGAGCAGCGGCGCCAGCGACAGCCCGCGTGTGTCCGTCCCTACCTGAATCAGACGCAGGTACTCGGTCGAGACCGTCCCGCCTGACGCCGGGGGGACAGAGTGGCGCGAATTGAACATGGATTGTCGCATTTCGATCCGTTCCCGCTATGACCATCCTCTCCTATCTTGCGACTTCCGGATCACCGTTTCCGGAGTCGAGCCCGCGCCGGCCTTGTTTCCTGAGCTCACGTCACCTCCTGCCCCTGCCCACCGCCACCTTGGCCACCGGCGGTTCCCACCCGCCAACCGCAAAAGTGACGAGAATCAGAGCGAGACCGGCGCGGGCCACGGCATGATACACGAACGGGTTTGGACGCCCACCGCCGTTCGCGATGGGCAGTTTCGTGGGATTTCCGGAGGCTCGGCTCAGTCGTAGCTGAGCGCCGCGGCCAGCCGGAAGAAGCCGCCCCGAGGCGCCAGCGTTCCCAGGTCCAGCGCTCCTGCTTTGTTCTGATCGGCGCCCAGGCCGGGCGCCAGCAACAGGTGCTGCGCGGCGGCCCAGCTGTATCCGCCGTCAGCCAGCAGCCAGATCCGCACGCGCGTCCCGGGGATGGCGGTCAGCGCGAAGGCCCCGCCCGCGGCCGCCTCGAGCGAGAACGTGTCGAAGCTCTCGCCCAGGCCAGCGCCCGGCAGCCCGGACGGATCCGAGATCGATGCGGCGCCGTGCAGCAGCCCGGGGGACAGTCGGGCGAACAGCTGGAAGCGCGAGGCCGCCTGGTATCGTCCTTCGAGGACGGCCGAGATCGTGGTGAGCGACAGGCTGGAGGCTGCGCCGCGTGCGGCCGAGCCGGTACCACCGACGTCCAGCTCCAGGCCGGCCGCCAGCGCCAGGCGGCCGCGCCGCATGAAAGCGTACGTGCCGGCCAGCGAGAACTGCGACAGCGCGTCGTCGGTCGAGAACGGGTCCAGCCCCGCGCTCTTCACGTACATCGTGCGGAGCCCCATCGCCACGGTCCAGACCGGCGCCGGCCCCGGCGCCGGCGCCGGGGCCGGCGGTGCGGGCGCGGCGGCGATCTCGATGAGCTGAGCGCGTGCGCCCGTTTCCAGCAGACCCACGAGCAGGCCCAGGCAGGCGGCCGCGGCGCGACGGCGAGTCATGGCGCGTCTCCCAGCAAGAGGCCGGAGTAGAGCCGGCGCGTCGAATCGGCGAGGGTCACCGCGTCGTACACCGTCGCGCCCAGGCCCCCCTGGTCGTGCAGCACCACGACGGCCGGGTTGGACCCCGCCGGTCGGGACAGCTCGTAGACACCCGACACGGCCCGTTCGATCAGCAGCGAGCGCGGCAGCTCGTTCGCGAAGTCGGTGCCGACGACCGTCAGCCCGCCTGGGATGAAGGTCCACACCTGATCTCCCAGCGGCGACACGGCGAGCGCGAAGCCGTCGTTGATCGTCTCGAGCGGCTGCGCGGTCCGGTTGGGCAGGTTCAGGATGCAGAACGCCGCCGCCTGCCGCGTCTGCAGCACCTTCAGCGTCTGATTCGGCGTCGGGACGTCCAGCACCTGGGCGACCGAGTCGGAGACACCCACGGTGTCGATGCTCCGGTAGGGCTGGCAGCCGGCCTGCCCCAGCGCCCAGAACGCCACGCCCGACTGGGCCGTCTGCGCCTGCCCAGAAGCGCCGTTCCAGAGCAGCGCGACGTCGGTGGGCGCGCTCGGGCTCGCAGCCGCCGTGCTGCAACCAGAGGGGGTGCCCAGCGCGTTCGTGACCACGGACAGGTTCTGGTAGCCGGCGGGAAGCGCCACGTCGGTCGTCAGGTTGGTCACCGGGTCGATCAGGGTGGCCTTGGTCCGCGTCGGAACCAGCGCGGCCAGGCGCAGCCCGCTGTCGGTGCGGACGAACGCGATGTCGCTGGCGGTGCCGCCCACGTCGTTCAGGTTGATGGTCGGCAGGAAGCCGTTCCCCACCGGGTTGCCCGAGGCATCGACGTTGGGCACGAACTGCAGCGTGACCACGTCGGTGTCGTTGGCCAGCCGCACGCCGACCATGGCGCCGCTGCTGGCATCGCCGGGGTAGACGACCAGCCCGGCCGGCGCGAGCAGCCGCGTGTCCGAGCCGTTGGTGAGCGGCACCGTGATCTCGGGCGGCTGTGACATGTCATCCAGCTGCAACAGCGACAGGTCTTGGTCGGACTCCACGATCAGCAGCGGGTGGACCCCGATCGGCAGGGCGAGCGGCGGCGTGAACGTGAACCGCTGCGGGTGGCCGCCGAAGCTCATGAGCGTGTGGACGACGGGCGGTACGACGCCGGGAGCTTTGGACACGTCGACCACCAGCAGCTCGTTCGGGTTCTCGACGTAAGGCTGGCTCGAGCCCGTGCCGGGATACAGCACCACCCACTGTCCGCCCGGATCGATCGCCAGACCGGCCAGCGGCTCGGTCAGCTCCTTCAGGTCGTAGCGCTGCGGCTCCGCCACGCCGTCGGTGATCACCGTGATCGACGGCGGCTCGGTGGGAAGGGGGTCGCCCAGCTGGGCCCGATGGCCGCCCGAAACGACGAACAGCTTCTTGCCGTCGGGCGAGGTGGCGGCGTTCAAGATGTCGACGCCGACCGGGACCGCCGTGGTGGTCAGCGTCTGATCGGCGCCCGGGGTGAGGACCACGACCCGATCCGCGGACGTGTCGACCACGGCCAGCTCGCTCCCCAGGCTGAACGTCAGGGGCGATCCGACCGGCGCCGACCAGAAGGAAGAGCGGCCACCACAACCGGCCAGCGCCAGCGCGCACAGCGGCCCCCAGACTCGCGATCGGCTCATGGATTCACCCCTCCGTCGGCGTGCACCGACTGCGCCCAGTCGACCACCCCGGCGCCGATCTCGAAGCCGGTGACCGTGCGGGGCTGTCCGCCGTCCAGGGCCACGAACGTGATGCGCCCTTCGGCGTTCTTCTGGGCGACGTATCCTTCGTTCGCGGTGGCCAGCACCCCGACCGAGATGGGCGGGCTGGCCAGCGTGATCTTCTGGATCTGCAGCGACGGGAACTGCCCGACGTAGAGGCCGAAGACGTTGTTGGTGTCGTCGCGCTCGGTGACCAGCACGCGATCGCCGGCGGGCGTGATCGCCACCGCCTGGGGCGGGACGTCGGTCTCCTGGATCGCGGCCGGCAGGTTGCCCGCGAGCGGCACCAGGCTGAACGCCCGCGACGGGACCTGCGAGGCCGGCGTGCCGGCGTCCGCCGTGGACGGAGGCGCGCCGCCGTCCGCCCTGGTCCCGCCGGCTGACGCCGTCGTCGCCGTCATCGTCGCCGGGGGCGGAGACTCGCCGTGGAACACCACCGCGTTCGACGCGTCGGGCGTCGCGAAGACCGCCAGCACGGGCGCGTGCACCCTGACCACCCGAAACGTGGGCGACGTGCCGAGCGTCAGCACCGTCAGCCGCTCCGCGGCGACGGCGTTGGTGTACAGCAGCACCGTCTTCCCGTCGGCGGCGATCGACGCCGAACCGACCGTCTCGCCGGTGATCGTGACGTGCTGGACCTGCGCCGGATCGGGCGCCCCGGCGCCCAGCGGGATGATCGCGACCTCGGAGGTGTCGCGCACGACGGCTACCGCCGTCGCGCCGTCGGCGGTCAGGTCCAGGTCGGTGACCGCGCCGGAGAGCGTGATCGAGGACAGCGTACCGGTGGTCAGGTCGGCGATGTCGACGTCCGCGCTCCCCTGCCGGCGCACCAGCGCCAACCGGCCGTTGGGCGTTATCGACACGTCGCGCGTGTCGGCGTCCTCGTTCAGGTCGGTGGTGAGCGCGACGTTGGCCGTGACGCGCGGCCCGCCGGCGGCCGCGAGGTCGATCACAGAGACGCCGTCCTGCGTGACGGCGAAGGCCGCCGAATCGTCGGCTGCGTACGCGACGTCGACCGGCCGGAACCCGACCGACAGAATGGTCCCGCTGGGCGGCTGGGCCGCCAGATCGATCAGCGTGACCGCCTGGTAGCCACGCAGCTGGTCCATCGTCGCCGTCGATTGCAGCGCCTGGACGTTGGTCCAGGCCATCGCCCAGCGGCCCCCCGGGGAGACCGTCAATGCGTTGCCGCCGGGGGCCACGTCGCTGACCGTATCCTTCGAGAGAGTCCCGTCCGATGCGACCCGCAGGACGGTCGCGTCGTTGGACAGCACGTTGAGCACGACGACCGCGTCATCGGTGCTGCTGGGGACCGCCGCGATGTAGGTCGGCGCGTTGCCCGCGTCGACCGTGTGCACCTCCAGCGTCGCGCCGGCCACGTAGGCGACGCGCCCGCTGTCCGGATTGGCGACCCAGATGTACCGGCCGGTGGCGATGGGGACCTCGTACGAGCTCTCCACCTCGGTCTCGGGCGGCAGCGACGACACGCCGCCGGTGCCGGTCGAGCCGCCGGTCGCGCTGCCGCTGGCGTTCCCCAGGCCGTTCACGGACGATCCTCCGGCGCCGGTGGCGCTGGGCGAGGCGCTGCTGCCGCCCGATTCACTTGCGCCGACGCCCGCGCAAGCAGACCCGGCGGCGAACAGGATCATGATCAAGCCAGGCTTCATTTATGCGGGGTACGTGAGGCAACCCTCGTGCCACTCGCAAAGCGCCGGCAGCAGCGCGGGTTTGGCGCGACCGCTGCGGCGCAGCCGGCACGGGGACCACGACATCCCTGTCGCGGTCGAAGCGCGGCTCAGTGATGCGGGGGCGGCGCCGCGGGAATGGGCGGCGGCGCCGGCGGCGGCGTCATCCCGGGCGCCGTGAACACCGGGTACTTCTTCTGCTGCCAGGCGTAGATCCCCTCATCCAGCACGGCCGTGTTCTGGTAGCCCCGCTTGCGCAGCTCCTCGACCACGGTACCGGACAGGTGATGCGGGCAGGCGCAGTAGGCGATGATCCAGGTGCCGTCCTTGGGCAGGTCTTCCAGCGATTTGAGGTCGTAGTACGGCGTGGAGATCGCCCCGGTGATGTGCAGGTTCAGGTAATCCGAGGGCGGGCGGGCGTCGACGATGATCAGCCGCCGCTTGGCGTCCAGCGCCGCTTTGACGTCGTCGATCGAGACGTACAACCCCGCCTTGAGCGTGAAGCTGGGCGCGCGGCCGCGCCGGTTGATGACGATCGGGCCCGTGCGCGGCGCGGCCGGTGGCAGCGCCGGGGGCGTGGCCGGCACGGGCGGCGGCGCCGCCATCGACCGCAGGTACGCGACGACGTCGTCGATCTGCTTGATGGTCAGCGTGTTCTTCCAGGCGACCATCGACGTGGGCAGCCGCCCCTCGGTGACCGCGTAGCGCAGGAACTGGTCGCCCGCGGTCTGGAGGAAGACCGGGTTCGCCAGGTGGACCGCCGTGCCCCGCTGGGTCTTCGTTCCATGGCAGCGCTCGCAAGCCGACTCGTAGATGGTCTTTCCCTGCGAGGCATCTCCGGGCCACCGAATGGGAATACCGACCTGGGGCGGGTTGCCCACGCGCAGGTAAGTCACCAGCGCCTCGACCTCGGCGGGCGCCAGCGGCCCCCCCAGCGCGCGCCCGTACGCGGGCATCGCGGTTCCCGGCCTGCCGCGCGTGATCGCTTCGACCAGGAAGGTGTTGGTGACCGACTCGAGAAACGTCTTCGTGCGCAGCGACGGCGCGTTGTCGGACTTGTACCCGTCGCGGTCCGGCCCGTGGCAAGTCGCGCAGAGCCGGCCGTAGATCTGGTGCCCCTGCTCGGCCCGAGGGTCGGGCGGCGACTTGTTCTCGTCCTTGTGCCGGCCGCAGCCGGAGAGCAAGGCGACGGCCAGCAGGAGGGCATGGCTGGGCTGGCGCACGGCGGTGGGACGTCAGACTGCCTGGAGGCGGCCCCGGATTCAAGCATCGACGCGGATTGCCCGGCGACGGTGCCGCCGCCAATTTGGATTGGCGAAAGGAGCCGTCATGAGCATCAAGACGAGAATGATGATGAGGGTCGCCAAGAAACGACCGCACTACATGCTGATCCCGCTGGTTCCCCTGGGGCTGACCATCGGCAGCTTCGTGATGTCGCTGCTGGCCCTGCGGAACAGCAACCGCCTGGCGTCGCGCGTGGCCACGCCCGGCTGAGGGGCCAGCTACTTCGCCGGGTGACAGGGCTCGGTCGCGGGCCCGGCGTCGCGGACGTCGCCCGCGGCCCAGGCCGTGAGGATCCGGCCCATCACCTCGCGAAGGCGGGCGCCGGCCTGCGGCTTCAGACAGGAGTACAGCCCCTCGTTGTCCCCGTTTCCGATCGTGTCGCCCACGACGCGGACGGCCACGAACGGAAGACCGTGGTTGGCCGCCTCCTCGGCGACGGCGGCCGTCTCCATGTCGACAGCGCTGACGTTCATGTCGCGGCTCAGCCTGCTCGCGGTTGCCCGGTCAGCCAGGAACGTATCGGCCGTCGCGATCGTGCCGACGCAGACCCGGGGCGTCGGGTTCCCGATCGGGGTCGGCGGACCCGCGCAGCCGGGCCGGGGTCGCCCGTCCTTGTCGCAGGCACAGCCGGCCGGCAGCTGCCACCTCGAGAGGGTGGCGCGTCGGGCCGCCGCGGCGGCGAGCTTCGTCTCGGGCGCCGACGATTTGAAGACTGAACCGCCGCCGTACGGCTGCTCCACCGGCGTCTCGGGAGGCCAGACCTTGAACTGGTCGGGCATCCGCTCACCCAGATCGTACTGATACGTCGAGGCGGCGATCACGACGTCGCCCGACGAAACGCCGCCCTCGACCACGCCACCGGCGACGCCGGCCATGACGACGAGCCTGGGCTGAAAGCGCTCGATCGCCAGCGCCGTGGCGCCGGCCGCCTGCACCTTGCCCCATCCCGCGCGGATCGCCACCAGGCGGGCCGCGCCCAGCGCCCCCTCGACCACCGGCCGGCCTCCGAGGACGCTCGGCCTGGCCGCCGCGAGAAGCCCTTTCACGGCGTCGTATTCGTAGTCGACGGCGGTCACGATCAGGATCGGACGCGGCCGTCCCCAGGCAATCGGCGCCGTGCCTAATGTTAATGTGAGGAAGAGTACAAAGGCGAACGTTCGAGCAATCATCCGGCGACAACTTACGCCGGAACTGCCTATAATGGCTGCCCCGCTGGTTCTCCAACGCGGTGAGTGTTGTGCCGAAGTCGTACGCCCCACGCCGACTGCTCGTCCTCGCGGCGCTGCTGCTGAGCCTGGCGTCTGCCTGCGCGCAGAAGCCGGCCGCGACGGGGACGACCAGCATCTCCGACGTGAGCTCCTTTCAACCCGACCCGCCAGCCACCTACGTGGCGAAGGTCAAGAACATCCTGGTCGGGCTGCCGCCCACGGACGACGAAGTTGCCGCCGTCACGGCCGATCCCAGTCAGCTGCAGCCGCTGATCCAGGGGTGGATGGGGCTGCCGCAATACACGCAGAAGATGTTGCGCTTCTTCGAGTTGGCGTTCCAGCAGACCCAGGTGTCGACCGCCGATTATTCCGATCAGGTCTACCCGAGGCAGATTGCCGTCAGTGGCACGGTGATACCGCTCCTGATGCAGAACCTGCAAGAAAGCTTCGCGCGCACGGTGCTGGCGCTGATCGTCCAGGGGAAGCCTCTGTCGGCTGCCTTCACAACCCAGGCGTTCATGATGACCACCGCTCTCAAGGAACTCTACGCCTTCATCGACACCTGGGAGGTCGACGACAATAACAAGCTCACCGACCGCTTCAAGGCGGCAAACCCCAACCTACAGATCACCGTGAGCACCGCCGCTGGCGCCATTCCGATGTCCGACACACTGGACCCCTCCAGCCCGAACTACATGCACTGGTACAACCCGGACGTCGCGACCATCAGCACCAGCACCGCCGGCTGCAAGATGGATCCGATCGTGTACCCGTCCAACGCGTATACCCTGCACTTGCTGCTGCTCGGAACGCTCGACGCATACAAGCTTTCGGATGGAACCCAGTGCCCGGAAACGGCGGGTAGCGCCATGGCGCCGCAGCTGACGGCGGCCGACTTCGCCGACTGGTCGATGGTCACGATCCGCCCGCCAGCCTCGGGCGAGGCGGCCGCGACGTTCTACGATCTGCCGGCCCTGCGCGCGGCCACGACGCTGGTGCTCTCGATCCCCAGGGTCGGGTTCTTCAGCACGCCCGCCTTCTTCGCGAACTGGCCGACGAACGGCAGCAACCAGATGCGCGACACGATGAACCAGGCGCTGATCGTGGCACTGGGAGCGGCCGTCGACGGAACGGATGCGACGCCGCCCCCCCAGCCGACGCCGGGCCTGGACGCGGCGCACGCGCAGCAGCCCGGGTGTTTGCCGTGCCATCAAACGCTGGACCCGCTGCGATCGATCTTCTCGGCGACCTACTCCTGGACTTACCACAACCAGACGGACAGCAAGTGGTCCAGTCAGCCGGGCCTCTTCGTCTTCCAGGGCGTCACGCAGCCGATGTCGAGCATGGCAGATCTGGGCAACGCGCTGGCCAATCACCCGCTCCTTCCCGCGGCCTGGGTCGGCAAGCTGTGCACCTACGCCAACTCGGGCGTCTGCTCGACCGAGGACCCGGAGTTCCAGCGCCTGGTCGCCGACTTCCAGAGCTCGGGCCTCTCCTGGAACACGCTGGTCGCTGAGCTCTTCGCTTCGCCCATCGTCACCAACGCCGCGTCGACGCGGACCACGGCCGGGGGACAGGTGATCGCGGTGTCACGCCGCGATCACCTGTGCGCGGCGCTGGACGCCCGTCTCGGCTTCGCTGACGTCTGCGCGCTGAACGCGCCCAGCAACAAGCAACTCGCGCAGACGGTGCCGGTGATCGTGGCGGGCTTGCCCTCGGATGCCTACGGGCGCGGCGCCACGGTCCCCGTGCTCCCCAACGCGCCGACATTGTTTTACCGCTCGGGCACTGAAAACATCTGCGCCGCCGTGGCGGCCCAGGTCATCGACGTCCCCGCGAGCAAGCAGGTGGCGGGGGTGAAGGCCTGGTCCAGCAGCGATCCGAACGGGGCCATCGCCGAGTTCGTCTCGCTGGTGATGGGGCTCACCTCCAACGACGCGCGCGCGGCGCAAGCCAACACGATCTTGCAAAACCACTTCGCGGCCGCCACCGCGCAGGGGGCCACCGCGACCGCGGCGCTCCAATCGACCTTCGTGGCCGCCTGCCTGGCGCCGTCTTCGACCGGGGTGGGAATGTGAAGGGCAAGACGATCACCCGCCGGCAGGGATTGCAGGCCGCGCTGCTGGGCGCGGGCGCCGTCGGCCTGCGGGCGCTGGCCACCGGGCTGCCGCCGGCGTTCCTGCTGAACCCGCGACGGGCCCTGGCCGACGGCACCGCCTGCGGGACCAACGGCAAGGCGCAGTACATCATCCTGAGCACATCGGGGAACGGCGATCCGATCAACGCGAGCGTGCCGGGCACCTACGAGGATTCGAACATCGTCCACAGTCCCGATCCGACGATGGCTCCGACGTCGCTCACCATCGGCGGGCAGAAACACACCGCCGCCGCCCCCTGGGCCACGCTGCCCCAGAGCGTCCTGGACCGGACCTGCTTCTGGCACCTGATGAGCAACACCACCGTCCACCCCAAGGAGCCGGACGTGTTGAAGCTGATGGGAGCCACCGCCGCGGGCGAGATGCTCCCGTCCCTGCTGGCCGGGCAGCTCGCTCCTTGCCTCGGCACGATCCAGTCGCAGCCGATCAGCCTGGGCGCCAGCGGTCCGTCCGAGGGGCTGTCCTACGGCGGCACGCCCCAGCCGATCATCCCGGCACCGGCGCTCAAGGCGACTCTGACCAGCGCGCCCGGCGCCCTGACCGACCTGCAGGCGCTGCGCGACCAGACGATGAATCAGCTCTACGACCTGTACAAGAACGGCGCAACTCCGGCGCAGCGCGCGTTCGTCGACTCGATGGTGACGTCGCAGCAGCAGGTCCGCAACATCAACCAGAGCCTGCTGGACGCGCTGACGTCGATCAAAGACAACAGCGTCGCCTCGCAACTTCTGGCGGCGGTGACGCTGATCCAGATGAAGGTGACGCCGGTGATCGCGATTCACATCCCGTTCGGCGGCGACAACCACACCGACAATGGGCTGGCGGCCGAGACCACACAAACGGTGTCGGGCGTGGCCGCGATCGCGTCGCTGATGCAACAGCTGGCCACGGCGGGCCTGACCGATCAGGTCACGCTGATGTCGTTGAACGTCTTTGGCCGCACGTTGGGCCCGGGGAACACCAATGGGCGGACCCACAACCCGAACCACCAGGTCTCGTTCACGATCGGCAAGCCCTTCAAGGGGGGCGTCATCGGCGGCGTGGCGCCGGTCGGTGGCGACTATGGCGCCACCGCCATCCAGTCGACGACCGGCGCGTCCGATCCCACTGGTGGCGACGTTTCGACCGTGAACACGCTGGCCGCTTTCGGGCGGACGATGCTGGCGGCGGTCGGCGTTCCACCGGCCACCATCGCGACCAGCGTGCCCGCCGGCGCCGTCATCACCGGCGCGCTGGCCTGAGGCCGCTCTCAGTTCTGGAGCGTCAGCAGGCCCGGCTGGTAGGGGAGCAGGTCGTAGGATGCCGTCGAGCTGGGGTTGTGGCCCTGATAGAGGAACTGCAGGTTGCAGGGATCGATGGTCATCGTTTGATCGGGGTTGTTGCGGACCATGTCGCCGTGGCTGATGTCGTTGGTCCAGGCGGTGCCCGTGAAGGTCACGTTGGCCTTGCCCGCGAAGGGGTTGCTCTCGGTCGCCGCCAGCGCGGTCCAGGAGCCGCCCAGGCTGCTGGCCGTGAACGAGCGGAAGTAGCGGCCGTTCGTCCCTTCTGACTCCACGATCATCAGGTACTGAGTCGCCCCGCTGACCTTGTAGACCTCGACGGCCTCGAAGAGGTTGGCGGTCGTGTCGGACATGACGGTGGTCTGCGCGCCGAACGTGCCGGGGAAGCCGTCGATCGCCATCGACGATCGATAGATGCTGCCGTTGTCTCCCGCGAAGAAGAGGTAGCAGTTCGCGCTGTCGCAGATCACCGTCTGATCGATCGGCCCCGTGCTGGACCCGGAGATGCTGCCCGCGAAGAGCGACTTCTCGGACGACCATCCGGTCGGGTTCGTCGGATCGGACGCGGTCACGTAGCTGAACGCGGTGGCGCCCCACTGGTAGGCCAGCACCCAGGTGCTCTTGGGGGCGAAGTAGAACAGGGTTGGCGCGACCCCGTGCGGGGTCGCGTTCTGGGTCGCCGTGGCCGCGTCGGGCCAGTCGCTGAACGAGAACATGGCCGACCCATAGCTGGTCCCCGAGTCGTGGGTCGACATGTAGACGATGTGCAGTCCATTGAATACGACGTTGGTGAAGTCCTTCAGGGCAACCCAGGTCTTGCCGGCCGGCGCCTTGGGTGACGCGATCGGACCGCCCGAGGTCCACTTGAACTTGGCGGGCAGAGCGCAGGTCATCCCGGAGCCGCCCGCCCCACCACCGCCCGACGCGCCCGCCATCCCGGTGGCGCCGCCACCACCCGAGGCCCCGGCGCGACCTGCGCCGGCGGCCCCCCCTGTCGCGGCACCACCCGTTCCCCCCGACCCGACGTGCCCAGCCAGGCCCCCCGTCCCCGGCAGGCCGCCGGTCCCGATCTGACCGCCGCCGCCCCCCGCGCCCATGGACCCGCCGCTCGCGGACACGCCGCCGGTCCCGCCGCCGCTGCCCATCACCCCGCCACTGCTGCCATTTTCGCCCCCGGTGGCCGAGCCGCCCCCGCCTCCGCTCCCGCAGGCGACAAGGATCGAAGTGGCGACGGCGAGGGCGGGGATACGCATGGCCTCTGGAATTGTCCGCACCGCGCCGTTTTTGTCACGTCACGCGGTGGTACCATGCGCCCCGCGAAACGCCGGCGCTCTGCGCGATGTCGATCTCCCCCGATCAAGATGCGGACCGTCAGGTCCCCGCCGACGCGCGGCCCACGTCCCCCCGGCTGAACGCGCTGGTCCTGTCGCTGCTCTCGTTCTGCCTGATCCTGTTCGGGGTCTGGCTGGTCTCGGCGGGCAAGCGCTACCGGCAGGAGTACAGCCAGGTGACGGCGGGCTGGCAAGTCGGGGCCACCCGCGTCGTGGAGCTGACCCTGGTGCGAGCCGACAAGCTGAGCCTGGCCTGCGCGTCCGACGTGTCGGTCGCCGGACTTCACTGCGGGTTCCGGCGCGACTTCGGTGCAGTGGCCGCGTCGCCCGACGATCCTCTGGTCCTTCAGCCCTACAACACCACCGGCGGCGAGCTCCTGCTGGGCGCCGGTCTGTGGACCTCGCCGGATCTCAAGGGGACGTTGCCCACGGCGCGATTCACGGTGGTGTGCAACTACCACATCGAGGGGCTCACCTCTTCGACCGCCGTTCGATTCGGTTTCGGCGCGCCGTTCTCGCGGATCGGCACGACCGCGACGATGGGTCGTCTCACCGACTGCGTGCTTCCCAGATGAGCGCCGGCCGCTCACTCTCCGCGGCGTGGAAGGAGCACGGCCCCGGGATGTCGCACCCGGTGACCGGCGTCCTGCTGGTGCTCATGATCGCCGCCGGCATCGTGCTGCGCATCCAGAACGTCGGGTACCCGCTGCACTACTGCTTCGACGAAGATCAGTTTGCCGGGGCCGCGCAGCAGTTCCTGGTCGGCGTCCCGCCCAACGCCGAGTGCTGCCACCCGCCGCTGGCCAAGCTGCTCATCGGCGTGGGGATGGTGATTTACGGGAACAACCCCATGGGGTGGCGGTTCACCGTTCTGTGCTTCGGCATCCAGAGCATCGTGCTCGCGTTCCTGATCGGCCGATCGCTGTTCCAGGATCGGCGGGCGGGATGGCTGGCGGCGGCGTTCATGGCGGCCGACGGGTTCTTCCTGTCGTACTCGCGGCTGGCGTTCTCGGAAGGGTTCCTGACCTGTCTGGCGCTCTGGAGCATGCTCGCCGCGGTGACGGCGCGCGGCTGGGGCGGCGTGCTGGCCAGCGCCGTGCTGGCCGGGCTGTCGGGCTCCGTCAAATGGAGCGGCATGCAGGTCGTGCTGCCCGCCTGCGCCGCCGTGCTGATGATGAGGCGCGCGCCCTGGTATTCGATCGCCGCGTTCGCCGTGGTGCCGCTGGTTCACCTGGCCGTCTGGATGATCGGCCTGGGGCTGGCCGGGCTGCCCCACGGCCCGGCGGCCGTGCTGCAAGCCATGCGCGAGCGGCAGCGGCTGCACTTGGGGTTCGTGCACGGCGCCAACCCGCTGGAGTCGCCCTGGTTCAGCTGGCTGGTCCTCTACCACCCGCTGGTCACCAAGAGCGCGATCGACGGGGCGAAGATCCGCATCGCCTCGACCATCGGCAACCCGGTGCTCTGGATCGCCGCCGACGCGATGCTGCTGGGGCTGGCCCTGTCGGGCGGCGCGGCGGCCTTCAGCGCCAGCTTCCGCGACCGCTGGCGCCGCTGGTTCACCCCGACCTTCACCCGGGCGGTGGCGATCCTGGGCGTCGCCTGGGTGTCGATGATGCTGCTCTGGTTCACCAGGCGCATCGTCACTTACTGGTATCACTACCTGGCGTCATGGGGCTTCGCGCTGATCCTGCTGGGCGGCTTCGTGGCGCGCTTCGAGCGGCGGTATCCCAGGGCGGTGCTGGCGTTCGTCGCCCTGGCCGCGCTGGCGCTGGTCTGGTTCGCGCCGGTCTGGGCCGAGCTGCCGATCACCCGCGCGGCCATGCGCCACCGGCTGGTGTTCCCGCTCTGGCGGTGAGCACGCCGGCCCGGGAGGGCCGCTGCCGCCGTGTTACAGTTGCGGAACTTTCGGTGAGGCGCACAGGGCTCGGATGGAATCGACTCTCGGGTTGATCGGGCTCCGGATTGGCAACTACCGGGTGATCTCGCAGATCGGCCAGGGGGGCATGGGCGCGGTCTACCTGGCCGACCACGAGATCCTGGGGCGAAAGGCGGCGGTCAAGGTGCTGCTCCCCGAGCTGTCCAAGGACCCGGGGCTCATCGCGCGCTTCTTCAACGAGGCGCGCGCGACCGCGCAGCTCCGCCACCGCGGCTTCGTCGAGATCTTCGATTCGGGGACGCTGCCCGACGGCAGCGCCTACCTGGTGATGGACTTCCTGCGCGGCGCCAACCTGGCCGACTGCATCGAGCACCAGCGCGTGCTCCCCCCGGCCGAGGCCATCGAGATCCTGCGCGAGGTGGCGGCCAGCGTGGAGATCGCGCACCGCCACGGCATCGTCCACCGCGACCTCAAGCCCGACAACATCTACCTGGCGGTCGAGACCGACGGCGTGTCGGGAAAGGACGAGGTGCTGGTCAAGGTGCTCGACTTCGGCATCGCCAAGCTGAACAGCACGACGGGCGGCGAGCCGGGCCGCGAGCGCCCCTCGCGCACGCGCACCGGCGCGCTGCTGGGCACGCCGTTGTTCATGTCCCCCGAGCAGTGCCGCGGCGCCGGCCAGGTCGACCACCGGTCCGACATCTATTCGCTGGGCTGCATCGCCTACAACATGCTGACCGGACGCCCCCCGTTCCCGTACGAGGGGTTCGGCGAGATCATCTCGGCGCACCTGACCGAGCACCCGGCGTCCATGCGCATGCTGATGCCGCAGCTCCCCGGCGCGCTGGACACGTTCGTGCTGGGGCTGCTGGCCAAGGCTCCGGGCGAGCGGCCCCCCAGCATGGAGGCGGTCGCCACCGCGCTGGAACAGATCGCGACCTCTGCCGGCGCGCAGGGGCCGGCGGACCTGCGCCGGTTGATCCCGGCGCGCGCGCTGCGCACCGAGGTGCAGAGCCACGACTCACGCACACCGCCGCGGATCGCCACCACCCCCTTCCCCGCCGGCACCGCCACGCCGCTCCCCGGTGCCGCGCCGACCACGCCGGCCGCCTGGATCGGTCAGAGCGGCGAGACCAAGCTGCTCCCCAGCCAGCCCGGATACCGGCCCGCGCCAACCAGCACCTTGGGAGCGGCGGCGTCCGAGCTGCGCCCGTCCCGGCGCCTCGAACCAGAACGTCGCGGCCGCGGGCTGCAGATCGCGCTGGGTCTCATCGGCCTCACGGCGTTGGGCGGCGGCGCCCTTCTCTACCTGCGCGGCCCCAACCCGATGCCCACCCCGGCTCGACCGCCGGCCGCGCTCGACCTGCCGCCCGCGCCCCCTGCCCCGCCGGCGGCGCCCCAGGCCACCCCGGAGCCTGAGCCCGCCCCGCCCGCGCGGCCGCGCGCCGTCGACGACACCGGCGCCGGGTTGCCGACTGCCGACCTGCGTCGCGTGCAAATTTTTTCCGAGCCCTCGCATGCGAATGTCGTCGACGCGAGAAGCGGGAAGTTGCTAGGCACGACACCGTTCATCCTGCCGGTGCCACGCGCGGGGGAAACCCTGGTTTCTATTCGTAAGCGCGGCTACCACAGCAAGGAGCTTATTGTGAACGGCGACGAACAGACGGCCTCGGTGGTGTTGGAGCGGAAGAGCGGGGCGGAGCCGCGGCCGACCGACGAGACTCAGGACGACGACCAAAGGAAGCTCTGATGCGCGCCCGACTGGCGCTGCTGGCAGCGGTGCTGATCGCCGCTTCGGTCGGTCATGCCCATGGCGCCGAGGACCGCCGCGAGGTCAAGGGGCGCAAGCTGTTCATCCGCGGGGAGTACGAGAAGGCGCTGGACATCTACGCGCAGCTGTACGCCGAGAAGGCCGACCCCATCTACCTGCGCAACGTCGGGCGCTGCAACCAGAAGCTCAAGCGCCCCGAAAAGGCCATCGACGCCTTCCGCGAGTACCTGCGCAAGGCGCACGTCAAGCCCGCCGAGCGTGATGAGATCGAGGGCTTCATCAAAGAGATGGAGCAGCTGCAGGCCGACCAGGCGGCCGCCAACCCACCGCCCCCGCCGCCTGCTCCGCCGCCGCCCGAACCGACCCCGCCGCCGCCCGCTCCCGCGCCGGAGCCCGCGGCGACCACAACCACCGCGCCGGGCGCCGTCCTGACCAGCACGCCGGACACGCCCCCGGCCGACCAGGAGACGACCCCGGTCACGCACCGCTGGTGGTTCTGGACCGGCATCGGCGCGGTCGTCGCCGGCGGCGTCGTCGCGGCGGTGCTGATCACCCGCGGCGGCACCAACTACCCTGCCTGCCCCATGTCCGCCAACTGCCCGCAGGGGACGCCATGAAGCGCGCCGCCACTCTCCTGCTGCTGCTGTTCGGCGCCGCCGGGTGCAGCAAGACCAACGAGGCTCTGGTTCTTTTCGGCGTCGACGTGGGCACCAAGGTCGGGACGTTCACGTCGATCGAGTTCTCGGTGACCAGCCGATCGGACGTCCCGAAGCGAGCCATCGAGAACGTCAACAACAGCCTCCGCCCGACCTCGACGTTCGGCTACTACATGCCGGGCGTGAACGGTGACGTGACGATCCAGGCCCAGGCGCTGGACGACGCCGGCTGCACGGTCGGTCAGGGGACGCTGTCGGTCAGCGGCGTGATGGCCGGACAGGCCGTCACCTCTCCGACCAACCTGAGCATCGCGCCCGCCACGGGCTGCCCGGCTGACGCCGGCAAGCCGGGCGCGGGCGGTGCCGGAGGGACCACGGGCGCCGCCGGCGGCGCCGGAATCACAGGCTCCGGCGGTGGCGGCGGGACCGCAGGCGCCGCCGGCAACCCGGGCACGGGCGGCGCCGGCGGGACGACGGGCGCTGGCGGCGGCGCTGGAGTCACGGGCTCAGGCGGTGGCGGCGGCACCGCCGGTGCCGCCGGAAAGCCGGGCACGGGCGGTGCCGGGGGAATCGTGGGCACGGGCGGCAGCCTGGGAACGGGCGGTGGCGCGGGGACCACGGGCACCGGCGGAAACCCGGCCACGGGTGGCAGCCCGGGCACGGGCGGTAGCACAGGAGGCGCCACCGGCTCCGGCGGCGCGGCGGGCGGGCCCCCGCCCAAGCTGGCGCTGGGCGCCCCCTGCACCGCCGGTTCGGCGTGCGGCTCCAGCATCTGCGCCGACGGCGTCTGCTGCGATGGCGCCTGCACGGGCATCTGCGAGGCCTGCAACGCCGCCGGAAACTGCGTTCCGGTGACCGGCGCGCCGCACGCGGGACACGGCGCCTGCACGGGCGCCGGCGCGACCTGCGGCGGCACCTGCGGCGGCACGCTCACCGGCGTCTGCACCTACCCGGGCAGCGAAAGCACCTGCCGGCAGGCCAGCTGCACCAGCGGAACCGCCACCCTGGCGGCAGGCTGCGACGGCACCGGCGCCTGCCCGGCCGCGCAGACCGTCTCGTGCGCGCCCAACAGCTGCTCGGGGACCGCCTGCGCCGGGGGCTGCTCGTCCGCCGCGCCCTGCGTGAGCGGCGATTACTGCGCCGGCGGCGTCTGCAAGCCCACGCAAGCCAACGGGACGGCATGCAGCACCAGCGATCAGTGCACCAGCGGCGCCTGCGTCGACAGCACCTGCTGCGGTTCCGCCTCGTGTAACGCCGGCTACACCTGCGCCAGCGGAAGCTGCGTGGTGATGGCGGGCTGCGGAAGCACGCCGGCCCTGGGCTGCCCCTGCACCAGCAGCGGGACGACCGCCTGCAACGGAGCGCACCAGAAGCTGCAGCTCATCTGCATGAGCATCCCCGGCCAGAGCGGGCTGGCCTGGGAGACGCTGGGGACCTGCTCGAGCGGGCAGAACTGCGACAACAGCGTGGGCGCCTGCGCCAACATCGTCACCGGGTGCGCGGGGCAGTCGCCCAACTTCGCCTTCTGCGACTCGGGCGGCATCGACAAGCTCGACGTCTGCGGTCCCGACCTGACCACCGTCTCGCAGTCGACCTGCATGGGCGTCTGCTCGGCCGGCGTCTGCCAGAGCCCGCGCTGCGGCGACACCAAGGTCGAGACCGGCGAGGAGTGCGACGACGGCAACACCGTGCCGCTCGACGGCTGCGAGTCGACCTGCATCAAGTCCGCCGTGCAGAAGGTGGCGATCGGCGACGGCAACAGCTGCGCCCTCTGCCGCGGCGGCATCGTGCGCTGCTGGGGACAGAACAGCGACGGACAGCTCGGGCTGGGGCACACGAACTTCGTGGCCGACCGGGCGCCCTACCTGATCACCGACGCCTCGGGGAACCCCGGCGTGGTCAACCTGGGCGGCACGGCCGCCACCGACATCGCGGTCGGCTCCGGCTTCGCGTGCGCGCTGCTCTCGGGCGGCAGCGTGCGCTGCTGGGGCAAGAACGACGCGGGCCAGCTGGGGCTGGGGAACACCACCGCCATGCCGACCACCGTGGGCGGCGCGGTCAGCCTGGGCTCGGGCTTGACCGCCACGGCGCTGACCGCCGGCGACAACTACGCCTGCGCGGTGCTCTCGAACGGCAGCGTGCGCTGCTGGGGCGACAACTCGATCGGCGAGCTGGGCACCGGCGATTCCGTGGCCCACCTGATCGCCAACGTCTCGCTGGGCACCACCGCGTCGTCGGTCGCGGCCGGGTTCGAGAACGTCTGCGCGTTGCTGACCTCGGGCGCGGTCCGGTGCTGGGGCGACAACTACTTCGGCGAGTTCGGGCTGGGCTCGACGACGATCTCGGATTCCACCACCGCCGCCCCGTCGACCTACGCCAACGTGTCGCTGAAGAGTGGCCGGACCGCGACGGCCCTGACCTCGGGAACCACCTTTAACTGCGCGCGTCTCGACGACGGCGAGGCCGAGTGCTGGGGCATCGACAACGTCGGCCAGCTGGGAATCGGCAGCACCCAGACGATCGGCGACAACGAGGTCCCGGGGAACGCCGGGGTGGTCGCGCTGGGCGCCGTCAGCGTGAGCGCCATCGCCGCCGGCTACGATCACACCTGCGCTCTCATCGCCAGCGGTGGCGGGCTCAAGTGCTGGGGCAACAACCTCAAGGGGCAGCTGGGCCAGGGTGACACCGCGAGGCGCGGAGACGTGGGGGCCACGTCGCCGTCGCAGATCGCGGCCATCAAGTTCCCGTCGGGGCTGTCGCCCTCGGCGGTCACGACGGGCGACTCGTACACCTGCGCGCTGCTCAGCGATGGGTCGGTGCGCTGCTGGGGGTGGAACGATCGGGGCCAGCTGGGGCTGGGGAGCGTGTCGACGCCTCCGGCCGACTTCATCGGGGGCGCGTCGACCGAGACGCCCGACAAGCTGCCCGCCGTGCAGATCATCGCGCCGCACTGAGAAGGAAAGAACAGGCAGGATGAGGAACCTTCGGCGAGCGGCGCTCACGTGGTGCCTGACCATTTCGGTCGGGATCGGGTGTGGCGGGTCGAGCGGCGGGCCCCGCTCGAACGGCGGAGCCGGCGGCGCAGCGGGCGCAGCGGGCCACGGTGGTAACGCCGGCACGGGCGGCGCCGCGCCGGGTGGACGGGGCGGCGGCGCCGGCGGAGCGACCGGCCCCGGCGGCGGCGCCGGCGCGACCAGCACGGGCGGCCAGTCCGGCGCCGGCGCTGGTGGCCATTCCGGCGCCGGCGGCCAATCCGCCGCGGGCGGCCACGCCAGCGGCGGCGCCGCGGGCAGCGGCGGCGTCGGGGGCGCGACCGGCGGGAACGCGGGGCACGGCGGCGGCAGCGGACATGCCGGCAGCGGCGGCGCCGGCGGAGGCACCGGCGGCGCCGCGGGCGCGACGGGCGGGTCCGCGGGCCACGCCCCCGGCGGCGCGGCCGGAGGCCCGGTCTACAGTTGCCCGGCCGGAGGCGCGGGCGGCTCGAGCGACGGCGGCATCACCTACGGCACCGCCGGCCAGAGCTGCTCCAGCCTGGGCGCCCTGGCCTGCGCCGGGCCGAACCAGCAGCAGACGCTGATCTGCAACCGCGGCGCGTGGCAGGCCCTGACCACCTGTACGTCGAACCAGCGCTGCGATCCGGCCAGCGGCGTCTGCGCCGACATCGACCCGGCCTGCTCGGGCCATCAGCCCGGGTACGCCACCTGCGATCAGGACACGCTGGTCACCTGCGGATCCAGCCTGACCACGGTCGACCGCTCTTCCTGCTGCGGCACCTGCCAGGCCGGCGCCTGCGTGGCGCCAAGCTGTGGGGACGGCAGGGTGGAAGGGACCGAAGCGTGCGACGACGGGAACTCGATCGCCGGCGACGGCTGCGAGCCCGACTGCAGCAAGACGCAGGTCGTGCAGCTGGCGGCCGGGCGAGCCCACACCTGCGCGTTGCTGAACGACGGGCGGGTCCGGTGCTGGGGCGCCAACGATCAGGGGCAGCTGGGGCTGGGAGACACGACCAACCGCGCCGCGCAGCCGCCCTACCAGAACGGCCTGGTCGACCTGGGAGGCGTGGCCACAGCCATCGCCGCCGGAGCCGATCACACCTGCGCCGTCATGAGCGACGGCAGCCTGCGTTGCTGGGGCGCCAACGCGCATGGCCAGCTCGGGCTGGGGAACACCGACCCACTTGGCGACAACGAGTCGCCCGGCAGCAGCGCCACCGTCGCGCTGGGCACGACGGTCATCTCCGTCTCGGCCGGCGGCGACTGCACCTGCGTGCTGCTGGCCGATCAGACCGTCCGCTGCTGGGGGCAGAACGACGCCGGCCAGCTCGGTCTCGGCCACACCAACACGATCGGCGACAACGAGCTCCCGACCGCTACAAATGCGCAGGTCTCGGTGGGCGGCGCGGTGTCGCTGATCGCCACGGGGGGCCGCTTCACCTGCGCGGTGCTCGCCGACCACCTGACGCTGCGGTGCTGGGGCGAGAACGGCGACGATCAGCTGGGCGACGGACTGACGCAGAACATCGGCGACAACGAGCTCCCCTCCTCGGTCGCGGCGGTGACGCTGCCGTCGGGTGGCGCCAACCCCTCCGCCTACGACGCAAACCAGCTGGTCGTCGGCGTCACCCGCGCCTGCGTCCTGAGCACCGGCGCTTTCCAGTTCTTCTGCTGGGGCGACAACGACGACGGTGGCCTGGGGATCGAGGTGGTGGGGAGCGACCCGACGCGGCTGGCGACCGGCTATGGCGCCTTCACCTGGAGCGAAGCGCCGCAGCAGATGGCCGCCGGCGGTTACTTCATGTGCCTCGAGCTGGCGGACAGCGAGTTCCGCTGCTGGGGCGTCAACGACGAGGGGCAGCTGGGCCAGCCCAACACCGACACGGTGGGCGACAACGAGGCGGTCACCGGCGTCCCCGCCATCGACCTGGGCACCGGCGCCGATGGTTTCGCGCGTCACGCGGTCAGCTTCGCGGCCGGCCGGGCGCACACCTGCGTGGTGCTGGGCGACGGCGAGGTCCTGTGCTGGGGCGCCAACGAGAGCGGCCAGCTCGGACTCGGCTACGCCTCACCGGCGGCGACCCCCTTCGTGGGCGGCACGCCCCAGACCGTGCCGTCGAAGGTACCGACGGTGAGCATTTTTTCGCCCTGACGGGAATTACCTGGAGCTTTCTCCCGCGAGCACGTTCCCCACCCCGGAGTCTCGATCGAAACAGAGACCCGGGAGAAAGAAAGGTAAGGGAGGATCCTATGAGAAAGCTCGCATTGTTGTTGGCGCCGATCGCCGGCGCGCTCGCCACCACCGCCTTTGCGCCGGCTGCCCATGCCGCCGCGTCGGAGTACGTCATCATCCTGCTCGACGAGACGGGCAGCATGTGCACCGACTCGGTGCCCTGCGCCCCGACGACCGGCAGCTTCTGGCTGAACGCGCTGGATGACGCGAAGCTCTGGGTCAATCAGGACCTGAGCTCTCTGTCCGCGACGCCGCAGCGCTTCTATTCGATCTGGACGTTCAAGAACACGCAGGACGGCACGCAGACCAACGCGGCCAAGCTCTGGCCGACCTCGACGTTCAACACCGGCTGCAACACCAGCCACGCCTCGATCGACGCGACCTCCGGGTTCTGCGCCTTCAAGTCGAACGACACCGTCCCGTACACGGCGCTGCAGAACGTCCTCGAGTCGATCAAGACGCAGTCGGATCAGATCCCGCAGCCGACCTGGCTGACGCCGCTGGCCGATGGCCTGTGCCGCGCCCTGTCGCAAGTCTGGGCCGCCAACTCGAACCAGAACCGCACGGTGATCCTCGAGTCCGACGGCGGTGAGAACGACAGCGCGCTGGCCTGCCTGGGCCCGCTGTCGACCACCGGCAACTCGACGATCGACCCCACCAAGTCGGACTGGGGCTTCACGGTCGGCAGCTGGAACGCCAACGTGTTCCGCCGCGCCGCGCGCCTGAACTCGTTCGACACGCCGGTGGGGGGCGACTTCGGTCCGCCCGAGACCAGCGCCGTCACCGCCGGCCCGCTGACCAGCAGCGACAGCCTGCCGCCGCAGCTCACGATGAAGGTGTCGATCCAGTACGCGCTGTGCGCGCCGGGGCAGACCGATCCGGCCTGCGTCTTCCCGCCCACGGCCACCCCGATGATGGCCACCGCCAAGGCCCAGGCGCTGGTGGCCAGCCCCACCACCTTCGGCCCCGCCTTCGACGGCGACGCCACCGTGCAGGCCAAGGCGCTGACGCTGGCGTCACCGCTGGTGGCTTCGCCGCTGGCCACCACGTCGACGACGACCACGCAGAGCATCGACGCCAACGAGCTGGCGTTCTTCCGCGCGCTGGGCAAGGCCACCAAGACCTCGAAGATCCGCGAGGTCACGCGCGTCGCGGGCGCCGTCTACGGGCAGACCCACAAGCTGGCCGGCGACGTGGACGACAGCGGCTGCGTCGATCACGCCGACTACGCGATCATCACGCAGAGCGACGTCTGGCTGTCGCGCGCCGTTCAGCCCAACCAGATCGGCATCCGCGCCGACCTGAACCGTGACGGCTGGGTGAACGAGCAGGATCGCGCGATCGTGCTGGCCAACTGGGGCAAGGGGTGCATCAACAACCCCGGCCCCAAGCCCGTCGTGCAGTAAGCGACACGAATGACCGGGACGGCGCCGCGCCAGCGTCCGGCGCGCGGCGCCGTCTCGAGCTCGTAGCTGTCGCGTCCGAAAACGGCCAGCGCCAGGGCCCCGAACGGGGCATGGTAGGGACCGTGACGCCGCTGGACCCGGATGCCTGCTACCGCGCGCTGGTCGCCCGCGACGCCCGCTTCGACGGGCTGTTCTTCGTGGGCGTCCAGACGACCGGGATCTACTGCCGTCCGGTCTGCCGCGCGCGGACGCCGGGGCGCGACCGCTGCCACTTCTTCCGCACCGCCGCGCAGGCCGAGGAGGCGGGCTTCCGCTCCTGCTTCCGCTGCCGTCCAGAGCTGGCCCCCGGCGCGGCGCCCGTCGACGCGGTTTCGCGCGTGGTGGCCGCGGCCATGCGCCGCATCGACGAGGGCGCCCTGTCGCACGAGGGGAACCTGGACGACCTGGCCGGTGAGCTGGGCGTCTCGAGCCGCCACCTGCGGCGCGCCATGCAGGCCGAGCTGGGCGTCAGCCCGCTGGCCCTGGCCGAGTCGCGGCGGCTGGCGCTGGCGCGGCAGCTGATCGTCGACACCGCCCTCCCCTTGACCGAGGTGGCCTTCGCCAGCGGCTACCGCAGCGTGCGCCGGTTCAACGCGGCGGTGAAGGCCCGCTACGCCCGCCCGCCTTCGGCCATGCGGCGCGGCGCGCGCGACAGCGCCCCGACCGAGTCGCTGACCGTGACGCTGCACTACCGCCCGCCCTACGACTGGGCGGCGATGATCGGCTACCTCACCGCGCGGGCCATCCCCGGCGTCGAGCTGGTCCAGGGCGACGTCTACCTGCGGACCGCCGTGGTCGGCGAACAGCAGGGCTGGCTCTCGGTCGCGCCGGATCCGTCGGGCGCCGCTTTGCGCGCGACGGTGTCTTCATCGCTGGCGGGTGCGCTGATGCCGGTGGTGGCGCGGCTGCGGCGCCTGTTTGATCTGGACGCGCAACCAGAGGCGATCGCGGCGCACCTGGGGCGCGATCCGCGGCTGGCGGCTCACGTCCGAGCGCGGCCGGGCCTGCGCCTGGCCGGCGCGTTCGATCCGTTCGAGGCCGCCGCCCGGGCGGTGCTGGGACAGCAGATCAGCGTCACCGCCGCGCGGACCATCGCCGGGCGGCTGGCAGAGCGGCTGGGCGCGCCGATCGCGACGCCGCACCCCGGGCTGAGCCGGCTGTTCCCCGGGCCTGCCGCGATCGCCGGGGCGCCCGCCCAGGCGCTGGCGACGCTGGGCGTGCCGGCTCGACGCGCCGACACGCTGCGCACGATCGCCGCCGCCGTGACTGGCGGGCGCCTGTCACTGGACGGCGGCGCCGAGCCGGCGCGGCTGATCGACGAGATGAGGTCCCTGCCCGGCGTCGGTCCCTGGACCGCGCACTACCTGGCCATGCGCGCGCTCGGCTGGCCCGACGCGTTCCCCGAAGACGACCTGGGCCTGCGCCGCGCGCTGGGCGACGTCTCGGGCACCGCGGCGCGCGCGATCGCCGAACGCTGGCGCCCCTGGCGAGCCTATGGCGCCACCCACCTCTGGAGAGCAATCAAGCCATGAACACCACCACGTACTTCACCGTGATGACCAGCCCGGTCGGGCCGCTGACCCTGGTGGCCGACGACGAAGGCCTCATCGGCCTGCACTTCGAATCGGATCCCGCCGGCAGGCAGCAACCCGATTGGGTCCGAGACGACCGGCGCTTCCGCCAGGCCGTCACGCAACTCGGCGAATACTTCGCGGGGCGGCGCCGGACGTTCGATCTGCCGCTCGCGCCGCGCGGCACCGAGTTTCGCAAGCTCGTCTGGAAAGCGCTGCGGGCCATCCCTTACGGGCAGACCGCCAGCTACGGCGAGATCGCGCGCGCCATCGGCCAGCCCCAAGCCTCGCGTGCCATCGGCGGCGCCAACCACCACAACCCGCTGGCCATCGTCATCCCCTGCCACCGCGTGATCGGCGCCGACGGCTCGATGACCGGCTACGGCGGCGGCCTGGCGCGCAAGCGCCTGCTCCTGGATCTGGAGGCGGGTGGACGCTAGGAGGATCTATGCGGTGGTGGCACGCATCCCCAAGGGGCGCGTCGCCACCTATGGGCAGATCGCCGGCCTGGCCGGGCTGCCGCGACGAGCCCGGCTGGTCGGCCGCGCGCTGCGCACGGTTCCCGAAGGGGTCGACGTCCCCTGGCACCGCGTGGTGAACGCGCAGGGGAAGATCAGCCCGCGCGGCGACGCTCTGGGCCACGAGGACCTGCAGGCGGCTCTCTTGCGGCGCGAGGGCGTCCGCTTCACCGGCACGACGATCCCGCTGGCGCGCTTCCGCTGGGAGCCCGGCCGCAAAGCCACCGCCAAACCGACCGGATCGATCCGCATCAAGCGCGTCTACGATCCCCCGGCCCGGGACGACGGCGTCCGCGTGCTGGTCGATCGGCTGTGGCCACGCGGGATCAGCAAGGCCGCCGCGCGCGTCGACGCCTGGCTGAAAGCGCTGGCGCCCAGCGCCGCGCTGCGCACCTGGTTCGGCCACGACCCCGCGCGCTGGACCGAGTTCCGCCGCCGCTACCACCGCGAGCTGGCCGCCACCGACGCCCGCCAGGAGCTGCTGGCCCTGGCCGACCACCAGCCCCTGACCCTGCTGTTCGCGGCCAAGGACCCCGACCACAACAACGCCGCCGCGCTGCGCGACTACCTGGCCCGCGCCAAGCATTAGCGACAGCGCCCGATCTCGGCGATTTCCGCGGCCGTGCTTGGCCAGGACCACCGTCTCGAACAGCTCGTTGCCGGTCTTCGAAGACGACAGGGCGACTGACGCGCGTCTCGACACTCTCGAAACGAGAGGCGTGTTAGATCTGTGGCGCATGACACCACGGTTCTGGGGATCGGTGGCCTCGGTTGCCTGCGCGCTCGCGCTGGGCGTCGGGGCGTGCGGCAGCAGCTCGTCGAGCGGCACGGGTGGAAGCGGCGGCGGCATCGCCGCCACCGGCGGCGCGTCGGGCGTGACGGGCGGCGCCTCGGGTGCTCCGGGCGGCGCGCCGGGGACCGGCGGCGCCCCGGGGACCGGCGGGAGCGGCGTGGGCGGGGCCCCCAGCTGCGGCGATCTACCGGCGTGCGTGGCCTCGCTGGTGGCGGCCTGCCCGCTGGCGGCCTCGACCTGCCTGGTCTTCGGGACGGCCAGCGGCAACGTGAGCACGTCGAACATCTGCTTCGGAAACGGCGTCAAGGTGGTCCACTCCGTCACGAACGATCCGAACACCGGGGCTGGCAGCGTCAGCAACAGCGTGACCAAGAATGGAACCGTCTGTTACACGCTCGACGGCACGTTCAATTCGTTTGACGCGGCAACGGCCCCGCAGGTGCTGTCGTTCAAGAACGCGGCAGGCGTGGAGGTGGCGATCTTCTCCAGCGACACCACCACCTACCCCAACCCCACCACGGTCACCTGCACCGGCGGGCAGCCCGTGATGATCAACAGCTTCGGCGATTGCGGCATGCCCAACGACCCCGAGCCCCAGCAGTGCCTCGGGGGCAACTGCACCGCGCCCTGATCAGGACCAGGGGCTCGGCGTTCCCCGGGTCCTGCATCGCCAGCCACTGCCAGGTGGTCAGAATCCGGCGTCGGGCGGGCATACCTTGCTCGCGCCGACAATACGCTCAGGACCGTGACAGCAGCGTTACGAACTGGGGCGTCAGCCAGAGCTCCAGCTTGCTGGTGACGTGCGCCAGCGGGACGCGCTCGCTCTCGACGAGAGCCAGGATCCGGCCGGGCGTCAGCCTGTGCAGGTGCATCTCCCGCGCCCGTAGCGGGTTGTGGAACAGCGCCACCGCCGCGGGCACCGCGTAGAGGCCACGCACCGGCTCGGCCGGGTAGACCAGCATCAGCCGGCCACCCGGGCGCAGGACGCGCGCCATCTCGGCCAGCGCGCGTCCGAGCTCCGCGACGTGCTCGATGGTGTGGAACGAGTAGACCTTGTCGAATGAGGCGTCGGGAAAGTCGAGCCGTGTGGCGCTCATGGCCCGCAGGTTGTCCGCCACGCCATGCCGCACCGCCTCGGGGTTGACGTCGACCCCCTGCGTGCGCGGCGACAGGCGCTGCACCCGCGCGGTGACGAACCCGCGCCCGCAGCCGACCTCGAGAATGCGGTCGCCTTCAGCCGGCGCGAGGTGGCGCATGACCCGAATCACATGCCGGTCGGTCTCGACGGGAGTGTTGAGGAGCGCGTAGCGCGCGCTCTGGTAGGCAATTGACATGTTCGACCTCCACGGTCTCGGTCGAGCAACCCCGGTGCCACCGCGTCTCGCTCCGCAACCCTGCGACCAGACGCCTCCGCGGTCGCTCCTCGCGCGGATTCCGTTCGAACTCTGACAGCGACGACGATCACGAGGATCGGTGACCCTCTGCGAGGTACTTCTCGACGGCCGCGCGAATCGGACCGTTGATTTCCCACAGAAGGTAGACGTAGAAGAGCGCGCCTGCGAGGACCGCTCCGGCGACGACCTTCCATGGAGACAGCGCCGTCATCGACGAAGTCTTCGAGAAGATCCCGAAGACGGTGGCGACCAGCCCGACCAGCACGAGCGCGAAGCGGCGGCTGGTCGATCGACCGTACTTCTTCAGAGCCTCGCCAACGATGCGCTGCCGGTCGTTCCGGTCGCGCCCCCGCAGCGCTTCGTATTGCCCGGACCGCCAGTACATGGGGCAAGTCTAAGTGACCAGTTTTGGATTGTCCCGGGGTCGGCTACGTGCTGAGCTTGGCGGCTCGATCGCCATGTACAAGAACGTCCTTCACGCCACCCACCCGGACATGGTCCGGGGCGCCGACAACGCGACCCTGGCCTCGCGCTACGTGGTCACCGACCTGTTCGCGCCGGCCACTGTCAGCCTCAACTACCTGCACGTCGAGCGCTTCGTGATCGGCGGCGCGATGCCCGTCCGGGAGCCGCTGAAGCTGCCGTCGCAAGCCACCGGTGCGCCGCTGCTCGAGCGCCGCGAGCTGGGCATCGTCAACGTGGGCGGCGCCGCCCGGATCCTGGCGGACGGCCGCGCCTTCGAGGTGGCGCCGCGTGATTGCCTGTACGTGCCGATGGGCGTCACCGACGTGACCTTCGAGTCGGCCGATCCCGATCAGCCCGCCAAGCTGTATCTGGTGAGCACGCCCGCTCACGCGCGCTTCGAGCCGGTCAAGATCTCCGTGAGCGCCGCGGTGCCGCTGGAGCGGGGCGCGCTCGAGACCTCGAACGAGCGGACGATCTACCAGCTCATCGTCCCCGCCGTCTGCAAGTCGGCTCAGCTCCTGCTGGGAATGACGCTGCTGAAGCCGGGCAGCGTCTGGAACACGATGCCGCCGCACCTCCACGACCGCCGTTCAGAGGTCTACTTCTACTTCGGCCTGGGTCCCTCCGATCGCGTCTTCCACTTCATGGGCGCCCCCGAGGAGGTCAGGCAGATTCCGCTGGCCAACGAGCAGGCCGTGGTGTCGCCGCCCTGGTCGATCCACATGGGCGCAGGCACCAGGAACTACGGCTTCATCTGGGCGATGGCCGGCGAGAACCAGGACTACACCGACATGGACGTCCTGGATCTCTGCCAGCTCAAGTAGTCGGTCCACGGCAGAATATGCGTGTGTCTCATCACCCGACCAGACGGTCTTCATGGTCAAGGGCAAGGACATCCGCCACGTCGGAAGGCTCGCCGACAAGGGCTAGTCACCCTCCCACCGGGCGCAAAACCAACTTGTCGAGCAGCATGATATAGACACTCACCCTATGCGCCTGCTTCCGCACGACGTGTCGTTCTTCGAGTTGTTCGAGCAGCAGGGACGGAAGACAGTCGAGGGCTGCCGGGCCTTCCTCGAGATGGTCGAAACCGCCCAAGATCTCGACGCCCACGCCGAGCGGGTCAAGCAGATAGAACACGAGTGCGACGAGATCACCCACGCCGTGGTGGCCGGCCTGCACAAGACCTTCATCACACCGATTGATCGCAACGACATCTACCGGCTCATCACCAAGATGGACGACATCATGGACATGGTCGAGGCGGCCGCCGACCGTGTGGCCCTCTACGACGTCCGAAAAATGACCAAGGAGGCGGCCGAGCTCGCCCGCTGCCTCGTTTCGGGCGCCGAGCATGTGATGGCCGCCGTTTCCGGCATCCGCGACCTCGAGCAGTCGGAAGCCATCCTTCAGCACTGCGTCGAGGTGAACCGATTGGAAAACGTGGCTGACACCATCCTGCGCGGCGCACTGGCCCGCCTCTTTCGCGAAGAGACGAACCCGATCACCGTCATCAAGTGGAAAGAGATCTACGAGACGCTGGAATCAGCCACCGACCGCTGCGAGGACGTCGCCAACATCATCGAGGGTGTCCTCCTCGAGAACACCTGAGCTGACGAAACGTCGATGGGCATCATCGTCGCGATCGTCGTGGTGGCACTGGCCTTCGACTACATCAACGGCTTCCACGACGCTGCCAACGCAATCGCCACCGTCGTATCGACCCGCGTGCTCACGCCGCGAAAGGCGGTGTTGTGGGCCGGCTTCTTCAACTTCATCGCCTTCGTGATTTTTCCGCTCCACGTCGCGCACACCATCGGCAAGGGGATCATCGACCCGGCCATCATCGACGACGCTGTCTTGCTGGGCGCGCTGGGGGGAGCCATCGCCTGGAACCTCATCACCTGGTGGTACGGGCTGCCGTCCAGCTCCTCGCACGCCTTGGTCGGCGGGCTGCTGGGGGCGGGCATCAGCAAGGGCGGCCTCGCCGTCGTCCAGAAGAGCGGCGTCCTGAAGACGGCCATCTTCATCGTCGTCTCGCCGATGCTGGGACTGGTCCTGGGCGCCGGGATGATGGTGGCGGTCGCGTGGCTATTCAGGCGAGTGCATCCGGGCCGCATCGACCGGTGGTTTCGGCGGCTGCAGCTCTTATCGTCGGCCCTGTTCAGTCTGGGCCATGGGGCCAACGACGCCCAAAAGACGATGGGGATCATCATGGCGATGCTGATCGCCAAGGGACAGATCGGAGCGCACGCCAGGTTGCCGCTCTGGGTCATCCTCACCTGTCAGGCGGCGATGGGCCTCGGCACCCTGACCGGCGGCTGGCGGATCGTGCGCACCATGGGCCTGCGGCTCACGAAGCTCAAGCCCTTCGGCGGCTTCTGTGCCGAGACAGGTGCGGCCAGCATGTTGTTTCTCGCCAGCGCCCTCGGCGTCCCCGTATCGACGACCCACACCATCACGGGTGCGATTGTCGGCGTGGGCTGGGTCAACCGGCCTTCCGGCGTCCGCTGGCCCGTCGCGCTGCGCATCGTGTGGGCGTGGCTCTTCACGATCCAATCGGCCGCGCTCATCGCGGCCGCGATCTACCTCGGTCTTCGGTCGCTGGGGATGTGAGCATCGGAACGCTCTGATTCGCCGATGTTCCCCGTAACCCTGGGTCCCAATTCGCCAACGGCCCGGCGAATTGGTGGTTCGGCCCAGGTGGCCATGCGTGGCCCTGCCCCTGCATGGCCAGCGAAGGGTTCCGTGCTCCGTCAGCTCCTGCGCGCAGCGGACGAACCGGCGAACCCTGAGGCGCTGCCGCTGCCTCCACGCGCGCGGTACCGTTCGGGTCTTTTCACAATCCGAGGACCACGACCGGCGTTGTCGCGCCGTTGGCGAGCTCCCCGTCGGCGTTTGCACCCCAACACGTGGCGTCCCCCCCTGAAAGCACCGCGCAGGACCAGTCCGAGCCCGCGGCGATCGCCACGGCGTCGTGGATTCCTCTGACCATGACCGGAACGGTGGATGACGCCGTACTCCCGTCGCCTAGGGCACCCCCTCCCCAACACGCAACGGCGCCGCCCGCCAGGATCGCGCAGCTACGGCCGGACCCGGCCGAGATGGCCGTGGCGCCAGTCAGGCCAGTGACGGCGACCGGCACCGGGGAGGCGGTCGTGCTCCCGTTGCCGAGCTCACCGCTGTTGTTTCGACCCCAGCACACGATCGTCCCGCCAGCGAGCAGCGCGCAGGTATGTCCTCCCAGCTCCTCGGCGCCCCCTGCCGAGATGGCCGTCGCCCCGACCACCCCCGATACGACCACGGATGTCGGCGACGACGTCGTGGTCCCGTCGCCGAGCTCATTGAATGTGTTGTCCCCCCAGCAGGCGACGGTTCCGTTCGAGATGAGCGCACACGTGTGCTGGCCACCCGCTGCGACGGCGGTGGCCTCCGTGACTCCCGACGCGGCGACCGGCGTCGAGGAGTTCGCGGTGCTTCCGTTGCCAAGTTGGCCGAACCCCCCTTCGCCCCAGCAGACGACGGTTCCATTCGAGAGCGCCGCGCAGGTGTGATCCGAGCCAGCCGCGATCGACCTGGCGCCCTCGAGACCGACCACCGCCTGGGCGGTCGTCAACACGGACACCCCGGTTCCGTTGCCGAGCTCCCCCGCTCCATCTTCACCGACGCATTCGACCGTCCCGTCCGAGATGAGCGCACAGGTGTGAAAATCGCCGGCGGTGATGGCTGTGGCGCCGGTCAGCCCGCTCACCGGTACGGGATTGAAGAAGTGTGACGTCGCGCCGCCGCCGGGACTACCGAAGCCCGTGGCCACCCCCCAGCATTCGACGAGGCCGCTCGATAGTAGCGCGCAGGTGTGACCGGCGCCCGTGGTGATCGCGGTACCACCCGCCAGCCCGGTCACACCTACGGGAGTCAGAGTGCCGTTGGCGATCTCCCCGGACCGGTTATCCCCCCAGCATTCGGTGACTCCGCTCGATAGCACGGCGCAGGTATGATTCGAGCCGGCGGCGATTGACGTGACACCCGCGATTCCGGCCACCTCGACCGGCGTCGCGCTTTCCGTATAGCCCCCATCGCCGAGCTGGCCGGCGGGATTGGCGCCCCAGCAAACGGCCGTGCCGTCCGATAGCGACGCGCATGTATGGTAAAGGCCGGCGGTAATGGCGGTGGCGCCGTGGAGCCCGGAGACCGCCACGGGCGTCTGGGCCTGCGCTGTGCCTCCGTTGCCGAGGTCGCCAGCTACGTTGTCTCCCCAGCACGCGACGTCACCTCCAGCCAGAAGCGCACAGCTGTGCGTCGCACCCGCGGCAATCGCGGTCACGCCGGTCAACCCCGTCACCGCCACGGGCGTCGTCGAAGAGGCGGTGGTGCCATTTCCCAGCTGGCCCTTCGAGTTGTCCCCCCAGCAGACGACAGTACCGTCCGACCGCAATGCGCACGTGTGGAACGCGTTCGTCGGTCCACCGGAATCGATGGTCGTCCCGCCTGCGGCGATGGCCAGGGCGCCAGTCAGACCCGTCACCAGCCCGGGCTTGTTCGCGGTCGTGGTCGACGACGTCGTTCCGTTGCCGAGCTCGCCCGTCGAGTTGTCGCCCCAGCAGACGACCGTGCCGCCGGTCTGGAGGGCGCAGGTGTGGGCAAAGCCCGCCGCGAGCGCCGTGACACCCCCGAGGCCCGTCACCGGGACCGGCGTCGTCGACTTGGTCAAGGGGACGGTCCCGTTACCCGCGTTGCCGAGTTGTCCGCCGCCGTTGGCTCCCCAGCACGCAACCGTACTGTCCGAGAGCAGCGCGCACGCGTGAACGGAGCCGGCGACGACGGCCGTCGCCGTGGTCAGACCGGATACGAACACGGGCTTCCACGACGACGACGTCGTCCCGTTACCGAGCTGGCCGAAATCGTTGGCGCCCCAGCACTCCACGCCGCCGCTCGAAAGAAGGACGCACGTCGTGACGTCGCGCGTTGTGATCGCGACCGGAGGTCCCGCGCCGCCAGGTCCCCCGGCTCCCGCGCCACCGCCGTTGGCTCGTCCGCCCCCGCCGGTTGCATTCGAACCGCCTCCCCCCGCGCCGACCGCGCGCCCGCCGCCGCCAGTCACACCTCCCTGGCCGAGGCCCGCGTTGCCGGCCCCTCCGCTTCCAGCCGGCTTGGCCCCGCCGCTACAAGCCGTGACCAGAAACGCTACGGCGATCGAGCAGAGACCTCCCGCTCGGGGACTGGGCGCTCGACCGACCATCTGAGGACGTTGCACCACGGACGACTCTACCACCGGGGCCCCCGCCGGATCGCGAGCCCGGAGCTTGCGGCAATCGTCCATCAACGGACGCGCGAACGCCGCGTCGGGGCAAGGTAGCAGAGGCGCGATGAAGCAGGAATATTCGCCGGAGCGCCGGCCGAGGTCCATTCCGTGGGGTCAGGGCGACCGACGACCCGCGCCGGCCGGCTGCCGTGCGGTCGAGCGGATGCCATGTTCCCGAGCGCGCGTCCAGGACGGGGGTGGCCTGCGTGTCCATGGCCCCGGCCTTTTCCAAAACGGCCAGCGACGCTACACTCGTTGCATAGCTTCAACTTAGCTCGGAGGTCGCGATGGAAGGCGATTGCTTGCGACGATCCATGACGCTGGCGCTGCTGCTGGGCGCCGTCATGTGTGTGGCGCCTGGGTGCGGGAGCAGCAGGCTCAGCTCGCCGCCGGACGGTGGTCAGGTGGTGTGCACCGCCGTCGGTTGCCAGGACCAGTTCTCGGCGATCCTGACGGTGGACGCGACCATGGTGCCGGCCGGCACCTACACCATCGATGTCACAGCCGACGGAGCGGAGACGAGCTGCACGTTCCGGTTTCCGCCCCCGGATCCTTCGTCGGGCACGTCCGTCGACACGGCTTGTTCGAGCGGCCTGGCGCTGGTCGTCTCGTCCGCCCAGGCCTGCACGACGGTGCAGAGCCAGACGGTCTCGTCCGAACAGTGTCAACCGATCGAGGGAAAGTTCACGGAGACGCTGACGGTCAACGGCACCCCCAGCTCGATCCATGTTCGGCAAACCGTCGCGGACACCGTCGTCCTGGACGAGACGGTGTCGCCCGCGTATCGAGTCAATCAACCGAACGGGCCGATGTGCGGCCCCGTCTGCCATCAAGCGAGCGCGATTTGGACGGTCCCCTCCGGGCTTCCGGTCGACATGACCGAACAGGCCTGCGATCCGCTGGGGCCTGCGGCCATTACGCTCGGCGCGGTGATCGGCGTGGGACAGGACGCCGCCGGAGCGATGTACGTCGACGCCGCGAACGGCATCTTCGTCTCCTCGGGCGGAACGCTGGTGCGGCAGCACGTGATCGGAACGGGGCAGATCGGATCCGATCAGTTCGAGTACACCTTCGTCGCCCCTGGAGACGGGACGGCGGCGGCGCGCGATCTGCTGGTGCAGGCCGACCAGGGCAGCGCCGTCTCGATGGCGCTCGGCCCGGCGGAATCCGGCAAGACACGGTCGGACGCCGGCGTCATCGGGCTGACGCTGCTCCCTGCTTCCTCGGTCACCGGGCTGTCGATCGTCAACACGCCCAACACCATCCAGTACGTCGGGGATACCGCCAACGGATACGTCCTCGTCGCCACGGTGCCGCTGAACGCGCCGGTGGGGTCCACCGACGGCGGTGTCTACGACGGCGGGTTGTCGATCTTTTACGGGCTCCCTTCGGGCGTCGCCCAGCGCCCGATCACCGCCTTCGAGGAGTCGCTGAGCGGCAACGGAACCGTGACGTTCCTGGTCGACGGTACGCCGACAGTGCTGGCGTTCGGGAACGTGCCCTCGCCCGACGCCGGCCCCCTGGGCACCTTCGAGCTCATGAGCCTCACGCCTCAGGGCGCCGCGCCGATCGGAATCACGCTGGAATCACCGACGCCCACGTCGGCGCCGGCGGGGCTCGCGTTCACCTGCCTGCCCTGACCGGCGGCCGCGTTCCCGCCTCGTCGTCCGATGCACCTATCCGTCAACTTCCGACCTTCGATCGCCCCCAGAGTGCCCATTTCACGCAGTGTCTGCGCTGGTTGCGCTGGGACACCTGTGCTCCCGCACCGGCTCGACGTTCGGCTGCTGCGTGCTGACGCGCTCCTGCGGCTATCATTATCGACGACTTTGCTCTCGAGCCCATGACTCGCGAAGAGAGCAGGACATCTGCCGGCTCTTCGTCGAACGCAACGCCCGCGCCTCGACGATAGTCAGCAGCAACCGCGACACGGCCGAGTGGATCGCCGCCTTCGGCGACGCCCTGCTCGCCCAGAGCCCCGTCGATCGATTTCAAGTACAACGCCCGGCTGTATCCGTTCGGCGAGTCGCGTAGCTGACCCCGGAGGCCTGCCCGTGTAGTTGTGGGGGCTCGAGACGGAAGCGCGAAGCGTGGGCGCAGTTGGTGGCGCGTTGGGAGGCGAGCGGAGAGAGCTCGACGGAGTTCGCGCGCCGAGTGGGCACTGGAGCAGCGACGCTGTACCGGTGGCGGGCCGCGGTGAGGCGGGCGTCGGCGGCGAAGGCTCCGGAGCTCTCGCTGGCGAAGCTGGTCGAGGTGCACCCGCTGGTGCGCACGACCGACGAGTGGTTCGAGGTGCGGCTCGCGGACGGGCGGAGCGTGGGTGTGCCACCGTCCTTCGACGCCGAGGCGCTCGAGCGCTTGCTGCCGCAGGAAGAACAAAGCGCGGTTTGTCCGACTATTTTACCTTCCGTCCACTTCCCCTCCTCGAATTTCTCGGGCCCTACGGGCCCTGCCGGGGGAGCCCCATCGCGAATCGGCACCGCCTATACCCGTCGTGATCGCTTCCGCAAGGAGAACCCGAGCACCCACGGGATAGTGAGGGCGATGAAAGACTCAGCCGGCTCTGGGTTGAAGGCGCAGGAACAGCCGCCGGACGCCCCCGCCGGCCCCGGGTGCGACGAGGTCCCGTCGCGCGCAGATGCATCGGCTCGCGTACCCGCTCCGCTATCGGCGCGTCTGTCGCCATGGGGTCCTGCGTCGGTGAAAGGTGGGATCTCGCGAGTGCCGGAGACGAGACTTGAACTCGTAAGCCCGTAAGGGCGGCGGATTTTGAGTCCGCTGCGTATACCGTTTCGCCACTCCGGCGGATTTTGCTAATAACGTAGTAATACTATCATGTTATTGACCACCGCTGGCGTGGCCGATCCCGACATTGTTGCTTGAAAGCACTGCCCGCACCCACGAATGTTGCCTTCGCGATCTCGGCCCTCGCCGGACTCCGCCCTGGGGATGTGCGGGCGCTCAAGTGGGGGAAACGTCGACGGAATCCAACGCCCCACAATGGGTTGGTGTGCCCACCGATACTGGGCATGCTGGGAAAAGCCGCGCTCGGCCCGCGCAGGCGATTCCTCGGCGAGCATCGGATCACGAAGTTCATCAAGCAGGCCTGCAAGGACGCAGGGCTCCCCGAGTTGACCTTCTACGAGGCGGGGCGGCACACCTTCGCGAGTCAGTGGGTCCTTAACGGCGGCTCGATCGAAAAGCTCCGCGAGATCCTCGGGCATTCAACGGTACTCGTCACGGAGCGATACGCCCACCTAAAGCCAGAGCTATTCCAGGAGGCGGATCTCCTTCGTGCGGATGTTTCACTGGGTGTCGTCAGCTAGGGTGTCCGCATGATCCTGACAAAGCTCGGACGTGATGACGAACAGTCGGAATGTCGTCCCGGATGAATCCGCGTGTAGAAAAGATCAGGACAGTAGCAAACCCCGCCACCCGCGGCGGCACCGTATCCCAAGCTCCCTGACGGCGTGGGCGAGCTCGTCGCCTTCGACCTGCCGTTCGAGTTCACCTCGAATGAGCGGCGCCAACGCGCCCGGTCCCTCGGCTAGAATACCCTCGTGGCGACGGACGGTTCCCAGCGTGGCCGGCCCCTTCCGGACACTCCCGGAGACGTGCTGGTTCGCGAGCTCCTCGATGAAATCGAGCTCGACGAGCAACTCGGTCGTTCGATCGGCGTCGATCTGACGCCCGCTGGCCCCGACCCCTCTCACGCGCCGGCGGTCTACCTGCCGCTCTCGATCTGGCTCGAACGGGCGGACGAGGTCCGCTCACTGCGCGAAGCGGCCTGGCGAGCCGAACGAGCTTCGGGGACTAGATGAGGCTTCGTGATGAGCTCGAGATCCTCGTCGCGCACGGGGTCGAGTTCGTCGTCATCGGTGGACAGGCGGGCGTGCTTCGGCAGGCCATCGAGTTCTCTCACGATCTCGACATCATCATTCGCGCCACGCCCGCGAACGCCGCGCGCGTGGCAGCCGCCGTGGAGCGCATCGCGGGCGTGCGGCCGGATACGGATCTCGTCCTCGGGCGGGATTTTCAGCAGTACATCGACCCCGCCACGGGGACCGAGATCGACGTCCACCTGAGGCTCATCGCGATCCCGGACTACGAGATGGCGCTTCGGTGCGCTGGCCCGGTCGAGGGCTTCGATCCCGAGGTCTCCGTGCTGGAGCTCCCGGCTCTCTACGCGTCAAAACGCACGGACCGTCCGCGAGACGCCGTTCACCGCCGCGCCATCGAAGACCGACTCCGGCGGTTGGTGCTCGATTCACGCATCGAGGTGGACGACATCGTCCTCGCCTGTTGCCTCGACCCGGAGATCGCGGGATTGCCGGGGGTGTCGTCTCGGCTGGAGAAGGTCGCCGCGTCGACGCACCAGCCGCTCCTCCAGGCGCGGCTGACCGCGTTCGACCTTCACGTGGAGGCGGTGCGCGCGAATCCGCACCTGCACGACGCCGTGCGCGCGGCGCTGGGGCTCGATGCGGGCCTTCGGGCCAAGCTCGTCAGCCATCCCGCGAGGCTCGCCGCGTTTCTCTCGCGGCTGCCGCTCGAGCTGCCCGCCGCTGGCTATCACGTTCGCGTCCGGCACTGAGGTCGAGCCGCACGCGGCAGCGGTGGCCGACGCGGCATGCGGCCAATGCCCTGGAAGATGACGCACCGGCCGAGTAACTCGCTCCTCGAGCCTGCCCTGATCGGCCGCCCTCGGTCGGTGCGAAAACAATTCGCATTCGCGGACAGGCGGAGACCGATCCCGAGCGGCGGCTGAGAAACGCGGTGGTGGTGAGCGCGTCGCGGCACCTCTTCACCGACAGCGACTGCACCGTCCCCGGGGGTGATCACCTCGAGTCGGGAGATCGACGGGTTGACGGCCGACGCCTTCCAGACGATGTGCGACGCCGCCAGCGACACGGTCGAGACGCTCGTGCACTGCGGAGGCCTGGCCACGGGGCCCGGGTTCTCTTACGACGTGGAGACCCAGACCCTCTGCCACCACACTTGCGGAGCCGTGCGCTCTGTGGATGGCTCCCGGACGCGCCGCGGTTCGCCGATCAGTCGGTGCGCCTCATCGCCGACCGTGACCGTCGCGCGCGGCGCGCCGCGATCAGAATGCAGAGGAGCCCCACCGGAAGGAGCGCCGATCCGCCCCGGTCCGCGCCGAGCGCGCAGGCGCAGCCCGTCATGCGGGCGGAGACGCCAACCGCGCCGGCCACCGTCGGGGCGGGGCTCTCCGCCACCGTCCCAGCGTCCGGGCCCGCGTCGGCGGCGTTCGCGCTGCCCGCGTCACCGACCTGCTTGGCTATCCCCGCGTCCGGGTTTCCCGCACCGCCGACGGCACCGGCCGCCGTCGAGCAGCTCCCGATCGGGTAGGTCGCGGTCTGGCCGTCGGCGAGGCTGAGGTACGAGATCGACTGCCCGGCGTAGGTCTCGGCCCCTGCCGTGCAGAGGCCCGTCACCGGCACGGTGGCCGCGTGCGCGACGGTCACCGTCAGCGTCCCTGCGCCGATCGTCGCGCTCAGGCCGGCCGCGTTGAAGGCCATCCGGTTCCTCACGCGCGCCGCGAGATCCTCCATGGTCGGGCTCACGATCGGGAAGGTCATGACCGCCGCGTACTTCGAGAACGCCGCGTCCAGCAGATCGCTCAGCAAGCTGTGCCCGGCGCCGTCATAGTCGCGCGCGTTGGCCTGATGAAACATCCAGGGATCGTTGTTCCCGTTGAGCATGTAGTCGAACAGCTGACCGCTCTGAACGTCGATGATCGTCGAGTAGTCGACCGACGCGCTGGCGTTGAGCGCCTCATACTCGGGAATCCATTCCGCGGGTTGCGAGACGTTGAAATAGAGATCGGTCGGCTTACGCGGGATCTCCAGCACCGACGGCTGGAGCGCGTTCCAGATTCCGGCGTTCGGCGACGGGCTGTTCTCGCCCATCACCGAGGTGTCGCTGACGATCTGCTGGATGCCGGCGTCGTGGATGGCGCGCATGGCGTCGGAGCTCCCCAGCCCCGAGATGTTGGGGGTGACCGCGTTGATCGTCGCGTAGGGAGTCAGCCCCAGCCCGCGCAGATACTGATCGTTCTGCGTGAACTCGGTGAGGACGTCGGCGTAACTCAGCCCGTCGAGGATCGGGTGGTCCCAGGTGTGGTTGATCCAGGCGAAGGTCGATCCGGCCGCGACCACTTTGGCGGTCAGCGGGTCACCGGGTCGTGACTGCGACCCCGATCCGTTGACCGCCCAGGCGGTGCGGAAGCCGGCGAACACCGGCTCAGCTCGCTTGGCGTTCTGCCAGTCGATGAACGACTGCAGGTCGGTGTCGGTGATGCGGTAGGTCCCGCCCGTGTAGATCGCGCTCGAGAGGAACAGATCGTCGATCTGCGGCACGGCGTAGACGTGCCGCTCGCCGACGAACAGCCCGTGCGTCGCCCAGCTCACCAGCGCATAGGCGATCTCGAGGTAGGAGACGTAATAGTCGGCCTGACCAAAGGTGAGCGCGAGGGCCTCGCGGCCGTCGGGATAGCTGCGGGTGGCCGCGTACACGTTCCCGCTCGCGTCGACCAGCAACGGCGTGGTCGCCCCGTCGCTGGGCGACGTGGGGTAAGCGTAGCCGTCGTCGATCTGAATCGGGTTGGCGCAGTTGGTCCCGACGAACAGCGCCGCCCCGGCCGCCGTGCAGGTCGCGGCGATCGGTGCCTTGCTGGGATCGACCCCCGCGCTGCTGCCGGTCAGGCCGTAAGAGGCGTTTGGCGGGGTGTAGAGAGAGACGCGGCGGACGCCGAACTCGGCCTCGTAGGAGGTCAAAGTCGCCCACTCGTCGTCGGTAAAAGCCCCACCGAGGTCGCCGATGTCGAGAAACACGGCGTTGTACTTGCCTTGAGACCCCGTGAAGAGCGTCGCCGCCGTGAGAACCGGACCGGTCGAGGCGTTGAGCACGTCGAACGGCGTGCCCAGATAGGTGAGGGTGCTCTGGATCGCGGCGAACGCCGAGTTGGTACCGTCGGCGGTGATGATCAGCGCGCGCGCGCCGACCGAGGCACCGGGTATCGGCGAGGCGCCGGTCGCAGGCGCCGTGTCGACCGCTGCGATCGTGAGCGGACGGACCACCACGCGCGGCGGAGGTGGCGGCGCTTGCGCGATGCGCTCGCGCGCCAACGGCACGTCCCTGTTCTGATCAGGCGCGCAGGCGCTCACCGCCAGCGACCACGTCAGGAACGTCACACCGACCCACGACCACTCAATCCGCCGCATACCCATGCCCGCACCCTCCTGGAGCGATCGAGGCTCCTCGGACCGGAAGAGCACGACGCATGCCAGGCGAAGCGCCCCGGAGGCGCTCAGGCACGTTACGACTTCGTGGTCCGGCGTTTCCAAGTGCCGCCACGCGAAGGGCTCGCCGGACGGCCTGCGGGATGACGACATCTCGCGAGAGGGCCGAGGAGCCTTCGCCGGCAACCCATCCCGAACACGCCGAGCTCTCGCCGCCGCAACAATATGGAGGCCGGAGGTCTTCGCGAACATGCATCAAATCTTCGCAGCACTGATTCCTCGCGCGCTCGGGGTGCTCGGATTTTGACTTCGAACTAATTCAGATCTCGTTGGACCATGCGTCAGGCGGTCAACAATTGGTCGGAGTTCTCGAGGGAGCCGACTCAGGTGCTGCCCCACGCCGACCGCGGCGAGGAAGTGAGCCTGCGCCGGCGGGATGGGGCCGCGTTGCAGCTCACCCTTGAAGCGGACGCGCGGCTCCGGCGCTGGCCGCTGAGCTGGCGCTCCCAGCTGGCGGGCGCACTGCGCGCCGCCTGCGCGTCGTCACCGCGAATCGCTTCTGAGCTTCCATCGGCGCTCGCGAAGTCGAATCGGCGCCCTCGCGGTCGTGGCGGCAACTTGCATGGTCGTCGCTGTGGGAGCGTGCGTCGCCGGGAACATCGTTCGCCCGACGAAGCCGCTTCCGCTGCCCAGCCGACAACTGGTCATCTGCGATCCGGGTCCCTGAGCTACGGCCGTTTCCCGGTCAGGCTCGGTGTCGGCACGTTCAAGTAGGAAGTAACGAGGCGTACCAGCTCGTCGACCAACTGGGGACGAGCAGCCACGTCCGGCCGCTCCGAGAAGGCCGCGTGGAAGACGGCATGGACCGCCGTCTGTGCAACCCATAGCGACAGGGCGGGGTCCGGCAGCCGCCCGCTCGCGGCGCGCGTCCAAGCATCGCCTGCCGAGGCCAAAGCCGGATCAAGCCCGGTGTCTCGTTTGAATCCGATCCGTGGACCGAGCTCGCTGAAGATGGCGTGCAGGCGCGGCTCGACTGCGTGCTCCGCAGCGACGACCTCGATGACCGCACGCACGCGGGCGGAGAGATCGTCGATATCGTGACGGCTGGCGGCCGGCACCACCGCGGCTCGAGTCCTGGCGATGTGGCGCCGCATCAGCTCGGCCACGATCGCCTCTTTGTTCGGGAAGTACCGGTAGAGCGAGGCGATGTTCACCCCTGCTCGCTCCGCGATCCGGTTGGTCGTCAGCGCCTCATAGCCGCCGCGCAACAAAAGGTAAGTAGTCGCCTGGAGAACAGCCTCCACGACCTCACGCGAGCGCGTCTGTTGCGGCTTTTTCCGCGAGCTCAGAACAGGACGTTTGGTGCGCATGAACGCAAGCTGACAGAATGAAAGTAAACGCTTACGTTATCTACCATGAGAGCAGCGGTCATCCACGGGCGCGATCAGACGCCGGACATCGAAGAGTTCCCCGAGCCGGATCTGGCCCCTGGCGAACAGGTGGCGCGAGTCCTGGCCGCCGGGCTGCACCCGCTGGTGCGCAGCCATGCGCAGGGAGGCCACTACTCCAGCACGGATCGCTACCCTCTGATCCCCGGCGTCGACGCGGTGGTCGAGATGACCGATGGGCGGCGTCTCTACACCGGATGGATGCGACATCCTTACGGGACGTTCGCCGAGCGGGCGGCGGTCGCCGGGGGTATCGAGCTTCCCCAAGTAGCGGTGCCGGAACAGGTCGCCGCGATGGTGAACCCGGCGAGCTCAAGTTGGTTGGCGCTCCGATTGCGCGCCGCGCTTCAACCCAAGGAGCACGTCGTCATCCTCGGAGCGACCGGGGCTGCGGGCCGACTCGCGGTCCAGATCGCGCGCGCCCTGGGGGCCGGCCGCGTCGTCGCGGTGGGCCGCAACGCCGAGGTCCTGGCCGAGCTAAGGGCAGACCGGACGCTCCTCTTGGACGAAGGGTACCGGCCGAGCCTCGTTTCTGAGCTGAAGCAGGAGGGCGTGGACGTGGTGCTCGATTACCTGTGGGGCTCGCCGGCGATCGAGACGTTCGAGGCCATCGCCCAGGCCCGCGGCGAACGCCGCCTGCGTTACGTAGGCGTCGGACAGATGGCCGGCGTCACGGTGCCGTTCTCGCCGCACGCGCTGCGCGCGACCGACACCGTGCTACTGGGCAGTGGCCTGGGCGCCGTCACGCAGGCACAGCTCGGGCAAGAGCTCCCCCAGCTGATCGGCCGGATCGTGCGTGGCGAGCTGACGCTCCCATTCCGCGTGGTTCCGCTGGCCGAGGTACCGGGCGTCTGGCGCGACAGCGGAGCACGCCGGGTGGTGATCGCTCCGACTGCGCGCTGAACGACCGGCCACGGCCAGCAGAGCCAGGATGGCGCTGCGGATGTCGCCACGGCGGGCGCGCGCGCCGCGCCGGAACAGATTGAGGAAGCCGAAGGTGTTGCCCGCGAACCAGCGCGGGTCGAACGGTCCGCCGCGGTGCTCGCCGTGCTCGTGGTGTCCGCGATGTCCCCCGCGGCGGCCGCGCCCGTGTTCGTGTCCACTCGTGTCGAAGTGCTCCCAGGGATGATGCCTGTCGGTCAGAACGGGCCCGGGACGACCAGATCTCGCTTGTGCAGCGTCGTGGTGGGACTGGCGGCGGCCGGCAGCAGCACCGGGACGGGCGGCGCCTACTCGTAGGCTCCGTTCATTCGCTTCTGCATCTCTTCGGGTGAGAGGTCCTCCTTTCGGGATGCCAGGTGCCACTTGTGCCCGAACGGGTCGGTCAACAAGCCGGTCCGGTCCCCGAAGAACTCATCCTGCACGGCACGCAGGAGCGTCGCGCCGGCGGCGGTTGCCTGCGCCATCGTCTTGTCGACATCTTCCACGTAGAGATGAATCGACACTGGAGTTCCCCCGACTGTGACGGGGCTGAGCGCTCCGAAGTCGGGATACTCGTCGGCCAACATCAGTCGGGAGCGTCCGATCGCCAGCTCGGCGTGGCCAATCTTTCCGTTCGGCTCTGTGAGCCGGAACCGCTCCTTGGCACCGAAAGCCCTCTGGTAGAATTCGATAGCCTTTTGCGCTCCTTTCACGATCAGGTAGGGCGACATCGCTTGGCTCTCATCCGGTACGGGTCTCACGGCGTTCATGGCTGCTCCTTCCTCTTGCGTGTGCAGGGTCGATATTAATTACACCACGTAACGTAAATGAACAAGTCGGTCAACCGCCCACAAGAGAAGCCAAGACCCCGAGGTCGCCCTCGCAGCCAACAGGCGAGAAGCGCCATCCTCCAGGCGGCGCGCACGTTGCTCGACGAGGCCGGGCCCGGTGCCGTGACGATGGAGGCGGTGGCCGCCCGAGCGGCCGTGAGCAAGCCAACCGTCTACCGATGGTGGCCGGATCGGCATGCGGTCGCGATGGCGGCACTCATGGAGGGTGAAACGGAAGAGCGCTCGGCGTCCTCGCGCCAGGCGGCGATTGCAAGGCTTCGCCAACAGCTGCGGACGATCGCTAAACGTTTGGCCACGAGCACGGGGCGGCACGTGACCTCCATGATTGCGGCGGCGGAGCCTGAGACAGAGCTCTCGAAGGCATTTCGCAACCACTTCGTCCTCGCCCGCCGAGCCGAAGGGCGGATACTGCTCGAGCAGGCGATCAAGAACCACGAGGTTCGGAGGGATCTGGATATCGAGATAGCGCTCGACCTGCTCTACGGCCCTCTCTTCTTCCGGTTGCTGATGGGCCACGCCCCGCTCGAAGAGGGCCTGATGGATCGAGTGCTTGATGCGGCACTCGCAGGGATGCGGGCTCGATCGCGGCGTGGTTGAATGGCTGCGAGAAGGCGAGCCTCCCGACAGGGCCCGGAGGGCCCGGGGAAGCAGGGGCGTGGCAGTTGACGTAGCGGCCCACTATCGGACACAAAAACAGCGCTTGTTCTACCTGTCCTCTCGACCCCTGCTATTCAGCCGAGACGACAGCGCCTTTGCGCGCCGCGCGCTCAGAAGCGGACGTCTGCCGTCTCTTCGTCGCCGGGGCCGCAGTCGGTGCCGGGCGGAGCGTGCACCGTCATCTGGGCCTCCAGCGTGCCGTGGACAGCCGCGGTCGCGAGGTCGACGCTGGCGAGCTGCAGGGTGAAGCTGCCGGTGGGCACGCTGCTGGCGCCGGCGCCGAACGCGCAGTTGGAGGCCGCGGTGCTCAGCGCCGTGATCGACCAGGTGCCAACCGTCTCCGACGAATAGGTGCCGGCGCCGGGCGCCGGCCCGAGGTCGATGGCGGCCAGCAAGGCGAGCTTGCTGGCCGCGCTGCTCGGTTGGTTGCTGATGGTCAGTTGCCAACCGGCCGCCGCGCCGGCGTCGCCGCCCGCCGCCGTCAACGTCGCGCACCTGGCGGGTCGCTCGCTGTCGGCGGTGTTGCCGAAGTAATCCAGGACGCAGCCGGCATCGGACGGCGAGCCGGAGCAGCCGGCCACCGGCAGGGACAGGAGAAGACCACAAAAAATGAGGACCCGTTTACACATGTTCTTCACAGCGAGCGCAGGTACTCGACCAGCGCCGCCTGATCGTCGGGAGACAGGGTGACCGGGGCGGCCCCGGCGCTGGCCAGCATGCGGGCCACGGCATCCGCCAGCGTCGGCGAGCTGCCGTCGTGCATGTAAGGCGGGGAGGACGCCACACCATTCAGTGACGGCGTGTCGAACGCGCAGGCCGCGCGCGGATCGCCGTCGATGTCGGTGTGGGCCACGTCCGGGTAACCGACGGTCACGCAGGTGCCCACGTCGTGCAGCAGCACCGGTCCGGCGAGGTCGAGCGTGGGGTTGCCGGCGCCCGAGTCGGTGAAGCGCGGCCCGGCGTGGCAGCCGGCGCACCCCACGTCGGCCCCGTTGAACAGCGCCTGGCCACGGGCCACGAGCGCCGGGTCCGTGGTGGGCGGCACCGGCAGCGGGATCGCGAGGTTCACGTAGCCTGCAAGCGCGTCCAAGAGCGACGCCTGTGCAGGATCGGTGGGGTCGAAATTCCCGCCCTGCTCCGTCTTGATGGTCCGCCAGTAGTCCTGCACCTGGTTGCGATCGGCGGTGCGGAACAGGAAGCCGGTCCCCAGCGTACCGCCGGCGTTCGAGGGCGTGTCGCGCGGGCCCTGCGCGAACTTCCAGGTGACCGCGTCGCTGCGCCCCTCCATGTGGCAGGTGGCGCAGGCGATCCAGTGATTGGTGGTCAGCGGGTACTCGTCGCTGTTCGCCGAGTAGAAAAGGTGCTGCCCCAGGCGCAGCGCGGGCGGCATCGGATCGGCGGCCAGCGTGGGGATGGCCGGCGTGCCGGCGTCCACCGTCGCCACCAGCGTCCCCGTGCTGCGGTCCAGGTCCAGGATCGCGACGTCGTTCGTGTTGCGCTCGTAGACGTAGGCGCGCGTCTCGTCCGGCGCCAGCGCCACCGCCTCTGGCTGGTGGCCGGGCAGCGGCCGAACGAGCGACACCTCCGCGCCGGCGCGTGCGTCGACCAGCATCAGGTCCTCGCTGTTGGCGTCGACCATCAGGGCGTAGTCGCCGTCACCAGTGAAGGCCAACGCGTGCGGCCCCGACACGACGTCGCCGAACGCGCCGTTCACGCCGGACACGTCCTGGGCGTGGACGGACAGCACCTGCTGGAACGCCCCGGCGTGGACGATCGACAGCGCGGCGAACGCCGTCGACTCGAAGTTCAGCGCGGGTTGCGCCGTGTCCGTCCCCAGAAGCGTGTGGGCGACCCACACGTCGTCGGTGCCGGGACGCGCCGCCAGATCGTAGAGCCCGCGCGGCTGGCCGTGGGCCAGGCGCGGGTCGCCGCGCGGGGGGGCGTCGGGCAAGGTCGCGGTGCCAGTCACCGCCAGTGTTCCGGGATCCACGCGCGTGACGGCGGCGCGCAAGAAATCGGTCACCTGCAGCGCGCCGCCGGCGAAGGCCAGAGCCCAGGGCTCGCCGCCGACGGCCACCGTCCCGGTCACGTTCAGGCCGCGAGCGGAGACGCGCACGACGTTTGCGTCCTGCGAGGCGGTCAGGAACAGCTCGCTGCCATCGAGGGAAGGGAGAACCGCGATCGGCTCGCTGCCCACGGCCACGCTCCCGGCGATCGCCCCGCTGGCGAGATCCACCGCGTAGAGCAGGCCCGAACGCTGGCCGACGACGTACAGCGTCGCTTCGTCCGGTGAGAGCGCGACGTCGCGGGGCCTGACGGCCGGCGTGTAGGCGCCGGAGACGGGATCGACGGCGGGATGGCCCGCGGCAAGCAAGATCTCCCGTACCAGCGTCCCCTGCGCGGCGTTCAGCACCGACACCGAGTCGGCGTCCGGGTTGGCCACGAACAAGGTCGACCCGTCGCGCGAGATGGCCATTCCCGAGGCGTGCGCGACGTAAGAGGCGGAGATCCCCCCGCTGGTGCCGCCTCCGCAGCCGGCGGCGAGCGACGTCGCGACGGTGCACGCGATCCAGAACGGAAGGTCCTTCATGGAGGTGTCCCGTCTCGGTGGTTGATGAGGAAGGTGACGTCGTCGGCCAGCGCGGACGGCAGGTGGGCGTCGTCGATCTCCGGGACGCAGTCCTTCTCGCGGTCCGAGGTGACGGTGCGCGCCTGCCCCGCGGCGAGCAGATCCTGGAAGCTGCCGGTCTCGCCGGTCAGCGTCCGCTCCGCCATCTGCAGCCCTCCGCGCGGCAGCGGGTTGCCGGCGGCGTCCGTCCCCTGCACGTTCACGCACTCGTCCGGCCAATCGACCAGCCGGTTCTCGTTACGGTCGTCCCAGCCGTTCAGCACCAGCTTGTTGAGGCGGCCGATCCGATCGGCCAGCACCGGCTGCAGCGCCTCGCCGCCCGGCCGCGCCGCCACCAGCTCGTACATGTCGCGCAGCGCGCTCTGCAGGAGCGCGAAGCGCAGCGGGGTGTAGTCGACGCGGGGCTGCGGGGCCGGCGCGGCGACGTAGATGCGCGCCGCTGGATCGTAGAACGTCTGGTCCAGCCGCTGATATACGGCCAGGGCGCGATCGCGGTACTTCTGGTTGCCCGTTGCCAGGTAGGTGGCGAACAGGCCGCGGATCGCCGCCGTGTGAGCGTCCAGCGTGTCCCCGGCGTCGACGGGCGCGCCGGTGGCCACGTCCCATCCGTCGTAAGCCTTCCCGGTCGCGTCGGTCAGGTGGTCGTAGAGGAGATCACCCTCGGCGATCAGCAGCGCCTTCATGCGCTGGGTGAAGGTGGCGCCGCTGGCCAGGCCGAGCGGCAGCGCGTCGAGCGGCGTCGTGCCCACCGCGGTGTCGGGCGTGTTGTTGGAGTAGAGCTGGAGCTGCGAGCTCAGCGCGCGCAGCACGGTGCGCAGGCCCAGGACGGCATAGGCCACCGACGGCGTAGCGACGGTCGTCCCCCGGACCGGCGTCCCTCCGGCCATCGAGACATCGTCGACCAACACACCGGAGGCCGGGTCGGTGTGCAGGCGATCGAGATCGACCAGCGCCACCCGGATCATCCCCAGCGCCCGATCGTGCAGCGTGCTCTCGCCGTCGGCCAGCTGGTCGTCGGCGGGGAAAGGATCTCCGTCGAACACCGCCTGGGCCGTCTGCGCGCCGCCCACGTTGGTGTTGCTCGTGTCGGTGAGGGCGTAGAACTCCGCGTAGCCCATGGCGAGCCCGAGGAGGTCCATGAGATCGCTGTCGGGCGACGCCAGGGTGTACGACGGCAGCGGGAAGCCGCTGGCGTCGTCGGTCTCGGCCACCGAGATCGCGCCGGGAAACCAGCGCAGCGGCGACGTCTCGCCGTAGGCCAGGGCGTCGGCCAGCGAGGCGAAGCCGGAGAGCGTCGTCCCGTCGGCCGTGCTGAGACGCGAGAGCCAGTCCTGGGCGCGGTTGTCGATCTCCTCGATGAACATCTGGGCCTGGAAGCCCTCGATGTTGCTGGAACCGAGGTAGGTGCCGGCGGCGGTGGGCGCGCCGCTGTCGTCCGCGCCGACGATCCGATTGGCGCTGGAGCCCACGCTCGCGAGATCGGCGGCGTCCACGCTGCTGACCGCCGCCTCGGTGGCGTCGTGCATGACCTGCAGGTAGTTGATGACCCAGAGGCCGTACTTCCAGGCCGAGAACCCGTCGGAGCCGGGCGAGATCACCGGCTCGATCTGGGCGGCGCGATCGCGCAGGTGCAGGGTGGTGGCGTCGCACTCGTAGTCCGCGCAGCCGAGCGCGCCGCTGGCGCCCGGGTCGTCGTCGGAGCTGATGGTGCAGCCGAGGTCGACCGCGCCCGTCGGGTCGATGGTCGGATCGAAGCTGCGGAACACGTGCACCGTCGGCCAGATGCCGGGCCAGCCCAAGGGGTTCTCGGCCGGGGCGCCCGTGCCGAGGGCGTTGGCGTCGCCGCTGCCCGTGAGCGCGACGGCCACCGGGAAGGTCCCTGCCGGGAAGACGAACGATCCGAGCGCGTTGCTGCCCGCGGCGAAGTGCTGGACCAACTCGGACAGGCGTGTCGTGGCCGCGGCCCCGTGAACGGTGCCGTCGTTGACCAGCGGCCCGTACACGAGCGAGGTGCCGGCCCCCGACTCGAAGGCGGCGTCGTTCATGGGCTGCTTCGAGTACTCGTATGACTCTACGCCGGTGGAGAAGCCGGGAAGGTCGATCCAGGGCCCCTCCGCGTTGGGCGAGGTGTCGAAATAGATGTCCGGGGGGATGTGGTCGCGGCTGTAGTTCGTGAGATCGCGGCCCATCGCCTCGGCGAACGGTTCGCCGGTGATCTGCATCTCGCCGGCCGCCAGGAAGTGCTCCCGCGTGACGAAGCGGGTGCTGGCCACGGTGGCGGTGATCGTCGCCGTTTGTAGCGGCGCGGCGTCTGGCGCGGAGAAACCGCCGTCGGCCGCCGAAGCGCCGTGGCCTCCCCCGCATGCGCTCATCGCGAGCGCGCCGGCCGCCAGCGCGGTGGCTGCTGCGCGGACGCGCGGCCGCCCGCCGCACCGGCCACGGCTCGCGCCCCTGCCAATTTTGAAAATGACTATCACAATCATTTTCTAGGCCGGGACGGTTCAGGCGGTCAAGGGGCAACCACCTGATTTGACGCGTGATCTTCTTCACAGCCCGGACTGGGAGACCTGTTCGGCGATCGCGCGCGCAGAACCGGGAGACCGCGTCCGCGGTGCTCTCACGCCTCAGGCACGTCCCGGCATACCTCGTTCCCGAGTTCGGGAAGATGAAGGTCGAGCAGGTGACCGTGCTCCGGCAGGTGTTGGAGTGAGTTAGATCTTCCACCATGTCCCCCGGGTCTGGCGCTCGCCTTGGCGGCTACCCGGAGCCGGGGCAGCTCGAGGCGCGCTGGCGTGGGCTGATCGCGGAGATTGGCGGAAGGGAGTCGCGGGTGGGTGAGTCGGTGGGTGGGCGGGGACTCTGGAGGTTCGACCTCGGGTGCCGGGACGCGGGCGCGCCGGCGGTCCTGCTCACGGCGCTGATTCACGGGAACGAGGTGGTCGGGTCGCTCGCGCTGCTGGACGTGGTCACGCGGCTGGCCGGCTCGGGGGTGCTGTCCGCCGAGCGCCGGCGGATCGTCGTCATGCCCATCGCCAACCCCGACGGGTTCGCGGCGACGATGGATCGCCTGCGCCGCGGGCTTCCGGCCTGGCGGCGCGGCAACGCGAACGGCGTCGATCTGAACCGCAATTTTCCGCCACCGCCCGCGTCGCGCAACAGGTGGGGCTGGAACCCGCTGGCCGGTTCAGGCTGGCGTCGCTCGCCCTGGTTCAGGGGTCTGCACGCGCTCTCCGAGCCCGAGTCGCGCGCGATCGCGGACGTGGCGACCGCCGTTCGCCCGTCCCTGGCGCTGGCCTTTCACAGCTTCGGGCAGATCCTGTTGCACCCGTGGGCCTTTGACCGCGCTCCCCACCCCCGAGCCGCCGAATACCGAGCCCTGGGCGACGCCTTCCTGAACGGCCGGGCCGGCTCCGAGTTCAAGGTTCGCCAGGCGGCCGCGTGGTACCCGATGATCGGCGACCTCGACGATTGGCTGGACGTCACCTTCGGTACGCTGGCGTTCACGGTCGAGGTCAGCCGCCTCGATCGGCGGCTCCTGCATCCTCGCGCGACGAACCCGTTCTGGTGGGCCAACCCGATCGATACGGCGGCTGCGCTGGATCAGGTGACGCCCAGCGTGCTGGCGCTGCTGGAGGCCTCGCGGTGACCGATCACTCCTCCGACTCGTCGGCGGTCACGCGCGCCCAGGGGACGGCGTCCAGGCGAGGGAATCCGATGGGCTCGCTGGATAGCTCGCTGACGCCGTAGGTTCCGGCGTCCATCTTCGCCAGGGCGTGCTCGATCTCCCAGAGCAGGGCCCGGTCGCGCTCGACCGACTCGACGGCGTCGTCCTGTTCGCGCGTCTGCTCGGCGGCGTCCAGCGCCTCGGTGAAGGGGTCCGCCTCGGTCGCGACAGCCTGTTGTCGGAGGAGGCGAGCCTTCGCCTCTCGGTGGGCACGCTCCAGGTGGCCGCGCAGGATCGCCACCTCGCTCGTCGACAGTCCCGACGGGTTCCCGCTGCTCGTCTCGATTTCCATGCAAAGACGTCTAGTGTCGGACGGCGCCGCCGCCAGCCTCAGGGCCTCCCCGATTTCCGCTCAGACGCCCGAGCTCTCGACGCCGGCGGTGCTGATGCTGGCGCGGGACATGCCGCGCGTGTTGAACGCGAAGCCGAGCCGTCCGGTGGCGTCGACACAGATGATCCCTCCGTCGCCGCCGTACCGTCGCACGGCGGCCAGGGCCTGGCGTGCCGCCGCGTCGGGGGGCGCCCCCGCCAGCATCGCCTCGACGGCGATCTTGGCGCCGGCGGCCTTCATGAACGCCTCGCCTAGGCCGGTGCAGGAGGCCGCGCCGGCCCGGTCGTCGGCATAGGTCCCCGCGCCGATCAGCGCCGAGTCGCCGACGCGGCCCGCGTGCTTGAGCACCATGCCACCCGTCGACGTGGCGGCGGCGACCTGCCCCTGGCCGTCGCGCGCGACGCAACCCACCGTCCCGTGGCCCGACGGCGCCCGCCGCTTCGCCAGGGCTTCTTGCCACCGCGCGCGCGCCCGCTCCGTCACCAGCGCGCCGGCCGCCAGGCCCTTCACCCCCTGCTCGGCCGCGAACGCCTCGGCGCCCGGGCCCACCAGCAGCACGTGCGAGGTCCGCTCCATCACCAGCCGCGCCAGCCGCACCGGGTTCTTGATGTCGCGCAGGGCGCCCACCGCGCCGGCGGCGCCGGCCCCGCTCATGACCGAGGCGTCGCATTCGACCTCGCCGGCCTCGGTCAGCGCCGAGCCGGTGCCGGCGTTGAAGACGCCGTCGTCCTCGAGCGCGGTCACGGCAGCCACCACCGCGTCGACGGCCGAGCCGCCCGCCTTGAGGACGGCGTACCCGGCGCGCGCCGCCGCCCGACAGCCCGCGACGTGGGCCGCCCCGTCGGGATCGTTCTGGTCGATCGATCCCGCGCCGCCGTGGACCATCAGGGAAAGCCCGCCCGTCGCGGGACCGGCCGCCATGTCCGCATTCACGCCGCCGGGACCAGCGAAGTCAAGCCGATCAGGGTCCCAGGTCGCCTCGGTCGTAGGCCTCCCGGTCGCGGATGATCTGCCTCGGCTGCGTGAAGATGACGGCCTCGCCCACGGCAAAGCCGGCCACGCCGTTGATCAGCCCACCTTTCCAGCGGTGGAACAGAAGGCCCTCGAACAGGACGATGCCGGTGTTGAAGGCCAGGTTGCCCAGGTGCGCATACCAACCGGTCATCAGTTGCGTGTTCCGCGCGCTGCTCACCAGCTTGTTCTCGGCGTCGGCCAGCAGATCGCAGACCTCGTCGTCAGTGACGGGCGGCTTGCCGAGCAGCTTGGCGTGCAGGTCGTGCGCGGCGCCGATCACCTGCGGCGGCGCCAGGATGAAGGGCAGCACGCCGAGCGCGGCCGCCCCCGCGCCGGTGTAGTAGTCGACCCGGCTGTCGGGACTGACGAACGGCGCGGCGATGAGCGTGCCGACGCCCGCCGCACCGATCCCGATCGCCCAACCCCAGTTCCAGGTGCTCGAACCTGGCGCGGCGCTCGACAGCCGCCGATCGATCCACTCGAGACGTGTGCGACCGTCGATGAGCGCGACCTGCGGCTGAACCCCCGCGGGCACCGCCGGGCAACGCGCCTCGGCGCGCGCCTGCCGGGCGGACGCCCCGCTGGCGACGGCCAGGAAGAGCGCCAACCCCAACCACCAACCCCTTGTGCGGCGTGATGCACGATTCACGTTTCCCACTATGCCAAGCAAGAGCACCACGCGGAAAGCGAAGCGCGACCTGGCGAGAGGCAAGAGCCCCTCGACGGCTGCCGGCGAATTCGTACACGAGGAGATGGAGCACATCCGCCAGCGCAAACACGGTGCGCGTTCGACCCGGCAGGCGATCGCCATCGGCCTGTCGGAGGCGCGGCGCGCGGGGGTGCCCCTGAAGGCGCCTCGAGGCGGGCAAACCTCGGCGGGCAGCCGGAAAGCGGCCGCGCGCGACTACGCCACCGGACAGGGACAGCGCAAGCCGCGCGCGCCGTCCGCCCGCCGCGGCCGAGCTACCGAACGCGCGCTGAAGCGGGAGGGCTCGCAGGCTGCCTCGCCCAGCGCGCTGTCCGCGCAGGGGCGCCGGGCCGCTTCCAGGCGGACCGCCGCCCAGCGATCGCGCGCCGCCAAGCAGGGCGCTGCGACGAAGGGGGCCCGCGCCCGCTCGCAGGCCGCAAAGCGCGCCGCCGCCACCCGCCGCCGCGGATAGGTACGCTCCAACACCGAAGGCGGGCCAGCTGTGCAAAATTTCTTCGCACCGACCCGACTCACTCTTCGAAACGGCGACCGACGAGGCTGAGCTCGTCGCTGTCCTCTTTACACCCCACACCTGAGGTGCTACCCCAGGTGTGGCGGGGCGTTGGAGCACGGCGATGCGCGAGAAAGCGGCCAGTCTCTACCGCACGTATGGACCGGTCATCTTCGCGCGCTGCCGTCGGATGCTGAGCGATGACGCCGAAGCCGAGGACGCCACCCAGGAGGTGTTCCTGCGTGTCGCGCGTCACCTCGATGAAGCGGTGGGCCCCGACGAAGCGATCCTCTGGATCCACCGGGTCGCGACCAACTACTGCCTGAACGAGATCCGGAACCGCAAGCGCCGCCGGCGGCACCAAAGCCCCTCGCAAGAAGACGTCGACCGCGCGGCCGACCTGACCGGCGACAACGAGGAAGTGGTGGCGAACCGCGACCTCGCGCGGCGGATCGCGGAGCGATCACCCGAGCGGCTCACCCGGCTGGCCAAGCTTCACTACCTGGACGGACTGAGCCACGAGGAGGTGGGCAAGACCCTGGGCGTCTCCCGCCGGACCGTGATCAACCACCTGGCCGAGTTCCGCAGGCGCGCGCTGCGGATGCTGGGGAGAATGTCGTGAGCCACGGACTCGCCGGCCATCACCTGTCCGAGCAATCGCTGGACCGGCTCTTGCTGAACACCGACGACGAGGCCTCGCGGAAGGCCCGCGACCACCTGGAAGCCTGCGCCGAGTGCCGCGGCCATCTCGATTCACTCCAGCGGTCGGCGCGACACTTCGAGCTGCACGTGCGCGCCCGGACCGAGGAACGAGTCCTGGCCGCGCTGGACCGGCGCGTCCCGTCCCCGTCGCGGCGTCGCCGGTGGGAGCTGATGACGCTGGGGTTCGTCGCGGCCGCCGCCGCGTTGCTGGTGGTCGCGCGGGTGACGCCCCGCCAGCCGGCCGCGGCCGACGCCGATCTGCGCTGGAAGGGGGACGCTTCGCTGACGGTGTTCCGGCGTCACGCCGGCGCGGTCTCGATCCTGTCGGATGGGACTCGAGTCGATCCCGGCGACGGCCTGCAGTTCACCGCGGACCCCGCCGGCCACCACTGGCTGCTCGTGGTGTCGATCGATGCCGGCGGCCACGCGACCGTCTACCTGCCCTACGGCGGTTCGACCAGCGCGCCCATCGATCCCGGGCGCAGGTTCCAGGACACGGGCAGCATCACGCTGGACGACACCCGTGGGCCGGAACGGATCTTCGCGCTCTTCTCCGATCGACCCATCGCCGCCGACGACGCGACCCGCGCCCTGACGGAGATCGGCCGTCGCGGCGCGGAGGCGATCCGATCGACCCGTCATCTCCCGATCGCTGCAGAGGTTCAGACTTCCTTATTGCTGGAGAAGTGAAACGTGGCTTGCAGGACCCGGGCTCCATGGCGCCTGCTCGTGTGCGGGGCCGTCTTCGCTTGCCTCTCTCTCGGCGCGGCCGCCCGCGCCGAGACGCGCCGGCTGGCGATCGTCGCAGGGAACAACATCGGCGCCGCCGGCCGGCCGGTGCTGCGATTCGCCGAGGCCGACGCCTACGACCTGGCGCACACGCTCACCGAGCTGGGCGGCGTTGCCCCGGACGATCTCTTCCTGCTGGAAGGGCGAAGCCCGGACGACATCCGGCGCGCGTTCGAGGCCGCGAAGGCGCGTGCCGACGAGTGGCATCGCTTGCCCAACGTCCGCATCGTCCTGATCGTCTACTTTTCCGGGCACTCTGACGGCGAATCGTTCGAGCTCGGCGACAGCCGGCTGGCGTTTCGCGAGCTGCGCGACCGGACCGCTCGGGTCGGCGCCGACCTCCGCCTGATCATCGCCGACAGCTGCAAGAGCGGCTCGTTGCTGACGGCCAAGGGAGGCAGCCGGGGGCCGTCGTTCGACATCCACATCGCCGACGATCTGCCCGAGTCCGGCGAGGCGGTGATCACCTCCAGCGCCGCGAACGAGAGCTCGCTCGAGTCGGCGGAGCTCGGGGGATCGTTCTTCACGCACCACCTGGTGTCCGGGCTGCGCGGCGCCGCGGACACGTCGGGAGACGGACGGGTGAGCCTGGCGGAGGCGTACCAGTACGCGTTCGATCACACGACCTGGGCGACCTCGAACACCCTGGGCGGGATCCAGCACCCTTCCTACGGGTACCTGCTGTCGGGCGAGGGGGACCTGGTGCTGACCGAGCTTCACGCGCGCTCGGCAGGGCTGACCGTCCCGGCGGGTTACGACCGGGTCCTGGTCCGCCAGGTCCGCGTCGACCATGTCATCGCCGAGCTGACCTCCGGGAGCCGGACGCGACTGGCCCTGTCCCCCGGCACCTACGCGGTCACCGTCTGGAAGGGGCAAGACAACTACGTCGCGCGGGTTGCCCTGGCGGAACGTGAGGAGCGCGTTCTGGCCCAGGGAGAGCTGGCTCCGGCGCGTCCCGAGATCGGCGTCGCCAAGGGACCGCCGGTCGCGGACCTCAGCGCAACCGGCGCGCCGGCGGCCTCCTGGCCCCGACGACCGTGGCTGACGGGAGCGGCCGGCGTGACCTCCGCGGCCAGCGGCGGGCTCGGGACCACGATGGCCGCGCGCGTGGGCCTGCGTTCGTCCATGACACGCGGATTCGAGATCGCGCTCGACGGCGCGCTCCGGAGCGCGTCGAACTTCGACGAGTACCGCAGCCTTCTGCTGGCCGGGTACCGGGTGGGCGCCCGCCGGGGCCGCTGGCTGCTGTCAGGCGCGGTGCTGGTCGGGGCGGGGGTGGTCGGACAGCGGACCGCGACCGACAGCTGGCCGCTGTCCTTCGCGGCAGCCGCGGTGCCCACCGGCGCGCTGGCCTGGCGAATGAACGACCGCGCCGCGATCGGGCTCGAGCTGGAAGCGACCGTGGCCGTCTACCGGCGCGATTTCAATCTCACGGGGTCGATCTGGCCGGGCGCGCTGGTCGGCATCACGGTCGCGCCGTGAGGGGTGCTTGACCGGTCAGTGGGACAGCGTCGAGACGATCCAGGTCGGATCCGTCGACTCGGGTGCTCCCGACAGGCCCAGCGTGGCGGTGTTGCCGTTGCCGCTCGAATCAGCCGTGGTCTGTCCGGCCCCCTCGTCGAATGTCCACTCGGCGGCCAGATCCTGGCCGGGACCGAGCCTGTCCGTGTGCATGTCCGCCCACACCTCGTCCGGGGTTCGTGCGCGCGAGAAGACCCGGACCTCGTCGATGGCGCCGGTCCAGAATCCGAACAGGCCGTCGTAGTCGGTGTCGGCGCCGATGAACAGGTCGTGACCGTCGTAAACCGGCGGCCCCGAGTCACCCGCACAGCTCGAAGGGACACCGTCGAAGTAAAAAACAGTCTGATTGGTGGTGGAATCGAAGGTCATGGCCGTGTGGTGCCACTCGCCATACGACGGCGTCCACGCGAACGACGTCGAGTTGTCCGGACCAACCACGGCGACGCCGCTGCTGTAGGCCGTCTGGTACCAGATGGCGTACGAATCCTCGGTGGCGGGCCCGTAGGGTTTGCCCACGACCGACTCGACGTAGCTGGGGTCGAAGCCATCGAAGTTGACCCATGCTTCCAGCGTCACGTCCGTGGGGCGAAGCGACTCGGCGTCGGGGACCGTGACGGTCTGAGCGTCGGCGAATGAAAGCGCCATTCCTGGCTCCGAGAGCGGGAACGCCTCTGGCTGGACGGAGATGATGTCGACCTGGACGAACTGTCCGTCGTAGGGCTGTTGGATCAAGGTCCCACCGATCGCGACAGGCGTGCCGTTCGACCCGACGTTGGCAAACTGCGCGCCATCACCCGAATGGGAGGTGAGGGTGATCAACGCGCCGGCCGCGATGCGCACCGTCTTTTCGAAGTCGATGACCACGGCTCCGGTGCCCGTCGCAGGCGCTCCGTTCAAATAGTACGCCTGAGGCGGGGCCGAGATCGAAAGCTGGAAGATGTTGTGTCCGTCGTCGCTGGGCGTGCCACCGACCACCCACGGATCAGAGGGCGCGCTGCCGGGGTCCACCTGGCAGGCGCCCTGGTAGACCTTCGTCTCGACGACGCCCCGGACGCGCAGCTGGACGTCGTAGACCGTCCCCGCCACGCCGGCGAGGGTGGTCCTGCTTCCCCCGTCTCCGACCACGGTGCAGCTCGAGCCGGAATGGAGCACACAGGGGAGGCTGGCCAGCAGGGACTGAAACACCGGCGCGCACGTGTCGCCGGGAGCGCAAGCGTCGCTGCCGCCGCCGTCGCGCCCGCTCGCCCCGTCCGGCCGCTCGTTCGCGTCGGCCGGTCCGCCTGCATCGCGGGCGTCGCTCGAACCATCTCGTGTAGCCGCGTCGGCTGGCGCCGTCGCGCCGTCGCGCCCGGGCCCCCCGTCCGCCTGGCTCGGACCATCCGGCGCGCTGGCGGCGTCCGGCGCCTTCGCAACGTCCGGCGGGCTCGCAGCGTCCCGCGGGCTCGTGGCATCCGGTGGGCTGGCGTCGTCCAGGCCGACTCCGCCCTCCGGCCCGGTCGCGCCACCGCGGCCGGCCGCGCCGTCCGGATCGAACGGGCCACCACCACCGTCCCGCCCGGCGGCACCCCTACCTCCGTCGAGGCAGCCCAGTCCACAAGCCGACCCGGGATCCGACCACAGACCGCGCCCGCAGGCGCCCGCGACCATCAACGGAATGGCGAGCAGGGCGCGCGACCATCTCGGCGATCGAAAGCCACCCCGCGCGGTCATCGGCTCCAGCTCCCGCGGGGAAAATACAGCTTTCGTCGGCTGAAGTCGCGCGCGCGATTTCTTGGACGGCGCGCGCGGTCGAGCTCGCTCTACCCGTCGCCCAGCATGCCCAGCGCGCCCTCGAGCTCGCCGCGCGCGTGCGCGTCGCCGCGCCGGCCGGCGACCTCGATCCCGCGGGCGAAGACCTCTCGCGCCGCCGCGCGATCGCCCAGCGCCAGGCAGGTGTTGCCGGCGTGCAGGTAGGTCGCGACGTAGTCGGCGTGATCGCGCATGAGCACGTCGAACTGCTCGCGCGCCTCGGCCAGCTGGCCGCCGTTCTTGTACTCCAGCGCCAGCGCGTACCTGGGGAACGGATCCTGCGGCTTGCTGGCGATGAACGCCCGGAGCGTGTCGGCGCGAGACATGTGTGGCGCGATCAGACCGACTGCAGGCGCCGCTCGGGGCCGGGCACCTCGCCCGCGATGGGCAGGATGCGGTTCTGCGCGTCCACATGAACGACGATCGGCGTCCAGGCGCGCGCTTCGGCCTCGTCGATCGCCTCGGCGAAGGTGGCGATGATGACGATGTCGCCGGGACGGGCCAGGTGCGCAGCGGCGCCGTTGACGCAGATGACGCCCGAACCGGGCGGCCCCTCCAGCGCGTAGGTCTCGAGGCGGGCGCCGTTGGTGCGATTCCAGATCGCGACCTTCTCGTACGGCAGGATGTTGGCGGCCCGCATCAGTGTCGCGTCGATCGTCACCGACCCTTCGTAATCCAGGTCGGCCTGTGTGACGGTCGCGCGGTGAATCTTCGATTTGAAGAGTGTCCGGCGCATTCGAAACCTCGTCCAGGCCACATCGGGTCCCGGCGCGTTTCCCCCCAACCATACGGGGCGTTCGGCGCCAAGTCAAAGGTTGACGGGTGAGGTCCGATCCCGCACGCTGACCGAGGCGTGACGGCGCGGAATTTTGTCCACGTGCTGGGGATCGACCTCGGCGGCGGCAAGGGGAAGAAGACTGCCCTGGCCACGCTGCGGGTCGACGGCGGCGCGGCGACCGTCGTCGACATCGCCCCGCGCAACGGCGCGCTCCCCTTCTATGACGCCGCTCTGGTCGAGACCATCCGCCAGTACGGTGACGAGACGTTGCTATGCATCGACGCGCCGCTGACGCTGCCGCCCTGCCTGCGCTGCACCGTGCCGCTGTGCCCGGGGCAAAGCGCCTGCGTGGATCCGTCGGTGGTCGAGATGCGCGCGCTGGCGGCCCAGGCCGAGCGGGCCCGCGATCGAGACAGCCGGCGCGGAAAACCGACGATCACGCCCTACACGCAGCGGGCGACCGAGCTTCACCTGTCGCTGCGGATGGGGATCGTGGCGCGCGAAGGGCTGGGCCAGGGGACCGGTCCGCTGGCGGCGCGCGCGGCGCACCTGGTGCGGGCTCTGGCCGATCGATTCAGGCTGAACGAGAACCTGATCGAGGCCTATCCCAAGGCGACGCTGGCGCTGCTGGGGCTGGCCACGCCTTTCAAGAAGCACCTGCGCGAACGCGAGGCGCGCGCGCGGATCCTCGAGGCGCTCTCCGCCGAGCTTCGCTTCGGCCCCGGCGTCTGGCGGGAGCTCTGCATCCAGAGCGACCACCTGTTCGAGGCGGTGATCTGCGCGTTCACGGGGTTTCTGTGGGCGCGCGACGGCTGGGCCCTGCCGCCGGCGGCCGAGCCTCGCGACGACGACGCGCGCCTGCGCGACGGCTGGATCTGGACGCCCCCGCCCCGCGCGGCCGAAGGCGCCGAGCAGCAGTCGGCCGCCAAGGCCTGAAGCGAAGGGCCTGGGGCCTACCGCGCCAGCGCCGGACCCAGATCGTCGTCTTCGTCGTCGTCGTCCAGGTCGCGCCGCCGATCGACTCCCGCGCCCAGCAGCAAGCTGGCGCCGCGGTCGCGAAGGAACTCGAGGAAGGCCAGCGCCGGGGGCAGCTCGGCGGCCGGGATCTCGTCCAGCAGCTCGCGCGCCTGGCGCCGCAGGATCTCGCCCGGCGCCTCGCCGCTTGGAATGGAGCGCGGCAGCTCGGCGGGCTCTTCCGGCTGGACCACCCGCCCCCAGGGCGGCTGGTTGGCGACTTCGATCTTCATGTGGTCGAGCCAGGTCTGGATGTGGAAATGCAGCAGCTCGGAGCGGTAGGCGAACCAGCGCTCGCGCTCGGCCGGGAAGGCCAGCAGCACGTCCTTGAACCGACGGAACGCCCCCTTGCCATCGATGGCGATGAGCAACCGCTCACGCAGCGCATCGTCCGACACCGACGACACGAATCGCTCCATCCAGCGGTACTGCTCGCGCGACGACGCGGGGTCGACGCGCAGGTACCGTTCCGGGTTGGTGGCGACCCGCGCGCGCCGGGCGGCGGCGTCGGGCTCCCCGTCGACGATCGACAGGAGGTCCCCGTTCTCCAGATCCAAAAAGCTCTCTTGATCCGGCGAGTTGCGCTCGAACGCAATCTCCAGATCGCTCCAATTCACCGTAATCGGCATCGGTCCCGACTTTCCCCGAGCCCCCTCCTCCCAGAAGAAGCACGGCGGCTAAAAATAATAGTGAAGAAAGTCTACGGCTCTGGGCACGCTTTGCAACCGAACTCGTCCTTGCGCCAAAGAAATGAGCTTACGTGAGCTCCGCTTTGACTTCCGCCCGGGCCGCGGACTAGACTCCGCGCTCTTTTTCCCACGTCGTTCCCCGGAGGTCGTCCTTGGCTCGCGTCACCGTCGAAGATTGTCTGGAGAAGGTCAACAACCGGTTCGCCCTGGTCGTGCTCGCAGCCGAGCGCGCTCGCCAGCTCGCCAACGGCGGGCGTCCGCTGGTGGTCTGCAGCAACAAGCCGGCCGTCACCGCGCTGCGTGAGATCGCGGGGGCCAAGGTCCGCTTCAACGAGTCCGTCGAGGGGACCGTCCGCCACTTCATCGACGAGGTGAAGAACCGCGGCGCCCGCTCCGAAGGCCGCCGGGGCTGAGGCCCCGTCAGGTCGCCCTGGCGGCGATCACGACCTTCAGGTAGTTGCCCTCGGGGAAGCCGGGGGCCACCGGGTAGTCGGGGGGCAACCCGACCCGCTCGACGATGCGCAGGTCGGCGCCGGCCGCCGCGCCGCCCTCGCCCAGCGCCTTGTCGACCTCGACCGCCGACACCTTGGTCGAGTTGGTCGCGAACACCAGCAGGCCGCCAGGCTCCAGCACCAGCGCGCAGCCGGCGGCCAGCCGCGCCAGGTCGCGCGCCACCTGGAATTGACCGGCGGGTCCATGCGAGAAGGTGGGCGGATCGCAGACGATCAGGTCGAAGCGCCGCCCGCGGTCGGCGAACCGGTCCAGCGACTTGACGACGTCGCCGGTGATCGCCTCGAGGCGGGCGGGATCCAGCCCCGACAGCTCGTAGTTCCGGCGGGCGCGCGCGTGCGCCTTGGCGGCCAGATCGATCGCGACGATCTCGGCGGCGCCGGACTTGGCCGCCTGCACGGAGAACGCCCCGGTGTACGAGAACAGGTTCAGCAGGCGCCGGCCCGAGGCGCGCGCCGCCACGGCGGCCCAGCCGAGTCGCATGTCGGGGAACAACCCGACGCCCAGCGGGGCGGTCACGTCGACGCCGAAGCGGCACCCCGCGTCGGCGACGACGATCTCGACCGGGGCCTCCTCGCCGCTGACGCGCACGGCGGGCTCGGGCGGGGCCGCCCCACCCAGGGGCCGGAATCGCCTCTGCTCGTAGATGGCCTTCGGTGACAGCTCGGTCTCGATCGCCGAGTAGAGCTCTTCGCGCCAGGGGAGCGCGCCGGCCGACAGCCACTGGGCCACGACGAAGTCGCCGTAGCGGTCGACCGTCACGCCGGGCAACCCCTCGCTCTCGCCGGTGAACAGCCGTCCGGCCTCGGGCGGCTTGCCACCGAACAGCATCTTGCGCAGCGCCAGCGCGCACGCGAACCGCTCGCCGATCAGGCCGCGCCCGGGCGCCACATCCTCGTGCGGGTTGCGCGTGAGCAGGCGAATGGCGATGGCGTGGTCGCGGTCGACGTACCCGCGCCCCGCGAACTCTCGATTGCCGACCAGCAGATCGACGACGGCGCCGGTCTCCTCGGCGATGCCGCGTGGGCCCAGGGCCTCGCGGTAGACCCATGGATGACCTGCCAGCACACGTGAGGCGATGTCGGCCGGCAGCCGATATTGTCCGACACGCACCCTCACTCCGGGCGCGTTTTGCTGCGGTTTTCCGGCCCGGGGAAGCTTCCTCACGGCGCGGCACCATAGAGAGCGGCGCTTCCCCTGTCAAAGGGTTGCGTGTAGGCTTGAGTGCTTGAATTCCGGACCGGCAGTCCGGATTCTCCTGGAAAGGATTCACCCGGCATGATCACGAAGCCCCCGTTCGAGTTGGCGGCCAGCGGAGGTTCGGACCACGACGTCGAGGACATGTCCGACCAGATTGTGGTCGACTCTTCCCAGGACGTCACTGTCGAGGCCTCCGAGGAATCGACTCTGGAGATCGAGGACGCGCCGGCTGGAACCGAGACCCCACCGCCCACCCCGGCGCCGTTGATGGCGTCCTCGATGGTCACCCCTCCCCCGATGACCAGCACCGCGGAGGTCGCCCACCGGGGGGCGCCCACCCTGCTGGGGATGCCGCTGCCGTCTCTGCCGCTGCCGGGCGCCACCTCCCCGTCGTCGTTGTCGCTGACGCCGGGTCCGTCGTCCAAGGACGAGGACGCCACCCTCAAGGTGGCCGAGGACGACGACGATGAGGAAGTCACGGTCATGGCACGCCCCTCCGTCACCGACGATGAGGAAGAGGCCACCAAGGTCGAACCGGCCGAGACCGCCATCCGGGCCGCCTCCATCAAGGACGAGGACGACGAGCTGACCGCCGCCCTGTCGACCCAGGCCACCCTCGAGCGGGAGCGCGCGCTGCGGAAGTCGCTCCCGCCTTCCCTGGACGTGCCGCTGTCGGCTCACAGCTATGGCTCCTCGAGCGACGACTTCGAGGACCCCGACGACGACGAGGTGCTGGCCACCTCGACGCCGGGCATCGTGTCCGTCGAGGATGACCTGGAGAGCGCGACCGGTAACTACTCGCGCGGCACCGATCCCGACGCCGACCAGGAAGAACCGTCGTCCGAGCTGGAGGCCGTGCTGGCGCCCCGGCGCCCGACGCCGGGCATCAGCGGCTCGCCGCTGAGCGGGTCGCTGGGCGGATCTCCGTTCGCGGGATCCCCGT
>DATJWP010000068.1:0-173326 GCA_035578045.1 Polyangia bacterium | reverse complement strand
TGCCGGTCCAGCACGATCAGGGTAGCCGCGGCGATCAGCACCAGCACGAACGCGACGCGCCCGCGATGGCGCGGAATCCGATCGAAGCTGCGGAAACCGAGCTTGGGGGGCACCAGCATCGGATCGTCGTGGGGCAGGTTCTCGAACTCGGTTGCCGCCAGCTCGTCCCCCTTGGTGAAGAAGGATTGCGTGACGGCGCCCATGCGCATCGACGTCCTCTTCAGCTTGGTCAGCAGCAGGATCCGTCGCGTCGGCTCCCGCGCTTCCCCGCCATACGAGATCGTGGGCGCGCCTCGCGCCGGCCGCACCTGTCCATCCCCCGCCATGGGGGGAAGTTTGCTCATCCGCCGGGACCCGTCAAGCGCTCAGGCGGCGCGGCCCACGGAGTTGTTGCGCTTGCCGCGACGGAGGACGACCAGGCGACCGTCGATCAGGTCGGACGCGGTCAGGCGTGAGCTCTCGGACGCCCCGGTCAGTGGCGTGCCGTTGACCGCAATCGCGCCGGCGGCCAGTTGCCGGCGGGCGTCGGATTTGGACGAGCAGGCGCCGACCTCGGCGAGCAGGTCGACCAGCAACGCGCCCTCGCCCTCGAACCGAGCGCGCGGCACGGTGATGCTGGGCGCCGCCTCCAACGCCTCGTCGAGCAGGTCGCCGCCGACGTCACGCAGATCGCCGCCCCCGAACAGTGCCTCGGTGGCGCGGACCACGCGCCCCAGCTCGGCGTCACCGTGGACCCGGCGCGTGAGATCCTCGGCCAGCGCGCGCTGCGCTTGCCGCGCGCCCGATCCGACCGTCGCCTCCAGCGATTCGACCTCGTCGCGTGGTCGCAGGGTGAGCCAGCGCAGGAACCGCCCGACGTTGGCGTCCGCGGTGTTGAGCCAGAACTGGTAGAAGCTGTACGGCGACGTCAGCTCGGCGTCCAGGAAGACCGCCCCCTTCTCGGACTTGCCGTACTTGCGCCCCTCGGCGTCGGTGAGGAGCGGCGTCGTCAGCCCGTGCACCGTCTCACCGGCCAGCCGCCGGACCAGGTCGATGCCCGAGACGATGTTCCCCCACTGGTCGGACGCCCCGCACTGCATGCGGCAGCCGGTCCGCCGGAACAGCTCGTAGAAGTCGTACGCCTGCAGCAGCATGTAAGAAAACTCCGTGTACGAGATCCCGGCCTCGCGGGTCTCGAACCGCGCTTTCACGGAGTCGCGCTGGATCATCTGATTCACGGCGAAGTGCTTGCCGACGTCGCGCAGGAAGTCGAGCAGGCGGACCTGCCCCAGCCAGTCGAGGTTGTCGACCACCTGCACCGGCGGCCCTTCGTCCGCGTTCGAGAAGAACTTCTCGATCTGCGCCCGGATCTTGCCGGTGTTCTCGCGGACCTTCTCCTGGTCCAGCAGCGTCCGCTCGCTCGACTTCCCCGACGGATCGCCGATCATCCCGGTCGCCCCGCCCACCAGGGGCAGCACCTTGTGCCCGTGCCGGCGCAGGTGGGTGAGCAACATCAGGGGCACCAGGTTGCCGGCGTGCAAGCTGGTGGCCGTGGGATCGAAGCCCGAATAGACGGCGATTGGCGTCGACAGCACCTCCGCCATGTTCTCGGCGGTCGTCTGCGCGATGAGACCGCGCCAGGAAAGCTCCGCAAAGGCGCTCATGTAGTGTGAGGGTCTCCCTAACATCGCGCGCCGGTGGAGACAAGACGCGGCCTCGCGCGGTAAGGTCCCGCCGTGCCTGCGAACCCCCCGCTGCGGATCGTCGTCAAGAACAGCCTGGCCGAGCTGGCCGGCGCGGCCGCAGCCCACGTACGAGCCGCGGCCGCCGAGGCCATCCGGGCGCGCGGGCGCTTCCGCGTCGCCCTGGCCGGCGGCTCCACGCCGCGCGCGCTCTACCCGCTGCTGGTGACGGGCGTCGACTGGACCCGAACGGACGTCTTCTTCGGCGACGAGCGCGCGGTCGGACCGACCGACCCGCAGTCGAACTACCGGATGGCGCGCGAGACGCTGCTCGTTCCGGCCCAGGTGCCCGAGGCCAACGTCGTGCGGTGGCGGGCCGAGGACCCGAACCTCGACACCGCCGCGCGCGACTACGAGCAGGCGCTGACCGCCGGGGCCACGCCCCCCTGGCTGGACCTTGCGCTGCAGGGGCTGGGGCCCGACGGGCACACGGCCTCTCTGTTTCCGGGCACCTCTGCGCTGGCCGAGGAAGGGGTCCTGGCGGTCGCCGTGGACGTGCCCCAGATGGGGCAGCGGCGGCTGACGCTCACCTACCCCGCGCTCTGCGGCGCGCGCGAGGTCTGCTTCCTGGTGGTCGGGCGCGACAAGGCCTCGGCGCTGGCGGCGGTCGTCGACGGCAACCGGCTGCCCGCCGCCCGGATCGTCCACCGCGCCGGCCCCGTCACGATCTTCTGCGATCGCGAGGCCGCGAGCGGGCTGCAACCCCACGACAAGAACCAAGAGGTGCCATGACCGTCCTGGCAGGCGACATCGGTGGAACCAACGCGCGGCTGGCTCTGTTCGAGCCGGTCCCTCCGCACGGGCCGATCGGCGGCCCGATCCTCGAGGAGATCTACCCGTCCGCGTCGCGCCCCTCGCTGGACGTCATCGTCGAGGAGTTCCTGGCCACGGCGGTCTCCAGTCTCGGGGCCGACGCGGCCAAGGTCTCGCACGCCTGCCTGGGAATTGCCGGACCGATCGAGGACAACGTCTGCCGCGCGACCAACCTCCCCTGGGTGGTCGACGGGCGGGCGCTGTCGCAGAAGCTGGCGATCCCGCGGGTCACGCTGGTCAACGACTTCTACGCGGCGGCGCTGGGGGTCACGGCGGTGGACGTCGAGCACCTGGCGCCTCTGGGCGGCGGTCCCCCGTTGCGCGGCGGGCCCATCGCCGTCCTGGGGGCCGGCACCGGGCTGGGCCAGGCCTTCCTGCTCTGGTCGGCCCAGGAAGGGGGCTACCAGGTCGTCCCGTCCGAGGGGGGCCACGTCGACCTGGCGGCCCGCACGCCGCTGGAGATGGGGCTGGTGCAGTTCCTCAACACCAAATATGGCCGGGTCTCGTGCGAGCGCGTGCTGTCGGGCCGGGGGCTGGTGGACGTCTTCTCGTTCCTGTCGATGGAGCCGGCGTGCAAGAGCCTGATCCGCCCCGAGACGGCCGCGGCCCTGGCCGCGCAGGGGCCGGGGAACGATCCGGCCGCCACGATCTCGCAGCGAGCCATGGAGGGGACCGATCCGGTCTGCGAGATGGCGCTGTCCATCTTCTGCTCGGTGCTGGGGGCGACCGCCGGCAACCTGGGGCTGATGGTGCTGGCGACCGGTGGCGTGTTCGTGGCAGGAGGCATCGCGCCACGCATCCTTCCCTACCTGCGCAAGGGGGCGTTTCGCGAGGCGTTCGACCGCAAGGGACGGCTGCACACGATGGTCGAGAAGCTGGCGGCCTACGTGGTGACGCATCCCCAGCCCGGGTTGCTGGGCGCCGCAAAAGTGGCAATGTCGCGCTGAGCGACGCGCCGCACCGGCACTCGCAGAGCATCGTCGAGGTTCGGTCAAGGAACCGTCGGTAACGGTCGATGACCGGCCCGTGGGGAACGGCTCTCAGGAGGCCCGTGCAGCCTTCGGCGTGGGGACCGGCTCCGTCCGTCTAGACGGCGACTCCGGGCGCATCCGCCCCGACGAGCGCTTCGGGCGCATGATCGGCCGCTCGCCGGCGATGCAGGTCGTCTTCGACGTGCTGGCGCGCGCGGCATCCAGTGACGCGACGATCCTGCTCGAGGGCGAAACCGGCACGGGCAAGGAGGTCTCGGCAGAGGCCATCCACATCGGGAGCACCCGGCGTGAGAAGCCGTTCCTGGTGGTCGACTGCGGCGCCATGCCCCCGCAGCTGCTCGAGAGCGAGCTGTTCGGGCACGAGCGCGGCGCCTTCACGGGCGCGGTCGCCTCGCGCCAGGGGGTCTTCGAGGCCGCCTCGGGCGGCACGGTGTTCCTCGACGAGATCGGCGAGCTGAGCATCGACCTGCAGCCCAAGCTCCTGCGCGTGCTCGAGCGGCGCGAGGTCCGGCGGGTGGGGACCAACAACCACGTGCCGGTGAACGTCCGGTTGGTGGCGGCCACCAACCGCAGCCTGCGCGAACAGGTCGGCGCGCAGAAGTTCCGCTCGGATCTCTACTACCGGCTGGCGGTCGTCGAGGTGAAGCTGCCGCCGCTGCGCGAGCGCCTGGCCGACCTGCCGCTGCTGGTCGAGCACATCGTGCGCGGCCTGGGGAACGTCGATCCGGCCACGGTGGCGCGGGTGCGCTCGCCGGAGTTCCTGGACGCCCTGGCCCGCCACATCTGGCCGGGCAACATCCGCGAGCTGCGCAATTACCTGGAGCGCTGCGTGGCGCTGCGTGACTTCGCGCCGCCCCGCACGACCGGCACGATGACCGCCGTCGCCGGCCCGGAGAGCGCCGTCAACGTCGGCCAGCCGCTGCGCGAGGCGCGCGAGGCCTGGGTGAGCGCGTTCGAACGGCGCTACCTGGAAGAGCTGCTGCGGCAGCACGAGAACCGGGTGAGCGCCGCGGCCCGCGCCGCCGGGGTCGATCGGATCTATTTCTACCGGCTGCTCTGGAAGCACGGTCTCCGGACGCGCGAGCCGTCGGGACGCGAGCCGGACGACGTGGTGTGAGCACCGCGCGCGCATTTGCGCTGGATGCGTTAGAAACGGCAGAGATGCCCGCCGAGCTCACCGCACGGGCGCTGCTGGTGGGCTGTGGCATCGGCGCGGTCCTGGCGGCGGCCAACGTCTACACCGGGCTCAAGATCTCGGTCATCGACGGGGGCAGCATCACGGCAACCCTGCTGGGGTTCACGCTGTTCGCGACGTTCTCGCGGCTGTCGCGCCGGAGCGCCTACAGCGCCGTCGAGAACAACATCACCCAGACCACCGCCAGCTCCGCCGCGATCATGGGCTTCGCGGCCGGCCTGGGCGGACCCGTCCCGGGAATGGCCCTGGCCGGCCAGAGCTTCCCGGCCTGGGCCATCACGATCTGGGGCGCCTCGCTGGCGGTCATCGGCATCCTGGCCGGGGCGTTGCTGCGACGGAAGCTGATCGTCGAGGATGGCCTCCCCTTCCCGACCGGCAGCGCAACGGGCAACTTGATCGAGACGATGTTCGCGGCGCGGGCCGCCGCCATCCGGCGGACGCGGCTGCTGGTGGGCGGCGCGCTGTTCGCCGTGGCGGTCACCTGGTTCCGGGACGGCCGCCCCAAGCTGATCCCCGAGATGACGCTGTTCGGCCTGACCGTCGGGGGCGTCTCGTTGAACGCCGTCTCGTTCGGCATGAACTGGAGCCCGATGGTGGGCGCGATGGGCGTGATGATGGGGCTCCGCGCGGCGCTGAGCATGCTGATCGGCGCGACCATCGGCTGGGGGATGCTGGTCCCGTGGCTCGCGCGGAATCACATCGTGAAGGAGGTCAGCTTCTCGGGGTGCACGGCCTGGCTGGTCTGGCCGGGGCTGGGTCTGCTGCTCGCCGGGAGCTTCCTGCCGCTGCTGCTGGACGGCCGGTCGATCATGCGAGCCTTCCGGGATCTCGGTGGCCTGGCCCAGGCGCAGCGGACACACGATCGGGGCAACGCGCCGTCCGCCCGCCGAGTCGGGCTGGGGCTGGTGCTGGCCGCGGTGGCCGGCGTCGCCCTGGTCGGCCAGGAGGTCTTCCACTTCCATCCGCTGGCCACCCTGGCGGCCCTGGCGCTCGCGCTGGTGCTGGCCGTCGTCTCGTCCCGGGCGACCGGCGAGACCGACCTGGCGCCGGTCGGACCGGTCGGAACGATCACGCAGATCCTGTTCTCGCGGTTCGGGATCTCGGGCTCGATGCTCGCCGGGTCGATCGCGTTCGGCACCTCGGCGCAGGCGGCGCAGACGCTCTGGGCGTTCAAGGCGGGCCAGAAGGTGAACGCCACGCCGCGCGCCCAGCTGATCGCCCAGCTCACCGGGGCTCTGCTGGGGGCGCTGGTCGTTGCGCCCGTCTACATGGTGGTCGTGCGCGCCTACGGCATCGGTTCGGAGGCGCTCCCGGCCCCCTCCGCGATCTCCTGGAAGGCCACGGCCGAGGCGATGCGGGGCGGGCTGGCCACCCTGCCGCTGCACGCTGGAATGGCCGGGGCGATCGGCCTGGGGGTGGGCGCGTTGCTGGCCCTGCTCGGCCGCGGCCGACTGGCGCGCTTCTGCCCCTCGCCGGCCGCGATGGGGATCGCCCTGATCATGCCCCCGTCGCTGGCCGTGGCGGCGCTGGCCGGCGTCATCGTGATGCGCGTGGCGCAGCGGCTGCGTCCCAGCCTGGATCAGGACGGCGTCATGGCCATCGCGGCGGGCGGGCTGGCGGGCGAATCGATGATGGGCGTCGTGATCGCCGTGCTGGTGCTGCTGGGCGTCGTCCGCTGACCGGCCCGCCTGCCGGTCGGGTCTACTGGCCGCCGGCGGCGGCGGTCAGGTGGAGGCCGGTGACGTTCTCTTGCGGCGCCCAGTCGGCGGTCGCGAGGATCTCGCCGCCCACGATCTCTTTGCCGTCCGGGGCCTCGGCCGAGTCCTTCACCGACGCCGGGCCCACGTGGACCGTGATGTTGACGTGAACCTCGGGAACCGCGGTCGGTCGGGCGGCCAGCTCGTCGGCCAGCCCCTGGGCCACCGCGACCACCTCGTCGCGAGCGGCGTCGGCCGCGCTGGCCTCGTCGGCCAGCACGCGCGCGCCGATGATGGCGCTGCCGGTCTGCAGCGGCAGCCCCAGGCCGGCGCCGCGCAGGCTCTGCTCGGTGGCGTCGAGGATCGCCGAGGTGTCGTCCAGCACCGCGTCGCTCTCCGCGTCGGCGCCCTCGGCCACCCGGATCTCCACGAAGATCGCGGCGGCGCGGGCGACGATCTCCGGCTTGTCGGTCTTGGCCCCGACCGCCTCGCGCAGGGCCTCGAGGAACGCCTTCACGCTCTGGTAGCGGCGCTCGGCGGTCTTCTCCATGCAGCGGAGCACGACCGCGTCGAAGGCCGGCGAGACCGGCGCTCCCTGGCTGGGACGCGGCGGCGGCGCCTCCAGGTGCTGCCGCTCGATGTCGGTCATGGTCTCGGCGCGGAACGGGTACTGGCCGGTGAGCAGGTGATACAGCACCACGCCCAGCGCGTAGATGTCCGTGCGCGGATCGACGCCGTCGCCCCGGATCTGCTCGGGGGCCATCGTGTACGACGTCCCCAGGCGGGTCCCGACCACGGTCAGGCCGGCCTCGGAGGCGTCGGGGTGCATCAGCTTGGCGATGCCGAAGTCGAGCAGCTTGACCGTCCGCTTGCCGCCGTTGGTCGAGACGAAGATGTTGCTGGCCTTGAGGTCGCGGTGGACGATCCCCTGCTCGTGCGCCACCTGCAGCGCCGAGCAGACCGGATCCAGAATCTCCAGCACCTCGGCCGGCGAGAAGCGGCCGCGCTCGTTGAGCAGCGAGCGGACGTCGGTCCCCTCGAGCAGCTCCATCACGTAGAACGGGCGCCCGTCGGGGAGCGTGTCGAACTCGAAGATGTCGACGATGGCCGGGTGGCGGATCAGGTTGACCGCCTGGGCCTCGCGCACGAAGCGCGTGACCATCTGGGGCGACGCCGCCAGCTGCCGCCGCAGCACCTTGACCGCCGCCTTGCGGCCCAGCACCTTGTGCTGCGCCTCGTAGACCGTGCCGCCGCCGCCCGAAGCGATCTCGCGCTTGAGCACGTACGGGCCGGCCAGCGTTCCCGGCGCCAGCGCGTCCGCGTCGACGGCCGCGGCCATGCCGCTCACGCTCGGCGTCTGATGAGGGCCGAGCGCTCGGGTCTTGTCTTCGTCGTCGGCTTTGGGGAGCACGGTCATCCTGTGCGCAGTCGGAACCCGCCGCTTCCGGTACAATCGGAGGCTCGACCTGAAACATTTAACGATGATCGACTCCCATTGTCACCTGGATGGCACATATTTCGGCGACGAACGGAGCCAGGTGCTGGCCCGAGCGCGGCAAGCCGGCGTGACCGCGTTCGTTTGCGTGGGCGTGGGACGGGGAGCCGACGCCGCCGAGGAGGCGGCCGCCATCGCGGCCACTGAGTCCGACGTGTACGCCACCGTCGGTGTTCACCCCCACGACAGCGCCGGCGCGACCGAGGCCCACTGGGCCACCTTCGCCCGGCTGGCCAGGGCGCCCCGGGTGGTGGGGATCGGCGAGAGCGGCCTGGATTACCACTACGACCACTCGCCGGCGGACGCGCAGCGGGGCGCCTACCGGCGATCGATCGCGCTGGCGCGCGAGAGCGGCCGGGCCATCGTGTCGCACATCCGGGACGCACATGCCGACGCCGCCGACATCCTGCGCGCCGAGGGCGGCGGACACCCCGGCATCATCCATTGCTTCACCGGCGGGGTCGGCGAAGCCCGAACCTACCTGGACCTGGGGCAGTACCTCTCGTTCTCTGGGATCGTCACGTTCAAGGGCGCCGCCGCGGTGCGCGAGGCGGCCGCCTTTGCCCCCGCCGACCGCATCCTGGTCGAGACGGACGCCCCCTACCTGGCCCCGGTCCCCCACCGGGGCAAGCGCAACGAGCCTGCCTACATCGTCGAGACGCTGCGGGTGCTGGCCGAGCTGCGCGGCGTCTCCGCAGAGGAGCTGGACGCCGTCACGACCGAAAACACGCGTCGTGCCTTCCGGCTGTGATTGACCTTCAGCGGGTTGAAGTCGGATACTGGAAAATCAGTGGATCCTGTACGCGTTCGCCTGCGCTACGCCGCGTTCGAGACCTTCATCGAGAAGTTCGCCCCGAACGTCACGCGCGGCGGGCTCTTCCTGGCCAGCCGCGAGCCTCGTCCCGTCGGTGAGGTGTTCACGTTCGAGGTGTTGCTGGCGGGTGGTGAGGTGGCGCTGTCGGGCGAAGGCAAGGTCACCTGGGTGCGCGAGTTCGATCCAGCCGCCCCGAACAAGCCGCACGGAATGGGCGTGCAGTTCCTGAAGCTCGACGCCCCGTCGCGCGACGTGATCAATCAGATGCTGACGCGCAAGGCCGCCGCCGCCTCGGCCCAGGCGGGCGGGCGCCCGCCGCTCCCCTCGGGGCCGGTGCGCACGCTCTCCTCGAATGGCATCACCGGGCCGCGCGCGACCATCGACACCGGCGTCGACATCGCCGCCGAGCTGGGCATCGACGAGGCGCGCCTGCGCCGCGCCATCGAGCGCAACCGGCTGGGCGCCGGCCGCGCCTCGGGCGAGCTCGAGGAGCTCGAGGCGCTCCTCCGCCCGGATCAGCCCGAGCCCGTCACCACCACGCAAGCGATCGCCGAGTTGCCCCGCCTGCTCGACGCCGGAGCGCGCCGCGCCACCGGCGTGTTTCGGCCGCTGGGCGACCTGCTGTCGGGACCGACGAGCGCCAAGCCCACCGAGCTGCCGCAGGAGCGGCAGGCGTCCGGGCGCAGCGGAAGCCGCTGACGGCGGCGCCTGACCTCTCCCGGCGCTGACGCGCCGCCGTCCCCGCTCGGCGGGTGAGGTCAGGTCAGCTTCAGGTTCCTGCGGATCCTGGCCAGCGGCTCGTCCGTATCCGGCACGAACGGGCGGCCGGTGATCAGCTCGCAGAGCTGGATGTAGCGGCGGGCGGCCTCGACGCGGACCTCGTCGGTGAGCGGCGGGGGCGTCCCCTCGCCCCGGAACCCCTGCTCGGCCAGCGTGCGGCGGACGTACTCCTTGTCCAGCCCGCGTGGCTCTTCGCCGCGGGCGAACCGCTCTTCGTAGTCGTTGGCGTACCAGTAGCGGGACGAATCGGGCGTGTGGATCTCGTCGATGAAGCAGAGCTTGCCGTCGGGGCGCCGGCCGATCTCGTACTTGGTGTCGACCAGGATCAGGCCGCGCCGCAGCGACTCGGCCTGCCCGAACGCGAAGACGCGCGCGCACATGTCGGCCGCCTCGTCGAACTCCGCGGCCGTCAGCAGCCCCATCTGCAGCACCTCGGCGCGCGACACCGAGCGATCGTGGTCGCCCTTCTCGGCCTTGGTCGACGGCGTCAGGATCGCCTTCGGCAGCTTCTGGTTCTTGCGCATCCCCTCCGGCAGGTCGTGCCCGCAGAAGGTGCGCTCCCCCTTCGAGTACGCGGTCCAGATCGACGTCGAGGTCACGCCGGTCAGGTAGGCCCGCATGATCAGCTCGACGGGCAGCAACTGGCACTCGCGCGCGACGGTGACCGTCGGGTCGGGGACGCTGATGACGTGGTTGGGGACCAGGTTGGCGGTCGCCTCGAACCAGAACGCGGCCATCTGGTTCAGCACCTGCCCCTTGAACGGGATCGTCCCCAGCACCACGTCGAAGGCGCTGATGCGGTCGGTGGCGATCAGCGTCCGCTTGCCGTCGCGCACGTAGCAGTCGCGCACCTTCCCCTCGTACTTCTCGCCCAGCTCGGGGAGGTCGGTCGATTTCAGGGTCTTGCCGAGCTGGGCGCGCAGCACTTGCTCGTCGATCTTGGTGGTCGTGGTGGTCATGGCGAGTCTTCTCCCTCCAACGCGCGATCGATGATCGCGCCCGTGTGACGAAGGTGGTGCGACAGGTCGAAAGCCCGATCGATGTCGGTGGGCGACAGGCGCGCGCCAACCTCCGGATCGGCCCTGAGAAAAGCCCGGAACGACCCCTCGCCGGCGGCGGCGCGCAGCGCGCTCTTCTGGACCAGCTCGTAGGCGGCCTGGCGGGCCATGCCGGTCTTCACCAGCTCGAGCAGCACCGCCTCGCTGAAGAACAGGCCGCCGGTCAGCTCCAGGTTGCGCCGCATGCGGTCGGCGTTCACCACCAGCCCGTCGACCAGGCCCGCCGCGCGGCGGAGCATGAAGTCGCACAGGCCGGTCGCGTCCGGGCCGATCACCCGCTCGACCGACGAGTGCGAGATGTCGCGCTCGTGCCAGAGGGCCACGTCTTCCATGGCGGCCTGGGCGTATGACCGCAAGAGGCGCGCGATCCCGCACAGGTTCTCGGACAGGATCGGGTTCTTCTTGTGGGGCATGGCGGACGAGCCCTTCTGCCCCTTGCCGAAGGCCTCGGTCGCCTCGCCCACCTCGGTGCGCTGCCAGTGGCGGACCGTCAGGGCGATCCGCTCGATGGCCGCGCCGATGCGGGCGACCGCCGTGAAGTAGGCGGCGTGCCGGTCGCGCGCGACGATCTGGGTCGGGACCGTCTCGCGGCGCAGGCCGAGCGCGCCCAGCGCGGCGGTCTCGACGGCCGGATCCAGGTTGGCGTAGGTGCCGACGGCGCCGGCGATCTTGCCCACCGCCACCTCGTCCCGCGCGGCCAGGAACGCCGTCCGGGCGCGGCCCAGCTCGGCGTGGAAGCCGGCGAACACCAGCCCGGCGGTGATCGGCTCGGCGTGGATGCCGTGCGTGCGCCCGATGGCCGGGGTCGCCCGATGCTCCAGGGCCCGGCGGCGGCAGGCGGCCCGGACCAGGTCCAGGCCGGCCAGGATCTTGTCCGCGGCCTCGACCAGGGTGATCGCCAGCCCCGCGTCCAGGACGTCCGACGAGGTCATGCCCAGGTGCAGCCATCGGGCCGGCTCTCCGGCCAGCTCCTCCACGTGGGTCAGGAAGGCGATCACGTCGTGCTTCGTGCGCTCTTCATGTTCCAGGATGCGCTCGGGGTCGAGGCGGCCGGCCGCCTTGGCCCGCACCACCTCCGCCGTTCCGGCCGGGACGCGGCCGGTGGCCTCCATGGCCGAGCAGGCGGCCAGCTCGATGCGGAGCCAGGTGTCGTAACGGTGGCGGTCGGACCAGAGCTCGGCCAGCTCGGGGCGCGTGTAGCGGGCGATCATGGCGCCGCCGGTTCTAACGAAATCGGGTCAGCGGTTCAAGGCAGGAGGACCGTGGAGCCTGTCGTTCGGCGCGCCTCCAGGTCGGCCTGCGCGCGCGCCGCGTCGCGCAGGGCGTAGCTCTGGCCGATGGGAACCCGCACGGCCCCGCGCCCGACCACGTCGAACAGCCGCTCGGCCGACTGGACCAGCTCCTCGCGCGTGCCCAGGTAGTGCGCCATGCTGGGCCGGGTCAGGAACAGCGACCCGCGCGCGGCCAGCAGCGACGGGTCGATGGGGGGAACCACACCGGAGGACTGCCCGAAGAGCACCAGCATCCCGCGGCGGCCGACGCACTCGAGCGAGGCGGCGAAGGTGTCCTTGCCGATGGAGTCGAAGGCGGCCCGCACGCCCGCCCCACCCGTCAGGTCCCTCACGCGGGCCACCAGGTCCTCGCTCTTCAGGTCGACCACCTCGTCGCAGCCGTTCTGGCGGGCGCGGGCGACCTTCTCGGGCCCACCGGCGGTCCCGATGACGTGGATCCCCAGCGCGCGGGCCCACTGGCAAGCGATGCTGCCGACCCCACCGGCGGCGGCGTGGAACAGGATGGTGTCGCCCCGGTTCACGCGTGCGCAGCGGAACAACAGGAACTCGGCGGTCATTCCTTTCAGCATCATCGCCGCCGCCGCGCGGTCGTCGACGCCGGGCGGCAGGCGGACCAGCTTGTCGGCGGAGACCACCCGGCTCTCGGCGTAAGCCCCCGGGGCGTTCGCGTACGCCACCCGATCGCCGGCGCTGACCGAGGTCACGCCCGGTCCGACCTGCTCCACCACGCCGGCCGCCTCCTGGCCGGGGACGAACGGGAGCGCGGGGACCTTGTAGAGGCCGGTCCGGTAATAGACGTCGATGAAGTTCAGGCCGATGGCGGTGTGCCGGATCCGCGCCTCGCCCGGGCCGGGCGCCGCGTCCGGCACCGTCTCGAACGAGAGCTTGTCGGGTCCGCCAGTCTCGTGGACGACCACCGCGTTGGGCATGGTCGCGATCTAACTCTTCAGCCGGCGCGCAGCAACTGTCGCAGCTTGACCGCCAGCGCAGCGCCGCCGCCGGCCCGCCGAGGCGCCACGAACACCGTGTCGTCGCCGGCCAGCGTCCCCAGGATCTCGGGGACCCGCGCCTCGTCCAGCGCCCGGGCGACCGCCGCGGCGGTGCTGGCCTGGGTGCGCACCACCACCAGGGCGCCGTTGCTCTCGACCGAGGCGACCAGCCGGCGCACGGGATCCAGCGGCAGCGCGCCGTCGTCGCCCGCGACCAGGTAGCGGGGCCCGCCCGGGCCAACGACGCGCCGGACGCCCAGCGCGGCCATGTCGCGCGACAGCGTCGCCTGCGACGAGCGGATCCCCCGCTGCCGCAGCCGCCGCAGCAGCTCGCCCTGGCTACCGACCGGGCGCTCGCCCAGCTGGCCCAGAATCGCGCGAATCGCGTCGCGACGGGGGTTCACGTCAGGTCACCAGCGTCCCTACGCCGCGGTCGGTGAACAGCTCGGCGACCACGCTGTGGGGGGTGCGGCCGTCGACGATGTGCACCGCGCGCACGCCGCCGGCCAGCGCGTGCAGGACCGCCTGCGCCTTGACGTGCATGCCCCCGCGGATGCTCTTGCCCAGCTTGGCCTCCAGGTCGGCGGCCTTGATCTCCGAGATCAGGTTCCCCTCGTCGTCCAGGATGCCCGCCACGTCGGTCAGGAAGATCAGGCGCTCGGCGCCGCAGGCCGAGGCGATCTCGCCCGCCGCGACGTCGGCGTTGATGTTGTAGCTGCTGCCGTCGGCGCCGAAGCCGACCGGAGAGATCACCGGCATGTACCCGCGCTCCAGGAACATGTCCAGGAGGTCGGAGTTCACCGCCTCGATCTCGCCCACGAACCCCAGGTCGGGCTTGCCTGGCGCCGGCGCCAGCTTGTGCGCCATCAGCAGGCGTCCGTCCTTGCCGGAGAGGCCGATCGCGTTGCCCCCCAAGCTGTTGATGAGACCGACGATCTCGGTGTTGATCCGACCCGTCAGCACCATCTCGACGACCCGGACCTCCTCGGGGCCGGTGATGCGCTGCCCGTCGGCGAACTCTGACTTCCGCCCCATCTTCTCGAGGGTCTTCGTGATCTCCGGGCCACCGCCGTGGACGATCACCGGCCGCAGGCCGGCCGACTGAAGCAGCACCAGCTCCTCGGCGAAGCTGCGCTTCAGCGCCGGGTCGATCATCGCGGCGCCGCCGTACTTGATGACCGCCCGCCTGCCCGCGAACCGGCGGATGTAGCTGAGCGCCTCGACGATCAGCGGCCGGTTCACCGCGCCCACCGGGCGGTGCATCGCCCCGGCCGACGCGGCCGGACCGCCGTAATACTCGGCGTTGATCTTGACGTAGTCGAACGTCAGATCGCAGCCGAGCGCCCGCGCCGACGCCGGGCCGACCCCCAGGTCCAGCCGCACGGCGATCTCGGCGGCGCGCATCTTGGCGGACAGAGCGTCCTTGTTGAAAGCGACCGGCCCTCCCTGTCCGTAGACGCGCACCCCCTGGATGTCCAGCGCGACGCCGGAGGGATCGAGGGGGAACGCCCGCGCGCCGATGCGCGCGCCCAGGGCCGCCAGGATCCGGCCCCACGACGGATCGCCGCCGAAGATCCCGGACTTGACCAGGCTGCCGCCCGCCACCGAGCGGGCCAGGTCACGCGCCATCCCCCGATCCGGGGCCCCGGCGACGTCGACGATCAGCAGCTTGGTCGCCCCCTCGCCGTCGGCGGCGATGGCCCGCGCCAGCTCCGCGCAGAGGTCGGTCAGGGCTGCCTGCAGCGCCGCGAAGTCCGGGCTGCCCGCCGCGATCGCGGGCGCGCCGGCGGCGCCGTTGGCCAGCGCGATCACGCAGTCGTTGGTCGACATGTCGCCGTCGACCGTGATGGTGTTGAACGTCTCTTCGACGGCCGCGGCCAGCGCCCGCTGCAGCAGGTCCGGCGCGACGGCCGCGTCGGTGGTGATGAAGCAGAGCATGGTGGCCATCTGGGGGTGGATCATCCCCGAGCCCTTGGCGACGGCCGCGAAGCGCACCGTCTTGCCGCCGACCTCGATGTGGCGGAAGGCCAGCTTGGTCCGCAGGTCGGTGGTCCGGATGGCCTCGGCGGCGCCGGAGACGTCGTCGCCCAGCGCCGCGACCAGCGCCGGCACGGCGGCGGTGATCCGCTCGACCGGCAGCCGGATCCCGATGCCGCCCGTCGACGCGGTCAGCACCTGACCCGGCGCCAGCCCCAGCGCCTTGGCGACCGCGGCCGCCACGTTGCGCTCGTCGGCGACGCCCACCGGCCCGGTCATCGCGTTGGCGTTGCCGCTGTTGGCGACGATGGCGCGCACGTCAGGCGCCGGAAGGTGCGCCGCCCCGTAGGTGACCGGCGCCGCGCAGAGCTTGTTCACCGTGAAGACGCCCGCCGCCGCGCAGGGCACCTCGGAGGTGATCAGGGCGAGGTCGCGACGGGCGGCGCCCGCCTCCTTGACACCGGCGGCCACCGCGCCAAACCTGAACCCGATCGGCGGCGTGAAGCTCTTGCTCATGGCGCGTGCCCCCCCAGGCCGTCGAGCCCGGTCTCTTCGGGGAGACCGAACATCAGGTTGGCGTTCTGCAGGGCCTGGCCGGCGGCCCCCTTGACCAGGTTGTCGATGGCGGCGAAGGCCACCGCCACGCCCCGCTCCGGATCGGCGTCGGCCCCCATCAGCACCCGGTTGGTGCCCACCACCGCCGAGAGCCGGATGGCCTCCGGCTTCGCGGCCCGGATGAACGGACGGTCCTCGGCGAACGCCCGGACCGCGCCGGCGGCGTCGTCGGCGGTCCGGCCGGGCAGCAGGCGCCCGTAGACCGTCGCCAGGATCCCCCGCCGGATCGGCAGGTAGTAGGGCGTGAAGGTGACCCGCAGGCTGCCCTGCCCCGCCAGGGACAGCGCGCGCTCGATCTCCGGCGTGTGCTGGTGGCGCAGCACGCGGTAGGCCCGGAAGTCGCCGTCGATCTCGCAGAAGGACATGTCCTCGGTCGCCTTGCGACCGGCGCCGGTCATCCCGCTCTTGGCGTCGATGACGATCCCGTCCTTCTCGATGATCCCGCCGCGCAGCAGGGCCAGCACCGCCAGCGTGCTGGCGGTCGCGTAGCAGCCCGGGTTCGACACCAGTCGGGCGTGCCGGAGATCGTCCGAGGCGCCCGCCTCGGGGATGGCGTAGCAGGCGCGACCCAGGAGCTCCGGGTTCGGGTGAACGAACCCATACCAGCGTGGATATTCATTCACGGGAAGCCGGAACGCGCCCGAGAGATCCACCACCCGGGCCCCCGCCTCCAGCGCCGGCGGGGCCAGCGCCAGCGAAGCTTCGGCCGGCGTGCACAGGAAGACCAGGTCCAGGCCGGCCACCGCGGCAGCGGCGTCCGCCTGCGGGCGGACCTTCAGCCCCGCGACGCCCGTCCCGACGGGCAGACGGTCGCCGAGCGGGTCACCCGCCCACTTGTCGCTGATCGCCAGCGCCAGCGAGAACCGCGGGTGATTGGCCAAGAGCCGGGCCAGCTCCATGCCTGAATAGCCCGATACGCCGACGATGCCGGCGCGCAAGGGAGGTTGTTCCGCCATGTGAATAGTTATTCACACGCGACCGCCGCGCACAAGTGACAATCGGGCCTCGGGCCGCTCAGACCTGAGGGCCTCGGGGTCGGAAACCCTACTGACCGGTGTGGCCGAAGCCGCCGGCGCCGCGTTTGCTGTCTGCCAGGTCGGCGGCCTCTTCCAGTTCCGCGGTGACAACCGGGGCGATGATCAGCTGGGCGACGCGGTCGCCGGTGTTCACGACGAACGGCTCCGTGCCCCAGTTGATCAGGAGGACCACCACCTCGCCGCGGTAGTCGCTGTCGATCGTCCCGGGGGCGTTGGGCAGGCCGATGCCGAACTTGCGGGCCAGCCCGGAGCGGCCGCGCACCTGCCCCTCGAAGCCCCGGGGGATCTCGAAGGCCAGGCCGGTTGGCACGGCGGCCCGCCCGCCGGGCGGGATCTCGATCGGCTCGGGCGAGGCGGAGGCCAGGTCCAGGCCGGCCGCCCCCTCCGACATGTACCGCGGCGCCGCCGCGTCCGGCCGCAGCTTCACGAACCGGATCGTCGGTGCCGCCGCGCTCATGGCGCTACGACGCGGTGGCGCGGAAGTCGTGGACGACGTCCGGGGTCTTGCCCAGGGCTTCCTTGCGCGAGAGCCGGATCTTGCCGCTGGCGCGATCGATCCCGATCACCTTGACCAGCATCTCGTCGCCTTCCTTGCAGATGTCCTGCACGGCGCGGACGCGCTTCTCGTCCAGCTCGCTGATGTGCACCAGCCCGTCGGTGCCGGGCAGGATCTCGACGAACGCGCCAAAGTCGGCCAGGCGCTTGACCACGCCCTTGTAGAACTCGCCGATCTCCGGCTCGGTGGTGAGCCCCTTGATGATGTCGATGGCCTTCTTGACGGCGATCCCGTCGGGCGACGCGATGTGCACCGTCCCGTCGTCCTCGACCTCGATGGCCACGCCGGTCTGCGCCGTGATGCCGCGGATGGTCTTGCCGCCCGGGCCGATGATCTCGCGGATCTGGTCGGGCTTGACCTGCAGCGTGTGGATACGCGGCGCGAACTTCGACAGGTCCTCGCGCGGCGCGGCCAGCGCCTGGGCCATCTCGCCCAGGATGAAGATCCGACCCTCGCGGGCCTGGCGCAGCGCCGTCTCGAGGATCTCCCGGGTCAGCCCCTGGATCTTGATGTCCATCTGCACGGCGGTGACGCCGGTCTTGGTGCCGCAGATCTTGAAGTCCATGTCGCCCAGGTGGTCCTCGTCGCCCAGGATGTCCGACAGGACGGCGACGCGATCGCCCTCCTTGATCAGCCCCATGGCGATGCCGGCCACCGGCGTCTTGATGGGGACGCCGCCGTCCATCAGCGACAGGATGCCGCCGCAGACCGAGGCCATCGACGAGCTGCCGTTCGACTCGAGGATCTCCGAGACGATGCGGATGGTGTACGGGAACTCCTTTTCGGTCGGCAGCACCTTGGCGATGGCGCGCTCGGCCAGGTGACCGTGGCCGACCTCGCGCCGGCTGGCGCCGCGCAGCGGCTTGGTCTCGCCGGTCGAGAAGGGCGGGAAGTTGTAGTGCAGCAGGAAGCGCTTCTCGATGTCGCCGATGATCCCCTCGATGTGCTGCGTGTCCTGGCTGGTCCCCAGCGTGGTGGTGACCAGCGCCTGGGTCTCGCCGCGCGTGAACAGCGCGGAGCCGTGCGTGCGCGGCAGGACGCCGGCCTCACAGGTGATCTGGCGGATGTCGGCGGTGCCGCGCCCGTCGATGCGGCGGCCGGTGTTCAGAACCAGCTCGCGCAGGTGCTTCTTCTTGGCCGACTCGAAGGCTTCGCCGACCTCGCCGCCGCGGTCCGGGAAGACCTGGGCCAGGGCCGTCTTGGTCTCGCTGCCGGCCGCGTCCAGCGCCGCGTAGCGCTGGTGCTTCTCGCGGATGGCCATGGCCGCTTCGATCTTCTGGTTGGCCAGCTCGCCCACCTTGGCGACGATCTCGGGGTCCTTGGCCGGCGGGATGAACTCGCGCTTGCTCTTGCCCACCGCCGCCCGCAGCTTGTCCTGCAGGTCGATGAGCGGCTGGGCCTGCTGGTGCGCGAACATCAGCGCGTCGACGAGCACGTCCTCGGCCAGCTCGGCCGCGCTCCCCTCGACCATCACGATGGCGTCGCGGCTGCAGGCGACGATCAGGTCCAGCTCGGACTTCTCGCGATCGGCGAAGGTCGGGTTGATCACCAGCTGGCCGTTGATCCGCCCGACGCGCACGCCGGCGTAGGGGCCGGCCCACGGGATGTCGGACAGGTGCAGGGCCGCCGAGGCGCCGGTCATGGCCAGCACGTCGGAGGCGTTCTCGCGATCGGTCGAGACGACCATCGCGATGACCTGCGTGTCGAACCGCCACCCCTTGGGGAACAGCGGCCGCGACGGGCGATCGATGAGGCGCGAGGTCAGCACCTCGACCTCGGTCATGCGCCCCTCACGCTTGAAGTAGCCGCCGGGGATGCGCCCGGCGGCAGAGGTCTTCTCCAGGTAATCGACGGTCAGCGGCATGAAATCCACGCCGGGGCGGACGGAGCCGGACGCGACCGCCGTCACCAGAACCATCGTGTCGCCATAGCGGACGACGACGGCGCCGTCGGCCTGCTTGGCCATGCGGCCGGTCTCGATGCTGAGCTCCTTGCCGCCAAAACTGACACCTTCACGTACGAACATGTGGTCTCCTGTCTGGTCCCTGCTGCGAAAGAAAAAGCGGTCGACTGCCAGACCCGCGCGGGGGCGCACGGGTGGCAGATCCAGGACGCAAAGACGGCGTCCGTCAGCGCGAGTCGCGACGCGCTACTTGCGGATGCCGAGCGTCTGGATGACCGCGCGATAGCGGTCGACGTTCTTCGACTTCAGGTAGTCCAGCAGACGGCGACGCTTGCCGACCAGCATCAGCAGGCCGCGACGCGAGTGGTGATCCTTCGCGTGAGCCTTGAAGTGCTCGGTCAGGTAAGAGATCCGTTCCGAAAGGAGAGCGATCTGGACTTCGGGTGAGCCGGTGTCACCGGCCTTGCGGGCGAACTTCTGGACGACGGCCGATTTTCGTTCTGCAGCGAGGGACATTGACGATCTTCTTTTCTCTTTTGAGGTGATTGAATGTCCTACAATATCGCGCCTTCGTCAACGTCGGCGGACACCTTGGGTGCGGGTTTCTGGGATTCGACCCCAAAAACGCGGAGCGTGCGGACCAGCCCATCCGCGCGGGGCTCGGCCACGGCGATGAGCGCCCCCAGCGCGTCGACCAGGCAGACCCGCGTCTCGAGCACGGCGCCCAGTGACGCCCAGGCGACCCGCTGGCCGGCGCGCAGGCGCCTGGCCAGTAGGTCATCGACGCAGGCCGTCGGATAGTCGGCCAGCGCGGCCGGCAGCGTCATCAGTCGCGGGACCGCCCCGGAGGCCAGCCCGGCCAGGATCTCCTCCAGCGGCCGAGCCGCCGCCAGCGAGAACGGACCAGATCGGATCCGCCGCAGCGTCGTGACGTGGGCCCCCACGCCCAGCGCCCGGCCGAGGTCGCGCGCCAGGGCCCGCACGTACGTCCCCTTGGAGCAGCGGACCCGGAACCCCGCCTGCGTCGTCCCCGCAAAATCGACCAGCTCGAGCTCGAACACCGTCACGGCGCGCGGCGCCACCTGGATCGGGGTCCCTTCGCGGGCGTAGGCGTAGAGAGGCTTGCCGTCCCGCTTGATGGCGGCATAGGCCGGCGGCACCTGCAGGATCGGCCCGCGAAGCGGACCCAGCGCCTCCCGCACCGCCCGCGCGTCGACCCCCGACGCGTCCGCCGTCCGGGTCACCGCCCCACCGGCGTCGTCCGTCTCCGTCTCGACTCCAAAGCGGACCGCGAACTCGTACTCCTTGTCCGCGTCCAGCAGGAACGCCGCCAGCTTGGTCGCCTCCCCCATACACACCGGCAGCACCCCCGATGCCAGCGGATCCAGCGTCCCCCCATGCCCCACCCGCCGGACCCTCGCCGCCCTCCTGATCTTCGCCACCACGTCAAACGAGGTCGGCCCGACAGGCTTATCGACAACGATCACCCCATCCACCGCTCTACCCGTCCTCGTTCTCGCGATCGTCCTCGTCCTCGTCGCCGTCCCCGCTCTGGCTCTGCTCCGGCGCCGGCTCAATCTCTTTCAGGATCCTCTCCACCCGCTCCGCCTGCTCGAACACGTGGTCGACCTGGAAGCTCACCGCCGGCGCCACCTTCATCCGCAGCCGTCGCGCGATCGCCTGCCGGAAGTACCCGCTGGCGTGATCCAGCCCCTGGCGCACCCGCTCCATGCCGGCTGCGTCCAGCCCATGCACCGTGAACAGCGCCGTGGCGTGCCGCAGGTCGCCCGAGATGCGCACGTGGGTCACCGTGATCAGCCCGGCGCCCCGGACGCGCGGGTCCTTGATCTCGTCGCGCGCCAGGGTCTCGCCGAGCACGGCGCGCACCTCGCCCGCCACCCGCTCCATCCGCTGCGACACCGGTCAGCCCTCCCAGTGTGTGAAGTCGGGCCCGTGCAGCTCGCCCGACCCGAAGCTCTGGATCTCCTGCTCGTCCTTGGCGACCGGCGCGTTCTCACGCACGAACCGCAGCACCTCGTCGATCGACGATTCGACGTGCTTGCGGTCGCCGCCCACCAGCGTGATCCCCACGACCGCCCGCTGCCAGACGTCCTGGACGTCGACCTCGGCGATCGAGACGTTGAACCTGTCGCGCACGCGGTCCTTGAGCCGCCGCAGCACCATCCGCTTGTCCTTCAGCGAATGGGCCGCGGCCAGCACCAGCGTCACGCGCGCGATGGCGACCGTCACGATCCGGTCCCCCCTGCTTCAGGAGGCTTTCGGGGCGTCCAGCGTCGCGGCGACCGTCTCGATCTCGAACGCCTCGATGACGTCGCCCTCCCGGAGGTCGCTGTAGCCGTCGATCGAGAGGCCGCACTCGTATCCCTGCGCCACCTCGGAGACGTCGTCCTTGAACCGGCGCAGCGAGCCGACCTTGCCGGTGTAGATGACCACCGAGTCGCGCACCAGCCGCAGCTGCGCCTTGCGGGTGATCCTCCCCTCGGTGACGAAGCAGCCGCCGATGGTCCCGGCCTTGGGGATGTTGAACACCTGCCGCACCTCGACCTTGCCCATCACCTTCTCGCGCGAGATGGGGGCCAGCATGCCGACCATGGCCTTCTTCACGTCGTCGATGGCGTCGTAGATGACCTGGTACAGCTTGATGTCGACGCCTTCCTGCTCGGCCAGCTGCTGCGACTTGCCCGCCGGGCGGACGTTGAAGCCGACGACGATCGCCGACGACGCCTTGGCCAGGCTCACGTCGGACTCGGTGATGCCGCCGACGCCCGTCGAGATGACGTTCACGCCGACGGTGTCGGTCGACAGCTTGGTCAGCGCGGCGGACACCGCCTCCGCCGACCCCTGCACGTCGGCCTTCAGGATCACCTTCACCTCTTTGACCTCGCCGCTCTTGATCTTGTCGAGGATGTTCTCCAGCGACACGCGGCCCGTCCCGGCCAGCTCTTTCTTGCGGCGCACGTCGTGACGGTGCTCGACCAGCGCCTTGGCGGCCTTCTCGTCGCTGACGACGTTGAACACCTCGCCGGCGTCGGGGACGCCGTCGATGCCCAGCACCTCGACCGGCGTCGACGGCCCGGCCTCGGAGATGGTCTGGCCCTTGTCGCCGATCATCGCGCGGATCTTGCCCGAGAACTCGCCGGCGACGACCAGGTCGCCGACCTTCAGCGTCCCGTCCTCGACCAGGATGGTCGAGATCGGCCCGCGGGCGCGATCGAGGCGCGCCTCGACGACGTGCCCCTTGGCCGGCTTGTTGGGGTTGGCCTTGAGGTCGAGCACCTCGGCCTGGACCGAGAGCATCTCGAGCAGCTCGTCGATGCCCTGCTTGGTCTTGGCCGACACGTTCACGAAGATCGTGTCGCCGCCCCACTGCTCCGAAACCAGCCCGTACTCCGAGAGCTTGTTGCGGATCTGGTCCGGGTTGGCGCCCGGCTTGTCGATCTTGTTGACCGCCACCACGATCGGCACCTGAGCCTCCTTGGCGTGGTTGATGGCCTCGACCGTCTGCGGCATCGGCCCGTCGTCGGCGGCGACGACCAGGACGACGATGTCGGTCATCTGGGCGCCGCGGGCGCGCATGGCGGTGAACGCCTCGTGGCCGGGCGTGTCCAGGAAGACGACGTCGCCCTTGTCGCCGGACACCTTGTAGGCGCCGATGTGCTGGGTGATGCCGCCGGCCTCGCCGGCCGCCACGTTGGCCTTTCGGATGGCGTCCAGCAGCGACGTCTTGCCGTGGTCGACGTGCCCCATGATGGTCACGACCGGGGCGCGCGCGACGAGATCCTCCGGGTTGTCCGGGGCCTCGGTCTCGGTCAGCAGCTTGTCCTCGCTGAACGCGGTCGACTCGATCTGGTAACCGAACTCGTTGGCGATCAGGGTCGCCGTGTCCAGGTCGATGTCCTGGTTGATGGTCACGCCCATCATGCCCAGGGCCCAGAGCTTCTTGACGATCTCGCGCCCCTGGACCGCCATCTTCTTGGCCAGCTCGGAGACGGCGATGGTGTCGCCCATCCGGACGACGCGCTTGTGCTCGGCCGGGGTGGTGATCTGGGTCTGCTTCAGCTTCTTGCCGGCGGCGGCGACCTTCTTCTTGGGGAAGCTGCCGGGACGCTGGCCGCCGGGGCCGAACGCGGGGCGACCGAAGCGGTCGCGACCTGCCGGCGCGCGGTTCAGCAGATTTCCGCGCCCCAGGCGCCGGAGCTCCTCGTCGCGATCCTTGATCTCGACGCGGGGCGCGCCAGGCTCGCCGCGGGGCGGGATGCCGGGCAGCTGGATGAACGCGCCGGTGGCGGCCGAGCCGGTCACGACCGGCTGCGGGATGGTCTTGATAACCGGGCGCGGCGCCTCGCCGGCCGCGGGTGAGGATGCGGCAGCGGCGGCGGCCGGGGTCGAGCGCGGCGCGGGGGTGGCCACCGGCGGCGGCGTCTCGGCCACCGGCGCGGGCGGGGGCGGCGCAGAGGCGGCCGGCTTGGCCTCGACCTTCGGCTCCGGCTTGAGCTCGACGGCGGGCGGCGGCGCCACCGGAGGCGGCGGCGCGACCTCGACGACGATCGGCGCGGGACGCGGCGCGGGGGCCGGCGTCTCGACGGACCTGGCCTCGACGGGCTCGGGCTGCTTCGGCTCGTGCCTGGCCTCGACGGCAGGTGGCGGCGCGGCAGCGCGCGTCGAAGCCTGTGGGCGGGGCGCCGGGGCCGCGGCGGCCGGAATCGAGGCGGGCCGGGCGGTCACGGGCGGCGCGTTCTTCGAGCGGCGCCGGATGACGGTGTCGTTCAGCCGCTCCTCGACGAGGCTCTCGTGACGCTCCCGCTCGACCGCGCGGCGGATGCGCTCCACGTCGGCCGGCTCGATCTGGGACATGTGGTTGGCCACGTCGATGGCCATCGCGCGCACCTTGCTGACCAGGTCCTTGGGCTGAACGCCCAGGTCCTTGGCCAGCTCATACACGCGGACGCGCGGCCCGAGCGGCGCTTCAGGAGTTCCTGCTCTGTCGTATCCGCTTCCGATCATGTTTGCCCCTATTTACGCGAGGTCGCGCTCAACTGCGAAAATGTTAACGCCGCCTCGACGGCCAGCTCGACCGGCCGCTTGAAGGCCCGTGCCAGGACGCCTGGCTGCCGCGCGGACTCCAGGCACGCGGGGTCGCGGTGCACCGACGCCCCTCGCCCGGACCGCTTTCGACGCCCCGCGATCGTCACGGTTCCCGACTCGATCACCAGCCGCAACATGTCGCCGGCCGGCCCGCGCCGGCGACAGCCGACGCAGGTTCTCAGCGACTCCATGCTGGTTGCTCCCCACGCTCAGGGGGCCTCCGGATTGGGGGCCGCGGCGTTGGCGTCCTGTTGCAGCGCTTGCTGCGCGGCCTGCGCCGCCTCCGCTGCGTTACGCACGCGCTCGGCCTCGGCCGCCTTGCCGGCCGCGGCGATCACGGCCTGCGCCCCCTGGGCGCCGCCGATTCCGGGAAGCGCGGCCAGCTCGTCCGGCTTGGCCGAGGCGACCTCGGAGGCCGAACGCCAACCCGCCGCGAACAGCGCATCGGCCAGCGGGGGCAGCGGAGGCGTGCCGCCCCCACCCTGACCGCCGCTGAAGATGGCAGCCAGCGACTGTCGCGCCCGCTGCTCCATCTCGGTGACCTTCGACGCCGAGTGGATGTCGATGCGCCAGCCGGACAGCTGGGAGGCCAGCCGCACGTTCTGCCCCTTCTTGCCGATCGCCAGCGACAGCTTCTCGTCGGGGACGATGAGCTGCATCGTGTGCGAGCCGACGTCCATCAGCACGCGCGACACCTCGGCCGGCGCGATGGCGTTGCAGACGAACTTCACCGGGTCACCGTCGTAGGGGACGATGTCGATCTTCTCGCCGCGCAGCTCTTGCACCACCGCCTGGACGCGCGAGCCCTTCATGCCGACACAGGCGCCCACCGGATCGACGTCGCGGTCGCGCGAGCTGACGGCGATCTTCGAGCGCGCCCCCGCCTCGCGGGCCGACGCCTCGATGCGCACGATCTTCTCGTAGATCTCGGGGACCTCCATCTCGAACAACTTCTCGAGCAGCCCCTTGTGCGTGCGCGACAGGATGATCTGGGGCCCGCGAGCGGCCTTGTCGATCTCGACGACGAAGGCCACGATGCGGTCGCCGGCGCGGTACGACTCGCGCGGGACCTGCTCGCGCACCGGCAGCACCGCCTCGGCGCCGCCCAGGTCCACGATGATGTTGCCGCGCTCGAACCGCCGGACGATGCCGGAGATCAGCTCGCCCTTGCGCTCGCGGTACTGGTTGAAGACGTTCTCGCGCTCCGCCTCGCGCACCCGCTGCAGGATGACCTGCTTGGCGGTCTGGGCGGCGATCCGGCCGAAGCCCTTCCAGGCGCGGTTCAACTTCAGCAGCTCGCCGTACTTGGCGTCCTGCTCCTCTGCCTTGGCCTGATCTTTCTCGTCATAGAAGATCTGGAACAGCAGCTCGTCCCCAGGGTCCGCCTTCAGCCCGAAGCGCTGGGCGTCGGACAGGAGGACCTCTTTCCCCTCGTTGCCGGGAGTGATCTGGTCGACGATGACGATGATCTGGAACAGGTCGACGCGACCGGTCTCCTCGTTGAACTTCGCCTCCATCTCGCGCTGCATGCCGAACGCCCGCTTGGCGGCCGTCAGGATCGCCTGCTCGAGCGTCTCGACCAGCACCGCGCGGTCGATGTTCTTGTCCTTGGAGACCTGGTCGAGGACCAGGCCGAGCGCCGCACCTTCACTCATGAAGAGCTCCGTTTTCCGTGCCGATGACGGTCGAATCATCGGCGGCTCCCTCGCGATCGTCCTTGCGCGCGAACTCCTTGTCCCAGTTCGGGATCAGGTTCGCGCGAGTAATGTCGTCGATGGGAAGCTCGTAAGACCGGCCGTCACAAGCGATCTCCACGCGGCCCTCCTTGGCCCCGCGGATTGTCCCGGTGAAATTGCGCCGCCCCTCGACACCTTCGGTGAGCCGAATACGCGCGCTCTCCCCCACGAATCTCGCAAAGTCCCGCTCTCGCCTCAGGGGCCGGTCAAGCCCAGGCGAGCTCACTTCCAGCTGATACGTCTGTGGAATCTTGTCGGCCACGTCGAGCGCGGCCGAGACATCCCGGCTGACACGCTCGCAATCGTCGACATGAATCCCACGGCTCGACTCGCCTTGGGGGCGGTCGATGAAGAGCCGCAACACCAGGCCCCGCTGCTCGCGACCGTACTGGACTTCGATCAAATCGAAGCCCGCATCGCGGACATAGGGCTCAGCAAGCAGCCACAAATCTTGGAGGTCCTTTCGCATGGGGGTTTGGGGGATGGGTGTCGAGCAAATAAAAAGGGCGGGCACGCGGCCCACCCTTTGACGGAGGCAACGCAGTCTTCGAGGCCGGGTTTTATAACATGGTGTGCAGGGGTGCGCAAGATGGCCCACTGCGTCTAAGCGTCAGGATTTGCGGGGAATTTCCCTCGGTCGTTCCCTCGGTCGTTCCCCCGGTCGTTCCCTCGGTCTTGGCCCGATCCCGCCGTGTTAGCCTGCCGCCATGTCGGACCTGGTGGTTGCCGCGGTGCAGATGACCTCGACGGACGACGTCGACGGCAACCTGCAACGCGCCCGCGAGCTGGTCCGCGAGGCGGCCGGGGCGGGGGCCCTGCTGATCGGCCTGCCCGAGAACTTCGCCTACCTGGGCAATGACAACGATCACCGCCTGGCGATCGCCGAGGACCTGCCCCAGGGCGCCGGCCACGGCGGGCCCATCCTGGGCGCCATGCAGGAGCTGGCCCGGGGAACGGGGGCCTGGCTGCTCCTGGGTGGGTTCCCCGAGCGGAGCGTGGGACGGCGCATCCGCAACAGCGCCGTCCTGCTGGACCCCGAAGGGGCGGTGGCTGCCGTCTACCGGAAGATCCACCTGTTCGATGTCGACGTTCCCGGCGGCCGGCGCTTCAGGGAGTCCGAGTCGATCGAGCCGGGCGGCGAGGTGGTCGTGGCCGAGACGCCCTGGGGCGGCCTGGGCCTGAGCATCTGCTACGACCTCCGGTTCCCCGAGCTCTACCGGGCGCTGACCGCACGGGGCGGACGGATGATCGCGGTCCCGTCTGCCTTCACCCTGCAGACCGGCAAGGACCACTGGCATCCGCTGCTGCGCGCCCGAGCCATCGAGAACCAGGCCTTCGTCATCGCCCCGGCCCAGTTCGGCGCGCACGGCCCCAACCGCTACAGCTATGGGCACGCCCTCATCATCGACCCGTGGGGCACGGTGATCGCCGAGTGCGGCGACCACGACGGCTTCGCTCTGGCCGGGCTGGACTTCGCGTATCAGGACGAGGTCCGGCGCGCCCTCCCCTGCCTGAGCCACCGGCGGGTCTGAGGGCGCTCCCCTTCAGTTGTCGAGCGCGCCCTGCGCGACCCAGTCGTACAGGATCTGGAACTCCTCGGGGTGCATGTCGAAGTGGGTCGGCTGATCGGTCCAGGCCGCCGGATCGGTCGATTGGGTGGTCGAGGGCATCCGGCGGTCGCCGTACTCGGCGTTGTAGCGTGACTTGGGGTTCCCGCCGCCGAACCAGGCCAGCCCCAGCGTCGAGTCACCGGCCTCTTCGTCCGGGCGGGATCGTTGCAACAGGTCGGACGCCGCCGGGGCGCCGGGCTCGACCAGGAACTGCGCCTTGGTGATGCCCTGCACGCAGGCATCCAGCGGCGCGCCGCCGTCCGGGTTGTCGTCGTGGCAGTCCTCGGTCTGCTCCTTCAGCGCGAAGTTGTCGTTGACCAGCTCGTCTCGGGACCCGGCCACCAGGTAGAAGTTTGCGTCCTCCGCCCCGGCGGGGTTGTGACAGAGCGCGCACTGGAGCTGCAGGATCGGCGCGACATCGCGCGAGAACGACCGCTGCAGGTGCGAGCCCGGCACCCCAAAGCCGGACGGCACGACTCCCGCCGCGCCGTCCGGCTGCACCACCGCCGCCCCCGCATAGCGCTGATCCTCGACCCCTGCCTCGACCAGGATCGGTGCGGTCGGCGCCGCCGGCAGCGTCACCGTGACCTTGCCGTCGAACGTCGACACGAACGTCCCGCCCTGCAACGCACCCCGGGTGGTGTTGGTCATCAAGCCGTTCATCCGGCCGTCGTCAGCCGGAGCCAGCCCCGACGGAATTCCCCCGATCGTGGCCGGGAGCATCAACCGTGGGCTCTTGCGGGCCGCCGTCGAGGTGAACCCGGTGAGCGGTGTGGGCGCGCCGTCACCCAGCGTGTACAGCCACACGTCCGTCACGACCGGCGCATCGCCGTCGTGAATCTGGATGGCCAGTGTGGTCGCGTCGGTCAGCGCCGCCTCGATCGTCAGGGTCGTCTCCGCGACCATTTGGGGCGGGTCCTCGGAAGAACGGCACCCGGCGACCAGCGCCGCAGCGGATCCGGCCAGGAAAAGGAACGTCGGCTTGCAGGGCATGGGCGGCACGGTCGCCGAGTTGATAATGAAAATCAAGATCATTTTCAGTTCGCCGTCCGGGCGATTTGACGCCGGACCGGCCGAGGGCGAACCTCCGGTTCGGTCGTGACCCCAGCCGGGCAACTGAGTGCCTTCATCGCCAAGTTCAGCCCCGCCAATCAGCGCCTGATTCGCGGCGCCCGGGCCTGTCTGCGCAGGTGGCTACCGGGCGCCAACCAGCTGATCTACGACAACTACAATTTCCTGGTCATCGCCTACTGCCCCACCGAGCGGGTCAGCGACAGCTACTTCTCCCTCGGCACCGACAAGCACGGGCCGAACCTCTTCTTCGGGTACAACGGCACACGGATCGACGATCCGAAGGGGCTTCTGCGGGGCACCGGCGCCTCGAACCGTTATCTGAGGCTGCCCTCGACCGATGCTCTGGCAGACCCCGACGTCCGCGCCTTGATCGACGCCGCGATCGCCGTCTCGAAACCGGCGGTGAACCGCCGGGGAAAGCTGATCGTCCGGTCCGTTTCACCCAACCAGCGACCGCGGCGTTGAAGCTACGGCTGCTTCTGCGGGAACAGGAGCGACAGCAGGGCCGCCGCGCCGATGAGACCGACGACCACCAGCAGCGACACCGCGTCCGAGATGTGGACCCTGTCGCCGATCAGCATCTTGGTGCCGACGAAGGCCAGCACCAGCGCCAGCGCCGGCTTCAGGTAGCGGAGGCGCCGGACCAGGCGGGCGACCAGGAAGCAGAGCGCGCGCAGCCCCAGCACCGCGAAGATGTTCGACGTATAGACGATGAACACGTCACGCGTCACCCCGAACACCGCCGGGATCGAGTCGACCGCGAACACCACGTCGCTCGCCTCGATCACCACCAGCACCATCAGCAGCGGCGTCGCGTACAGCGACCCGTCGCGCCGCACGAAGAAGCGCGGTCCGTCGTAGTCGGGCGTGGTGCGAACGAAGCGGCGGAACAGCCTCAGGACCGGGTTGTTCTGCGGGTGGATCTCGTCGTCGCCGCCGAAGAGCAGGCGCCCCCCCGTCAGCACCAGGAAGGCGCCGAAGATGTACGTCACCCAGTGGAAGGCGGCCAGCAGCGCGGCGCCCAGCGCGATGAACAGGCCGCGCGTCACCAGCGCGCCCAGGATCCCCCAGAACAGCACCCGGTGTTGCAGCTGCTCGGGCACCGCGAAGTACGAGAACGCGGCCAGAAAGACGAACAGGTTGTCGACGGACAGCGCCTTCTCGATCAGCCAGGCCTGGAAGAACTCGATGCCCCGGTTGCCGCCGCTGCGCAGGTAGATCCCCAGGTTGAAGGCCAGGGCCAGCGCGATCCAGACCAGCGACCAGATGGCCGCCTCGCGCCCGCGCACCACGTGCGCCTTGCGGTGGAAGATCCCCAGATCCAGGGCCAGCATCCCGGCCACGACGACCCCGAAGACAGTCCACGCCAGCGCGTCGCCGGGGCCGGTCATCTCAGGGGTGCTTGGGCTGCGGCTGTTCGACCGGCTTCACTTGCAGGTGCTGGAAGGCCGGCTCCTGCTTCGACGCCGGCACCGCGGGCGCGATCTGATCGATCATGTGGCTGAACGACAGCGCGCCACTGCGCTTGACGGCGATGACCCCCACGATCAACAGCAGGAGCAGGATCGCCATCCGGAAGTTCTTCCGGGGCACCAGCTGCCAGTAGCTGCGCTCGGACGGGTTCATCCGCGCCAGCAGCGCGTTGCGAACGCCGGGCGGCCGGGGACCGGGGCGCGTCGACACGTCGACGTGGTCCGGTCCTGCGGCGGGGGGCGCCCCAGGGGTGGTCTCGGTCGGGGAACTCGGCACGAGGAAGGGGATTTTAGACGCCGTTCGGCCTGCGGGCGAGTTTGGTCACCCGCAGGCGGGTCCGGCGGACCCCCCGAAAGGTGTCCAGCTCGGCCGTCGCCAGCAGGTCGAGGATGGCACCCGGGCCCGGGTCGGCATCCCCCAGGCCGAAGGCGATGGCCTCGCTCACCACCCCGCCATGGTCCAGCGTGAGCTGCAGGTGCCCTTTCCCGACGACGCGCGTCGTGCGCGCCACGACCCCGCGTAGCGCAAACAGGGGTTCACGGTTGGCGGCGCCAAACGGCCCCAGCCGGGACAGCTCCTCGGCGAACGGCAGGTCCAGGTCGGACAGCGCGACCTCGGCGTCGACCTCCACCGTGGCCGGCGGGCGCCCCCGCAGCTGCTGGGCCGCCTCGCTGACGAAGGCGGAGCGGAAGGCGTCCAGGCGGTCATGCGCGATGCTGAGACCGGCCGCGCCGGCGTGCCCCCCGAATCGGGTCAGGTGCTCCCCGCAGGCACCCAGCGCGTCGAAGAGGTTCACGCCCGGGACCGTCCGGGCCGATCCCCTCCCCTCGCCGTTGCGGAAGCCGATCGCGATGGCCGGGCGAGCGTAGTCGTCGACCAGCCGGGCCGCCACGATGCCGACCACGCCGTGGTGCCACCCCTCGGCCCCCACCACCAGCGCCGGGGCATCGGCCTGCTCCGCGGCCTGCGCCCGCGCCTCCATCCAGACCAGCTCCTGGATGCGCTGCCGTTCCGTGTTCTGCTCGTCGATGGCCGCCGCCAGTCGCTCGGCGTCCGCGGCGGCCGCCAGCAGCAGATCCAGCGCCAGCTGCGCCTCGCCCAGCCGGCCGGCCGCGTTGAGGCGCGGGGTCAGCCGGAACGCCGCCTGCTGGGCCGTGATGGGCCCGTCGACCATGTCGGCGCGAACGGCCAGCGCGGCCAGCCCCGGCCGCTGGCGCGCGGAGAGCACCTTGAGCCCGGCCGCCACCAGGATCCGGTTCTCGTCGGTCAGCGGGACCAGATCGGCGATCGTCCCCAGCGCGACCAGATCCAGCAGGGTCCGGGGATCGAACGACGAGCCCAGGCGCGTCCGCAGGGCGGCGGCCAGGTAGAACGCGACGCCGCACGAGGCCAGCCCCTTGAACGGAAAGGCGTCGTCGGGCCGGCGCGAGTTGATCAGCGCGTAGGCCGGCGTTTCGGCGGCCGGCAGCTCGTGATGGTCGATCACGATGGCGTCCATCCCCCGCCGGCGCGCTTCGGCCAGGGCCTCGTGGTCGCTGGTGCCGCAGTCGCCGGTGACCAGCACGCGGCACCCGTCGGCGGCGAACCGACCGACGTCGTCGACCCCGACGCCGTAACCAGCCTCGCGACTGGCCGCCCGGGCCAGCACCTTGCCCCCCATCTGCCGGAAGGCGCTGGCCAGCGTGGCGGCCGTGGTGACGCCGTCCACGTCGTAGTCGCCGAACACGCCGATGGTCTCGCCCGCGCCGATGGCCGCGGCCAGCCGATCGATCGCGCGCGGCAGGTCCACCATGCCGTCGGGCCGGCGCAGGTCGGCCAGCCGCGGCTCCAGAAACTTCGACGCCAGGTCCGCGCGCAGGATGCCCCGCGCCGCCAGCACCCGCGCCGTCAGCGGCCGCAGCTTGGTCTCTGCCGCCAGCGCCGCGACCCGCTGGTCATCGACGAAGGGCGCGCGCCAGGCGATCACGCACCCACGGTATCACCGCATCCTGTGGATAACTCAGCGCCGGCCCAGGAAAATGCGCGGCCCCGGTCGAGGCTAAACTTCTGGTTCCAACTCGTCGCGGCGCGGCCGGCGGGGGTTGCGCCCCTGGGCCTGCTGGCGTTTCTGGCTGGCCATGTACTTGTCGTTCAGCCAGATGAGGATCGGGCTGGCGATGAAGATCGACGAGTAGGTCCCGACGATGACGCCCACGTTCATCGCGAACGCGAAGTCGCGGATGACGCCCACGCCGAAGACGTTCATCGCGAAGGTCACGAAGAAGACCGTCGCGCTGGTCCAGATGGTGCGTGACAGCGTCTCGTTGATCGACTGGTTCACGACCCGGTCGAACCGGCGGTCGCGCAGACGCGTCGCGTTCTCGCGGATGCGGTCGAACACCACGATCGTGTCGTTCATCGAGTAGCCGATGATGGTCAAGACGGCGGCCACCGTGGTCAGCGAGAATTCCTTGTAGGTGACGGCGAACGCACCGACGCAGATGACCGCGTCGTGCAGGAGCGCCACGACGGTCCCCGGCCCGTAGCGCAGGTCGAACCGGAAGGCGATGTAGACCATGATGAGCAGGATCGCGTAGATGAGCGACCGCGCCCCGTCGATCTGCAGCTGCTTTCCGGCCTTGGCGCCAACCGACTCGACCGACGGGATGGCGGCCACGGCGCCCGCGCCCAGCTTGGTGTCCAGCGCCCGACGGATCTCGGTGTCCAGGCCGACCAGCGTGACCTCGTAGGTGTTCTCGTCCGCTCGGCCGAACGGCTGCACCTGGTTGGTGTTGACCCCCAGCGCCTTCAGCGAGGTCTGCAGCGTGGTCGGCTCGACCGGCCGGTCGTAGCGCAGGTAGACCTTGTCACCCCCCTCCGACCACTCGAAGCGCTTGAGCGAGGCGTCGCCCTCCTTGGCCAGCGACTCGCGGATCTGCTTGGCCTGCTGCTCGGAGACCACCGAGACGGCGCCCACCCGCACCATGTAGTTGTAGGGGTGCTGGCCGGTCGGGTCGGCGTACTTGACCACGTCGGCGTCGGGGAAGCCCACCTCGGCCAGCGTCTTGCGCACCTCGCCCGCGTCCACCGGCTTCGAGAACTCGATCAGGATCTCGCTGCCGCCCCGGAAGTCGACGCCCCAGTTCAGCATGTGCCCGCGGCTCTTGAAGACGAACGCGTTGAGCGGGAGCATCACGATGGTCAGCGTGACCAGGACGATCGAGAGCCCGATCCAGTACTTCTCGTTGCCGATGAACTCGTAGTTCGAGCCCGGCTTGATGATCTCGAAGAACTTCTGCTGTGACTTGGTGTTTCCTTGGGCCGCCATGACCGTTCCTTAGATTGACAGCGTTGCGCGCGCGGCGCCCCGGCGGCCCACCACGCCGTCGAACATCCAGTGCGACAGCCAGTAGGAGGTGAACAGGTTGGTGACGATGCCGACCAGCAGCGTGACGGCGAAGCCGCGGATCGGACCCGATCCGTACGAGTACAGAACGACGCCGGCCACGAAGTTGGTCACGTGCGCGTCGAACACCGTCCAGAACGCGCGGGCGAACCCCGCGTCGACGGCCGTCCGAACGGACTTCCCCAGGCGCAGCTCCTCACGGATGCGCTCGTAGATGATGATGTTCGCGTCGACGGCCATGCCGATGGTCAGCACCAGGCCGGCGATGCCCGGCAGGGTCAGCGACGCCTCGAAGCCGGCCAGGATGGCCACCATGTACAGCATGTTCAGGATCATGGCGACGACCGCGATGATCCCGGACAGCCGGTAGTAGATCAGCATGAACAGCACGACCGCGGCCGCGCCGATGTACATCGAGAACTTGGCCTTCTGGACCGCGTCGCGCCCCATGGTCGGGCCGACCTGCGTCTCGAAGGTCTTGCGCAGCGGCGCCGGCAGCGCGCCCGAGCGGAGAACGGCCACCAGGTCCTTGGCCTCCTGCTGCAGCGCGAACGGGTCGCCGAAGCCGCCCAGCGTGATGCGGCCGCGCGCGCCGATGCGCCCCTCGATGACCGGGGCGCTGTTGATCTTGTCGTCCAGGAGGATGGCCATCTTGCGGCCGATGTTGTCGCCGGTCATGCGCTCCGAGATCGCCGCCCCCTGGCGGTCGAACTCGAACGACACCTCGGGCCGGCCGGTCTGCTGGTCCCAGGTCTGGTCGGCGTTGGACAGGTACTCGCCGGTCAGGGCGGCGCGCTTGTGCAGGAAGTAGGTGCGCCAGTAGCGGTCGGGCGTGGCCTCGCCGTTCTCGTTGCGCCCCTGGATCTCCTCGTAGCCAATCTCGTGATCGGCCGGCAGCGCCAGGTCGCCGGTCAGCCCGGCGAAGAACTTCTGCAACGTGTCGCGGCTCTTCGACCGCAGGTAGACGTCCTCGTGCGGCTTGCCCGAGTCCTTCTCGGTCCACGACTCGGGCACGACGTCGATCCCCTGCCCCTTGGGGACGGAGCCGGCCACCCGCTTCATGTAGTCCGTGCCGTCGTCGACGATCTTGAACTCGAGCTGGGCCGTGCGGCCGATGATCGACTTGATGCGCTCGAAGTCGGCCGACTTCAGGCCGGGGAGCTCGACGATGATGTCGGTCCCCTTCTTGATGATGGTCGGCTCGGCGACGCCGAACTTGTCGACGCGCCCGCGGATCGTCTCGATCCCCTGGCGGAGGGCGTAGTCGCGCACCTCCTCGACCTGGTCGGGATCGAGCCGCAGCACGACGACGCCGGTGGTGGCGTTGCGGCTCACGACGTCCAGCGCCTTGCGGTAGTCCTTCAGGATCGCGTCGTCCAGCTTGGTCTCGTCGGACGCCGGCTTGAACGTCAGGATGATGTCGTCGCGCCCCTCACGGTTGACATTGAGGTCGTTGACGCCCTTGTCCTTGTGCAGCCGGTCCTCGATGTCCGAGGCCAACCGATCGACCTTGCCGGCGACGGCCTTGTCGACGTTCACCTCGTAGACCAGGTGCAGACCGCCCTGAAGGTCCAGCCCCAGCTGGATCCGCTTCTGGAAATGCTTCTGAATGAAGGCCGGCTGCTTGTCCTCGGGGACCACCGTCGGAATCAGGTACAGGACGGCGATCACCGTGACGAGCCCGTAGAGGGCGGCCTTCCACCACCAAGAACGTTCCATGAGAGTGCTTGTCTATTCCGAAGGGGCGATTTCGAGGGGAGCCGCGGCTACGAAGCCTTGGCGTCGGCCTTGGGCGTCGCAGGCGTCGTCGCGCCGGTGTAGACACCGGTGATGGCGCTGCGCAGGAAACGGATGCGGACACCCTCCTGGACCTGCAGGGTGACCTCGTTGTCCTTGATGCCCGTGATCTTCCCGATGATCCCGCCCTGCGTCGAGACGTCATCGCCCTTCTTCAGCTCCGAGAGCATCTTCTGATGTTCCTTCGCCTTCTTGGACTGCGGGCGCAGCACCAGGAAGTAGAAGATCCCGATGATCGCGATCATCGGAAGGAAGCTCATGAACGGCGATCCGCCCCCTGAGGGAGCGGCCTGTGCGAGTCCGGTCAAAAAGTGGGTCACGGCGGCCTCCAGCCGGGCACACGCATAGCAGGGAAGCTAAAAACGGGCAAGGAACAATGCGGGTCCCCCTCCCGGGGCGACCGCCTGGGTCAGCCTGGCGGAAATGCGAGGACTTCGTCGATTCGGGCGGCGCCGAGCGCGAGCATGACCAGGCGATCGAAGCCCAGGGCGATGCCCGCCGTCGGTGGCATGCGGGGGAGCGCCGCCAGCAGCCCCTCGTCGATGGGGTAGACGGCCCGCCCTCTTTCGGCCCGGATCTGGGCCTCTTCCACGAACCGGCGCCGCTGCTCGGCGGCGTCGGTCAGCTCGCCGAAGGCGTTGGCCAGCTCCAGGCCGTCCGCGTACAGCTCGAACCGCTCGACCAGGCGAGGGTCGCGGGGGTGCGAGCGGGCCAGGGCTCCCAGGGGGGCGGGCCAGTCGAACACGAAGGTCGCCCCCTCTGCGGCCAGGGCCGGCTCGATCCGATCCAGGAACACCTGGAAGAAGATGTCGTCCCAGGCGGTCGCGGAGCCCGCCGACACCCCGACCGCCTCGGCCTTGGCGCGCAACGTGGCGACGTCCTCGTCGCCGGCCAACTCGATGCCGGCGAAGTCGGCGAAGAGATCGCGAACCGTGGTCCGGGTGAAGGGCGCGTCCAGGGGCGGCGGCGGCTCGCGCCCGGCCGCCCGGAAGGCCAGCCGGACCAGCGCCTCGCAGTCGTCGGCCAGCGCCTCCAGGGGCGCCCCGGCCCGGTACCACTCGAGCATCGTGAACTCGGTGGCGTGGTGCGGCCCCGACTCGTGGTCGCGCCAGCAGCGTCCCAGCTCGTAGACCCGGGGCATCCCGGCCGCCACCAGCTTCTTCAGGTGATACTCGGGCGAGGTGATCAGCCAGCGCGCATCCGTGCCGGCTTGCCCAGCCGGCACGGCGTCCAGGTGCACCTCCTGCCCGGGCGAGCGCACGCGCGCGGGCGTCTCGACCTCGACGAATCCCTGCCCGTCGAACCAGTCGCGCACCGCGCGCCGGATGCGCGCCCGCGCCTCCAGCACCGCCGGCGTGGCGGCCATGGGGTCTAGGCGCGGCTCAGGCGCTCGAGGTACTCGCCGGAGCGCGTGTCGATCTTGATCACGTCACCGACGTTGATGAACAGCGGGACGTTGACCGTCGCGCCGGTGCTGATCCTGGCCGGCTTGGTCGCGCCCGTCGCGGTGTCGCCGCGGAAGCCCGGGTCGGTCTCGGTGACCGCCTGCTCGATGAAGTTCGGCAGGGTCACGCCCACGGCGCGTCCGTTGAAGAACAGCACCTCGACGTTGATGTTCTCCGGCATGAACGCCGACTGGTCGCCCACCGTCTCGTGCGGGATCTGGACCTGGTCGTAGGTCGAGGTGTCCATGAACACGAACGAGTCCGCGTCGCCATAGAGGAACTGCATCGTCTTGGTCTCGACGTCGGCTCCCTCGAGCTTGTCGCCCGAGCGCAGGTTGCGCTCCAGGACCGCGCCGGTCAGCAGGTTCTTCATCTTGGTGCGCGTGAACGCGGCGCCCTTCCCCGGCTTGACGAACTGGAACTCGACGACGGTGTACGGAGCGCCGTCGATCATGATCTTCAAGCCCTTGCGGATGTCGGACGTGTCGTAGGTCGCCATGAGGGGGAGGGGTTTAGCTCGGCGGTCAGTGCGCCGTCAAGGCGCGCTGGTGCCTTCCCGGCCATAGGCGTCCTCGAGTCGGACCACGTCGTCGAGCTCCGTGGTCGACACCTCGAAGACATCGGTGTCCTCGATCGCGATCATCCGGTGGCGCAGGCCCGGGGTCACGTGGAAGGCTTCGCCGGGTCCCAGGTCCTTGAACTGCGGCGGCTGCCCTTCGGCGAAGTGCTCGAACCGCATGCGCCCCGACCAGACCATGACGGTCTCGTCCTTCTGGCGGTGGTACTGCAGCGACAGCTTGTGGCCGGCCTTGATGTGCAACACCTTGCCGACGTAACGGTCCGTCACCGCCCAGATCACTTCATGCCCCCAGGGCTTCTCGACGCGTCTCATGACTTTCCTTCGTGGCGGATCAGGGACTCGAACCCCGGACCCGGCGCGTATGAAACGCCTGCTCTAACCAGCTGAGCTAATCCGCCGTTCGCTCGCCGCGGCAAACCGCGACGAGCGGCGCCACATCTTGCGCGTGCCGACGTCGGTGTCAAGCCTTACGATTACGAGTGACGCTTGGGCGGCGGGATGTATTCGACGGGGGCTGTCGGGGGCCCGCGACGGGTGGTCGAGTGCGCCAGCAGCCGGACCGCGCCCAGGCCAGCGATGAAGCCGCCGACGTGCGCCATCCAGGCCACACCCGAGTTGCCGGGCAACATGAACTGAGCGAGGAACCAGCCGCTCAGGAAGAACCAGGCTGGGAGCGTGATCACGGGCCACAGGAACGGGATCATGACCAGCGTCGAGATGCGTGCCCGCGGGTAGAGCATCAGATATCCGCCCAGCACGCCGGCGATCGCCCCCGACGCCCCGATCATCGGCGCGGTCGAATCGGGCATCGCGTAACACTGCGCCAGCGCGCCGACCGTGCCGACCAGGAAATAGAACAGCAGGTAGCGGATCGACCCCATCGCCTCCTCGACGTTGTCGCCAAAGACCCACAGGAACCACATGTTCCCGATCAGGTGGAGCGAGCCGCCGTGGAGGAACATCGACGTCCAGATCGACCCGGGCAGCGGAAGCAGGTTGCGCGGGCGGATGTCGACGTGGTTGACGATCTCGTAGGGGATCGCGCCGGCTTCCAGCACCAGCAGCCGCTGCCCCTGGGGCGTCAGGAGGATCTGGTACAGAAAAACGATCGTGTTGGCCGCGATGAGGAGGAGCGTTGCGGCGGGGAACCGCGTGCGCGGCCGATCGTCACGGAGCGGAAGAAACACGCCCGGTCAGTTTGCCACGTTTTTGCCGGATTAAGCCGCGGCCATCCTTGACTGTCTCCGAACGCACCCCTATAACGCGCCTTAGAAGATGCGGCTTTACAGCGGAAAGATCCCCCTCGTCGGGACGGAGATCGTCAAGAGCTTGGTCGAGGCGGGGGACATCGAGGTCACCGACCGCGCCGAAGCGGAGATGGACGTGCAGGCGGTGTTGAAGGAGTACCTGCGGCTGGATCGGGAGATCACCGAGAAGGCCAAGGACGTCCTGCAGAAGCGCAACCTCCCTTACGAGCAGTTCGGCAAGGTGAAGCGCGCTCTCGCCGGCGAGAAGTCCTTCGGGTTGGGCGAGGAGGGGCTCGAATGGATGACGAATCAGATGATCGAGTCGTTCATGCAGTCCCCGCACATCGAGGAGATCTTCGTCGAGGACACCGTCCTGCGAAAGCGGATGGGTGACATCCTGAAGAAGCACATGCAGGTCGACGAGGAGCTGGACGAAGAGGTCCGCCGCCGCATCAAGAACCTCGAGGAAGGGACGTCGACCTGGGAGGTCGAGTACGGCAAGGTCCTCGAGCAGATCAAGCGGAACCGCGGTCTCGATCAGTAGGCCGTCCGCCCCCACTCGGGCGGCCCCCATCGGGGCGTCCGGCCGGGCGCGGCTGTCCGCCACCACCGACGATCAGCCGGACCAGGCGGTCCACCGACCGCATGATCGCGGGAAGCGTCGAATCGGGCGCGGCACCGCCCTCGACCGCGGGCGGCGGCGGGGCCAGCAGGCCGGGCGTGCTGGCGACGCGCGCCTTCGGATCGAACACCACGTCGTCCCCCGTCCCCGGCCGCACGTCCGCCCCCATGACCGCCGCGTGCTTGGCGACGGCGGTGCCCTTCGGGCCCAGCGTGACGCGCACGCCGGCCACCGGCCCCAGCACGCGCGCCGCCAGCAACGCCGATGACCCGATGAAACCCATCGGGCGGTGCGACTGCAGCAGCGCGCGCATCAGCGCGGACAGGCTCGGATCGACCGTGCACAGCTCGTGTTTGGTCGTGTAGTCGGAAAGGACGGTGCTGGTGCCACCGCCGCCGGGGATGATCATCCCCTGCACCTGGCGCGGCTCCAGCTTGTCCAGCGGGGTCACGGCTCGCCCGACCAGCCGCGCGACGTCGGCCCGGGCGCGCTCGGGCGCAGCGCAGATGGGCCGGGCGCCGGCCCGTTCGAGCACCAGCAAGGTGAACAACGTCTCTGCGGGGTCGCTGCCGTCCTCGCGCCCACAGCCCGAAAGAATCACCGCGACCGGCTTTGGCACGCGGTCGGGTTTACCACGGCGCGGGCGGGAAGGAACCGCCGGCGATGGTTTCCCGAGCCCGGGCCGCCAGGTTCAAGTAGTGCGTGAGGTTATGGGCCGTGGCCAGGCGGTAGTACAGCAGCTCCTCGGCGCGATAAAGATGGGCCAGGTAGGCGCGGCTGTAACGCCGGCAGCAGGCGCACGCGCACCCTTCCTCGACCGGGAAGTCCTGGTCCCGGTGCTTGGCGTTGGCGATGTTCAGCTTGCCGGCTCTGGTGAAGAGCTGGCCGTTGCGGGCGTTCCGCGTGGGCATCACGCAGTCGAACATGTCGATGCCGGCGCCGATGGCCCGCCAGATGTCGTCGGGCGTCCCGACCCCCATCAGGTAGCGAGGGCGGTCGGCCGGCATGTCCTCGGCCACGTCGGAGATGACCGCGTGCATGACCTCGGGCGCCTCGCCGACCCCCAGGCCGCCCAGCGCGTAGCCGTCGAACCGCATCTCGCGCAGCTGCGCCAGGTGCGCCCGGCGCAGGTCGACGTGCACCCCGCCCTGCCCGATGCCGAAGCGCAGCTGGCCGGGCGCCGGCTGGGTCGCCAGGCAGCGCCGGGCCCAGCGCGTGGTGCGCGCCATCGCCGCCTCGATCTCGGGCCGGGGGGCGTCCGAGGGCGGGCAGTGGTCGAAGACCATGGCGATGTCGCTCCCCAGCAGCGCCTGGATCTCCATGGCCCGCTCGGGCGTCAGCCGCTGGGGCGAGCCGTCCAGGTGCGAGGCGAACGTGACCCCGTCCTCGTCCAGCTTGCTCCGCTCGCGCAGGCTGAATACCTGAAAACCACCCGAGTCGGTCAGGATCGCCCGCGGCCAGCTCATGAACCGGTGCAGGCCGCCCAGCGCCGCGATCCGCTCGGCGCCGGGGCGCAGCGCCAGGTGATAGGTGTTGCCCAGCAGGATCTGCGCGCCCAGCGCCTCGACGTCCTCGGACGCCAGCGCCTTGACCGACGCCTGCGTGCCGACCGGCATGAAGACCGGCGTCTCGATCGCGCCGTGGGCGGTCTGCAGCAGGCCGGCCCGCGCCCTCCCCGCCCGCGCGCGGATCTCGAACGTCCCCGGCGCGCTCACCGAGGCTCTCCGGTGATCAGCATCGCGTCGCCGTAGCTGTAGAAGCGATACCCCAGGCGGACGGCCTCCGCGTAGGTCTCCAGGATCAGCGGGCGCCCGGCAAAGGCTGCCACCAGCATCAGCAGCGTCGAGCGCGGCAGGTGAAAGTTCGTGATCAGGTCGGTCACCACCTGGAAGCGCGCGCCCGGCGCCAGGAACAGGTCGGTCTCGGCCTCGCCGGCCACGACCGGACCGCGGTTGGCGCGCGCGCTGGCCTCCAGCGTGCGGACCACGGTGGTGCCGACGGCGACGATCCGCCGCCCCTCGCGTCGCGCCTGGGCGATCGCGGCGGCGGTCGCGGCCGGCACGCGGTAGCGCTCGGCGTCCATGCGGTGCTGGGCGGGGTCGTCGACCTCGACCGGACGGAACGTCCCGGGGCCGACGTGCAACGTGACGGTGGCGATCTCGTGCCCGGCCGCCGTCGCCGCCGCCAGCAGCTCGGGGGTGAAGTGCAGGCCCGCCGTCGGCGCCGCCACCGCGCCTGGCTCGGAAGCGAAGACCGTCTGGTATCGCAGGCGGTCGTTCACCGGCTGCGCGGCCTGGTCCGGTGCCGCGCGCCGCCGCGCGGCCTCGATGTACGGCGGGAGCGGCATCTCCCCGATCTCGTCCAGCCGCTCCAGCAGCGAGGCCCCCGGCCCCGACAACGCGACGCGCGCCGTCCCGCCTCCGCGCTCGAGCACGACGATCTCGATGCCGCCCGCGGCCAGCCGCTTGCCGGCCGCGGTCGGGCCGAGGCCCCGCGTCATCGCCTCCCACGTCTCGCCGAACTGGCCGGCTGGCGTGGGGTCGGTGGCCAGGCGGCGGATGAGCAGCACCTCGAAGGCGCCGCCGGTCGGCTTCACGCCACGCAACCGCGCGGGGAAGACGCGGGTGTCGTTCAGGACCAGCAGGGCCTGCCGCGGCAAGTGCTGCAGCAAGTCAAAAAAGTGCGCATGCTTGCGCTCGCCAGTTCCACGATCCAAGACCAACAGGCGAGCCTGGTCGCGACGCACCGCAGGCGCTGCCGCGATGCGCTCAGGCGGTAGAACATAATCGAAGTCGGCGGTCTGCACGCGTTTCTTTCTCGGCAACTCACTTTACAAAAACTGGGGTTCTACGTAATACGATCGTCTTCACTTCCCCACATGACCATCCTCAAGGCGCATTTCCCGACCGGAGCGGCATTTCTGGACCGCTACCTCGAAGATTTCGCCACGGGTGGGCTTTTCTTCCCGACCCGCCGCCCGCTGGCCATCGGGGAAAGCGTGGCCGTTTCGATCCGCCTCGGGCGGCGCCGCAGCCCCACGCTGATTCGCGGCCGCGTGGCCTGGCGCCGGCCGGGCAAGCACAGCACCAAGACCAAGGCCGGAATCGGGATCGAGTTCCTGCAGACCGAGGCGCAGTCCCGCGACTACCTGCTGGCCGTCGCGCGCGACAACTCGGCCGAGATGGTCGCGCGGCGGCACCAGCGCCTGCCGGTCGAGCTGCCCGTGCTCTGGCAGGTCCAGGGCGTGCTGGAGGACAGGCCGGGTGTCCTGCGCGACATCGGCCGCGGCGGCGCCTTCGTGAAGACCGAGGAGCCAATTCCGGCGGCCAGCGACGTGGTCCTGATGGTCTCGCCGCCCGGCGCCGAAGTGGCCATGCCCCTGTCCGCGCGCATCGCCTGGAAGGGGCACCCCGGCGGCCTGCCCGGCTTCGGCGTCGAATGGAAAGCCCGCGACGCAGGCGGAACGCGCCGAATCAAAGAGTTGGTCCGCCGCATCGAAGCGCAGGGCGTGCCGCTGGGCCGGACGGCCTAGAGAAGACGGCCTCTTCGCTTCTCACGTCCCGTATTCCAGCGCGTACATCGCGCCGCCATTCGACAGCACGTAAAGGCGATGGTGTGTCTCGTCGATCATGGGCGCGGCGCAGACGCCGTGGCCGGGGTTGAAGAGCTCTTGTAGCTCGCCGGTCGTCCGGTCGACCACGAACAGGCCGGCGCGGCTGCCCGAGAAGATCAGGTAGGGACCGACGACCGTGGGGCGGGTCAGGTCGCCGGCCTCGGTCAGCCCCTGCCGCCACAGCACGTGCCCATCCAGATCGGCCGAGTGCACGCCCTGCCGCGGCGCCACGAAGAACAGGCGGCCGTTCGCGATGCTGATGTCGCCCACGCCCGGGATGGGGAGCCGCCACTTGATCGCGCCGTCCTGCAGGTCGACGGCGCACAGCCCGCCGGAGTAGGACGAGACGTACGCCAGGTTGCCGGCCAGGGCCGGGGTCGTGTCGACGTCCACGAACTGGTCGGACGTGCTCGCCAGCGAGCGCGCCCAGACCACCTCGCCCGTGGCCGCCGCCAGCGAGACCAGGTAGCCGTCGGCGAACCCCGTCAGCAGGTGGTCGCCCACCAGGCGAGGCCCGGCGTATCCGTGGATCGTGAACCCGTCCGGCATCTCGCGCTCGTACTGCCAGCGCCACTTGCCGGTTCCAGCCTCCAGCGCCACGACGTGGTCGGTGGCGCTGGCCGCGTAGATCAGGTCGCCGCTCAGCTCGGGCGCGCGCTCGAAAGCCCCCCGGCCGTGGTAGGTCCAGCGCAGGCTGCCGTTCGCGGGGTCGACGGCGTAGAACGTCCCGTCGTCGGCGCCCACGTAGACCTGCCCGTGAGCGGCGTCGAAGCGGGCGGCGCTGTCCACGCCTCCCGAGACGGGGGTGATCCAGTCGATGTGGCCCGTGTCCGGCGACACGCCCACGATGGTGGCGGCGCGCGACCCGAGCACCAGCTCGGAGCCCGTCAGGGCCGCGGTCGCGCACTCTTCCGGATCGGGCTCGAACAGGCCGTGCTCGTGCAGGGTCGAGCGCCAGACCATGTGCAGGATCCCGGCCGGGTGCGCCGGTGGCGGCGCGGGCTCGATGGGTCGTGCGGTCACCGAGGCGCAGCCGCCCACCAGGAGCGCCAGCGTCCAGAGCCGCGGGGGGCGGGCCGCTCTCACTTCATTTCGAGCGCGGCGATCCGGTCGGTGATCTCATCGCGCAGCGAGGTGGTGGGGAACTTGTCGAGCACCTCGTGATAGAGCCGTGTGGCCTCCGCCGGGTTGCTTTGCAGTTCGGAAAGTCGCGCCTGCTGGTACAGCGCGCGGTCCTTGTAGAACCCGTCGAGCCCGGCGCGCGCGCCGTCGTCGGCCAGCTGGGTGAACGTGGAGCGCGCCTCGGCGAGCTTCCCCTGGCGCTCGTAGGCGTACCCGAGGCCCTCCCGGGCCAGGAACCGGAGCCGCGCGTCCAGCTTGTCCCCCAGCAGCGCCTGGAACGTCGAGGCGGCTTCGGGGGCGCGACCGAGATCGAGCAGCAGGCGTGCGCGCACCAGCCCCGCCTCGGCCGAAAGCGCTCCGTGCCCGGCGGCGAAGCGCGCATCCAGCTCCTTGAGCGCCGCCTCGTCCTGGTCGCGGACGCTCTCCAGGTGAGGGAGCCCGTCGTCAGGCGCCGTCGCGCCCGGCGTCAGGATGTCGGCGGCCGCGATCTTCTGGACCCGGTCCAGCCCCTCGCCGGCCGTCGAGGCCCGGTGCAGGGAGACCTGGCTCAATACCACGGCGCCGACGACGACGGTGGCCAGCGCCGTGACGCCCACCACCAGCGCGCGCATGTTCGACGACGCCCAGGCGCCGACCGACGCGGAGGTTCGCGACCAGAAGTCGACGAACTGGTCGGGCTGCTTGAGCTCCCTCTTGCTGATCTTGCGCTTCGGCACGGGTCCCGGAGATAACAGACACCCCGGAGCGGGTCAAATGGGGTGTTCGCGCCGGCGCGGGTATGATGCGCCGGGTGAAGACGGCCGCGGCTCTGGTCGCATTCCTGTCGGCGACCAGCTGGGCGTGGCGGGCGCGCGCGATCAACCAGGATGAGTGGCAGATGGCGCTGCGCGCGGGCGCTGCCGTCGTCCACGTCGACGGGCGCAATCCCTGGGGGCCGGCCGGGGCGCTGGACCTGGCGTACGGGATCCTGGACGCGTGGGCGCTCCGACTGTCCTTCGAAGGCTCGTACTACTCGGTCGACAAGCAGACCAAACCTGCTCTGCCCGGGGGGACCATCGACGTGGAGTCGGCGCTGGTTGGGATCACCTACACCCTGGACATCATGCGGCTGGTGCCGTACGGCGACCTCGAGGTCGGTGTCGCGCGCTTCGGCGGCGCCGTCACCGCCCCGCTGACGGCGGCCGCCGCGGAGCTCGGGCTCGGCGCCGACTACTACCTGACCCGGCACTGGCTGGCCGGAGCCAGCATCCAGTATCTCTACAGCCCGTCGAACCTGCTGTCGAACCCGCAGGGGCTCGGCGACTCGCCGTTCATGTTCTCCGTGACCGCGCGGCTCGCTTACGGCTTCTAGAGCGCTCGTCTGCGACCGGCGCGGGCGGCGCGGGCCGGCTCTTCTGCTTGTGCGCGCGCAGGACCAGGCGCACCGGCGTGCCCTCGAAGCCATAAGCCTCGCGCAGCCGGTTGATCAGGAAGCGGCGATACGGGTAGCCGACCTCGGCGGGGTGGTTGGTGCTGATGTAGAAGGTCGGCGGGCGGACCCCCGCCTGCGTCGCGTAGTAGAGGCGCACGTGGCGGCCGCCCCGCCCGGCCGGCGGCGGCTTCTGGTCCACGATGGTCTCCAGCAGCTGATTCAGCTCGCCGGTCGACACGCGGCGGGACGCCTGCCCGAGCACCCGGGTCGCCTCGCCGAGGATCCCGGTGACGCCGGCGCGTGTGACCGCCGACGTCAGCAGGATCGGCGCGTAGCGCAGGAACGACAGCTGCTCGCGCGTCGACTCCAGCTTGCCGTCGACCGCCGCGCGCCCCACCAGGTCCTTCTTGTTGAGGACCACCAGCGCGCAGCGCCCCGACTCCTCGATCAGCGAGGCCAGCCGGGCGTCCTCGGCGGTGGCGCCCAGGCGCGCGTCGATCACCAGCGCGGCGACGTCGCACCGCTCCAGCTGGTCGCGCGCCATCTTGGCCGCCACGTGTTCGGTCAGCGTGTCGATCGAGCGGCGGCGCCGCATGCCGGCCGTGTCGACCAGCAGGTACTCGCGCCCCCCGAAGGAAAACGGCGTGTCGATCGGATCGCGGGTGGTGCCCGGCTGGTCGTGGACCAGCACCCGCTCCTCGCCCAGCAGGCAGTTGACCAGCGACGACTTGCCGACGTTGGGCTTGCCGATGAAGGCCAGCCGCAACGCCGCCTCGCCCTCCGGCGCGGCCTGATCCGCGCCGCCCGCCGCCTTGGCCGCGCGGGCAGCCTTGGGCAGGCCGGCCACCACCGCGTCGAGCATGTCGCCGACGCCGCGTCCATGGCTGGCCGAGATGGGGAACACGTCGGAGAAGCCCAGACCGAACGCCTCGGTGGCCGCGGCCTCGGTCTTGTCGCTGTCCACTTTGTTGGCGGCCACCAGCACCGGGCGGCCGGACTGGCGCAGCACCCGGGCCACGTCCTCGTCGACCGCCGTGATCCCCTCGCGGGCGTCGACGACGAACAGCACCAGGTCGGCCTCGTCCAGCGCGCGCAGCGTCTGCTGGCGCATGGCGCCCAGGATGCCGGCCGCCGAGGGATCCAGCCCGCCGGTGTCGACGACCCGGAAGCGCGCCGGCCCCCAGTCGGTGGTGCCGTAGCGACGATCGCGCGTCACCCCCGGCATGTCCTCGACCAGCGCCGGGCGACCGCCCACCAGCCGGTTGAACAGCGACGACTTGCCGACGTTCGGGCGCCCGACCAGCGCCACCAGCGGAAGGCCGGCGTCGCTCACGACTCGGCCCGGTATCCCAGCGCCGCCATGGCCTGCGGCGAGCTGGTCCAGTCGAGCTCGACCCGAACCGTCAGCTTCAGGTGCGCGGGGCGCTGGAGCAGCTCGCTGATGGCCAGGCGCGCCTTGGTGCCGACGTCGCGGATCATCGCCCCCCCCTTGCCCAGCACGATGCCCCGCTGGGTGTCGCGCTCGACGACGATGCTGGCCGAGATGACGACGTCGGCGTCGCGCTCCTGCCAGTCGTCGATGACCACCGCGACCGCGTAGGGGACCTCCTGGCGCAGGCTCACGAACAGCTGCTCGCGGATCAGCTCGGCGGCCAAGAATCTCTCGGTCCGGTCGGTCAGCTGATCCGGATCGTACAGCGGCGGCCCCTCGGGCAGCAGGCTCCAGAGCTCACCCACCAGCCGATCCACGTTGGTGCCGCGCTTGGCCGAGATGGGCACCAGCGCCTTCAGCTCGGGACGCTTGGACCAGCGCTCGAGGATGGGCAGCAGCGCTCCCTTGTCCTTGAGCGCATCGACCTTGTTGAGCCCCAGCACGACCGGTCGCCCGGCCTCGGCCAGACCGCGCAGGATGCGCTCCTCCGCGTCGCCCGGCGGGCCCGCGGCGGCGTCGACGACCAGCAGCGCGGCTTCGATGTCCGGGATCAGCCCCAGCGCCTCGCCGATCATGAACCGGTTGAGCTCTTTCTTGGCGCCGTGGACGCCCGGGGTGTCGACGAACACGATCTGGCCGCGGTCGCCGTTGTAGACGCCGGCGATCCGGTTGCGCGTCGTCTGCGGCTTGGGCGTCACGATGGCCAGCTTCTCGCCCACGATGCGGTTGAGCAGCGTCGACTTGCCGACGTTCGGGCGGCCCAGAATGGCGACGGTCCCGGCGACAGTGCCGGGCTTTGCGGGCGGTGCATCAGGGGCGGGTTTCATCGCGGCGGTTGGTTTATATAGATGCGATGCTCTCCGGAGTCATGCGCATTCTCCTGGCCCCGGTCCTGGCGGCGGCGCTGGCCGGCCCCCCACCCGCCGGCCTGAACCTGGCCACCGCCCCTGACGGAAGCCTCGAGGTCCACGACGGGGCCCAGGTCGTGGCGCGCGTGGCGCTGAAAACGCCCGCCCTGCGGCGGGGCACGCCCGCCCTGCGCGAGGTGGCCGTCCAGGGGCATCGGGTGGCGGAGCTGAGGGTCCCGGTGCGCGGCAGCGCTGGCGCCGAGGTCTGGGTGGGCGAGCTGGACGCTCCGCGACGCGTGCTCTGGAGCGGTGTCACGGGGGCGCGCGACGCGGACGGGGAGACGTCGATCTGGGTCGAGACCACGGCCGAGCGCGTCGTCGAGTACCAGACGGCGGCGCAGGTTGACCGCTGCGACGGCGCGCCCGCCCGGCTGTTCCCGCGCGCCTACGACTTCGCCGCCGGTCGGTTCCGGCCGATCGTGTCGACCGTGCCCGCCGCGGCGCCCAAGACGCTGATCGCGCGGCGCGGCGACCCCGCCATGCCGGCCGGCAGGCCGCTGCCGAACTTTCGTTTCGTGGGCGCCTCCACGACGCGGGGCGCGGGCGCCGACGCCCGCGACCTGACCGCCCCCGTCGAGCTGAACGACGCCGACCCGGCCACCGTCTGGGCCGAGGGGCTGGGCGGCGACGGCCGCGGGGAGTTCCTGACCGCGCGGGCGGCCGCCACCGGGTACGCGGTGCGGGGGATCCGCATCTTTCCAGGCGACGGGTCCAGCCTGACGGCGCTGAGGGCCCACAACCGGGTCAAAAGGCTTCAGATCGCGTTCGGCCCGGCGCCCGAGCAGCGGTTCGACGTCGAGATCGCCGACGATCCGGCGGCCAGCGAGAAACATTGGCGTGAGCCGTACTGGGTGGCCTTCCCCGCTCCCCTGGCGGCGTCTTGCCTGACCGCCGTGATCACGGAGGTCACGCCCGGAACCGAGGCGGCGCCTCCCAGGAGCCTGGGGACGACCGCCATCGCCGAGCTGTCGGTGTTCACCGACGCCGACGGTCCCGGCGGGGCCGAGCGTCTGGTCGCCGACCTGGCCGCCGCGCCCGACTGCGCAGCCCGGTTGCCGCTGCTGCTGGGGCTGGGTGACGCGGCGCTGTTGCCGACGGCGCAGGCGGTCGCGTCCAGCAGCGGCGCGGGACGGGACTGCCTGCTCGACGCGCTCGGGCGGCTCGAGCCAACCCCTCACACCCCGGCCGTCCTGGACGCGCTGGTCGGAGCGCTCATGGGTTCGAGCGAGGACGAGGAACGGGTCATCGCCGCCACGCTGGCGCGATCGCCGGCTCCGCCCGTGGCTGCCCTGACCGCGCTGCTCGGCTCGGGCTCGGCGTCGCCGGAGGATCGCGGGCGGGCGGCCCGCGTGCTGGGCGGGCTGAACGACGACGGCGCGGCCACCGCGCTGCTGCAGGCGGCCGGGGACGGTTCACCAGCGCTGCGGTCGGCGATCGTCGGCGCGCTGCAGGCTTCGCCGCGGCTGCCGGCGGATGCCCTGCTGGCCGCGTACGCAGCGGCGCCCCGATCGAACGGCGGGCGCCGCGCAGCCGATCTGGCGCGCGTGCTCGCGGCGGTGGTCAAGGCGGCGCCGGCCAAGCGCGCCCAGGTCCTGGCGGCGCTGCGCGCCGACCTGGCGGCCGATCGCCCGTTCGAGCTGCGGGCCCGCGCGATCCTGGCGCTGGGCGCCCTGGGCGACGGCACCGCCGACCTGATCGGCGCCAGTCAGGCCGCCGGCGACGAGCCGGTGCTCCGTTTCCTGGCCACGCGAGAGCTGGGAACACAGCCCCCGGGTGGACCAGACTCGCGCCAGGCGCTTCGCAAGGCGCTGTGGGACCAGGACCCGCGCGTGCGCGAGACCGCGGCGCTCGGGCTGGCCAAGGTGGGCGACGCCGGCGCCGGGCAGACGCTGATCGACGGAGCCAAGCAAGAGCCCTGGCCCTTCGTGCGACGGGCCGAGGTGGACGCGCTCGGGCACCTGTGCGTGGCGGGCGGCGGCGATCTGATGGTCCGCGCCACGGAGCGCGACGTCGACGAGGTCCGGCGCGTGGCGCTCATCGGCCTGACCCGCTGCCGCGATCCCCGCGCTCGCGGCGTCCTGCTGGCCGCGTTGAACCGCCGCGAAGAGACACCGTCGCTGCGAGCGCTGGCCGCCGGGCTGATGGCCGAGTCGGGCGATCGCGGCGCAGCCCCCCAGCTGGCCGCGGCGCTGCGCGGCCTGGTCGCCGAGTCCGAGGGCGACCTGGCGCTGCAGGGAGCCGCCGTCGCCGTCCTGCGCGCCCTGGCCCGGCTGGGCGGCCCCGAAGCGGTGAACACCACGGTGGCCCTGGCCGGCGACGCCCACCACCCGTATCGCGCCCCCGCCATCGAGGCGCTGGGCATGCTCTGCGACCCGGGCGCCGGCAACGCCGCGCTTCACGCGCTGGCGACCGGACACGACGCGAACCTGGCGGAAGCAGCGGCGCGAGCGCAAAAGCGCTGCGCCACCAAATAAGACGCCCCGGGCCTCAGACCCCACCCTGCCCTCCCCGCTCCGCGGGGAGGGTTGGAGCCGGCTCACGACCCTTGTCTCTCCCCTCCCCGCTCCGCGGGGAGGGTTAGGGTGGGGTCAGCCTCCCTCTCTCCCCTCCCCGCTCCGCGGCGCTCCGCGGGGAGGGTTAGGGTGGGGTCAGGGTGGGGTCAGCCTCCCTCTCCGCCCTCCCCGCTCCGCGGTGCTCCGCGGGGAGGGTTAGGGTGGGGTCAGGGCCTCGGGCCCCGGCCCTCAGCCCAGGCCGGTGAGCGCGGCTTTCAAATCGACGTTCTTTGGATCCACCTCGAGCCCGCGCTCGAACATGTTCCGGGCTTTCGGGATCTCGTTCGCCAGGACGTGCATGCGGCCGAGCATCAGGTAGACCTCGGCCTTTGACACGCCCGCGGTCGCCTCGTCGAAGTTCTGAAGCAGCAGCGATCGGTAGAACTTCCGGGCCGAGTCGAGGTCGCTGCGGCGGTAGGCCAGCCGGCCGAGAGCCGCGATGGTCGCGGGGTGGCTCGGGTCCAGCTTGTATGCGGCGTTGAAGGCCGCCGACGCCGCCTCGGTGTCGCCGCGCGCCTCGGCGATTGTGCCGAGCCGCGTGTGCCAGCGGGCTGCTTCCTTTCCGCGCCGGGCCTTGCCCAGCTCGGTGATGATCTCGCCGATGAGGCGCAGCGCCTCGTCGATGCGGCCGGCGCCCATCAGCGCGTCGGCCAGCTGCTCGCGCCCGGCCACCTCGGTCGGATCGACCGCGATCAGCCGTTGCAGGTAGGGGAGCGCCGCCGCCGGCTGGGCCAGCGGCCCGCTGAGCAGCGCCGCGACCTCGCGCAGCAGCTTGGCGCGCTCGGCGTCACTGGCGGCGATCTGCAGCTTCAGGTCCAGGATGCTCACCAGGCGCTCGTCGTCCTTGGCTTCGCGCGCGATCGCCTCCAGCGCCTCCAGCGTCGGCCCGTGGGTGGCGTCGGCGTCCAGCGCTCGCAGCAGCGCCCGCTCGACCTCGGCGGGGTCTGCCCCCTTGGTCCGCTGGATTCCGGCCGTGCGGAAGTGGATCTCGGCCAACTCCGGCGGCGACGCCGCGTGGGCCGCCGCGCGCTCGAGCGCGTCGGCCGCGTCGTCCCAGCGCTCGGACCGCTCGTGCACCCGCGCCAGGGACAGCAAGGCCCCCGCGTTGTTGGGATCGACCTCCAGCACCTTCTCCAGGGCGTCGGCCGCGCTCTCGGGCGAGTCGAGCTCCTTCTCCCAGACGTTGGCGATCGCCACCCGCAACGCCAGCTCCGTCGGCTTGCGGCCGGCCGCCCCTTCCATCTCGGCGTGCTTGGCGAGCACGTCGACCAGGTCGTACCAGCGCTCGGCGCCACGCAGGATCCGCTCCAGCTCGAGGTAGCCGAAGCCGTTGCGCGCGTCGGCGTCCAGCAACTGGCGCAGGAATCCGACCGCCTGATCGGTGTCCTGCAGCCGCTGTTCGGCGTTGCGGGCCAGCTTCAGCAGCACCGCCACCTGATCGGCGCCGGTGGCGCTCCCCAGCCGGCGCAGCAGCACCTCTTGCAAGGTCGACCAGTCCTCGCGCTTCTCCTCGATCGACTCGAGCGCCGAGAGCGCCACCGCGTCGTCGGGAACGCCCTCCAGCGCCTCGCGGTAGGCCTCGGCCGCAGCGTCCGCATCGCCCAGGACCCCCAGGCGCAGCTCGCCGACGCGCCCCCAGAGCCGGGCGCGCTGGCCTGGATCCTCGGTCAGGCGAGCCTGCTGAGCCAGCACCGCGTCCAGCTCGCGCGGCTGGCCCAGCTTCTCGTGGAGGCGAGCCAGCTCCTTGAGAGCGTCCAGATCGTCCTCGTCCGCCGCGCGCAGTGCCTGCAGGGCCGCTACCGAGGCCGCCACGTCGCCCAGCCCCTCGTGCAGCCGGGCCGCCTCCAGCAGGCGTGTCCGCCGGAGCTGCGGATCCAGATCGACCGCCGCCCGGCGCTGAAGGACGTCTGCCAGCTGCGCGGACCGCTTGGCGGCCCGATACAGACCCTCCAGCGCCTGCAGAGCGTCGGTGTTCTCGGCGTCCTGATCCAGGACCCGCCGGTAGAGGCGCTCCGCCGACGGAGCGTCCCCCGCCTCTTCGTAGAGGCGCGCGGCGCGCAGCGCCAGCTCGCGCGCGGAGTCGGGCTCGGCGCCGGCCAGCGCCCCCTCGATCTCCTGCGCGCCGGAGGCCGACAGATCCCCGGCGCTGGCGATCCGTTCCAGGTCGTCCAGCGCGCCGCCCGGCGAGGGATCCTCGCGCAGCGCGCGACCGAGCGCCGCGACGGCCCGGGCCGGATCGTTGAGCCGCTCGGCCGAGACCTCGGCGATCTTGCGCAGCCAGTGCGCCCGTTCGCCGCGATCGTCCCGCAGATCGATCCGCTGCTCGTAGAGCGCGATCAGCTCCTGGTGGTCGCCGCGCGCCTCGGCCAGCGGCTCCAGCACGTCCAGCGCGCCCTCGCGCGTGGCGTCGCGATCCAGCAGCGAGACCAGCGCGGCCCGGGCCCGCTGGTGCTCGGGGACGCGTTCGACCGCGTCACGGAACGCCGCCAGCGCGCCGTCCGGATCGTCCAGCGACGCCAGGCGCAACGCCCCCAGCGCGGCCAGGTAGTCGGCCTGCGCCGCCGGCTCGCTGGCCAGCTCCGCCTCGCGCGCCAGCACCTGGGCCAGCTCGTCGTTCTCACCCAGCTTGGCCAGCACCCGCTCGAGCGCGGCCAGCACCGGCTCCTCCTCGCCGGGCAGTGACTGCGCCTGCCGGAGGTAGTCGGCGGCCTTGGCCGCGTCGCCCAGCTCGTTCTCGTGCAGCGAGGCCAGCCGCATCGCCAGGGTCCTCTGCAGCCCGGCGTCGAAGGTGGCTTCCATGCGCTCGGCGTAGACGTCGGCCAGGGCGCGCCAATCTCGACTGCCGGCGGCCAGCCGCTCCAGCGCCGCCCGCGGCTCGTCCACCGTCGCGTCCTCGGTCAGGGCGCGGGCCCACACCGAGAACGCCGCCTTCACGTCGCGCCGTTCGATCTCGTCGATGCGCGCGATCTCGGCGAGCAGCGCCATCCGCCCCGCAGCGCCGTCCTCGATGGCCAGGCGCAGCTCCAGCAGCTCCACCACCGCGTCCCACTCCTTGCCGGCGCGGGCGACCGGCTCCAGCACGTCGACGGCCGGCAGCCGGTAGTCGTCGCCCCGGGCAATCGCGAACAGCGCGTCGCGCGCACCCGCGTGCTTCGGCGCGGTCTGCAGGATCCGCGCGTAGCGACCGATCGCGCCCTCGACGTCGCCGATCTCGACCTCGGTCAGCCGGGCGGCGCGGAACGCCAGCTCGTCGCGAGACGCCGCATCCTGGGCGCGCCCGACCCGCTGATCGAGCACCTCCACCAGATCCACGTGGCGCCCTTCGCCCGTCAGGATGCGGTCCAGGTCGGCCAGCGCCTCGCCGTCACCCTGCGTCTCGGCCAGCAGCGCGCGCAGCTGCTCGATGGCCCGGTCGGGCTCGCTCAGCTTCTCCTCGAAGATGCGCGCGCTCTGCATGAACAGCATGCGACGCTCGTCGGCCCGGTCGGTCAGCTCGATCTTGCGGCCATAGATGTCGGCCAGCTCACGGAAGGCGCCCGACGACAGGTGCAGCTGCGCCAGCGCCTCCAGCGCTTCGCCGTCATTGGGATCGATCCCCAGCGCCGTCTCCCAGGCCCGGACCGCCTGGTCCGGCTGATCGAGGGCGTCCTGCTGCAAGAGCGCGATGCGCTTGGCGATGGCCTTGCGCTCCTCGCCGTCGATCGAGACCTCGAGGTGCCGCTCGAGCACATCGACCAGGTCGGCCGCCCGGCCGGCCGCGGTCAGCAGCCGCTCGAGGGCCACGAACGCCTCGCGATCGTCCGACTTGGCGGCCAGCGCCGCCCGCCAGGCCTCGATGGCGTCCTCGGGGCGGTTGAGCGGCGCCTCCAGCAGGCGGGCCGACGCCGTCCAGAGGCGCGACTGCAGGTCCGGATCGACGGCCTCCACGGCGCCCTTCTGCAGGGCAGCCGCCAGCGGCGCGTGCAGCCTGGCCGCCCGGCCGAGCGCGTCCATCGCCCCCAGCGTGTCGGGGGATTCGACGTCGGTCAGGAACGCGCGGCTGCGCGCATCGAAGGCCAGGTCGACGCGCCCCATCTGCTGGTGGAGCTCCGCCATCTCGCCCAGCAGGCGCACCCGCTCGGCGCGATCGTCGGCGGCCTCGAGCTGCGCGTCCAGCGCGCCCACCAGCTTGCCCAGATCGTTGGCGCGCCGGTAGACCGGCTCCAGGATGATCGCGACACGGTAGCGCTGGTCCGGATCGTTCGCCATCCCCTCCAGCGCGGTCACCGCGGTGGAGAGGTCACGCGCCGACGCGCCGTCGCGCGCGACGATGTCGGCGTAACGATCGACCGCCGTCGAGGCGTCGCCCAGCTGGGTGGCCAGGATGTCGGCCAGCCGCAGGGTGACGGCGTCGCGCTCGGCCCCCTCGGGCAGGCGCTCCAGCATCGACGACAGGTGGTCCGCCAGGTCGGGCCAGCGCGCCTGCTGCCCCAGCAACCGCTCCATCTCGACGGCGGTGCGGCGGTCATCGGGGTCGACGTCCAGCGCCTCGCGCAGCGTGCCGATGGCGCGCCCGATGTCCTCCAGCTTCTCCTCGTCCAGCTTCGCGCTCCGGCGCAGCAGCGCCACGCGCGCCGCCGGGTCGGGCGCTCGCCCTGCCCGCTCGTCGACCAGCTCGCGCAGGTCCTGCCAGGCGCCCCAGCGCTCCAGCGCGGCCTCGTAGAGCTGCGTGGTCGGCGCGTCGTCGGGGCGCGCGTCGTAGAGGCGCCGGTAGTACTTCTGCGCCTCGGCGTGCTGGCCCAGACGCAGGTCGAAGATCTCGGCCGTCCGGCGCACGTTCTCCAGCACCGCCGGCTCCTCCGACAGCTCCCCCTCCAGATAGCTCGCCAGCAGGCTGGCGGCGTCCTGCCAGCGATCCAGCTTGCCGGCCAGGCGCAGCAGCGGCTCCGCGCTCAGGCGCTCGGTGGGAGCCTCCTGAAAGACCTTGCCGTACCAGCGGAGCGCGCTGTCGAAGTCCTCCAGCTGCTCCTCGAAGAGGCGCGCGATCCGCTTGGTCCAGGCCAGCCGCTCGGCCGGCTCCTCGACCTGCAGCAGGCGGATCTCGCCGATCTTGATCAGCGACGGCCAGTCGCCCCGGCCGGCGTACACCGGCTCCAGCAAGGTCGCCGCCATCCCCTGGACGGCGATGTCGTCCAGCATCCCCTCGAGCATCGAGATGGCGTCCGGGTGATCCGGGTCGCCGTCCAGCACCACCTTCAGGTGCTCCAGCGCCGCCTCGCGATCGCCGCGCTGATCCTGCTCGATGCGCGCCAGGCGGAACCGCAGGTCCACCAGCTCGCGCTCGGGGCGACCGCTCTTCTGCAGCTGGTCTTCCAGCAGCCGGGTCAGGTCGGTCCAGCGCTCGGCGCGCGTGTACAGGCGATCCAGGGCCTGCGCGGCCGCCCGGTCGCCCGGCGCGATCTCCAGCACCCGCTCGTAGGCGGCGATCCCGTCGTCCAGCCGTTGCAGCTTGGTCTCGGCGACCTCGCCGATCTGCACCCGCAGCGCGCGCTCGCCCGCGGTGTCGCGCGCCAGCTCGGCGCGCCGCACCAGGATCTCGTACAGGGCCGCGTCGTCGCCGCTGCCGCGGTAGATGCGCTCAAGCGCCGCCAGCGCGCCGTCGTCCTCGGGGACGCGGTCCAGGATGCGCCGGTAGTAGTCGGCGGCGACTGCCGCGTCCCCCTGGGTGGCGGCGGTGGACGCGATGGTTCGATCCAGGCGCAGCTTCACCGACTCGTCGAGAACGTCGGGGCTGATCTCGCGGTAGAGGGTGGTCGCCTCCGGCATCCGCTCCGGCCCGGTCAGCCGCTCGTAGGTGTCGAGCAGCCCGGGCAGCTCGGGCTCGGACAGGGCGTCGCGGATGGCCAGCGCGATGGTGCCGCGCGCGGCCTCCGGATCGGCCAGGCGCGTCTCCTCCAGCGCCGCCAGCCGCATCAGCTCCGACAGGCGGGCGCGCGGATCGTTCTGCTCGTCGACGTAGATCCGGATGATCCCGGCCAGCTCGGGGAAGCGCTGGGCCCTGGCGTAGATCGGCTCCAGCAGCTGCGCGGCCGCGAGGCGCAGCCCCGCGTCGCCGCCCGGGGCCAGGAACCGCTCGATGGCCGCGATCGCCTCGGCGTCGGAGGGCGCGCGGGCCAGCACCTCTCGCCAGCGCTCGAGCGCGCCCGCCGCGTCGCCCAGCGGCCCCTCCAGGAGCGCCGCGATCTGCCGCAGCAGCGGGAGCCGGCGCGCGTCGTCCGCCGGCAGGAGCGCCAGGCGCCGCTCGATGATCTCCAGTCGATCGCGGTGCCGGCCCTGCTGCTCGTACAGGCGCGCCAGCGTCTCGAGCGCCCGATCGTCCTCGGGGTTCTCGTCCAGGATGCTGACCGAGGCGGCGATCGCCTCCTCGATGTCCCCCACGTCGCGCTCGAGCAGATCGGTGATCCGCCGCCACAGCTCCTGCCGGGCGCCGGCGTCGCCGGCCAGATCGATGCGCCGCCGCAAGATCTCGACGCGCTGCCGGTGCTGCGCGCCCGCCTCGAAGATCCGATCGAGCGCGTCGATGGCCGCGCGGTCCTGGGGATCCAGCTCGAGGATCGACCGCAGCGTCGCCACCGCCGCGTCGTTGTCCCCCAGCGACTTCTCTTGCAGCGCCGCGATGCGGAACAGGATCGGCTTCTTGTCGGCCGCCCGGTCGACCCAGCGCGCCTGGAGCTGCAGGGTCTTCACCAGGTTCGCGACGTCGCCCGTCTCGTTGTAAAGGGCCTCCAGGGCGGCCGCGGCCGGCCCGGCGATCTCGCGGTTGTTGACGTCCAGGTTCTGGACCAGCTTCCAGGCGTCGATGGCGGCGCGCCGGTTGTTCAGCTTGCCGGCGTACAGGCGCGCCGCGCGAGACAGCAACTCGGCGCGCCCGGCCACGTCGGCGCCGCCGCGCCGGAAGGCCAGGTCCTGATAGACGTCGACCAGCTCGGCGTAGCGCTCCAGCGCCGTCCCCAGCCGCTCGACCTCGGTCAGCGCGTCGGGGTTGGCCGGGTCGGCGGCCAGCACCTGCCGCCAGGTCGCCAGCGCCATCGCGCGCGCTTGCAGGCGCGTCTCCTGCAGCTCGGCGATGCGGGCCAGCAGCGGGATCGCGGCCGCGCCCTCCACCGCCTCGCGCTGCACTTCGAGCACCGCGACCAGCCGGGCCCAGGCGCCGCCCCCTTCGTAGACCGGCTCGAGGATCTTCGCGACCCGCTGCCGGTGCGCCGGCACCGTGACCAGCTTCTCCAGCAGCCGGCGCGCCCCCTCGTGCTGAGGGGCCGCCTTCACGATCCCTTCCAGCAGGCGCAGGGCGCCGTCGACGTCGTTCAGGCGAGAGGCGCGCAGCTCGGCCCGGCGGAACTCCAGCTCCTGCGCCTCGCTGGCCGAGGCTGTGGCGACGCGGCCGCCCAGCAGCCCTTCCAGATCGCTCCAGCGCTCGCGTGCGGCGTAGAGCCGCTCGAGGCCGCGATGGGCGCGGGGCTCGGCGGCGTCCAGCTCCAGCATCTTCTCGTAGGCGCCGAGCGCGTGGTCGGCGTCGGCCAGCGCGGTCTCGTCCAGCTCCGCGATCTCGGCCAGCAGGTCCAGCCGTTCGGGCCCGCTCAGCGAGGCCAGCTGCCGCGCATCCAGGAGCGCGCGCAGTTGATTCCAGCGCTGCCCATCCCGATACAGGCGCGTCAGCGCCTTGAACGCGCCCGCGTGCAGCGGTTCGTCGGCCAGGATCTGGGCGTAGACCTTCTCGGCCTCGCCGCTGCGACCCAGCTGCTTCTCCTCGAGCTCGGCCACCGTGACCAGCAGGTCGCGGCGAAGGTTGCGGTCCTGCGCGGTCTGCGCGGTGGCCCGCAGCTTGTCGGCCAGCTCGCTGGTCAGGGCCGCCTCGGCCGCGAACCCCAGCAACGCCTCGCGGTTTTCGCCGTCGGCCGGATCGATGTCGAACAGCGCCTGCGCCGCCCGGTAGGCCGCGGCCGGATCCTTCAGCGGTCCGCCGTGCAGGGCGCGCAGCTTCTCGAGCCGCTCGACGCGCTCGCCGACGGTGTCGGCCACCTCCAGCAACGCCGCGTTGGCCACCGCCAGCTTGGCCGCGTTCTCGGTCCGCTCGTAGAACGGCAGGGTCAGCCGGGCCAGCTCGGCGCGCTCGGCCTGGGTGTGGCCGGCCAGCCGCTCCAGCCCGGCGACCGCCGGCGCGGCGTGCGGGTTGGCCTGCAGCACCTCGCGGTACGACGAGAACGCCCCCTCGTGATCCTCCAGCCGGGTCTCCTGCAGGTGCGCCACCCGCAGGAGCACCTCCTCGCGCTCCTTGAGCTCCATCGAGGCGCCGCGCGTGGCCAGCTCGCGTCGCAGCGCCTCGACGACGCCGATCCAGTCCTGCCGCGCCTCGGAGACGCGCACCAGCGCCCGGCGGGCCCGTTCGTTGGTCGGGTCGGCGTCGACGATCGCCGTCCAGGTCGCGGCCGCGGCCGCCATGTCGCCCACCCGCTCTTCTTCCAGCTGCGCGATCCGCAGCAGCAGCTTCACCCGCTCCGCGGCGTCGGGCGCGCGGTCGGCGCGCGTGTGCAGCAGCTTGGCCAGCTCGGGCCAGGCCTTGGCTGAAACCAGGACCTGCTCGAGCGCGACGTCGGCCTCCTCGTCGTAGCCGAGCTCGGCCAGGATCGCCTCGGCGGCGCGCCGCGTGTCCTGCGGGCGGAACAGCCGCGTCGCGGAGATCCGCAGCACGCGCCGCAGCAGCCAGAGGCGCTCCTCGGCGTCGGTCGAGGCGCCGAACCGCGCCTCGTACGCCGCCGCCAGCGCCCCCCACTCGTCGGCCTCGCCGGCCAGCCGCTCCAGGTCGGCGCGCACCTCCGCGTTCTTGGGCGCCACCTGGAAGGCCCGGGCGCACCACTGGAACGCCAGCGCCTTCGACCCCAGCCGCTCCTCGCAGATCTTCCGCGCCTCGGCGTAGAGGTCCAGCCGCTCCGCCTGGCTGGCGCCGTCCCCCGCGGCCGACGGACCCAGCAGCGCCTCGTACGTCGCCAGCAGCCGCGGCCACTTCTGGGCCGACCGGTAGAGCGGGATCAGCGCCAGCGCCGCCTTCCGGTTGCGGGGGTCGGTCGTCAGGATCCGCTCGTACGCCTTCAGCGCGCGATCGGGCTGATTCAGCTTCTCCTGCGCCAGCGTGGCGACCCGCTCCAGCAGGCGGGTCCGCGCCCCCATGTCGGCGGTCCGATCGGCCAGCGAGGTGAGCTGATCGCACAGCTCGCCAAAGGCCCCCTGATCGGCGTACAGCGACTCCAGCGACGCGTAGTCGCCGGCCTGGGCGTAGATCTCGCGCAGCGCCCGGGCGGCGCGGGCGTTCTTGGCGTCCAGGGACTGGATGCGGCGGAACACCTGGATGGCGGCCTCGGCCGCCCCCATGCGCTCGTAGAGCAGCGTCCCGCGCCGCTCGAGCAGCGGCAGCTCGGCGGCCGCGTTCCCCTCGGCGTTGCCGCGCTGCCGGTCCAGGATCTCCACCAGCGCGGGCCAGCGCCGCTCGCGTTCGTACAGCGTGGCCAGGCCGGCCAGCGCCTCCGGATCCTGCGGCGCGATGGCCAGCACCTGGTTGTAGAGGGTGATCGCCTCGCGCGCGTCGTTCAGGCGCTCGCCGGCCAGGCGGGCCATCTCGACCAGGCGCGAGCGCCGGCCGGCCGCGTCGACGTGCGGCAGCTCGCGCCGCAGCACCTCGATCAAGGGGCGCCAGGACCGGTTCTTGACGTACAGCTCCTTGAGCCGCGCCGCCGTCTCCGTGTCTCCGGGCTCCGCCTCGAGGATCTTCTCGAAGCTGGCGACGGCGTTCTGGTGCTTGCCCAGCTTGTCGGCCCAGATCGAGGCGATCCGCCGGTGCAGCGCCACGCGCGCGGCCGGATCGGGCGCCGACTCCGCCTGGCGCGCCAGGATCTGCACCAGGTCGCCCCAGCGCCCCTGCGCCTCGTATCGGCTGGCCAGCGCCGCCAGGGCGGCCGGGTGGTCGGGCCTCAGCGCCAGGATGTTGAGGTAGGTGGTCACCACCATGACGTCCAGGTTCAGACGGTCGCGGTAGATCGCCACGATCTCCAGGTGGCGATTGATCTTCTCGTCGACGTCGCTGGCCGGCACCGCCTCCAGCTCGTCTTTCAACAGCTCGAGCAGCGCGTTCCACTTCTCCGTCGCCGTGTAGAGGCGGCGCAGCGCCGGCACCGCCTCCGGCAGGTGAGGCCGCAGGCGCAGCACACCCTTCCAGATCTCGATCGCCTTCTCGGCGTGCTGGGGCCGCTGCTCGGCGGCGCGCGCCATCTCGATCCCCATCGCCACGCGCCGCTCGACGTCGGGCTCGGTCTTCTGGGCCTGGGCCAGCACCGACAGGAACTGCGCCTGCTCGTTCCGCGCCTCGTAGTGGGCGCGGAAGAAGTCGACCATCGCGTGGTTCGAGGGGTCCAGCTTGCGCACCTTGCGGAAGAACGGCTCCGCCAGGTCGGGCTGGTTCATCCGCTTCCAGAACAGCGTCGCCAGGTCGACCAGCAGCGGGACGTCCCGCTCGCCCCGACGGGTGCGCGAAGCTGCCTCCAGCAGCTTGGCCAGCTCCCCCCACGACTGGCTGGCCACCAGCGAGGCGCGGACGGCCCGAAGGGCGCGCGGCTCGTTGGGGTCGATCTCCAGCGCCTTCTGGTAGTGGGCCGACGCCTGGTCGGCGCGATCCATCTCCTGGGACAGGTCGCCGGCCGCCACCTCGGCGGCGGTCCGCTCCTCACGGGTCTGGGCCCGCTCGGCGCGTTGCTCGTAGAGCCCCAGCAGCTCCTCGCGGCGCCCGCTCTCGCGCAGGATTCGCTCGAGGTGGGCGGCGGCCCGCCGGTTGGCGGGGTTGAGCTCCATGCTCTTGCGCAGGTGGGTCTCGCCCTCGGGCTGGCCCGGGCGGTACTTCAGGTACAGCTCGGCCACCGAGCCGTGCAGGCTGGCGGCCAGCGTCGGGTCCTTGGCCTCATCGGCCTGCTGCAGGTAGCGGCGCGCGATCGGCTCCCAGTTCGCCCGGACCAGGGTCATCTGCGCCAGCGACTCGTTGGCCGCCCGGTGGTCGGAGACCTCGCCCAGCGCCTGGCGCACCGCCGCCTGCCCCGCCTCGTCGCGCAGCAGGTCGTCGAACAGCAGCCGCCCCTTTTCGTGAAACAGGTCGGCCCGGCGGGCGGGGAGCGTGGTGAACGCCAGCTCGAGATCGATCAGCTCCAGGCAGAGCTCGAAGTCGGCGCGCTCGCGGTGCCAGCGGCGCGCGTCGGAGAGGGCCTTGGCCAGGGCCTCGGCGTCCAGGCCGGCGCCGTTGCCGGGGTGCACGCCCTTCAGGACCTGCAGCGCCTGGCTGTCGTCGGGGCGGAGTTGGAGGGCGGCGAGCGCTGTCGAGACGGTGGTGGTCATGGGACGGGCTCGGTGGGGGAAAAAAGACTATCGACTATAGATCCTCGGGTTTCGTCGGTTCAATCGCGAAGATGCGGGACAACCGGACACCATCGGCGATACTTCCGGACATTTGTCCGACACGTCGTCCATCGCCAGAGCGTCCATAGCGCGCCGGATGCGCCCCGAGCTGGCCGGCATCCTCGCCGGCTGCGTCTGCCTGGTCGCGACCAGCGGGCTGTCGCTGGCAATCCCCTGGCTCATCAAGAACGCCATCGACGATCTGCGCCGGGGCTCCGTGCACGGGAGCGTGGCGCGCGACGCCGCCTGGATCGCGGTGCTGGCGGTCGGCCAGGCGGTCATCCGGACCTGGTCGCGCGTCCTGATCTTCAACGCCGGCCGCAACATCGAGTACCGGCTGCGCGGTGACCTGTTCCGGCACCTGCTGCGGCTGGACCCCGGGTTCTACCGGCGCCACCCGACCGGGGACGTGATGTCCCGGCTGACCAACGACCTGAGCGCGGTGCGCTCGCTGTTCGGCCCCGGCCTGCTGAACCTGGTCAACACCGCCATGGTCTATGTCACGACCGTCTGGCTGCTCCTGCACCTGTCGCCCCGTCTGACGGTCTGGGCGCTGCTCCCCTACCCCGTGCTGCTGGTCGCGGTGCGCCTGACCTCACGCCGCGTCTACCACTGGAGCCGGGCCATCCAGGAGCAGCTGGGCGTCATGTCGGCCTCGATCCAGGAGGACCTGGCCGGCGTGGCCGTCATCAAGCACTACGGGCTGGAGCCGATCCGAGACCAGAAGTTCCGCGCGCTCAACGACGCCTACCTGGACCGGGCGCTGTCGCTGGTCCGCGTGCGCGGGGCCCTGTCGCCGCTGTTCGCCATGATGGCCGGCATCGGCACGCTGATCGTGCTGTGGGCCGGCGGCCGCGAGGTGATCGCGGGCCACCTGACCATCGGGGGCCTGGTGGCGTTCAACGCGTACCTGGTCTTGCTGTCGTGGCCGACCATCGCGCTCGGCTGGATCATCGGGATCTGGCAGCGCGGGGTGGCCGGCTGGGCCCGCGTCCGCGACCTGCTCGAGACGCCGCCCCGCATCGCCGACCCGCCCGAGGGGGCCGAGGCCGGCCCGCTGGGTCCCCCGTCGATCGACGTCCGGGGACTGACCATCCAGGTCGACGGCCGCCGGCTGCTGGATGAGGTGTCGTTCGCGCTTCCGGCGGGGGCCACCCTGGCGATCGTGGGGCCGACCGGCGCCGGCAAGACGACGCTGGTGGACGCGCTGGTCCGGATGCAAGAGGTCCCGCCGGGGCAGGTGTTCGTCGGCGGCCGCGACGTCACGCAGATCCCCCTGCGGACGCTGCGCGCGCAGGTCGGCTACGCGCCCCAGGACGCGTTCCTGTTCTCGGCGACGGTGGGCGAGAACATCGACTTCGGCCGCCCGGGAGGCGGAGACATCGACCGCGCCCGCATCGAGGCGGCGGCCGAGGCGGCCGGCCTGCTGCCCGATCTGGCGGTCCTGCCCGAGGGCTACGACACGCTGGTCGGCGAGCGCGGGCTGACCCTGTCGGGCGGGCAACGCCAGCGCGTGGCCCTGGCGCGCGCGCTGGCCGCCGACCCGCGGATCCTGATCCTGGACGACTCGCTGTCGTCGGTCGACGCCCAGACCGAGCGCGAGATCCTGACCCGCCTCGAGCCGATCCTGGCGGGGCGGACCTCGATCCTGATCTCTCACCGGCCGGCGGCCGTGCGCCACGCCGACCTGGTCCTGGTGCTGGAGCGCGGGAGGCTGGTCGAATCGGGGACCCACGACAGCCTGATGGCGGCCGGCGGCCTGTACGCGAGGCTGTACCGCACCGAGGAAGCCGCGGCGGCGCTGGACGTGGAGGGGGCCGCGTGAGCGCCGCCGACGAGGTCCTGGGCAAGGCGCTCGACCGGACGCTCCTGCGCCGCGTGTTCACCTACGTCTGGCCGTATCGCCGCGAGCTGGCCATCGCGGTCGCGATGCTGCCGATCATGTCGGTCTGCGAGATCGCGCAGCCCTACCTGCTGAAGAAGGCCATCGACGAGCACATCGCGGTGGGGCGGGCAGCCGGGCTGGCCCGGCTGGGGCTGGCTTACCTGGCGGCGATGGCCGGCCAGTACGGCGCGGGCTTCCTGCAGATCTACCTGACCCAGCTGGTGGGCCAGCGCGGGATGAACGCCCTGCGGATCGCCGCCCACCGGCACGTGCTGTCGCTGTCGGCGTCGTTCTTCGACCGGACGCCGGTGGGGCGGCTCATGACCCGCCTGACCAGCGACATCGAGGCGCTGAACGAGATGTTCGCGTCCGGGCTGGTCAGCCTGCTGGGCGACGCGATCCGGCTGGTCTTCATCCTGATCGCCATGGTCGGCATCGACTGGCGACTGGCTCTGTTCTCCCTGGCGGCGGCGCCGGTGCTGTTCGGCATCGCCGCCCTCTTCCGCCGGATCGTGCGCGACGCCTTCCGCGAGATCCGGCTGAAGCTGGCCCGCCTCAACACCTTCCTGCAGGAGCACCTCTCGGGCGTCAAGGTGGTGCAGGCGTTCGCGCAGGAGGCGCGCGTCGACCGCGAGTTCGACGCCATCAACGCCGACTACCGCCGGGCCAACGCGCGGGCCATCGCCGCCGACGCCGCGCTCTACGCCATCGTCGAGGCGGTGGGCGCGATCGCCGTTGCGGCGCTGCTGTGGCACGGGGGCAAGCGGATCGCGGGCGGCACGCTGACCTTTGGCGTGCTGGTCGCCTTCGTCGAGTACCTGGGGAAGTTCTTCGCCCCCATCCGCGACCTGTCCACCAAGTACACGGTCATGCAGCAGGCGATGGCCGCGGCGGAGCGGGTCTTCACGCTGCTCGACACGGTGGATCCCGACGCGCCGCAATCGGCGTCCGCACCGGTCGCGGCCGGGGCGCCGCTGGTCGCGCTGCAGGACGTGACGTTCGGGTACCGCCCCGACCGTCCGGTGCTGGACCACGTGTCGCTGGCCGTCGCGCGCGGTGAGACGGTGGCGATCGTCGGGGCGACCGGCGCCGGCAAGTCGACCATCATCAAGCTGCTCCCGCGCCTGTACGACGTGCAGGGGGGCGCGGTGCGGGTCGACGGCGCCGATGTGCGCGGGATGGACCGGCGGGCGCTGCGCCGGCGCATCGTGGTCGTGAGCCAGGACGTGTTCATGTTCTCGGGGACGCTGCGCGAGAACGTCGCGCTCGGCGATCCGGCGCTGACCGACGCGCGCATCCTGCAGGCGGCTGCCCGGGTCGGCGCCGACCGGGTCATCGCCGGGCGGGACGGCGGCCTGGACGCCCGCGTGGTCGAGCGGGGGGCCAACTTCTCGGGCGGGGAGCGGCAGCTGATCGCGTTCGCGCGGGCGCTGGCCCGCGACCCGGAGATCCTGATCCTGGATGAGGCGACCGCCAGCGTCGATCCCGAGACGGAGCGCGTCATCGAGCGCGGCATCGCCGAGCTGCTGCGCGTGGACGGAGCTGGGCTCGGCCCAGCGAAGTCCGTCGCGGGAGGGAGCGGGAACCCTTCCAGGGTTCCCGGGTCAGATCGTCACGGGCGGACGTCGATCGTGATCGCTCACCGGCTCTCGACCGTGCGTCGGGCGACCCGCATCCTGGTCCTGCACCACGGCCACCTGGTCGAGGAAGGGACGCACGACGCGCTGCTCGCAGCCGGGGGCGTCTATGCCAGGCTCTACCGCCTGCAGATCGCCGGGGCGGGCGCCGAAGCCGTTTCAGCCCTATCATTGGCGGTTCCCACCGCATGACCGTGCCGTTCCGAGACATACGCTCCGCTCGCCTGACCGACGAGGTCGGCACGATCTTCAAGCAGGCGGAGCTGCCGTTCGCGCTCTGTTACCCCAGCCCCTATGCGGTGGGGATGTCCTCGCTCGGCTATCAGACCATCTACCGCCGGCTGAACGGAATGGCGGGCGTGTCGGCCGAGCGGGCGTTCCTGCCCGACGACGCGGGCGCGGCCCGGTTTTCGAGCGAGCCCCTGCGGACCTACGAGAGCAGCCGGCCGGTCGGCGACTTTCCGGTGGTCGCCTTCTCGGTGGCCTACGAGCTCGAGCTGGCGGGTCTGGTGACCTGCCTGGACCTGGCGGGCATTCCCGCCTTCGCCGACGAGCGCCGGGACCGCCCCGAACGGTTCCCGCTGATCGTCGTGGGCGGCCCGCTGACCTTCTCGAACCCCGTTCCGGCGGCGCCGTACGCCGACGTGCTCCTGCTGGGCGAAGCCGAGGAGACGATCGTCGAGCTGTGCGAGGCGTTCCGCGACACCACCTCGCGCGAGGCCCTGCTGGAACGGCTGGCGTCACGCCCCGGGTTCTACGTGCCGCCGGTTCACGGCGAGCGGCCACCGGCGGTCGCCGCCGCCGACGACACGCTGCTGCCCGCCTACTCGCAGATCCGGACGCCCCACACCGAGCTGGCCAACATGTTCCTGATCGAGCCCGAGCGCGGCTGCCACCGGGGCTGCACCTACTGCGTGATGCGCCGGTCGACCAACGGCGGCATGCGGATGGTCGAGCCCGAGCGGGTCAAGGCGCTGATCCCCGGCGACGCGCGGCGGGTCGGTCTGGTGGGCGCCGCCGTGACCGACCACCCCGGGCTGCCCGAGATCCTGCGCTTCATCGTGGACGGGGGGCGCGGGGTCGGCATCTCCAGCCTGCGGGCCGACCGGCTGAACGACGAGATCGTCGGCCTCCTGCGCCGGGGCGGCTACCGGACGCTCACCACCGCGGCGGACGGCTCGTCCGAGCGGCTGCGCGACGTCATTCAGCGCAAGACGCGCGAGCGGCACCTCTTGCGCGCGGCCCAGCTGGCCCGCGCACATGGGATGCAACAGCTCAAGCTCTACATGATGGTTGGGCTCCCCGGCGAGACCGACGCCGACATCGACGAGCTCGGGCGCTTCGGCCTGGAGCTGGCCGCGGCGGCCGGACGGCTGGTGCTGGGGATCGCCCCGTTCGTGGCCAAGCGCAAGACGCCGCTCGACGGCGCGCCGTTCGAGGCCATCGACGTGCTCGACGACCGCCTCGAGCGCCTGCGCGCCGCGGTCAAAGGGCGGGTCACGCTGCGCCCCACGTCACCCAAGTGGGCCTGGGTCGAGTACCGGCTGGCGCAGGGAGGCTTCGCCGCCGGTCGCGCCGCCGCTCGCGCCGCGCGCGCCGGCGGCCGCTTCGCCGATTGGAAGGCGGCGCTTGCAGAGGTCGAGCAGCCGCCGGTCGTCGCGACCGACCCGCCCGACCGCCGCCGCGCCCTGCCCCAGGTCGCCTAGCGGCCTGCTATCCGGCCAAACGTACGGTCGAGAAACTGGAAGGTGGGGAGCATCTGCGTCGCCATGAAGGCGGGATCCTCGTGGCCGGCGCCGGGCAGGATGGTCAACGTCGAGCGCGCGCCGGCTTCGAGCAGAGCCGCGTGCAGCCGGCCCGCCTGCTCTGGTGAGATGATTGGATCCGCGTCGCCATTGGCGATCATGAAGGGGGGAAGGACGGCCGCGTTGGGCAGATAGTGGGCGATCCCGAGCTCTGCTCCCGGCAGCCGATCCTCAGCGCCGAACCAGACCACCACGGCCTGCACGGCGCTGGACGTCCCCGCATCGCCGAGATTCGGGGTGTCGAACAGGGTTCGCTGATCGCCTGTGGCGCCCAGCATCGCGGCCATGTACCCGCCCGCCGAGTCGCCCCAGGCCGCGAACTTGCTCGGATCGAGATGATAGGTGCCGGCGTTGGCCCGGAGATACCGGACCGCCGCCTTGCCGTCCTGAATCGCCGCGATTGCGGCGGTACCCATCGACGGACCGAGGCGGTAGTTGATCGCGGCCACCCCATAGCCTTTCGAAGTCAGCGCAACGACGTCCGGCACCTGGATCTGATAGGGCCCATCCGGACCGGTCGGCCTGGGCGGCGGCCCCACGTTTCGCCGTCGGATCGACCGCTTGTCCCCCAGCCGGAATCCCCCGCCGTGAATCCAGATCACCAGCGGGGCCGGCGTGCCGGTGGCCGCCGGAAGATAGAGATCCAGCTTCTCGGCCGGAGACTTCTGCGCGTAAGCCACATCCGCGAAGGTCGGCCGGAACATTTCCATCGACTCGGGCGCCGCGACCGGCGCGACCGCGCATCCCGCTAAGCCCACACAGATTGCCGCCGCTCTCGAAGTGGCCATGCTCGATCTGAGTAACGACGTCGACTGGACGTCCTCGAATCTTGCTCGGTTCGCCTAATCCAGCGCGGCGATCGCGTCGATCTCGACCAGCGCGCCCTTGGGCAGGCCGGCGGCCTGCACGGTGGCGCGGGCCGGGGGATCCTTGGGGAAGTAGCGGCCGTAGATCTCGTTCACGGACCCGAAGTCCTGCAGGTCGGCCAGGTAGATGGTGGTCTTCACGACCGAGGCGAACGACGCGCCGCCCGCCGCAAGGACGGCGCCCAGGTTCTGGAGCACGCGTTCGGCCTGAGCGCGGACGTCGCCGGCGCCCACCATCTCGCCGGTCGCGGGATCGAGGGGGATCTGGCCCGAACAGAAGAGCAACCGCCCGGCGCCGGCCGCCACCGCCTGTGAATAAGGACCGATCGCCTTGGGCGCCCCTGCCGTCGAGATGATCTGCCGCGACATGACGGCGAGGATACCGTATCCTGCGGGCGTGGCACCGAGCGCGCCCCGATTTCGCGGTCAGTCCGTGTATCGCCCCGCTCGTGGCCCGCGGCGTCCGGCGGCCCCGCCGGTCGCCAGCGACGTCCTGATGGGCGAGGTGCTGTCCCGCCTGGGCGGCGCCGGCCGCGCCCGCGAGTTCCGGGCCTTCGATGTCTACGCCCGCGCGGTCGGCCCGACGTTTCGAGCGCGCACGCAGCCCGAGCGGCTGGCCGGCACGACGCTGTTCGTGCGGGTCACGTCGTCGGCCCTCGCGCACGAGCTGGTGCTGCTGCGCGCCGAGTTGCTCGCGCGCATGGCCGTCGAGCTGGGCCCCGGCGTCGTGACCGAGCTCCGGACGCGCGTCGGCCACGTGCATCCCGGAACATGAAGCGCGCTCTGGCGGTCGCGCTGCTGCTGCTGGCCCCGGCGGCGGCGAACGCCAACGGCTCCGGTTCCATCGCGGGGGTCGTGAAGCTGGCGGGATCGGCGCCTGCGCTGGTGGCGCTGAAGGTCACCAAGGACAACGGCGTCTGCGGCAGCACGAAGCCCAACGAGGCCGTCGTCGTCTCCAAGGCGGGTGCGCTGGCCAACGTGGTCGTGTCCTTGCGCGCGGCGAAGCCGGCCTCGGCGCCGCCGCCCACGCCGAACGCGGCGATCGACCAGCAGGGGTGCCAGTACCGGCCGCACGTCCAGGCCGTCACCGTCGGGACGTCGCTGGCGCTGGTGAACAGCGACGCGGTCCTTCACAACGTCCACGGACACAACGGGCCGGTGCAGGTCTTCAACGTGGCGATGCCGATCCGGAACCAGCGGCTGCCCACGCGTCTCACCCGAGCGGGCCTGGTGCAGCTCCAGTGCGACGCCGGCCACACCTGGATGAGCGCCTGGATCTACGTCTTCGAGCACCCCTACTTCGCCGTCACCGGCGGCGACGGCAAGTTCGAGATCAAGGACGTCCCCGCCGGTCACTACACCGTGGAGTACTGGCACGAACCGATCGACGGCCGCGGCGCCGGCGTCACGACCACCGCCGACATCGACGTGAAAGACGGCGCCCCCGCGAGAGCGGACGCCGTCCTCAAGCTGTAGCAGCTACTTCTTGCAGGTGTCGTTGCCGACCGAGATCCAGTCCTTGCCCATCTTCATCTCGCCCGACCAGGTCAGCTCCTTGTCGCTCTTCTTGGTGTAGGTCTCGCGGAAGCTGACCTTCTGGCCGCCCATCGATCCGTCGCCGGTGAACACCAGCTTGTCGGACTCCCAGCCCGGCGAGCTCTCGCTGATCCAGCCGCCGGTGTTGTCGGCGCCGATCGTCACGTACTTCTTCGCCGCCGGGTCGTAGCCCAGGAAGCCGCGGGCCTTGATCGGCATCTGGTGCGTCTTGGACTTCTTCTGGTCGTACTCGATCGCGATCCAGAAGTTGTCGATGTCCTTCTTGCCCTTGAAGCTGGACTTGTACTCCTGCTCCGGACCGAACGGGCCGGCCGGCTGCTTCCCCTCACAGCGCCAGCTCCCCTCGAACATCTTCAGCTGATCCAGCTCGGCGGCCGGCTTGGGGGCGGGCGGCGCGGCCGCCGCGGCGGGCGCGGGCGCGGGCACGGGGGCGATCGGCGCGGGCGCCGGCGCCGACTTGGCGGCCGCGCTCGCGGTCGGCGCCGTCGTCGCGGTCGCCGCCGGCTTGGCCGGCGCGGGCGCAGCGGCCTTCGGCGGCATCGCCGCGGCCGGGGCCGGCGGCGGGCCGGCGCTGGGCGTCTGCGCAACGGCGACACCGGCCAGGGTGGAAACGGCGCCGAGGACGACTGCTGCTCCGAGCTTACGGATCTGGGTCATGGGGGGCCTCCTCGGGCCCGACCTTAACCGAACGAGAATTTTCTCCAAGCGGAAAGGCGGTCTAGATCACTTGACGCCGGAGATTCCGTCGCGCAGCGACCGCACGAAAGCCGTCATTTCCGGAATTGGATCTCGCCCCGCGGCCGCGGCCTTCTCGACGATCTCGACGGCTGCGCTCCCCACGACCACGCCGTCGGCGAACTCGGCGACCGCGCGGGCGGCTGCCGGGGTGCGGATCCCGAACCCGACGGCCACCGGCACGCCGGCGCGCGAACGGATGGCCTCGACCTTCTCGTGGGGCGCCTTCAGGTCCGCCAGCGCGGCGCCGGTGATGCCGGTCATCGAGACGTAGTAGACGAAGCTGCCGGCCGCGGCCAGCGCGGCGTCGATCCGCCGGTCGGTCGACGTCGGGGCCAGCAAGGGGATGTAGTCCAGCCCCTCGCGCGCCAGCGACGCGCGCAGCTCGGGATCCGCGTCGGGCGGGTAGTCGACGCACAGGACGCCGTCGGCGCCGGCATCGCGCGCCTTGGCGGCGAAGACCTCGGTCCCCATCACCAGGATCGGGTTCGCGTAACCGAACAGCACCAGCCCCACGTGCGGGCAAGCCGCCCGCAGCTCGGCGCACAGGACCAGCGCGCGGCGCAGGCCACCCCCGCGCGCCAGCGCCCGGTGCATGGCCGCCTGGATCGCCTTCCCGTCGGCCGACGGGTCGCTCCAGGGGACGCCGATCTCGATGATGTCCGCCCCCGCGTCGGCCGCCGCCTTCATGAGCCGCAGGCTGGTCGGGCCGTCGGGGTCTCCGGCGGTCAGGTACACGATCAGGGCTGCGCGCCTCTCGTCGCGCGCGCGCGCGAAGCGGGTGGCGAGCCGGCCGTTCGGGCTCACGCAGTCCCCCCCAGGCCCAGCCGCTTCACGATGGTCCCCATGTCCTTGTCACCCCGCCCCGACACGTTGGCGATGATGATCGCCTCGGGCGGAAGCGCGGCCGCCACCCGCGTGAGCGCCGCGATGGCGTGGGCGCTCTCCAGCGCGCACAGGATCCCCTCGGTGCGGGCCAGCCGCTGGAACCCCTCGAGCGCCTCGGCGTCGGTGACCGACAGGTACGATGCGCGCCCGCTGTCCTTCAGGTGCGCGTGCTCGGGCCCGACGCCGGGGTAGTCGAGGCCGGCCGAGATCGAGTGCGCCTCGGCGATCTGCCCGTCGTCGTCGCAGAGCACGTAGGACCGCGCGCCGTGCAGCACGCCCACCCGGCCGCGCGCCAACGTCGCCGCGTGCCGCCCGCTGTCGATGCCGTCACCGGCCGCCTCGACGCCGTAGAGGCGCACGCTGGAATCCGGGATGAAGGCGTGAAAGAGGCCCATCGCGTTCGAGCCGCCGCCCACGCAGGCCACGCACGCCTCGGGCAGGCGCCCCTCGACCTCCTGGATCTGCGCGCGCGCTTCGCGGCCGATCACGGCCTGCAGCTCGCGCACCAGCAGCGGGTACGGGTGCGGCCCGGCCACCGAGCCGATCACGTAATGCGTGGTCCGCACGTTCGTGACCCAGTCGCGCAGCGCCTCGTTCATCGCGTCCTTCAAGGTGGACGTGCCGTCCTTGACCGCGTGGACCTTGGCGCCCAGGACCTGCATCCGGGACACGTTCAGCGCCTGTCGTTCGACGTCGACCGCGCCCATGTAGATCTCGCAGGGGAGCCCGAACAGCGCGCAGGCGGTGGCCGTCGCCACGCCGTGCTGCCCGGCCCCGGTCTCGGCGATGATCCGCTGCTTGCCCATCCGCCGGGCCAGCAGCAGCTGGCCGATGCAGTTGTTGATCTTGTGCGCGCCCGTGTGGCACAGGTCCTCGCGCTTGAGGTAGATGCGCACGTTCCGCCCCGCCTCGCGCGAGACCTCGGCGGACAGACGCGCGGCGAACCCCAGGGGCGTCGGCCGCCCCACGTAGTCGGCCAGCAGCCGGTCCAGCTCCTCGGAGAAGGCCGGATCGGCGGAGGCGGCCGACCAGGCGGCGTCCAGCTCGTCCAGCGAAGGGATCAGGGTCTCGGAGACGTAGCGGCCGCCAAAGGGACCAAACCGTCCGGGGGTTGCAGGGGCGGAGTTCGGCATTGGGTCGAAAGCTAGATCGCGCCGCGCACCGCCGCCACGAACGCCGCGACCCTGGCGGCATCTTTCACGCCGGGGCGCGCCTCGACGCCGCTGGCCACGTCGACACCGTCGGGCTGCGTGGCCCGGATCGCCGCCGCCACGTTCTCCGGCGTCAGACCGCCCGCCAGCAGGAACGGACGCCGCGCGCCCCGCGCGATGACCGGCCAGGGCGCTGCCACGCCGGCACCGCCGAACCCGTCGACATGGGCGTCGTAGAGCCAGAGCGCCGGATTCCAGCCCTCGGCCTGGCCCAGCGACGCCTGGTCCCGGACGCGCACGACCTTCACGAGCCGGCCCGGGTCGAGCGCCGCGTAATCGACCGCGCGCTCGTCGCCGTGGAGCTGTGCCCGATCCAACCCGAGCATCTCCATGGCGAACGCGACCTCATCGACGGGCGCGTTGACGAAGACCCCGACCTTCAAGACCCCCGGCGGCACCGCCGCCAGCACCGCTCCCGCGCCGGCCACCGGCACATGGCGCCTCGATCCGGGCCACAGGTTGACGCCGATGGCGTCGGCGCCGGCCCGGGCGGCCAGCGCCGCGTCGGCGGCCGTGGTGACGCCGCAGATCTTGACCAGCATCAGGCGACCAGCGCCCGCAGCGCCGCCGCCGGGTCGGGCGCGCGCATCAGCGCTTCGCCCACCAGGATCGCGTCGACCCCGGCGGTCCGCAGCCGCGCCACGTCGGCGGCGTCGCGGATGCCGGACTCGGCCACGATCACGCGATCGGCCGGGACGCGCGGCCGCATGCGCGCGGCCAGGTCGCGATCGACGGTGAAGGTCCGCAGGTCGCGGTTGTTGATGCCGACGATCGAGGCTCCCGCCGCGACCGCGCGCGCCACCTCGGCCTCGTCATGGGCCTCGACGAGGGCCTCCAGGCCGGCCTCGCGGGTGGCGGCCAGCAACGCCGCCAGCTCCCGGTCCTCCAGCGCCGAAACGATCAGCAGCACGGCGTCGGCGCCCCAGGCCCGCGCCTCGACGATCTGGTAGCGATCGACGACGAAGTCCTTGCGCAGGATCGGCAGGTCGCACGCCGCCCGCGCCGCCGCCAGATCGTCCGGCCCGCCGCCGAAGAACGGTTCGTCGGTCAACACCGACATCGCCGCCGCCCCTCCCGCGGCGTAGGCACGCGCGACGCCAACCGGATCCGCCTCCTCGGCGATCCAGCCGGCCGACGGCGACCGGCGCTTGAACTCGGCGATGCAGGCGATCCGCCCCGGCCGGCGCAGGGCCCGGGCCAGGCTGCGGGCGGGCGGCATGCGGGCCGCCGCCACCTCGAGCGCCTGCAGCGAGCGCGCCGCGCGCCGGACGGCCAGGTCGGCGCGCGTCCGCGCCAGGATGTCGTCCAGGATCATGACGCGGGGGCCGGCCGCGGCGAGATCCGCCGCAGCTTCTCCAGCACCGCCAGCGCGCCGCCGCCGGCCAGCACGGTCCGCGCCGTGGCCGCCGCGCCGGGCAGATCGCGCGCGCCGCCGCTGACGTAGAGCGCCGCGGCCGCCGTCATCAGCGTGGCGTTGCGCGCCGCCTCGGGGCCGCCGCCGCCCAGCACCTCGAGCGCGATGCGCGCGTTGTCGGCCGGCACCCCGCCGCGCAGGCCGGCCGGGTCGGTCTCGTCCAGGCCGAAGTCGCGCGGCTGAAGGTCGTAGCCCCGCACCTTGCCGCCGCTCAGCTCGGCGACGAACGTCGCCCCGGCGGGCGCGAACTCGTCCAGGCCTCCGGCCCCGTGCACCACCATCGCGCGCTGCGAGCCGAGCGCGGCGTGCGCCTGCGCCAGCAGCTCGCAGTGTTCGCGGCTGAAGATCCCGTTGACGTGAAAGCGCGCCCCCGCCGGGTTGGTGAGCGGCCCCAGCAGGTTGAACAGCGTGCGGACGCCGACCTCGCGGCGGACGCCGGCCACGTGCTTGGTCGCGGCGTGGTGAGCCGGCGCGAACAGGAAGGCCAGCTTGGCCTCGCGCAGGCAGAGCGCCGCCACCTCGGGCGACGGCGCCGGGTTCAGGCCCAGCGCCTCGATGACGTCGTGCGAGCCCGACTGCGACGATTGCGCCCGGTTGCCGTGCTTGGCGACGGTCACGCCCGCGCCCGCCACCACGAACGCCGCCAGCGTCGACACGTTGATCGACCGCGAGCCGTCGCCGCCCGTCCCGCAGGTGTCGACCATCACCTGGTCGTCGAACGCGACGCCCAGCATGCGCTGGCGCATGGCGCGCGCCGCCCCGACGAGCTCGCCGACCGTCTCGCCCTTCATCCGCAGCCCGACCAGCAGGCCGCCGATCTGGGCCGGCGTGGCCTGCCCCTCCATGATCTCGCCGACCACCTCGGCCATCTGCTCGGCGGTCAGGTCATGGCGATCGATCACGCGGGCCAGCGTCTCGCGGACGTTCATGCCCGCCCTCCCCGCGCGATGAAGTTGCGCAGCAGATCCCTGCCGCAGGTGGTGAGGAAGGACTCGGGGTGGAACTGCACCCCCTCGACCGGCAACGTCTTGTGACGGACGGCCATGATCTCCTGGTCAGCCGTCCGGGCGGTCACCTCCAGCACGTCGGGGACGCTGGTCCGCTCGATCACCAGCGAGTGATAGCGGGTCGCCTCGAACGGGTTGGGCAGGCCGGTGAAGACCCCCTTGCCGTCGTGGAAGATCTGCGACGTCTTGCCGTGCATCACGCGCGGCGCGCGCACCACCTTGCCGCCGAAGGCCTGCCCGATCGCCTGGTGCCCCAGGCAGACGCCCAGGATCGGGATCTTGCCGGCCCAGGTCCGGATCACCTCCAGGCTGATGCCTGCCTCGTTCGGGGTGCAGGGGCCGGGCGAGATCACGACGTGCGACGGCGCCAGCCCGGCGATGTCGGCGGCCGCGATCTCGTCGTTGCGCACCACCCGCACCTCCTGGCCGATCTCGCCGAGGTACTGGACCAGGTTGTAGGTGAACGAATCGTAGTTGTCGATGACCAGCAACATCACACTGCCTCCGGCGTCACTGCCGCCTGCGGCGCCGACGCCCTGGCCATCTCGACCGCGTTCAGCACGGCGCGCGCCTTGTTCACGCACTCGAGGTGCTCCTCGGACGGGACGCTGTCGGCCACGATGCCCGCGCCCGCCTGCACGTGGATGGTGTCGCCCACCGTGACCAGCGTGCGGATCGCGATCGCCAGGTCGGCGTTCCCCGCGTACGAGATGTAGCCGACGGCGCCGCCGTAGATCCCGCGGCGGGACAGCTCGAGCTCTTCGATGATCTCCATCGCCCGGATCTTGGGCGCGCCCGACAGCGTGCCGGCCGGGAACGCCGCGCGGATCACGTCGGCCGGGCGCGTGGCCGGCGCCGCGCGGCCGCGGATGTTCGAGACCAGGTGCATGACGTGGGAGTAGCGCTCGACGGTCAGCAACTCGCTGACCTTCACCGTCCCCGGCGCCGACACCCGCCCCACGTCGTTGCGCCCCAGGTCGACCAGCATCACGTGCTCGGCCCGCTCCGTGGGGTCGGCCTGCAGCTCGCGCTCGAGCGACGCGTCCTCCTCGGGCGTCGTGCCCCGCCGCCGGGTCCCGGCGATCGGCCGCAGCTCGATGTCGCCCCCTTCCAGGCGGACCAGCGTCTCGGGCGAAGCGCCGGTCACGACGGCCTCGGGGAACTCCAGGTGGAACATGTACGGCGACGGGTTGATCACCCGCAGCGCCCGGTAGACGTCGAACGGATCGACGCCGGCCCGCGGCGTCTCGAAGCGCTGCGAGTAGACGATCTGGAAGGCGTCGCCGGCCAGGATGTACTCCTGGGCGCGCCGCACCCCCGCCTCGTAGGTCTCGCGCGGGACCGTCGAGCGCGGCGTGGCGGTGGGTGGCCGGGGGTCCAGCACCCGCAGCGGCGGCGCCGGGCGCGCCAGCCGGTCCAGCACCGCCTCGATGCGCACGCAGGCGTCGTCGTAGGCGCGCCCCGGGTCGCCCTCGCTGACATCGGCGGCCGCCACCACCTTCACGGTCCCCCGGAGGTTGTCGAAGATCACGACCGTGTCGGTCAGGGCGAAGCAGACCTCGGGCAGCCCCAGCGCGTCGGGTCTGGTCGAGGGCAGCCGCTCGAAGCTCCGGACGGCGTCGTACCCAAGCCATCCCACGGCGCCGCCGAAGAAGCGCGGCAGACCCGGCGGGACCGCCGGCGCCAGCCTGGAGAGATAGTCGTCGACGAAGCGCAGCGGCGCGTCGGCCTTCACCTTCTCGACGACCCGCAGCTCGCCGGTCTTGTCACCCTTGTCGGGGGCCAGGATCTCCACGGCCGACCCGCGGGCCCGCACCACCGCCCGGGGGCGGACACCGGCAAAGCTGTAGGCGGCCCACTTATCGCCGCCGATCACGCTCTCCAGCAGGAACGAATAGGGACCGCGCCCCAGCTTGCTGTAGGCCGACACCGGGGTGTCGCTGTCGGCGACCACCTCCCGGTAGACGAACGCCAGGCGGCCGCGGCGGGCCAGGTCCAGGAAGCCAGCTCGATCGGGGACGAAACGCACGAGCTCGTCACCATACCACGGGGTTTCTGGCGCCATCGGCTATGATGACGGGCTCTGTCACCCGCCTCTCCACTCACCTCTGCTTCCGGGCCCGGAGCCCACACCCGCCGTTTCGTCGCCTGGACGCTGCGCCACGGCACGCTGCTCTGGACGATCGCGATCCTGCTGGCGATTCCCGGCGGCTGGCGGACCGTTCAGCTGTACCAGCACCTGCGCAGCGACGTGGAAGAGCTGCTGCCGCGCGACGCCCCCAGCGTGGTCGCCATCGACGAGCTGCGGCGGCGCATGGCCGGCCTCCAGTACCTGGGCGTCATGGTCGACGTGGGCCGGCCGGAGAACCTGGCCGCGGGCGAGCGCCTGCTGGACGACCTGGCGGCGCGCGTGCGCCAGTACCCGCGCTCCGAGGTCAGCGACGTGCGCACCGGCTACGCCGCCGAGCGCGCCTTCGTCGAGTCGCACGCGGGCAGCCTGATGGCGCTGGACGACCTGCGCACCATCCGCCAGCGCATCGAGGACCGCCTGCACTGGGAGTACGCCAAGAAGACCGGCACGCTGATGGACGAGGACGAGCCGGCGCCGGCGCTGGACTTCAGCGACATCGAGCGAAAGTACGCCGACCAGATCGGGGGCGGCGAGCTGGAGCGGAACCGCTTCTCCAACCGGCGCCAGGGCCTGACGCTGATGATCATCGAGGTCGGCGGCTTCTCGACCGGCGCCTCCCAGGCCGCCGCGCTGATTCACCACATCGACGACGACATCCGCGCGCTGGGCGGAACCGACCGGTACGCGCCCGGGATGCGCATCGGGATGGCGGGCGACGTGGCCATCTCGGCCGAGGAGATGGCGGCGCTGGTCCAGGACCTGACGCTCTCGTCCGTGGTGGTGGTCGTCGCGGTCCTGCTGGCGCTCTTCGTGTTCTACCGCTGGGGCCGCGCCCTGACGGCGCTGTTCCTGCCGCTGGCGCTGGCCGCGGTGTACGCGTTCGGCCTGGCCAGCCTGCCGCCCTTCCGGATCACCGAGCTGAACTCGAACACGGCCTTCCTGGGGTCGATCATCGTGGGCAACGGGATCAACTTCGGCATCATCCAGCTGGCCCGCTACCTGGAGTCGCGGCGCCACGGCAAGCCGGTCGAGGAGTCGCTGTGCGTCGCCCTGTGGGGGACGCGCTGGGGGACGCTGTCGGCGGCCATGGCGGCCGGGGTCGCCTACGCGTCGCTGGTCGCCATGCAGTTCCGCGGCTTTCGCCAGTTCGGCGTCATCGGCGGGCTGGGGATGATCTTCGCCTGGGTGACGACGGTGGTGCTGATGCCGCCGCTGCTGGCCTGGCTGGATCACGGGCGGCATGCGCCGCGGCCGCATCAGACGTCGGGCCGCATCATGGGGGGGATCGCGCGGATGGTCGGGGCCCGCCCGCGGGTCTTCGTGGTGCTGGCGCTGGTGCTGACCGGCCTGTCGATCTGGGAGGTGCGCCGGTTCGGCCGCGACCGGCTGGAGTACGACTTCTCGCGGCTGCGGCGGCGCGACACCTGGCTCAACGGCGAGGGGTACTGGGGCAAGCGCATGGACACGCTGCTCGGGCGCTACCTGACGCCGACGGCCATCCTCACCGACAGCGAGACGGAGGCGCGAGCGGTCACCGAGCAGCTGCGGGCCGAGGCCGCGCACCCGCCGCTGGCCGGCATGATCGCGTCGATCCGGACCTACGACGACGTCGTCCCCCCCGACGAGGCGGCCAAGCAGGCCGAGCTGGCGGTCGTGCGCCGCAAGATGACGCCCAACATCCGGGAGAGCATCTCGGCCACCGACCGGCAGAAGCTGGATCGGCTGCTGGGGCCGGCCACGACGCCGCCACCCATCCGTTCGACCGACGTGCCCGACGTGCTGACCCGCGGGCTGCGCGAGCGCGACGGGACCGTGGGGCGAGCCGTGCTGGTCTACCCGAACCCGACGGCCGGCTGGTGGCGCGGCGAGACCATCGCGACGTTCGTGAAGCTGCTGCGCAAGGCGGCGCAGGCCCCGGTCGCCATCGGCGGGCGGCCGGCGCGGGTGGCGGGCGGGCCGGCGCTGTCGTTCGACATCATCTCGTCGATGGAGCGCGACGGCCCGCTGGCGTCGATGCTGGCGTTCCTGGGTGTCGTGGCGACCGTGCTGGTGATCTTCCGGCGCGGCCTGGCGACGCCGTTCGTGATCGGCTCGCTGGTGGTGGGCGTGCTCTGGCTGCTGGCGCTGACCATGAGGCTGGGGATCAAGATCAACTTCGTGAACTTCATCGCGTTCCCGATCACCTTCGGGATCGGCGTCGACTACGCGGTGAACGTCATGGCGCGCTACCTGCGGGATGGAGGGCGGGACGTCGAGGGCGCGGTGCGCGGCACCGGGGGCGCGGTCGGCCTCTGCTCGCTGACGACGATCATCGGCTACTCCTCGCTGCTCATCGCCAAGAACGTCGGTCTGTTCCTGTTCGGCCTGCTGGCCGTCTTCGGCGAGATCGCCTGCCTGACGACGGCCGTCGTGGTTCTCCCCGCCGTCCTGATGCTCGTCCGCCCGCCGTCTCGCCCGCGCCTCCCGTCGCTTCAGTGGGACGAGGCGACCACCACCGTCAACACCGACACCGCGGCGGTTGACGCTGGTCACTTGCGTCCTTGAAGGGCGGTCGTAGCCATGGTGGCGTGAGGCGCGCCCTCGTCGGTGTGATGCTGATCGCGACAGGAAGCTGCGTGGGGTCGAATGTGACGCCGCTCGGGCGCGACGCCTGCATGGCAGAGCGGGACGCGTCGCTCAGTCGAGCGAGAGGCCAAAGCCATAGCCATCGGCCTGGTCGGGAGCCGTCAAGACGAGCGCGGGTGCCATCTGGGAATCGCCGCCGGGGCCGCCCCGATGAACGTCGATCTCCCCTGGCCCGACGGAGTCGATGCCGGCGCCGACGCTGGCAACCGCGAAGTCCGGGAAACCGTCGCCATCCAGGTCTCCTATCGCTGCCACGGAGCCCGAATGGCGCCAGCCGGCGAGCTCCACATTGTCCGGGAGCTCGACGACGCGCCGGATCGGACAGCCGCCGAAAAAGAGCGCGGCGCGGTTGTTCCGCGAATCATCGACGAGGAGATCGCCAAAGCCATCGCCGTTCACATCACCGATGTCCGCGACCTGGACTTGACCGGAGGGTGACCCGGCGGAGAGCGCCGGCAACGGTCCATCGCATGCTCCCGCATTCGCCACCACCGAGCTGGACGAGATAGAGAAACGAAGTGTCGGGTCGGATTCGGACTGGGTGACGAAGATACGACTCGCGCTTCCGAGCCCGTTGACGTTCCAGGCGCACCAGCCGTCGTCCAGCAGATCCGTGATTCCGTCCGCGTCGAAGTCGCAAGCGGCCGTCGCTGTCGGGGGCCGCAGCCGCCGGGTGGTGCCGAGATCGGGGCCGAAGGAGACGTCGTCCTCGACGCCCGCGGGGGTCCAATGAGCCTGGTAGAGATCGGCAAATCCGTCCCCGTTCATGTCGCCGGCCAGGACGGACTGCACGTGGGTCTCTGGATCGGTGGCTCCTGACAGCTCGTGGGCCGGGGCGGTCGGCGGCGACGCGCCACCGAGAAAGAGCTGGACCGTGTCGGGCGCGTCCCGATGCTCCACGACGACCGCCAGGTCCGCGAAGCCATCGGCGTTCACGTCACCCGCCCAGAAGACTTCGTCGACCGCGAAGTCGGTTGCGTCGCCCAGGATGCTGCCGCGCAGGATCCAGCCCGGCGAGGTCGGGAGCGTTGGACCGCCGAAGTAGACGAAGACGGCGCTCGAGCCGCCGCCCCCGAAGCTGATCGAACGGGTGACGACCGCGAGATCGGCGTAACCGTCGCCGTTGAAGTCCTGTCGTTGCCGGCCGACGTCCATGATCCCGATCCGAGACCAGGGCTCGCACCTGCCCGTTGCGTGGCAACCGCGCACCCGCCAGAAGAAGCGACGGCCGACAGGGGCGGACGTCGAGACGGGCAGGTCGGTCGCTGGGACGAAGGACGTTTCAGGGACCTCCTGGTCGACCTCGGGCGTCGCAAGATCGCTCGAGTCGTCGATCTGGATCTGGTAGGCCACGGCCCCGTCGACCGGCGTCCAGCGGAGCTGGGGACGCACCGGCCCCCAGGGCGCCTGGAGGAGCAACGGGACGTCCCGGGTTGCCGGTTGGCCGCATCCGCTCAGGACGACGAGCCCGGCGACCAGCAGTCTCCCGCGAAGGGCATCCACGCAGGTCCACTTTTGCAAGGGTCGATCCGCCCTGTTTGGCCCGAGATCTCGGGCTTTCCATGGCCGCTGCGCGCCAACCTGGTTGGCTAGAGCCACCCGAGGGCGCGGCCGGCCAGCAGCACCCCCGCGCCCCAGACGCCGGCAGCGACGTCGTCCAGCACGATGCCCGGCCCCCCCGGCAGCTCCTGGAGCTTGTTGGCGGGCCAGGGTTTGAGATGGTCGAAGACGCGAAAGGCGACGAAGCCGACGATCAGCGCGCGCGTGGTCATCGGGGCCACGATCCAGGTGATGAGGACGCCGGCGACCTCGTCGATGCAGACGATCTGGGGGTCCTCGATCTTCAGGCGCCGCTCGACGCGCCCGGACGACCAGATCCCGACCAGGGTCACGACCACGGCGGCGACGGCGACGGCCACCGGGCCGTGCGGCCTCAGCAGCAGGTAGAGCGGGATGGCGCCCAGGGTGCCCCACGTCCCGGGCGCGAGCGGCAGGTGCCCGCAGCCGAACCAGACCGACAGCACGTGGGCGATCACGTCGACCGGTCCCGCTAGCGGAGGCGCCCCGGCCGGCGGCTCGCCCTTCACGACGTCCAGAGGCGTTCCTTCTCGACCCAGTCGAAGACCTCGCGCAGGATCGCGACGCCGTTGCGCGCGGTCGCCTCGTCGATGGTCAGGGCCGGCTGGATGCGGAAGCTGGCGGCGTACGCCATGGTCAACAGACCGCGCCGCACCGCGTCGTTGAAGATCCGCTCGGTCACCCGGCGCGGAAGCGGCGCCTTGGTCTTCTTGTCGGCGACCAGCTCCATCCGGATCATGAGCCCGACGCCGTCGACGAAGCCGACGAACGGGTAGCGCTCGACCATCGCCTCCAGCTCGCGCTTGAGCACCGCGCCGACGGCGCGGGCGTTCTCGGTCAGGTTCTCCTCGTCGATGATCTTCAGGGCCGCCGCACCGGCGGCGGCGCCCAGCGGGTTGCCGCCATAGCTGGACGACGAGCCCGACGGGATCCCCCAGGGCTTGGCGTCCGCGATCGCGTCGGTGGTGAGCAAGCCGGACAGCGGGAACCCGCCCCCGAACGCCTTGCCGATCGTCACCACGTCGGGGCGAACGCCCGTGTGGTCGACGCCCCAGCGCAGCCCGGTCCGCCCGAGGCCGGTGATCATCTCATCGACGATCAGCAGCGCGCCCAGGTCGTCGGCCATCGAGCGAACCGCCGGCAGGAACTCCTTGGGGGGGATGACGTTGCCGGCGGTCCCCTGCATCGGCTCGACGATGACCCCGGCGACCTCGCCCGCGCTGGCGATCTTGACCTGCTTGCGGCCGACCTCGGCGCAGGCGATCCCGCAGCTCGGGTAGGTCAGGTTCAGCGGGCAGCGGTAGCAGTCGGCGTACGGGATCTGGTGCGCGCCCGGGACCATCGGGCCCAGCTTGTCCTTGAAGGTCGACCCCATCAGCGACAGCGCGCCCATGGTCTTGCCGTGGAAGCCGCCCCAGTAGCTGACGAACTCGTACTTGCCGGTCGAGCACTTGGCCAGCCGCAGCGCGCTCTCGACCGCCTCGGCGCCGCCCGAGTAGAGCTGCAGGCGATGCACGCCGGGCCCCGGCGGCTTGGCGGCCAGGCGCTCCGACAGCTCGACGCGCGCGCGCGACGTGAAGGAGCCCACCGACGCCCTGGCCGCCTGGTCCTGGACCGCCTTGACCCATTTCGGGTGGCTGTGGCCCAGCGCGTTCACGTTGATGCCGCCGATGAAGTCCAGGAAGGTGTTCCCGTCGACGTCGGTGACCGCGCTCCCCTGCCCCTCCTCGACGACGATCCCGGCCATCACGGCGTAGCCCTGCAGCCCCGGCGCGGCGTGGGCATCCTCGCGGGCGCGCAGCGCACGGCTCTCCGGACCCGGCACGGCCGTCTTCAGCGCGGCCTTCTGATTCTTGGGCTGCGATTCGTTCATGACGCCCCGGCGAGCACGAAGTATCGCTGCATCGGGTATTTCCAGGCGTTGCTGACGATCACGGAGGTGTGGTGCGGGGGCCGGTGCAAGACGCGGCTAGACGGTCCCGACCGGGACGTCTGGCTTCGTGGCGACCGTGTCGGGGTCGGGCTCGAAGGTCGTCGCGGCCGCCCGCTCGCGCGCCCGCAGCGTCGACGCCACGGACGTCAGCCGCTGGACGACCGAGATGTTGGCCACCACGGCGACGATCGTGAGAGCCAGGATGATCGGCAGCTCGCGCAGGGCCAGCGAGGGTGACCCGAGGAAGATGTGGCTGCAGATGGGGGTCAGCGACGAGCCGGTCAGCAGGTAGGCCGCGCGCTCGCCGCGCCGCATCGCGCCGCGCGGGGGATCGACGCCCATCGCTTCCGCCTTGGCCGTCGCGTAGCTGACCATCATCGAGCCGGCCAGCGCCGCCAGGATGATGAACAGGACCTGATCGTGCGTCCGGTAGTAGTAGACCAGGCCGCCGAAGAACAGCAGCTCGCTGTAGCGGTCGACCGCGGCGTCGACCACCTCGCCGGCGCCGGACGACAGCCCGGTCTTGCGCGCCAGCAGGCCGTCGATGATGTCGCCGAACGCCGCCAGGATGGCCAGCACGCCCGCCAGCCCGAACCAGCCGAAGCCCAGCGCGACCGCCGCGCCTGTCGCCGGCACCAGCGAGCCCAGCGTCACCATGTTCGGCGTGATGCGAAGCGCCGCGAAGAAGTCGATCAGCGGCTCGAGAACCCAGTAGACCATCTCCATCGTCGGCTTGTTCAGGAAGGCGCTGCCGCCGTCCGCGTCGGTCCGCCGGTGCCGCACGCGGCCGATGAGCTTCGATCGGAGCCAGTAGGCGACGATCAGGCACAAGAAGAGCGAGGTGGCGACGATCGAGATGAGGAGATCGGCCGTGGGGGCCCCGCCGGTGACGGAGCCGCTCATGAAGCTGTTCACGAGACCCCCGAGGCGCGGGTGAGCCGCTTGCGCGTGGAACGGGTCACCGAGACGTCGTCGCCTTCCAGGGCGGCGAGCCCCGCCAGCGGCAGCTCGCGGCCACCGTCCCGCGCGGAGGCGTAGGCGGTCGAGATGAGCTGCACGCAGAGGAACGATTCCTCGGCCTCGCGACCGACGAAGTCTCCGCGCGCGATGGCCGACTTGAAGTCGTCGAACATCGAGTTGAACCAGGTGACGTGGCTGGAGTCCATCCAGTCGGACGAGATGGCCTGCCGCTCGAACGTCCAGTTGGTCGCGCCGCCGGCCCCGCGCTCCTGGACCGCCACCTCGATGTCGTCGTCCTCGACCCGGATGGCGCCGCGCTCGCCGTGCACGGTGTACAGCACCTTGCGCACGCCGGCGTTCCAGCTCAGGTGCGCCGAGGCCATCCCGGTCGGAAAGCGCAGGCTGCAGGTGAAGTCGTCCTCGGTGTCGTAGGGGCCCAGCGTGGCCGTGCGCGCGCTGATGGCGACCGGATACGACGCCAGCCACTCGAACGACAGGTAGAAGGTGTGGCTGCCGTGGTCCATCGCGATGCCGCCGCCCGAGTAGCGGCGCTCGCGCCGCCAGTCGGTCCGCCAGGCCGGGACGCCCTTGGCGTGGGTGTTGCGGAAGGTCTGCAGCGTGACCAGGTGGACCTTCCCGATGCGACCCGACGCGATCAGATCGCGCACCGACTTGATGACCGGCGCGTGCTTGTAGTTGTGGCAGGGGTAGATGACCCGTTCGGACGCCGTCGCCTGCCGCAGCATGGCCCGCGCCTCGTCGGTGCTGGCGGCCAGCGGCTTCTCGCACAGGACGTGAATCCCGCGCGACAGAGCCTCGACGGCGACGGTGGCGTGGTCCGACGGCGGGGTCGCGACGTCGACGAAGTCCAGCCGCCCGGTCTCCGCGTTCAGCAGCGTCTGATAGTCGGCGTAGACGCGCGCGGCGGGCCAGGCAGCTTGAGCGGCCGCGCGGCGGTCGGGCGACAGGTCGGCGATCGCGACGATCTCGACGTCTTGGCCGGCTCGGGCGCGCTCGCGATACCCCGCGGCGTGCCCCTTTTCCATGATGAACCCGTAGCCGATCAGCGCGCCGCGCAGCTTGTGCATTTGGCCCCTGATAGATGCCGCATTTCCCGCCGAATTACCACAACCCTGGATCTAAGTCTCAAATGGGCGAGATCCATTGACTGACGGGCCACCGGGAGACTAGGTTCCGCAGCCATGAACGAGCCCCTTTCGACGAGCGATCCCGAGGTGTTCGAGCTCTGTCGGGCCGAGGAGCGGCGGCAGGCCGAGAAGATCCGCCTCATCCCGTCGGAGAACTACGTCTCGAAGGCGGTTCTGGAGGCTTCTGGCTCGGTTTTCACCAACAAGTACAGCGAGGGGTACCCCGGCAAGCGCTACTACGAGGGGCAGGAGTTCGTGGACCCCCTCGAGCAGCTGACCATCGACCGGGCCAAGTCGCTGTTCGGGGCGGCCCACGCCAACGTGCAGCCTTACTCGGGCTCCCCGGCCAATCTGGCCGTCTACCTCGCGTTTTTGAAGCCCGGCGACAAGGTGATGGGGCTGGCGCTGCCCATGGGGGGCCACCTGACCCACGGCTGGAACGTGTCGATCACCGGCAAGTTCTTCACCCCGGTGCAGTACGGCGTGCGCAAGGACACAGGCCGGCTCGATTACGACGAGATCCGGGATCTCGCCAAGAAAGAGCGCCCCGCCCTGCTCTGGGCCGGGGGGACCGCCTATTCCCGGCTCTGGGACTTCGAGACCATGGCCTCGATCGCCCGTGACGTCGGCGCGCGCTTCTGCGCCGACATCGCGCACATCGCCGGGCTGGTCGCCGGCGGCGCCCACCCGTCGCCGGTTCCCCACGCCGACGTGGTGACGACCACGACGCACAAGACGCTGCGCGGCCCGCGCGGCGGCATGATCCTCTGCCGGACCGAGCACGCCCAGGCGATCGACCGGGCGGTGTTCCCCGGGCTGCAGGGCGGGCCGCACGTGCACAACACGGCCGCCCTGGCGGTGGCCCTCAAGGAGGCCGCCCAGCCCTCCTTCCGCGAGTACGCCAAGCGGGTGGTCTCCAACGCCCGCGTCCTGGCGGAGGCGCTGATGGCGCGTGGGTTCGACGTGGTCTCGGGCGGCACCGACAACCACCTGATCCTGATCGACCTGACGAACAAGAAGGTCCCGGGCAAGGTGGCGGCCAAGGCGCTCGACAAGGCGGGAATCGAGCTGAACTACAACTCGGTCCCCTACGACACGCGCAAGCCGTTCGATCCGTCCGGCATCCGCCTGGGGTCGCCGTCGGTCTCGAGCCGCGGCATGGGCGACGCCGAGATGAAGCAGATCGCGGCCTGGATGGACCGGGTGGTCGGCGATCCGACCGACGAGACGGCGGCCAAGGTGCTGGGCGAGGTCCGCGAGCTGACCCGGCGTTTTCCGGCTCCGGGCATCTCGATCTGAGCCGGCGCGGTCGAACGGACGGCACGATGCTGCCCTCACGAATCACGAAAGCTGGAATCGCGTTCTTGACGACGCTGGCGCTCGGCGCCGGGCTGGCCCGCGCCGAGACCATCGAGCTGGTCGACAAGACCAAGCTCAACGCCAAGATCATCCACTACTACGACGGCGTCTTCACGGTCGAAACCAACGGCCAGACCATGAAGCTGCCGCGCGAGAAGATCCGGTCGATCGGCTTCCAGACGCCGCCGGCCCGGGCCGAGTTCTCGAGCCCCGAGAAGACCTTCGAGCGCTGGCGCAAGGCGCTGACCGAGGGTGCCGCCGAGCGGGTCATCGATTGCTACGCGCTGATGTACCAGGGGATGCTCGCGACCCAGATGGGCCTGGGCCAGACCCAGGACGGCATCAAGAAGATGCAGAAAGAGATCGAAGGAACCAAGTTCCAGATCAAGGAGTCCAAGACCAAGGGCGATACCGCGACCCTGAAGGTCCTGCGACAGAAGGGCGACGAGAGCGACACCGGCGAGGTCGCCTTCGTCCGCGAGAACGGCGAGTGGAAGATGCTCCCGCCCCAATGACGGGCGCGTGACCGCGATTTGAACAAGCGTCTCCTCTTTCTGGCGGCGGTACTGGTTTGCCTGGGGTCGAAGGCCTGGGCGAAGGACGGGATCGATCCGCTGTTCAGGCATGCGCGCGTCGGGCTCGATCCGTTCCGGACGGTCGCGGCGAACGATCCCACTCCCGCCGCGCCTGCGCCGCCGCCCGCCGCGCCCGTGCGCTGCCAGCAGGACGAGGAGTGCAAGGGCGAGAACATCTGCGTCGAGGGGACCTGTCAGCCCATCGAGATGCGGACGAACGTCCTCTACCTCTACTACCGGGAGGGGTCGTTCCGCGAGGTGCTGCTGCTCTACTGGGCGCGCAAGGCCAACCCCGGCTACACGGTCCTGGCGCCGCTCTACTGGCACTACTGGAGTCCCACGTCGGAGACGCGGATCGTGGCGCCCTTCTACTGGCGCTTCGAGGACCGCGTCGAGCGGAGCACGGTCACCTGGTACGGGCCGATCGTCTACGCCCACCAGCCGCGAGGCAGCGGCTTCGGCATCATCCCGCTGTTCTACGCCTCCAACACGGGGGGCTGGGCGGCGCCGCTGCTCGGCTCGCTGGCGTTCCGCGATCCCGAAACCAACAAGTCCTTCGGCGCGGTGCTCTTTCTCTACTGGTGGCGGCGCACGCCGCAGCGGGCGACCGACATCGCCTTCCCGCTCTTCTTCTCGACCCGCACCGCGCCGTCCGCCTTCACCTACGCGCTCCCGTTCAACTTCTACTGGCGCACGAACGACCGGGCGACGTTGCTGGCGCTGCCGTTCTTCATCCACAACAGCCACGACACCGGGTCCTGGTTCGCCACCTGGCTGGGCTACGCGCACCGTGAGGGGACCGAGTACGGGCGATCGCTGTTCTGGCTCTACTGGTGGGGCGGCGACGAGAAGGAGCCGTCCACCTACCACGTGCTGTTCCCGCTGGTCTGGGACTTCGCCGGCAAGAAGGAGCGGAGCACCGTGGTGTTCCCGCTGTTCTGGCGGTTCCGGGGGCCCGACTGGAACACGACCATCGCCGCGAATTTCATCCACGTCCGCGACGGCACCTGGTGGTTCAACACGCTGTTCCCCGTCTACTGGGGGGTGGGCGACGACCACACGGGCCGGTCGACGCGCTGGGTTGTCCCCCTCTTCTTCTGGCACCGATCCGATCACGACCAGTCCGCCACGTTGATAACGCCGCTCGGCGGCTACAGCCGGGACGACACCACGGGGACCAAGGGCTGGCTGCTGCTCCCGTTCCTGTCGTGGGGGCACAGCGATCGCGGCGGCGAGCGCCGGCTGATCACGCCCCTTTACTACAGTCACCACGAGCACCCCGAGGACGCGACCACCCGCCTGATCGGCCTGCTGTTCTACCGCCGGACGGACCCCGACGGCTCGACCACGGTCCTGTTCCCGCTGTTCTGGCGCTTCTGGGACGCGCCCACGGGCGCCACCACCACGGCGTTCCTGCCCTTCTACGTGCACCGGTCCGGGCCGCGCGACGACACGACGTTCGTCGGCCCGATCTACTGGCGCAGCTTCAAGAACGGGGGCTGGGGCGGCGGCCTCTTCCCGATCGCCTTCTTCGGCCAGAACGCCGGCAGCGGCCACGCCGTGGTCTTCCCGCTGTTCTGGCGGTTCGCGGGCGAGCGCCAGGCGACGACCGTGGTCTTCCCGCTCGCCTACTGGCACAGCGACACCCGCGGCCACGACGTGGGCGTGCCCCCGCTGCTGCTGTTCTTCGGCCGCCACGGTCCCGAGAGCTACGCGGTCCAGTTCCCGCTGCTGTTCCATGTCGCGAACGCCCGCCTGGGGACCAGCTCTACGTTCACGCCGCTCGGGTTCGTGCAGAGCGACCCCGACGGGACCAGCGTCGCCATCGGGCCGATCGTGCCGATCGTCTATGCCCGCTCGGGCCAGCGCCGCTCGCACTTCGCGCTGTTCCCGATCCTCTGGCACTTCGCGGATCGCGACGCCGACCGGACCACGACCGTCGTCGCCCTCTACTGGCATCGCCGCTGGGGCGGCGAACAGACCGACGCGCTCTTCCCGCTGCTCTACTACCGGCGCGGCGCCCGGCCGGGCGGGACGGACGAGACCAGCTTCACGCTGTTCCCGCTGCTGCACTACCGGCGAGACGCCGAGAGCCGCGTGTTCATCTCCCTGCTGGGCGGATCGGGCCGCTGGCCCCACCGCGACGCCGGGTTCGTCGGTCCGTACTTCTGGTACGACGACCCCCACTTCAACGCCCGCCTGGTCCCGCTGCTGTACACGGACGTCCGCCGCGCCAGCGACGGCCAGCACCTGACGCAGGTGGGGCCCTACTTCCGCATCACGGGCCCCGGGTACGAGTCGCAGGGGATCATCCCGCTCTTCGGTCACTACCGCGACCAGCGCGAGAGCGACACCTGGGTGCTGCCAACCTACTTCCATCTGCGGCGGACCAACGGCGACTCGGTCGACACGCTGGCGCCGCTGTTCTGGCACTCATCGTTCGGCGGGCGGGTGACGACGGTGATCGGGCCGTATTTCCAGCGCACGACCCAGACGCACCACGCGGTCGGGTTGATCCCGCTGTTCGTGCACGACAGCAGCCCAGCCCGCAACGTCACCGTCATCCCCCCCCTGCTGCTCTACAACAGCCACGCGACGGACGGCTCCGCCGATCGAACCGCGTGCCTGCTGCTCTTCTATCACCAGCGAGATCCGGAGGGGAGCAGCACGCTGCTGTTCCCCCTCTTGTGGTCCAGCCACAACCGCGAGCGGGGGCGGGACATCTTCTTCCCGCTGTACTGGCACTTCGTCAACCGGACGGCCGACTCGGCCTTCACGCTGCTGGGGCCGCTCTACTGGTCGCACGATCGGACGCGCACCGCCTACGGCCTGCTGCCGCTGGCCTGGATCAGCCGCGATCCGGTCGCGCACGACAACACGGTGGCGGTGATGCCGGTCTTCTACCAGCGCAGCGCGGCCGACCTCACGTCGTTCTACACGCTGCTCGGCGGCTACCACCGGAAGGGGTCGTTCAGCTTCTGGTACGCCGGCCCGCTGCTCCACACCAGCAGCCCCAAGGCGTCCTTCACCATGCTGGCGCCGATCTTCTTCAGCCACACCGACAAGCGGACCGAGACCACGACCACGGTCATCCCGCCGCTGCTCCACGTGTCGCGCGGGAACCCGGAGACCGGCCTGTCGAGCACGCTGGGGATCCTCTGGCACTACCGCGACATCGCGACGTCGACCTGGGTCGGGCTCCCGCTCTACTTCGACGTGCACGAATACAAGCTGTCGCGGACCACGCTGTTCCTGCCGCTCTTCGGCCGCTACGCCGACGAAGCCAAGCAAGAGAGCTACACGATCGCGCCCCTCTTCTACCGGCACGCCACGCCGCAAGACGTGACGATGGTCGGGTTCCCGCTGCTCTGGGACTTCAAGCGCGGCAACGATCGCACGACGGTGTTCTTCCCGTTCTACGCGCGCTGGCGCCGCCCCGACTACGTGGCGACGTACGTGTTCCCGATCTACTACGCGCACACCGGCCTGGGCCCCGACGGCCGCCCCGACGGAACGTACCGCCACTTCGTGTTCCCGTTCTTCGACGCCGGCGTGAAGCGGCGCGGGGATTACATGTGGGAAGTGCTGGGCGGCCTGTTCGGCCACGAGCGCATCGGACGCCACAACTACCTGCGCCTCTTCTATTTCACGATCGAGACGTCCCCGACCGAGCCCCAGCAGGCCGCCTGGTACGGCCAGCACCTCGAGCCCCGCCGCAAGTCAGTCCCCCGCAGCCTCAGCGTCGCCGGCTGGTGAGAGCGTGAGGGGGTGTCCCCTCACCGGCTCCCCCCTGCGGGTCGACTGACCGGATCTGACGTCCGGCGCGGGTCGACGGGTTCGCCCAGGACGCGGGCGCGGAGCGGGCCGACCAGGAAGATCGAACCGCAGGCCACCACGACGCCGCCTCCGCGGCGCGCCACCGCCAGCGCCTGCCAGGGGTCTTCCTGGGTGACGACGTCGGCGATCAGCCCGCGCGCCAGGGCGGCCAGGTCGTCGGGGGCCATCGAGCGCGGGCTTTCGGCCCGCGTCGCGACCAGGCGGCGCACGGCTGGGGCCAGGGCCGAGACGATCGCGGCGGCGTCCTTGTCGCGGGCGACCGACATCAGCAGCGTCACGGGCCGGCCGCCGGCCACGCCGGGCAGCGCGGCGGCCAGGGCGCGGGCCCCCGCCGCGTTGTGCGCGCAGTCGACCCACAGGCCTTCGGCCAGCTTCTCCAGGCGACCAGGCCAGGCCACCCCCGCCAGCGCCGTCGCGATCGTCGCGGGCGCCAGCGGCCGGCCCAGCCGCGAAGCGACGGCTTGCGCGAGCGCCACGGCCAGAGCGGCGTTGTCGCGCTGGTGCGGCCCGGGCAAAGACGGATCGACCGGCGGGAACCCGATGTCCACCCCCAGCCGCAGGAGGGGCGCACCGACCTGCGCCGCCACCTCCGCCACCGCGGCGTCTGCTTCGGGCGCCAGCGGCCCCAGGAAGCAAGGCACACCCGGCTTCAGGATGCCCGCCTTCTCGCGCGCGATGAGCGGCAGCGTTCCACCCAGGTAGTCCGTGTGATCGAGACCGATCGAGGTGATGGCGGTGGCCAGCGGCTCGCAGCAGGTGACGGCGTCCAGGCGGCCGCCCAGGCCCGTCTCCAGGACCGCGGCGTCGACGCCGGCCTCGGCGAACCAGAGGAAGCCCAGGATGGTGGCGACCTCGAAATAGGTGAGGCGCTCGCCCGTGGCCTGCACGCGCAGATCCAGGCCCGCCAGCCCGTCACCATCGGCCTCGTGGCCGTCGACGCGGATGCGCTCGGTGAAGCGGGCCAGGTGCGGCGAGGTGTAGAGCCCGGTCCTCAACCCGGCCGCGCGCAAGATCGCCTCGGCCATCGCGGCCGTCGACCCCTTGCCGTTGGTGCCCGCGATCTGGACCGAGGCGTACCGGCGCTGCGGGTCGCCCAGGCGCGCCAGAGCCCGCCGGACCCGGTCCAGCCCCAGCTCGACCCCGTGCGCCTGCGCGGCGACATCCAGTCGCGCCAGCAGGTCGACATAACGGGGCCCGGACACGGCGGTCCGACGGCTAGGCGGACGCGACCGTCGCCTGGGGACCCAGCAGCCGCAGCAGGCGCGCCAGCGTCGTCCGCATGTCGCGGCGGTGCACGATGGCGTCCAGGAAGCCGTGCTCCAGCAGGAACTCCGCCCGCTGGAACCCCGGCGGCAGCCGCTGCCGGATGGTGTTCTGGATGACCCGCGCCCCCGCGAACCCGATCTGCGCCTTCGGCTCGGCCAGGATGACGTCGCCCAGCATGGCAAAGCTGGCCGCCACGCCGCCGGTGGTCGGGTGCAACAGCACCGAGATGTACGGCAACCCGGCCTCGCGCAGCCGCCCCAGCGCCGCCGAGGTCTTCGCCATCTGCATGAGCGACAGCACCCCCTCTTGCATGCGCGCCCCGCCCGACGACGAGAAGATGATGGCCGGCGAGCGCCGCTCCAGCGCGCGCTCGAACACCCGGGTGATCTTCTCACCGACCACCGAGCCCATCGACCCGCCCATGAACTCGAAGATGAAGATGCCGACCTCGACCGGCCCCCCCTCGATCCGGCCCGAGCCGGCGAGCAGCGCGTCCGCGCCCCCGGCCGTCCGCCGCGCCGACCGCAGGCGGTCGGCGTAGCGCTTGGCGTCCCGGAACCCCAGTGGGTCGACGCTCTCCATCGTGGCGTCCGCCTCGACGAATGACCCCTGGTCCAGCAGCAACTCCAGGCGGCGCGCCGCGGCCACCGGGAAGTGGTGCTCGCACTGCGGACAGACGAAGTTGTTCTTCTCCAGGTCCGCGGTCAGCAGCGCAGCCCGGCAGCCGGGGCACTTGGTGAAGACCCCGGCAGGAACACTACGTTTCTCCTCGGAAAGATCGTCGTCGCGATCTTCGCGTTTGTACCAGGCCATGGGCGAACGGGAAGAATATCACCGAGCCGGGGCGCGCTCGGTTTGTTATGCTGCCGGCCGTGCATTTCGGAGTCTGGCACAAGATCGCCGACGCTCGCGCCGCCGCCCCTGACGCGGCGGGCGTCCTGCAAACCCGGGCCGAGGGGGTCATGGATTATCGGGTCGGCCGCAGCGCCATGGTCCTCTATGCCTGCTCGGAGCCCGACGAGACCCTCCGGCGTTTCGTCGAGGGGCGCGGCGCCCGGACCATCGAGCGGGCCGTGAACGCCGGGGCCCGCTGGATTCGCTTCGCCGAGTGCCCGACCCCGCACGACGAGCTGGACCGCCTGCTCAAGGGGTTCGTGGAACGATTCGGGTCGCTGCCCATCAGCAACGCCGTCGGAACGCGCCGCGCCACTTCCCCCGCAGACGGCGAGCCGGCGTGAAACAGCCACCTGCTGCGCCGCGGGCCGGTCTCAGCTACCGGGACGCGGGGGTCGACATCGACGCCGGCGACGAGCTGGTCGAACGGATCAAGTCGCACGTGCGGCGCACCCAACGGCCCGAGGTCATGGGCGGGCTGGGGGGGTTCGCCGGCATGTTCGCCCTGCCGTCCCGCTACAAGGAGCCGCTGCTGGTGTCGTGCACCGACGGGGTGGGGACCAAGCTGAAGCTGGCCTTTCTGACCGGCCGCCACGACACGGTGGGCATCGACCTGGTCGCGATGAGCGTGAATGACCTGGTCGTCTGCGGGGGTGAGCCGCTTTTCTTCCTGGACTACTTCGCCTCCGGGAAGTTGGAAGTGGGCGTGGCCGAGCGGGTGATCGCCGGGATCGCCGACGGCTGCCAAGCGGCTGGGTGCGCGCTGCTGGGCGGCGAGACGGCCGAGCTGCCCGGCTTCTACGCTGCCGGCGAGTACGACCTGGCCGGCTTCTGCGTGGGCGTGGTCGAGAAGAGCCGCCAGGTGGACGGCACCGCCATCCGCGCCGGTGACGGCCTGCTGGGGCTGGCCTCTTCGGGCTTCCACTCGAACGGGTACTCGCTGGTCCGCAAGGTGTTCCTGGATGAGCTGCGCCTGGATCTGGCGGCCGCCCCGCCCGGCTTCGACGAGCCGCTGAGCCAGGTCCTGCTGCGCCCCACCCGCATCTACGTGCGGGCGTTGCGGGCGCTGGCCGACGCCGACCTCATGCGCGGCGCCGCCCACATCACCGGGGGCGGCCTGGTCGACAACCCGACCCGCATGCTGCCGGACGGGGCGCGGTTGAAGCTGCAGATCCGGCTGGGGAGCTGGGAAGTGCCGCGCATCTTCGACCTGCTGGCCCGCGGCGGCCGGGTGGCGCCGGAGGAGATGCGGCGTACGTTCAACCTGGGGATCGGGATGGTGGTGTGCGTCCCAGGCGACCGGGTCGCCGAGGCGACGACGCTGCTCGAGCGCGCCGGCGAGCGGGTCTTCGCCATCGGCCAGGTGGCGGCGGCCGATGCGCCCGACGCCCCGGTCGAGTTCCTGGGCGCATGAACGTCGGCGTCCTCGTCTCGGGAAGCGGGACCAACCTGCAGGCGCTGATCGACCGGCACCAGCGCGGCGACCTCATGCCGGCGCAGCTGGTGGTCATCGGGGCCAACGTCCCCGATTGCTCGGCGCTGTCGCGCGCCCGGCAGGCGGCGCTGCCGACCTTCGTGGTCGACCACCGCGACTATCCGGAGCGCCCCGTGTTCGACCGGGCCCTGGTCGAGTCGCTGCGATCACACCAGGTCGACCTGGTCGTGCTGGCGGGCTTCAACCGCCTGCTGGGGCGCGAGCTCCTCGACGCTTTCCCGGGCCGGGTGGTCAACATCCACCCTGCCCTGTTGCCGGCCTTTCCGGGCGTCCGGGCCCAGCGGCAGGCGTTCGAGGCGGGCGTGAAGATCGCCGGGTGCACCATCCACTTCGTCGACCACGGCGTCGACACCGGCCCGATCATCGCCCAGGCGGCGGTCCCGGTGAACGACGACGACGACGAGGAGGCGCTCCGGCTGCGGATCCTGGCCGAGGAGCACCGGCTGCTGCCGGCGGTGGTGCGCGCGATCGCCGAGCGGCGGGTGGTGCTCGAGGGGCGGCGCGTGCGGGTCCTCGGCGCCGCCCCGGGGACCGAGCCGCTGCGTAGCCTCTGAGGGCGCGGCGGCCATGGTCGACACGAACTTCTACGACGTCGTCGTCTGCGGCGGGGAGCTGGGCGGCCTGATCGCCGCCGCGCTGCTGGCACGCCGCGGCTTCCGGGTCCTGCTGGTCGGGGATGACCCGATGGCCGGCATGATCGACGTCCGGTCGGAGCTGGGGGCGAGCGCGCCCCTGTCGCGAGCGCCGGCGGCGCTGCCGCCGCTGGACGACGCGCACGTCGGGCGGGTGCTGAAAGAGCTGGATTTCAGCGCGCTGCTCAAGCGGCGGGCTGGACCACCGTCGCCGGTGCGGATCTGGCTGGGCAAGCAGTCGATCGATCTCTCCCCCGACGCAGCCGCCCTGGAACGGGACCTGGCCCGGGAGCTCTCGACGCCAATCGCGGCGCTGGCCCCGCCGCTGGCGCGCGCGGACGCCTGGGGGCGGTCGGTCGAGCCGTTGCTGGCCACCGCCATGACCCTGCCCCCGCACGGCTTCTGGGAGAGACGCGAGGTCGGCCGGATGGAGTCCCTGCTCCCCCGGCCCGGAACCGACGCGCTGGCCCCGCTGGCGGTCGATCACCTGCTGCGCGCGGCCGCCGCGGCGCCGGGGGCCCTGGCGGCCGATCTGGCCCCGGGGGCGGTCGGCCCGCTCGCCGAGACGCGCGCCTTTGCGCTGGCGCGGCGTGGGCTGCAGGTGGTCGACGGCGGGCTGGGTGCGCTGCAGGAGATGCTGCTGGGCCGGCTGGAGACGTTCGGCGGCGAGCGGCGCCGCCACGTCGAGCCGGTCGGGATCGTGACCCGCCGCGGCCGCGCGGTCGGCCTGAAGGTGAGCCCGCGCGACGAGACGATCGGCTGCCGCTGGCTGCTGTGGGCGGGCGGCGCGGGGGCGCTCCAGGCGGTCCTGGGGGCGGAGGTCGCGGGCCGCGACCGGATACGGCCGCTGCGGGTCACCGGCTACCGGCACGCCCTGGCGATGATCGTGGGGCCGAGGGCGCTGCCGGCCGGGACCCCGGCGCGCGTGCTGGCGGTCGCCGACCCTGCGCGCCCGCTCTGGGAGGACAACGCCATCGCCATCACCGTCAGCCGGCCGGCGGCGCGCGAGCCCGACCGGGTGCCGCTGTGGATCGAGTGCGCCGTTCCCGCCCACCTGGTCGACGCGGGCCCGGCCTACCTGCGCGCTTTGCGGGGCCGGCTGCTGCAGACCGTCGAGCAGCTCTACCCCGGCTTCGGCAAGCAGATCGCCGTGATCGCCTCGGCGCACGACGGCCTGGCGCCCGAGGGGCCGCAGGCCGCCCGTCCTCCTCGCACGGGCACGCCGGCGCCGACCCCGACGGTGTCGCCCGTCCCACTGTTCGCGCGCGCCGCAGAGGGATCGTTCGACGTGACCGGCCTCCCCCACGCCACGCCCGTCAAGAACCTGCTGCTGGTCGGCCGCGAGAACCTGCCCGGGCTCGGCGTCGAGGGAGAGATCGTCTCGGCCTGGGGCGCCGCCCGCCTGGTCGGCGAAGCGCCGGTCCGCCGATCTCCCCTGGGCCGCCGGATCCTGCTGAGCGGCTGAGCCGGGCGCCGCCCCCCTAGCGCGGCCGGCGGCAGTAGCCGGCGATCAGCTGGGCGTGCTCCGGGCGCAGGGCGATGAAGCGGACGCCGGTGCGGCGGAACGAGCCCACGCTGGCGTCGGTGACGACCATGCCGCGCGCCGAGATCTCCTCGCGCGAGCCGGGCAGCGAGAACGACAGCGCCAGCTCGGTCCTTGGAAGCACGGCGCTCCCGCGCGGCCGCTTGATGGTCATCCCGGCGGGGGCGATGTCCTCCGCCTGACAGAGCTGGATTTCCCGGTCGTGAGGGAGGGCCCGCTTCACCGCGAAAACGGCCGGGATGCGGTCACATCCCCGACGTTCGCCGGGCGCTACGCGTCGCTCCATACACCCGAATAGTAGTGTCGCTCCGGCGGAGCGCAAAAAAATTGCGTGTCTCAGCCCACCAGCGGCTGGGCTTCTTCGATGATGAAGTTCGGGATGTCGTCGACCACCGGGTAGGCCAGCTTGCAGACCGGACACTCGAACGCCGACTCGTCGAGGCGCAGGCTCAGCGGCCCCTTGCACTTCGGGCAGGCCAGGATGTCGATCAGCTCTCGATTGAGGGGCATGCGTGGTTTATAGCGCGGTGTTACGATGTCGCGCGAATGAAACGCGTCCTCTTCGCGGCGCTCCTGGCCGCGGCCCTCGGGATGTTCGCGTGGACCCTGCGCCGCTTCGGCCGGATGATCCTGGCTGGCCGCCCAGAAAACCGGTCGGACCGCCCCGACGAGCGCGTCGCGTCGGTGTTCGCCTACTTCTTCGGCCAGAAGAAGGTGGTCGAGAAAACGTCGATCCCGTCCAAGCGCTGGCCGCGGTTCGTCACCGCGCTGGGCAGCAAGTACCACTTCCTGATCTTCTGGGGGTTCATCTTCATCACCCTCGGGTCGATCGAGACCCTGGCCCAGGGGCTGTTCCCGGAGTTTTCGTGGGCCCGGATCATCGGGCCGGCGGCCGCCGGCGTGCTCGCTCACGTGATCGACCTGTTCTCGGCCGTGGTGCTGATGATGGTCGGCCTGGCGATCTTCCGGCGGATCGTGCTGCAGCCCCGCCTCATCCCGATGAGCCGCGACGCGGCGGCCATCCTGAGCGCCATCGGCCTGCTGATGGTGACCTACTTCGGCATGCGGCGCCTGGACGGCGACGCGGCCGAGGCCTGCTGGTGGGCGCACGTCATCATCCTGCTGGCCTTCCTGAACTACCTCCTCTACTCGAAGCACAGCCACATCGTGGCCGCGCTCCCCAACATTTACTTCCGCAAGCTGGGGCAGCGCGGCGTCCTCCCGAAGCTGAACATGGAGGCGGACGACATCGCCGGGACCGGCGTCGTCCAGCAATGGCAGGACTTCACCTGGAAGTCGCTGATGGACGGGTTCGCCTGCACCGAGTGCGCCCGCTGCTCGAACTTCTGCCCGGCCTTCAACACCGGCAAGCCGCTGTCGCCGATGCAGGTGATCCACGACGTCCGCGACGAGCTGCGGTCGCGCATGCCCGACCGCGGCCCGCTGGACGTCTTCATCGACCGTTTCCAGCACGGCCAGGGGGGCGACCCGCACGCCGGAGACGAGCAGCTCCCTCTGATCGGCGGTCGCACGACCGAGGACGTGCTGTGGGCCTGCACCACCTGCGGCGCCTGCCAGGAGGTCTGCCCGGTCTTCATCGACCACCCCGAGAAGATCATCCAGATGCGGCAGAACCTGGTGCTGGTCCAGGAGAAGGTGCCGCCCGATCTGGCCCGGACCTTCACCAACCTCGAGCGCAACGGCAACCCCTGGGGCATCGGCGCCGACAAGCGGATGGACTGGGCCGACGGGATGGACGTCCCGACGCTGGACGATCGGCCGGACGCCGAATACCTGCTGTGGGTCGGCTGCGCCGGGGCGTTCGACGACCGGATCAAGAAGCAGACCCGCGCGCTGGTCGAGGTGATGCGCGAGGGCGGGGTCGACTTCGCCGTGCTCGGGCTCGAGGAGGGGTGCACCGGCGACCCGGCGCGGCGATCGGGCAACGAGATGCTCTACCAGATGCAGGCCCAGCAGAACGTCGAGCTGATGAACGGCAAGAAGGTGAAGAAGGTCGTCACCGCCTGCCCGCACTGCCTGCACACCATCAAGAACGAGTACCCGCAGCTGGGGGGCAACTTCGAGGTGCGCCACCACACCCAGCTGATCCGCGAGCTGGTGGCGGCCGGTAAGATCGAGATCGAGGATCTGAGCCGGGCGACCACGGCCGACCTGCCCGTGCGCACCGGGCAGATCGCCTTTCACGACCCCTGCTACCTGGGCCGCTGGAACGGCGAGTACGACGCGCCGCGGGCGGTGCTGGACGCGCTGCCGGGCGGCCGCGACGCGCGGGTCGAGCTGCCACGGGCGCGCGAGCACGGCTTCTGTTGCGGCGCCGGCGGCGGCCGCATGTGGATGGAGGAGAAGATCGGCACGCGGGTGAACCACAACCGCACCGACGAGATCCTGGCCTCCGGCGTCCAGACGGTGGCCACCGCCTGCCCGTTCTGCACGATCATGCTGCGCGACGGCGTCCAGGATCGGAACGCGGGCGAGCGCGTGCAGGTCCTGAACGTGTCGGAGCTGGTCGCGAAATCGATGAAGCGGAAGAGCCAGATCGAAGCCGAGGCCGCGGCGGTCGAGCCGCCCGCCTCAGCTCCAACCGAGAGCGCGCCGTAGCCGCCGGCCGGCGGGCGTCAGCAGCAGCGCCGCCATCAGCGAGGTCGCCACGCCGAGCGTGAAGAACGTGAACGGGTAGCCGATCCACTGGATGGCCACGCCGAGCGGCGCCAGCGCCACGACGCCCAGGTTCATCGCTCCGTTGGCCCAGCCCAGCAGGCGCGGTCGATCGGTCGCCTGCACGTCGGTGAGCAGCAGCGCCATGAGCGCCGGGTAGACGATGCCGTGCGCGATCCCGAACGCGGCGGCCACCGCCGCCAGGTGGGGCGGCCCGAAGCCGCCCATCGCGGCCACCGCCACGCCGTAGACCAGCCCGGCCGTGGCGGCCGCGTGCCCATGACCGCCCCGATCGACGATTCGCGCGATGCCAAAGCGAGAGCCCAGCGCCGCCACGGTGTAGGCGACGAAGAACGTGTGCACGTCGGCCACGCCCCGCCCCAGCGCGAACGGCGCCACGAAGGTGAACATCGCTCCACCCGCCAGCGAGATGGTCCCCAGCGCCAGCACCGCGGGCATCCGCACCCAGACCGCGCCCCAGCGTCCGTCGCGCCGGCGCGGGCGGGCATTGTCGTTGGCGGCGCGCGGGCGCGCGTCGCGCAGGCGGCGGCTGCGATACGCGCCGATCGCCGCGGCCACCGCCGCCAGCAGGAACACACTTCGCGCGCCCAGCCGCGCGGCGACGGGCTCGGCGATCACCGGGGCGATGGCGTTCATCCCCAGCGTGGCGGCGCCGAAGGTCCCCAGCGCCTGGCCCAGCCGGCTGGGCGGCGCGATCTCCGCGCACAGCGCCATGCCCGCCCCGAACGACAGCGCCCAGGCCACCCCCTGCACCCCGCGCAGGAGCGCCGCGAACAGGTTGGCGCCGCTCACGAACAAAAACCCCAGCGCCGATACCAGCAGCACCAGGTTCGCCGCGATCATGGTCCGCCGGTTCCCCAGCCGGCCGACGATGGGCCCGATGGCCGGGCTGGCCGCCAGGCTCAGCACGCCGAACGCGGCCATGACGAAGCCCACCTGCTTCGCATCCGCGTGGTAGTCGGCGGCCAGCAGCTTGGGCAGCAGCACGAAGGTCGCGTAGCCGAAGCCGAACCACAGCTGCGCGACGATGAGGTCGATGAACGGGCGCGTGGCGAGCCGCTCGGCGCGCGACGCGCCCGCGGGCTCGTCTGGCTCGGGGTCTATTGCTGGGCTGGGGACGGACATGTTTCGCTCCAAGGGGGGTGTTGCTGCCTCGGAGCGAGAGAGACCGCCTCACCCTCTCCGCGGCAGCGAGAGAGGGTGGGTCGACCGGGCCTGCTCAGCGGTCGCGCACGCTCTCTCGGGTGCGCTTGCGGGCGACGAAGGTCGCCGAAAGCGCGACGCTCGCCGGCTGCTGCCACGAGCGAATCGAGAGAACGGAGAGCAGGTGCATGAGACGCCTCATGATGGCAAACCGCGTCGGTCTTCGTCAAGCGGGGCATGACAATCGGGCGGCCGATGAGCGCCTCGGCCGGACCCATCGGACGGATCAGTCGTGTGATTGACCCCGCCGGCGGGCCGGCTGGAGCTCTACGACACCGACTTCGTGGTGGACGAGAAGACCGGCGCCCTCAACTACCGGCAGTGCCTTCCGGTGCGCGATCGATTGCTGAACGGGGTGACCCGCCGGCGCGCTGAAGCCGGTTGTCCCGGGCGATCACTGCGCCAGACAGGCCGCGCGCTGCGAGGCGCACATTTGCTGGAAGCAGCTGTTGCAATCGGAGCCGTGGGTGCCGCTGGAGCCGCAGCTGCCGGCGCACTTCTCCAACGCGCACGAGTTGATGACCAACAGGTCGTTCGCCAGCGTCGGATCGATCGCCGCGGCGCAAGCGCACCCGCACGACGCGGGCGAGCCGTTGGTGTTGCACGTCCCCTGGCAGGTGTCGGTGGTAGCGCAGGTGGCGCTCCCCGCGGGGACCCCGCCGCCAGCCGGACAGTCGGTCGGCGCGACGGCGGTGAAATAGCAAAGGGCCAGCGCGTTGCAATCGGCGCCGGCGGCCGACAGGCAGCTCCGGTAGTTGGGGCTGGCGCTGGTGCAGGCGCTGGCGCAGGTGGCGCTGACCATGACGCCACACCCCTGGAACGTCGAGCAGGCGGCGGTGCACAACGCCTGGTCGCCGCCCGCCCCGCCCTGCCCCACGTCTCCACCTCCGCCCGTCCCGCCCGATCCAGACGGCCCGGAGCTTCCGCTGGAGCAAGCCAGAAAGAACGAGGTCATGAGCACAGAGACGCGAAGCATCGCCCTCTGTCTAGCCGGTCCGGGGGCGCGGGGCCGAGCGACCACGCGCACCATTCGCCTTGACGAGCCCGAAACCGATCCGCGGACGCCTCCCGGCGAGGTGCGGCTACTCTTCGTCCTCGCGGGCGGCGGCGAGGCGGGTGAGGACGCCCATGTCCTCCAGCGTGGTCACGTCGCCGCGGACCGTGCCGCTGGTGGCGACCTCGCGCAGCAGGCGGCGCATGATCTTGCCCGAGCGGGTCTTGGGGAGCCCCTCGGTGAAGCGGATCTCGTCGGGGCGGGCCAGGGCGCCGATCTCCTTCACCACGTGATCGGACAGCGCCTTCTTGAGGGCGGCGTCGGCGGTCACCCCACCCTTCGGCGTGACGAACGCGAAGATCGCCTGCCCCTTCAGCTCGTGCGGCGGCCCGACCACGGCCGCCTCGGCGACGCCGGGGTGCGAGACCAGCGCGCTCTCGATCTCGGCCGTCCCCAGGCGGTGGCCGGCGACGTTCAGCACGTCGTCGACGCGGCCCATGACCCAGAAGAAGCCGTCCTCGTCCTGGCGCGAGCCGTCGCCCGTGAAGTAGACGCCGGGCACCTCGGACCAGTACTGCTTCTGGTAGCGCTCGGGGTCGCCGTGCACGCCGCGCAGCATCGACGGCCACGGCTTCTTGATCACCAGGAACCCGCCCTCGTTCGGGCCGCAGGGCGTTCCGTCGCGCTTGACCACCTGCGGCTCCACGCCGAAGAACGGGATGGCGCAGCTCCCCGGCTTGGCGGCGGTGATGCCGGGCAGCGGGGTCATCATGATGGCGCCGGTCTCGGTCTGCCACCAGGTGTCGACGATGGGGCAGCGGCCGCCGCCGATGACCGTGTGGTACCACATCCAGGCCTCGGGGTTGATCGGTTCGCCGACGCTGCCCAGCAGCCGCAGCGACGACAGGTCGTGCTTCTTCACCTCCTGATCGCCCCAGCGCACGAAGGCCCGGATGGCGGTGGGCGCCGTGTAGAAGACCGACACCTTGTGGCGCTCGATGATGTCCCAGAAGCGGTCCTTGCCTTTGTGGTCGGGCGCGCCCTCGTAGATCAGCGTCGTGGTGCCGTTCGACAGCGGGCCGTACACGACGTAGCTGTGCCCGGTGACCCAGCCGACGTCGGCCGAGCACCAGTAGATGTCGCCCTCGCGCAGGTCGAACACGTACTTGGTGGTCAGGTGCGCGCCCAGCAGGTAGCCGCCGGTGGTGTGGACGATCCCCTTCGGCTTGCCGGTCGTCCCCGACGTGTAGAGGATGAACAGCGGGTGCTCGGCCGGCAGGCTGACCGGAGCGCACTCGGCCGAAGCCTTGGGCACCACGTCGTGCCACCAGACGTCGCGGCCGGCCTTCATGGGGACCGGCTCGTTGGTGCGGCGCACGACCAGGCAGCTCTTGACGGTCGGCGTCTGCTCGAGCGCGGCGTCGACGTTCCCCTTCAGCGGGATCCCCTTGCCGCGGCGCCAGCCGCCGTCGGCGGTGATGCACATGACCGCGCCGCAGTCGTTGATGCGATCGCGCAGCGCCTCGGCCGAGAAGCCGCCGAAGACCACGGTGTGGGTGGCGCCGATGCGCGTGCACGCCAACATCGCGACCGCCGCCTCCGGGATCATCGGCAGGTAGATGGCCACCTTGTCGCCGGTCTTGACGCCCAGCTCCTTGAGCGCGTTGGCCGCCCGGCAGACCTCGGCGTGGAGCTGGCGGTAGGTGAGCTTCTTCTGGTCGCCCGGCTCGCCCTCCCAGATGATCGCGACCTGATCGCCGCGCGTGGCCAGGTGGCGATCCAGGCAGTTGGCCGACAGGTTCAGCTCGCCGTCCTCGAACCACTTGGCCCAGGGCAGGTTCCAGGACAGGACCTTGGTGAACGGCTTGGTCCAGGTCAGCTCGGCCCGCGCGGTGTCGCCCCAGAAGCCTTCCGGATCGTCGATCGACCGGCGATAGAGGCGCTGGTATTCGGCCGGATCGCGCAGCCGCGCCTGGGCGGTGAAGTCCGCCGGCGGCGGGAAACGGCGCGCCTCGCGCGACACCGACTGAATCACTCCCGACGCCTCGTTGCCCGACTGCTCGTTCGCCATGATCGTCCTCCGAAGGGGTCAGCGTATCTCGAAACCAAACAGCTCTTCGCTTGCCAAAGTTGGCGCCGGCGGCGCGGCGTTCAGGCCGGTCACGTGCGCCCCGCGCGGCCCGTGCTTCAACCAGGCCACCAGCTGGTCGATGGCCTGATCGTCGCCGGCGGCCAGCACCTCGACCGTCCCGTCCAGCTGGTTGCGCACCCAGCCCTGCAGGCCCAGCCGCCCCGCCTCGCGCGCGGTCGAAGCGCGGAACCCCACGCCCTGCACCCGCCCGCGGACCACCGCGTGCACCCGCTTCATGGCTGGATGCGGAGCTCTGGAACGGCGCGCGCCGCGACCGGCGTCTCCCCGGCCGAGGCGCTCACGGCGCCGACGGGTCGAGCCGAGCCGGCCGGCGCCGGGCGGCCGTCGACGGCCGCCGCCAGGACATGGATCGCTCCGTCGCCCGCGATCGCCGGCGCCAGCAGCCAGCGGCCGTCGAAGGTGACGTCGGGACGACCGAAGCGATCGGGTCCGGTCAGCACGGCCGTGGCCGCCTCCTCGTCGCCCAGGCTGAACACCGACGTTCCGCCGCCGGCTCGTGGAGCGGCCGCGAAGTAGACCGGGTGGCGCTCGGGGGGAAGCCGGATGGCTGCCCCGCTGGCCAGCGGGCGCGCGCGGCCGACGCCCAGCCGCGCCGGGTGCCCGACGTCCGGCACCGTGACCACCCGGCCGATGGCCAGGTGCGCCAGGCTCTGGGCGTCGCTGCCGATGCGGACCGCGTGCAGCTGGGTCGGCTGCGGCCCCACCGCGCGGCTGCGCGGCGTGTCGCCCGACAGCACCCACAACGTGTCGCCGCCCGGCGAGAACGCCAGGTCGCACAGCACGCTCTCGCGCACGTCGGGCAGCACCACCAGCGCGCCGGCGATCGGCGCGCGCCCCGGGGTGCCGAGATCCAGCACCACGACCTGGTTCCCCGACTCGGTGGCGATGGCCAGCAGCTTGCCGTCGGGCGAGATGTCGGCGGCCGCGATCCCCGCGTCCCGCACCTCGCGCGGAAGGCGGCGCGGCTGGCTCCGGGCGGGGTGCAGCGGCGAGGTCGTGTCGACCAGCATCACCTCGTCGGCGTGGATGACGGCCAGCACCGGCGCCGCCGACGCTGCGGCCAGCGCCGCGATCGGCCCGCCACGCCCCAGGTCCAGGCGGTACACGACCCTGGGCGTGCCGGGCGCCGGCAGGTCCAGGACATCGACCGCGGTGCTGGCGGGGCCGGCGACGTAGGCCGCCCGCCCCTCGCTGGACAGCGCCAGCCAGCGCGCCCCCGGGACCGGCGTCGAGCCGGCCGAGATCGGTCCGTCGGCGCCGGCGTCGGTCCAGCCGATCTGACCGGCGCCGGGCGCCAGCACCGCCGCGTAACGGCGCACCGAGATGGGGCGCTCACCGCGGCCGATCTCGTTGCTGACGACGACCGGCTGGGACCCCGGCGGCGTGAACGGCGGGACGCGAACCACCAGGCCCCCGTCGTGCGTGCGGCCCAGCACGGCGGCCGGCCGGCCTCCCACCTGGACCGTGGGCTGGCGGCCGAACGACTTCCCGCGCACCCAGAGGGTCTCGCCGATGACGGCCACACCGTCGGACGCCTCCATGCTCAGCTCGCCCTGCAGCGGCACGTCGCCGCCGCCGACGTCGACCACCGCCGTCACTTCGGGCGCAGAGCTGGTCTCGGCCAGGTCGAACGGGTCGTCGACGATCGTGTGCGGCGTGGCGCAGCCGGCCAGGCCGCCGGCCACCACGGCGGCAAGCGCCGCCGCGCGCTGCCTCACAGGGGACCTTCGGTGACCTGGAAGCCGATCAGGTTGTTGGGGACGATGGGCAGCTCGTCGAACTTGGCGATCACGCCGCCGCTGGCGTCCAGCACCTGCACCTTGCCCAGCACCAGCATCTGCACCGGACCGCTCGGCGGCATGCAGGCCCCGACGGTGCCGATCACCTTGGAGCCCGAGTCGTACTCGAACGTGACCCGGTGGCTGACCATGTCGCGCAGCTTCTTGTAGTCCATGGCCGCGGAAGCTACCACCAGTGGCCGCCCGCCCGGAAGTGGCGCGGCCTTGTTATTCGCGACCCTGCTACTGCGGGTGACCGGGGGGCAGCGCGCCGCCGCCCATCATCGGGCCGCCGCCGCCCATCATGGGACCGCCTCCGGCCAGCGACTCGGTCTCTTTCTGGACCTGGTCCAGGGACAGCTTCACGTCGTGCGCGCCGACCCGCACCTTGGGGAGCGAGCCGAACACGTCCCCCTTCTGGTGGGTCAGCGGATCGCCGTCCTGATCGATCCGCGCGGTCAGGGTCAGCTCGCCGTCGAAGGGGCCGGTCTGGAATGGCATGTCGGCCGCGGTCAGGGTGAACGGCAGCGGGAACGACGTCGCCGGCAGCTTCTTGACCGCGATCAGCGTGCCGCGCGCGCTGGGGTTGTCAGAGATGCGGCGCGCGACCAGGTAGAGCGTGCCCTGGGGCCGGGTCTTGGCCACGGCCGAGCCCAGCACGATCTTGCCCGCGATCGACCCTCCGGGAGCCGCGGCCGGTTCAGCCGGCGGCTCGGCGGCAGGCGCGGGGGGCGCGACCGGCGGCGCGGCCGCGATCGGCGGGGCCGCCGCCGCGGGCGCCGGCCCCTGCTCGAGCGGTGGCACCGGGGCGGGTTTGCCGGCGCCGTCGTCGCTTTTCTGGCAGGCGGTCAGCCCGGACGTGATCAGCACGACGAGGAGGGGGGCGCCACGCAACATGGCCCGAACCTAACACGTCCGGCTATCATCTAGGTTCCGATGCCTGCCCCCATCACCGCCGAGCTGGTCGCGCGCGAACCCGTCGCGGCCAACATCGCCGAGCTCTCGTTCGCCCTGCGTGAACCACCGCGCCTGAACTTCAAGGCCGGCCAGTTCGTGTCGATCGCGATCCCGGCCGCCACCCCCGACGCCGACGCGGTCCCGCGCCGGAGCTACTCGATCGCGTCGCAGAGCGACGCGGGCGAGCTGCTGCGGTTCATCATCCGGGTCATCCCCGAGGGGAAGGCCTCGGAGTTCCTGATGAGCTTGCCGCTGGGCGCCGTCGTGAACATGACGGGGCCGCACGGGTTCTTCGTGCTCGACGAGCGCCATCCCGGCGACGTGGTCTTCGCGGCGACGGGGACCGGCTTCGCCGCGGTCATGCCGATGCTGGGCGAGCTGGCCCGCCGGCGCGAGCACGGCCTCGAGGCGCCGCGCACGCTGGTGCTGTGGGGCGCGCGTCAGGAATCCGACCTCTTCGCCCGCCGCGAGATCGAGGCCCTGGTGGCGCGGGCGGGCTCGGAGCTCCGGATTTTTCTCACCGCCGCCGGGCCCGACTGGTCGGGAGACCGCGGCCGGATCACTCAGGCGCTGCTCGATCGGCTGCCAGAGCTGGGCACCCCCACGTTCTACCTGGTCGGCAACGGCGCCATGATCAGCGAGGTCAAGCGCGAGCTGATCGCCCGGGGCGTCAACCGCCGCACCCAGATCCGAACCGAAGCATTTTTTGATTGAAGTAGAATGCGCGCGATGGCTGCGGCTCGACGCGGCGGTGCAGCGGCTGGTTCCGCGCTCGCCTGGACGCTGCTGGGTGCCGCCGCCGGCTGCGGGCAAGGGGGCGGTCTGCCCACGGTCACCCGCCTGATGCCGACCCAAGCCTACGTGGACACGCCCGTGGCAGCCGCCATCTACAGCGACGACAGCTTCCGGCCCACCTACCAGATCGACGCGCTGTCGGGGGCTGCCAGCGTCAACCCCAACGGCTTTCGCGCCACCCTGTCGCTCAACGGCGCGACCGGCGGGCCCGAGGTCCAGCTCGACAGCGTGGTCTGGCAGAGCCTGGGCCTGCTGTCCGCCGAGATTCCCCCGGCCGTGCCGGTCGGCCTGTACGACCTGAACGTGCACGATCCGCGCGGGGGCACCTCCACCCTCCTCCGGGCGTTCCAGTCGCTGGGGACCGACACCCTCCCGCCGCTGGTGCGCATCGCCAGCCCGCAGGCCAACACACCGTTCGCCGCGGGCGCCGCGGTCCCGGTCGTCATCGTGGCCGACGATGGATACGGGGTGGTGACCAGCCTCCAGGTGGTCATGTCCTCGGGCAGCGGGGCCGAGCAGAGCTACCCCTGCGCGGTCACCGGACAATCGATCGTGAGCTGCCCGTTCACGTTCCCCGCCCCCGCGCCGGCCAGCGTGCCGGACGTGCTGGCCATCACCGCCACCGCCATGGGGTCGGGCGGCCTGATGGGCCAGGCCCGCAGCACTTATCAGCTGCAGCTCGCCCCGACCGTCAACACCATCTACCCGACCACGGGGAGCACGCGAGGCGGCACCGAGGTCGTGATCTACGGCGACAACTTCACCAGCGGTCAGACCAGCGTGCTCTTCGACGGGATTCCGGGGACCATCGAGGATCTGTCGGCGACGTCGCTCACCGCCCAGACCCCGGCGCACCCCACGCCCGGCGCGGCCCACATCACGGTGACCGTCGCGGGGGTGACCTTGCAGGCGCCGTTCGTGTTCACCTATCTGGCGTCGCCGCTGGTCCGGTCGGTGCTGCCCGCGTCCGGGCCGGCGGCCGGCGGCTATCCGGTGACGGTGATCGGCGACAACTTCCTGGCGGGGTCGACCACGATCAACTTCGGCACGACGCCGCTGCTCTGCCAGACCTTCGTGAGCGCCAACCGGATCGAAGGCCTGGCGCCGCCGGGCTCCATGACGGCCGCGGTGAACGCCGTCGACAGCAAGTCGGGCAGCATCCCCAACGCGACGGTCCCCTTCCAGTACCTGCAGGACGGTGGGGCTGCGGGACCGACTGCGCCGGACGGGCTGGTGGCCCCCAACCCCGATGCCGGCGCCGCCGACGCCGCGGCCGATCCGGAGATCGTCTGTCCCGGGAGCGCCTCATGAAGCTGCTCTCCAAGCTGACGTTGCTGGCGATCGGCGTCTCGGTGCTGCCGCTGGGCATCGCCGGCTACTCGTCGCTGCACATCGGCCAGGGCGCGCTGCGCGGCGCCCTGGAAGAGAACGAGCTCACGCTGGCCAAGCAGGTCGCCGGCTACGCCGAGACCTACGTCGACAACCTGCTGTCGATCCTGCGGGTCGACGCGCGCATCTTCGACCTCACGCGCAGCACCGGGGACGTGGCGCCGTCGCCACAAGCGCTGCTGAAGTTCCTGCAGCTGGTCTACCACCAGAGCGACGACTTCTGCGCGGTGGCCATGTTCGACGAGCACGGCGCGCCGATCGGCGAGCCGGCCTACCTGGAGAAGCCCGAGCGCTACGAAGCCTTCCGCGGCCACGAGCCGATGCGCCCCACCGACGTCGAGGGGGTCGGGCTGATGGCGCCGCTCGGCGCCGCGCTGTCCGGCGGCCAGGGGATGGGGCCGATCTTCCTGGGCGGGCCGATGCGGCTGCCGCACGTGGTCCTGGCGGTGGCGTTCGATCCCAAGCTGGGCGGCGGGCGGCGCATCCTGGCCGCCGAGGTCTCGCTGAAGCGCCTGTCCAACTATGTCGCCAAGCTGGCCAGCGGCGAGACCGACGTCGCCCTGACGGATCGGCGGGCCCGCCTGATCGCCGCCGCCTCGCGCGGGGGGGTGGGCACCCTGGCGACCATCAAGCTCCCGGGCTCGCGCGAGGGCGAGCCGCCGACTGGACCGCTGGTGGCCGAATATGTCCGTGACGGGCGGCGTCTGATCGGCGCCTACGCCCCGATCGAGCGCTTCGGGCTGGGCGCGCTGGTCGACAAGACCGTCGACGCAGCCCTGTTACCGGTGAACCGGATCACCTGGGCAACGCTACTGTGGATCGGGGTCGCAGCCTTGATCGGATCGATCGTCGCGCGGGTGCTGGCCCGGCGGCTCAGCGATCGCGTCGCGTTGCTGGCCGCCGGGGCCGGTCAGATCGCACAGGGAAAGCTGGACGCGCGCATCACGCCGTCCTCGAACGACGAGCTGGGCGCGCTGGGCGACGCGTTCAATCAGATGGCGACCGGGCTGGAGGATGCGCGCCGGAAGATCACGCAGCAGACCGGCGAGATCGTGGCCTGGAACCAGACCCTGGAGAAGCGGGTCGAGGAGAAGACCGCCGAGCTCCGCCAGGCCCAGGACCTGCTGTTCCGGTCGCGCTCGCTGTCGGCGCTGGGCGAGCTGGGCGCCGGCGTGGCGCACGAGATCAACAACCCGCTGACCGGCGCGCTGGGCATCGTCCAGCTCCTGCTGGCCGACCTGCCGGCCAGCCACCCCACCCGGCCGCTCTTGGAGGACCTGGAGACCGAGGCGCTCCGGATCCGCAAGATCGTGCAGAACATGCTGCGGCTGGCCCAGCGGCAGAGCGGCCACGACAGCGCCCCCGTCGACCTGACCCGGGTGCTGGACGACGCCCTGGAGCTCTGCGGCCCCAGCGATCTGGCGTCGGCGGGCATCGAAGTGGTGCGCCACTACGGGCCCGTGCCGCCGGTGCGCGGCAGCGCGACTCAGCTTCAGGAGTCCTTCATCCAGATCATCCAAAACGCCCGCAACGCGATGAAGCGCGGCGGGCGGCTGACCCTGGAGACGCAGCGGGTCGAGGACACGCTGGTGCGCATCCGGATCACCGACACCGGGACCGGGATCAGCGCCGAGCACCTGCCGCGCATCTTCGATCCGTTCTTCACGACCAAGGGCGACCGCTCCGGCACCGGGCTGGGCCTCTCGTTCGTGCACCGGACCATCGAGGACCACGGGGGCACCATCAAGGCCGAGAGCGCCCTGGGGGGCGGCACCACCTTCGTGGTCACCTTCCCGGCCGACCAGGGGCGGGCTCACCGGCCATGAGCTCGCCGCGCCCGGTCCAGACGCTCGCCCTGGTGGTGCTGGGCGCCGCGGCGGTCGTGGCGGTGGCCGCCGTCTCGCGCCGCGTCCTGGAGCCGGTCGCGACCGGCGCGCGGGTCAGCGCTCCGCCGCCCGCAGCGGTGGTCGACGCCGGGACATTCCAGGTGGCCTCGGCGGTCGGCACGGTCGAAGCCGAGCGCGACGGCGCCTGGCGGCCCATCAAGCAGGGGGACACGCTGACCCGGGCGGACGTCGTGCGTACCGCCGCGGGCGCCGGCGCGACCCTGCAGCTCTCGGCGGGCACCCAGGTCGAGCTGCGCGAGAAGGTGGAGATCGGGCTGGACCGGCTGCCCAGCGGCGCCACAGTCGATCTCCGTCACGGTAAGGTCTTCGCGCGCGTGAGCGGCGGCGACGGACTGGAGATCAACGCCCACGACACGCGCACGGCCAACGAGGGACCGGCCCACTTCGTCGTGATGTCCGACGACGCGGGGCGCGTCTCGGTCGCCGCGCTGACCGGCAACGCCAGGTTCACGGCCGGCGGCAAGTCGCTGACGGTGCCGGCCGGCAGCGAGTCGACCAGCCAGGCCGGCGCCCCGCCCAGCGATCCCGAGCGGATCCCCGAGGACGTGCTGCTGGACGTCGTCTGGCCGGCGGAGGAGCAGCGGCACGCGATGGACCGCGCCTCGGTCCAGGGGCGGGCCCGCCCGTCGACCACCGTCACGGTCAACGGCAGCGCCGCGGCGGTGGGGCCCGACGGCCGCTTCACCGCGGTCGTCCCGTTGCGGGTCGGGAAGAACACGCTGGACGTGGCGGCCGAGGACGTGACGGGCCGGACCCGCCGCGCGAGCGGCAGCGTCGTCCGGCACGGGCCGCCGCCCACGCTGACCCCCGAGGCGACCGATCTGTGGAAGAAGGCTCCCGCGCCGTGAGCGACTCCGGTCCGTCGGATACCACAGACCTGGCGGCAGAAGTCCGCCGCCTCCGCGAGCTGCTGGCCGCGGCGGGCCGCCTGGCGGAGTTCGGGCGGTTTGCGGCGCAGCAGATCCATGAGCTGCGCCAGCCCCTGTTCGCGATCAGGGGCCTCGCGCAGCTGCTGCTCGAGAAGGAGCAGGTCGAGCTGGAGGAGGTGCTGGACTTCGCGCGCCACATCGTCGAGCAGTCCGAGCGCCTGGGCGGACTGGTCGCGAACCTGCGCCAGCTGTCCGTGCCGGCCGAGCCGGCAGGCCGCGCCCGCGCCGAGCTCGGAACGGTGCTGGTGCGCGTCTCGTCGCTGCTCGAGTTCCGGCTGCGCAAGACCGGGACGACGCTGCGCACCCGGGTGGCGCCGGACATTCCGCCGATCGCCGCGGCGCCCACCGGGATCGAGCAGATCCTGATCAACCTGCTGGCCAACGCGCTGGACGCGGTGAAGGGCGGTACGCGGCCGATGGTCCAGGTGCGCGCGCAGGTGCTGGCCGAGAACCCGCGCTTCGCGATCATCGAGGTCGCGGACAACGGCCCGGGCATCGCCAGGGCGGTTCGCCCGCGCCTGTTCGAGTCCTTCTTCACGACCAAGGGCGACGAGCACGGAACCGGCCTGGGCCTGGCCGTCAGCCGCGAGATCGCGCGCGGCGCGGGCGGCGACCTGACCCTGGAAGAGACCTCCAGCGGCTGGCCCGAGCCCGCCAACACGGTTTTCCGTCTGACCTTGCCCGTCTCGCAGGAGCTCTGATGCCGCGCAAAGCTCCCCGGCCCTGGCGGTGGTCGGCGCTGCTGGCCCTGGCGGGAGCCGCCGCGGCGCGCGCGGAGCCCCCGGCCCCCCCGGCCGCGCCCGACGCCGAGGACGCCCCGTCGGTGCGCGTCGCCGTGACGCCGGCGAACCCCTCGCTGCGCCTGGGGACCGACAAGGACACCGAGGTCGCGATCGACGTCTCGGGCGCCCAGGTCGACCGGTTTCGCCCGCTGCGGGCGCTCACGACGGTGGGCACGCTGGAGCCGCTGCGCAGCCGCGGCCCGGGGCACTTCGTGACCCGCTTCGTCGCCCCCGACGACCGCATCCCCCAGACCGCGCTGCTGGTGTTCGAGCTGAGCGACGGGTCCCAGCGCGTCCACGGTTCGGCGCGGATCGCCCTCGAGGGGTCGACGGTGTTTCCGTTCCACACCAGCGGCGGCGCCAGCGTCACGATGCGCGTCGCCGGCCGCCAGTTCGGCCCGGTGGTCGCCGACAAGCAAGGGCACGTCGAGATCCCCATCTCAGTCCCGCCCGGCGTGCAGAAGGGGGAGGCGCGCGCCGTCGATCGCGGCGGCGAGTCGCGCGAGACCGAGGTCGACCTGCACCTGCCGCCCTACCCGCGCATCCTGGTGCTGGCCGCGGCCGAGCTCGAGGCCGGGAGCCTGTCCGAGGTGTCCGTGCTGGCCGTGGACGAGCACGGCGCGCCCCAGACTCCCGGCCAGCTGAGCCTGGTCGCCTCGATCGGTCTCTGCCACCCGCTGGGCGGCGAGGCGGGCGAGGCCCGTTTCCTGTTCGAGGCGCCGACCCAGCTAGACGCCGCGGTCGCCGCGCTGACCGCGTCGGCGGCGGGAGCGGTGCCGGCGCGAGCCGACGCGAACGTGGCGCTGCGCGCCGGTCCGGCCGAGCAGGTGGACGTCGACACCGCCACGGACCGGCTGATCGTCGGCGAGAAGCGATCGATCCCCATCACGATCTCGGCGCACGACCGCTACGGCAACCCGACGTCGATCGGCTCGGCCACCACGCGCGTCGACGGGCGGCCCCAGGTGACCCAGGCGACCACGTCGGGCGCCGCCGTGTTCTGGCTGCCCTCGCCCGCCCGCTACGAAGGCCGAGACCGGATCGAGATCACCGTCGAGATGGGGCACCTGCGCACCACCAGGACCCTGCGGATCACGGGGGGCGCGCCGGCGGCGCTGACCATCCGCGTGGCGCCCGGCGCGATCGTGGCCGATGGCAAGCGGGGAACCGAGCTGCAGGTGCAGGCGATCGACCGCAACGGGACGCCGACCTCGGTCCCGGGCTTGAGCTGGGAGACGCCCGAGGGGCGAATTCGCGGCGTGCGCGTCCCGCGCGACGGGGAATATGTCGCGGAGTACGTCCCCGAACGCACCCGGGAGGTGCACGGCGAGCTGGTCGCGGTCATGGCCTCCGAGAGCGTCCGGGCCGAGACCTTCGTCAAGGTCACGCCGCCGCCCATCCGCCTGCTCGCGGCTGTCCGGGCCGGCTTTTACACCGGCTTCGGCCCGTCGGTGGGTCCGGCGGCGTTCCTGGAAGGCCTGGTGCCCATCCGGCTGGCTCACGTGCGACTGTTCGCCGGCGTCTCGGGTGGATATCTGGGCAGCGACGTGACCGGACGGGGCGTCCAGGGGACCGGCACGGCCCACGTCGAGATCAACCAGATGCCGCTGCTGGCCGTCGGTCGGGCCGGCCTGTCGTGGTCCTCGGGGTTCGAGCTGGCCGCCGGCCTGGAAGCCGGCTGGTCGTTCGCCTGGGTGCGCCTGACCACGGCCCCGTCGGGGACGACGGTGACCGACCTGAGCACCGCCAACGCCCCGGCCCTCGGTGGCGGCCTGACGCTCACCTACCCGCTTCGTCCCGGGCGGCTCGCGCTGGGGCTGCGTTATCTCTGGATCGACCTGGGGCAAACGTCGCAGGGCGATCGGCTGAACGGGAACAGCGCCGGCATGGTTGCCGACCTCGGCTACGAGATGACCTTTTGAGGTGACAAGGACAAACGGAGGTTCCATGGTGGATTTCGTGGAGGGGACGTTCAACGCGCGGCTGGCCGCCGAGCCGACGACGCCGGTGGTGGTCAGTGTCCCGCACGCCGGCGTGCGCACCGCCGGCTACGACCAGGCGCTGAGCCCGGAGCTGGACGTCCGCGGCGATGCCGACCTGTACGTCGATCGCCTCTATCGCCTGGGTCAGGAGGGCGGACCCGAAACCTGGATCGCCGCGCAGGTGTCGCGGTTCGTGTGCGACCTCAACCGAGACCCGGACGACGTGGGCGCCGGCGTCGTCCCCGAGCACCCGTCACCGCGCAACAACGACGGGCGGGGCTTCATCTGGGCGGTGACGACCATCGGGGCGCCGACCCTGGCGCGGCCACTCAGCCTGGACGAGTGGCGGGGACGCACCGCCATCCACGCGGCCTATCACGAGGCGATCACGCGCGCGCTGAGCCGGGCGCGCGACCGTTTCGGGTACGCCATCCTGGTCGACGGCCACTCGATGCCCTCGCGCGGCCGCTCGGGTCACACCGACACGGGGCGCGACCGCGCCGACATCGTGCCGGGCGATCGCGACGGTCAGAGCTGCGCGCCGGCGCTGACCGACTTCGTGCGCGCCCACTTCCTGCGCAACGGGTTCAGCGTGCGCCCGAACGAGCCGTACAAGGGGGGCTTCATCACCACCCACCACGGCCGCCCCGCCGACCGGATCCACGCCATCCAGATCGAGATGCGCCGCGATCTGTACATGAACGAAGCAACCTTCGTCCCCGACGAAGCCGGCGTCTCGCGGTTGCAGACGGTCCTGGGCGAGCTGCTCGCGCAACTTCGAACGCTCGCGCTCTGATCGAGCCTGGACCTGGACCTAGTCGGCGTGGCCCTTCCCCGCGTACAGCGTCTCGATCAGGTCGCGGTACTTCTCGACCACCACCTTGCGTTTGACGCTCATCTTGGGGGTCAGCTCGCCGGCGGCCTCGGTCAGCTCCTGCGGGAGGATCGCGAAGCGCTTGATGCTCTCGAACGAGGCCAGGTTCGCGTTGACGCTGTCGACCGCCTTCTGCACGGCGGCCTTCAGCTCGGCCGAGCCGGCGGCCGCCGCCCCGAACTGCTTCACTGCCGCCTCTGACGGCGTGACCAGCGCGACGCAGTACGGGCGCTTGTCGCCGTAGACCAGCACCTGCGCGACCAGCTGGGTGGCCGCCTTGACCGCCCCCTCCAGCGGTTGCGGGGCGACCTTCTTGCCGCCCGCGGTGACGATCAGGTCCTTCTTGCGGTCGGTGATCCGCAGGAAGCCGTCCTCGACCACGCCGATGTCGCCGGTGTGGAACCAGCCGTCCGGTTCGACCGACTCGGCGGTCGCCTCGGGGTTGTTGTAGTAGACGCGGAACACCGGCGGGCCGCGCAGCAAGATCTCGCCGTCTTCGGCGATCCGCGACTCGACGACGTCCAGGGCGGGCCCGACGGTGCCAAAGCGGTACCGATCGGGGGTGTTCAGGAAGACGGCCGAGGTCGTCTCGGTCAGGCCGTAGCCTTCCAGGATCAGCAGGCCGGCTGCGTGGAAGAACTCCGCGATCTCCGGCGCCAGCGGCGCGCCGCCCGAGATCAGGAAGCGGCAGCGATCCAGCCCCAGCCGGGCGCGCAGCTTCGAGAGCACCAGCTTGTCGGCCAGCCAGTGACCGAAGCCGCCGCCGGGCTTGCCGGCACGCAGGGCCGCCGCGTGCGCCATGCCGGCGCCCAGCCCCCGGGCGGCCAGCCGGCGCTTGAGGCCGGAGCCCTGCTTCATCGCCGCGGAGACCGCGGCGTAGAACTTCTCGTAGATCCGGGGCACCCCCGCCATGAAGGTCGGCCGAACCTCCAGGAGGTCGTCCTTGATCTGCGCGGTCCCGCGCGAGAACGCCGTTCCGTAGCCGAGCTCGAAGCCGGCCCAGACCATCTCGCGGCCCAGGATGTGGGCCAGCGGCAGGAACAGGTACTGCTCGTCGTCATCCCCGACCTTGAGCGCCCGGCCGCCGCTGCACATCGAGGCGACCAGGTTGTCGTGCGTCAGCACCACGCCCTTGGGGGTCCCGGTGGTGCCCGACGTGTAGACGATGGTGAACAGCGACTCGGGCGTGGCCTCCCCGCGGCTCGACAGCAGCGCGGCGTCGCCCGCCAGCGCCGTGCGCCCCGCCGCCCGCAGGTCGTCCAGGCTCCGGGTGGCCGGCCCCGGCGGCTCCCCGGCGATCTGCACGACCCCCGTGACGGTCACCAGGCGGTCGCGGATGGCGGCCAGCTTCTCGCGCTGCCCGTCGTCCTCGACGATCACCAGCTTGGCCCCGGCGTCCCGGACGATGAACTCGCACTGCTCCGGGGTGTTCGAGGCGTAGATCGGGACGGTCACGCCGCCCGCCAGCAGGATGGCCACGTCGCACAGCGCCCACTCGACCCGGGTCTGCGACAGCAGGCAGACCCGGTCGCCGGGCAGCAGCCCGGCGGCGATCAGGCCGGCGGCGACCTCGCGGGCCACCTGGTCGGCCTCGCCGAAGCTCATGGTCTTCCAGCGCTGGCCGTCGTGGAAGCGGAAGGCCGTCCGGGTAGGTGTTTTGGCCACCCGGCGGTTCCACATCTCCACCGCGCTGCGGGGCTCGTTCTTCCGAAGCTCCGCGATGTTGGCCTCCGTCCGGGCCGGGGGCACGATGATCTGCGACGAGGGGGCGCTCATCCCTTTCCATAGTATAAAATTTCGGCGATGGCGGCTAAGCCCCCCCTGCCCAAATGGCGTCTGCTGGCACGGGCGGTCGGCATCTCGGCCCGCGTGGCCAAGCACTGGACCCGGTTCTGGATCGGGTGGGTGCTGCTCTGGGTCAGGGCGGCCGGCCGTGATCGGCGGCGCGCCTGGCTGGGGCGCGTGGTGGTCGATCTGTTTCGCGAGCTGGGCGCGACCTTCATCAAGGTCGGGCAGATCATGAGCACGCGCCCCGATCTGATCCCCGAGTACCTGTCGAACGCGCTGTCCGAGCTGCAGGATCAGGTCGGCCCCTTCCCCTTCGAGGAAGTGGTGCGCACCATCGAGGCCGACTTCGGGCGACCCGTGGCGTCCATCTACGCCGAGTTCTCACCGGTGCCGCTGGCGTCGGCGTCGGTGTCCCAGGTCCACAAGGCGCGGCTGACGAACGGGCGGATCGTGGCGGTCAAGGTCCGGCGTCCCGACGTCGTGGCGCTCTGCACGTTCGACCTGGCGGTCATGCGCCAGGGGGCGCGACTGCTGGGTCTCGTCCCGTCGATCTCGACGCTGGCGCCGCTGGCCACCGTCGAGGAGTTCGGGCGCGCCATCTTCGCGCAGCTCGACTTCCGGGTGGAAGCCAGCAACAACCTCCGCTTCCGCAGCAACTTTGCCGGTCACCCCGAGGTGGTCTTCCCCGAGGTCGTCGAGGCGCTCTCGACGGAGCGGATCCTGACCATGAGCTTCATCGAGGGGACCAAGATCCTGTCGACGCCGGCCACCCGCTCCGATCCCAAGCGGGTGGCCCGCCTGGGCCTCCAGACGCTGATGAAGATGATCTTCGAGGACGGGTTCGTGCACGCCGACCTGCACCCCGGGAACATCTTCATCACGCCGGACGACAAGCTGGCGCTGCTGGACCTGGGGCTGGTCGGCGAGCTGGACGAACCGCACCGCAAGGGCTTCGCGCGCTTCTTCGCCGCCTGGGCGCAGCGTGACGGCGACGCGATGGCGCACATCATGTACGGCCTCTCGGAGGGGGCGAACCGCCCGCGCGACCCCGAGGCGTTCGAGCGCTACCGCGCCGCCATCATCGAGTTCGTCGGGCGCTACTGGGGGTACCGACTGGGGCAGGTGCAGGTCGGCAAAGTCTTGCTCGACATGCTGGGGATTTTACGCCGGCACCGGGTGCGGGTTAACCCCAGCTTCACGATCGTCAACATCGCCATCGCCGTGACCGAAGGGATCGGCAAGCAATTGGACCCCGAGCTCGACCTGATGAGCGAGGCCATCCCGTTCTTCATGGCCCATAAGATGTACGCCGACCAGAACACCGGTCAGCCCTGACACGCGCGTCGCGTTGGACGCGGCTTGAAGAGGCACCGCAAAGGTGCGTAATATCCAGTTGCCAGCGCAGCCCTATGACACGTATGTCGCGCGCTGCGTGCGGCACGGTGACGGATGGAGCAGGCCCGCATTCCCGATCGGTACCGGCTCATCGAGGAGGTGGGCCAAGGCGGCATGGCCGTCGTCTACCGCGCGCAGGACGAGACGCTGAAGCGCGAAGTCGCGATCAAGATCCTGCACCAGCACCTGGCGGGTGAGCCCGACTCGAAGGCGCGCCTCGAACGCGAGGCGCAAGCGGTGGCCAAGCTGCGCCACGAGAACATTCTCGAGATCTTCGACTACTCGGGGTCCGGCTCGGCCAGCTCGTTCATCGTCACCGAGTTCATCGACGGCGAGACGCTGAAGCAGTTCCTGTCCAAGCACCAGCCCCGCTTCCCGGAGATCGCGGCGCTGATCTCCGTCGAGGTCTGCCGCGCGCTGGGACACGCGCACGGCGTCGGCGTGATCCACCGCGACGTCAAGCCCGAGAACGTGATGATCCGGAAGGACGGCCTCATCAAGCTGATGGACTTCGGGATCGCGCAGGTGCTCGACTTCCAGCGGATGACCGTGACGGGCCAGCTGCTCGGCTCGCCGGCCTACATGGCGCCGGAGATCCTCGAGGGCAAGCAGCTCGACTTCCGGACCGATGTCTTCTCCGTCGGGATCATGATCTACCTGCTGGCCACCGGCGAGCTGCCGTTCAGCGGCAAGAACCCCCACGAGGTGCTGCGTCGGATCGCGGAGGGGAAGTTCGCCGATCCGCGGACGGTCGGGCGCGGCGTCGACCAGCGGATGGCCCGCATCATCTCGCGCGCGCTGGCGCGCTTGCCCGACGACCGGTATCCCGACGTGGGGCCGCTGGCCGACGACCTGCTGGCGTACCTGGCGGACGCGGGGCTGACCGAGGTGCGCGCCGAGCTGGCCGCGTACTTCCCCGACCCGACGGCCTACGAGCAGGCCCTGGCGCCCCGCCTGGCCACCGCGCTGAGCGCCGCGGCCCAGCGACAGCTCCGCGCCGGCAAGCTGGCGCGGGCGATGGAGCTGTGGAACCGCGTTCTGGCCTTCGACCCTCGGAACGCCGACGTGAACGCCGCGCTCGCCCGGCTGCAGGGCCGCCGCCGGCTCCGCCAGGCGGCGTTTGCGGTGGCCGGCCTGGCGGCGGCGGGCGCCGGATTGTGGACGCTGGCGCGCCGGCCGCCGCCCCCGCCCGCGCCCAAGGTGACCGCGGCGGCTCCCGCGCCGCCGGTCCGGGTTCCGCCTCCCGCTCCTGCGCCGGCCCCCCTTCCGGCGCCCGGGCCGATGGCGGCGGTCGCTCCGGGTCACCGGGTCGCGCCGCCCCATCCTGCGCGTGCGCGCGCCGAGGCGCGCCCCGCGCCCGCCGTCCTCAGCCGGAGGTTCACGCTGGGCCCGACGCCGCAGAATGTCGACGTCTATCTGGACGGCGAGCGGCTGTTCGCTTACGACCCGGGGCACACGACGGTGGACGTCCCCTGGAACGCCGACCACGTCCTGGAGCTGCGCAGCCCCAGCGGCTGCTGTTTCGTCGAGCGGGTGGAGATCGGCCCCGACCACCCGCTGCCTCCGGACGCGATCATCGCGCGCCGGCTGAAATGGAGGCCGGCCCGCCTGGTGGTCACGACCGATCCACCCGTCAGCCCGGCGCGCATCCTGGTCCGCGATCCCAGCCGGCAGGTGGCCGCCAGCGCGGCCCGCCCGGGCGAGGAGATCGACGTCCCGTTCTTTGCCGACGACGACTCGAACAAAGAGATCGAGATCTCCGTCGACGCTGGCGACGCCTTCGCCAGCGAGAAGATCCATGTGCGCGCCGGGCAGAAGCTGAGCCACGTCGTGAAGCTGCGCCCGGGCGCCAACTGATGCGACTCGGATCATCGTCGCATCTCCAGAGACTTCTGGCCCTGCTGACCGCGCTGTTCTGCGCCGCGTTTCCGCTGCGGCTGGCCGCAGCCCCCGCCCGCGACACGCCGCACGAGCTGTTCGATCGGGGCCGGACCGCCTTCGGGCGCGCCGAATACAAGCGGGCGGTCGAGATCCTGAAGCCGCTGCTCTACCCCGAGGTGGTGCTGGACAGCGAGGGGGAGGTGGTCCAGGCGCACCGGATGCTGGGCGTCGCCTACCTGTTCGAGAGCAGGCCCGACGACGCCAAGCGAGAGTTTCACAAGCTCCTCGAGCTGCGCCCCGACTACCGGTTCGATCCGCTGCTCGACCCGCAGCTGGTGGTCGACACGTTCAACGCGGTGGTCAAGCAGGAGGAGGCCGAGATCGCCGCCATCGAGAGCCGGCGCCGCCAGCGCGACCAGGAGCTGGCGGCGCGGCGGCAGCGCGAAACGCGGCTGCACACGCCCCCTCCCACCGTCATCGTCTACGAGCGACACTCGTACCTCCTCAACTTCGTGCCGTTCGGCGCGGGCCAGTTCCAGAACGGCAACCGGCGCAAGGGCTGGATGTTCTTCGGCGTCGAGGCCGGGCTGGCCGCCATCTCGATCGGCGCGCTGGTGACCAACTTCGCGCTCTACGGCGTCCGGCCGCAACGCGCCTGCAAGGTGCAGGTCCAGGTCGACATGACCGGGCTGCCCGAGCCCTGCCCGCCCGACCAGATCGACCACGCGCAGGAGCAGACCTCGCAGGACCTGCTGCACGTCCAGCTCGTCTCGGGTGGCCTGTTCTTTGCTGCCGCAATCTGGGGCGTGATTGACGCCGTCCGACACTACCAGCGCGACGTACTTCTGCCGCAGCCGCCGCCCGCCGGCGACCTGCGCATCGGCCTGGGACCCTTCGGGCTCTCGGCCCGTCTCAGCTTCTGACCAAAGGAACGAGCATGGCGACCCTGAAAATTCAGCTTCCGGGACAGGGGACGAAGATCTACCGAATCCACAAGAAGCTGACGTCGCTGGGGCGCAGCGACGACGCCGACGTACCGCTCCCCGATCCGAGCCTCTCGGACAGCCCGGCCCACATCCACTTCGACGGGCGCGAGTTCAACCTGTCGGCGACCGATCGCGACGCCGAGATCTTCGTGAACGGGCGCAAGCGAACCAAGCAGAAGCTGGCCCACGAGGATCGGATCCGGATCGGCTCGGTCGAGCTGGAGTTCTCGCTCTACGATCACCCGGCCAGCGAATCGACCACCGGCGACAGCACCGCCACGGAGCTCGCGTCGTACAAGAAGCTGTACGAGTTCAGCGGCAAGCTGATGGCCAGCTACGAGGTCCCGGCGCTGATGGATCAGCTGCTGGACGTGATGATCCAGGTGTCCAACGCCGACAAGGGTTTCCTGGTCCTGATGGAGTCGGGCGAGCCGGTGGTGAAGGCGGCCCGCAACGTGCGGCGCGAGACCATCTCGGACGCCGTCAGCCAGCTCTCTGACTCGATCCTGGCCCACGTCATCAAGACGCGGCAGCCGCTCATCATCTCGGACGCGCTGAACGACGAGGCGTTCCGGAACTCGCTTTCGGTCGTCAACCTCAAGCTCACCTCGGTCATGTGCGTGCCGCTGCTCGAGCGCGGCAACATTTTGGGGGTCATCTACGTCGGCAACGACAACGTCGCGCAGCTGTTCGCCCAGTCGCACCTGGAGGTGCTCTCGGTCTTCGCGGCCCAGGCGGCCCTGCTGGTCCGCAACGCGCTGCTGGTCAACGAGCTGCAGCTGGACAACCGGTCCCTGCAAAAGCGGATCGAGCAGATCCGGTTCGGCGAGATCCTCGGATCGTCGCCGCGCATGCAGGACATCTTCCGCAAGGTCCAGAAGGTGGCCGCCACCGACATCTCGGTGCTGGTGACCGGCGAGACCGGCACCGGCAAGGAGCTGATCGCGCGCGAGCTGCACAGCCGCTCGGGCCGCGCCAAGCACCCGTTCATCACCATCAACTGCGGCGCGATCCCCGAGAACCTGCTCGAGTCGGAGCTGTTCGGCCACGTGCGCGGGGCCTTCACGGGCGCGGTGACCAGCAAGATCGGCCGCTTCCAGGCCGCCGATCGCGGCACGCTGTTCCTGGACGAGATCGGCGAGATGCCGCTGGCGCTGCAGGTGAAGATCCTGCGCGCGCTGCAAGAAAAGGTGGTGGTGCGGGTGGGCGACACGAACCCCGAGGCGGTCGACATCCGGATCCTGGCCGCCACGAACCGCGACCTGGACGTCGAGATGAAGGCCGGCCGCTTCCGCGAGGATCTTTACTACCGGCTGAACGTGGTCCACCTGCACCTGCCGCCGCTCCGCGATCGCGGCGACGACGTGGTCGTGCTGGCGCGCTACATGGTCGGCCGCTACGCGCCCGAGTACGGCGGGCGGGTGCGCGGCTTCACGCCCAACGCGATCGCGGCCATCAAGCGCCACCGCTGGCCGGGCAACATCCGCGAGCTGGAGAACCGGATCAAGAAGGCGGTCGTGCTGGCCGACCGGGCGCTGCTGGGGCCGGAGGACCTGGACCTGTCGCCGGACGATCTCCCCCCCATCCTGCCGCTGGCCGACGCCAAGGAGAAGTTCCAGCGCGACTACATCAACGAGATCCTCACGCTCAACAGCGGCAACCGCACCAAGACCGCCCGCGACCTGGGGGTCGACCCGCGGACCATCTTCCGCCACTTGGAGAAGGGCGAAGGCCCCGAGCTGGACGAGGACGACCCCAACGGCACGGGAGACAGGAGCACGTCCTGACCCGCCGGGATTCCACGCCGGCTTGGGCCGCCCCTGACAGCAATGTCGGGGTTGGCGGCACGCGATCTCGCGGAACTGGCGCCGTGACGCGGGTTCGTCGGTTGGCACGCTTGCTGCTGTTTCAGGGCCTGCCCGCCTTGCTCGCGCTCTGGATCTCCCTGCCCATGTCCGGCTGCATCATCCCCGTGGCTCCCGACTTTCAGGATCCGGTCAGCTCGCCCAATTACCCGCCCTACCTCAGCAACCCCTCGCCGCAGTTCGGACGGCTCGTGACGGTGCAGGCAGGCGTTCAGGTGGCGGTCAGCGCCTTCGTGTCCGATCCGAACCTGACCGACACGCTCTACTACCAGTGGGTGTACGACGACACCACCCCGCCCAACCCGGCGGTCACCCACGCGCTGGGATACTTCCCGCTCACGCAGCCGCCCGATGGAAGCCCGCAGCAGATCCCGCCGGTCGAGGTCAATTGCGGTCTCGGTCTGGCAGCCACCTCGACCTCGCTGCATCAGCTGGAGCTGATCGTCTCGGATCGTGAGCCCAACCCCCACCCGACCGGTCCCTTCGACGACATTCCGTTCCCCGGGTACAAGGTCTACGGGAACTGGCCCTTGCTCCTGCTCTGCGATGGCACGTCGCCATGAGCGATCGGGTCGCCGCCCTGGCCTTGACCGCGCTGGCGATCGCCGGCTGCGCCGGCGTCAGCGCGAGCGGCGGGTCCTTGCCGACGACCGGCGCCGGCAACAGCCCCGGAGCGAGTGCAACCGGCGGCAGTCGGGGCGGTTGCCTGACCGACAGCTGCGTGCCGGCGCTGGAGCAGCCGGTCGTGCTCGCCGTCGAGATCGATCCGCCCAGCTCGTCGCCCTCCGCCGTCACGCAGATCCTGAACCGGGACGTCTCCACCACGGATCTGTACGAAACGGCGCCGGCCGTCGTGGTGAGCACGGTCTTCAGCGCACCGGCGGGCGTCACGCTCCCCTCGAGCGCCGACATCGTGCTGACGGTTCCACCGACGATCCCGGGCCGGCCCGACCTGAGCTTTCAGTCCGTGTCGGCCCCCAGCATGGACAGCGGACAGACGGTCTCCGCCAGCCTCTCGGTCCCGCAGGACGCCGAGGGGACCAGCGCCAAGCTCTCCTTCGTCCCCCTTCCGCCCGCCGACCAGTCGATGCCGGCGTACGCCTACTCGATGCCGGTCGCCCCGACGATGGCGGCCGGCCTGCCCGGTGACGACCTGGTGGTCTCCGGACAGATCCAGACCGCGCTGCAACAACCGCCAGGCTCGGCCTTCGTCGCCCGCGCCTTCCAGAACGGCTCCCAGGTGAGCAACTCCGCGCTCACCAGCCAGACCGACGGCACGTTCCAGGTGCGGATCCCGTCGGCGGCGTCGGCGAACCCCGTCACCATCCAGCTCTCCCCGATCGCCCCCACCGGAGGCGGCGCGCAGGACGCCTGGTTCGTGTCCAACCCGATCACCGCCACGCCCGGGAAAAACCTGGGCGCGATCACGCTGCCCTCCTACCAGAAGGTCACTGCCTACGACATCGTCGTGGCGATGGGCGCGGTGGTGATCCCCGGCGTCGCCGTGCGAGCGCAGGCCAGCATCGGCCCCGCCACCGCAAACAGCGCCACGATCGGGACGGCCAGTTACCTCAGCAGCGGCACCACCGACACGAGCGGGATCGCCCTGCTCTCGTTCCTGCCCGGAAGCGGCAGCACGAGCACGAACAGCTCGATCCCCTATGGGGTCACCGCGACCCCACCGGTCGGATCGGCTTATGGCACCGCCTGCGCCAAGAACGTGACCCCGCTTCCCGCCGGCGGTTCCGCCGCCGCGTCGACGACCACCCTGGCGACGATCATGACCGGGTTCCGGCCGAATCTGGGCGGGACGATCTCGACCGCGGACGGCTACCGGCTGGCCAACGTGACTGTCACTGCCTCGGGGACGCCCGATCCCCTCGATCCGCTCTGCCCGGCCCCCGCCGCGGTCACCGCGAACACGACGACCGACGCCAACGGCTCATTCGGGCTGCCGCTCGACGCCGGGACGTACCAGCTGGACTACGACCCCCCGGCCGGTTCGTCGGCCCCCCGCCTGACGGAGACGGTGCAGGTCACGCAAGCCACCACGTACGCGCAGCATGACGTGGTGCTGCCGGTCGGAGCCCGCGTCACAGGAACGGTGGTGGGAAGGTCCGACGGCCAGCCGATCGGGTCGGCCACGGTCCGCTTCTTCAAGCCCCAATGCGACGGCAGCCAGAGCGACTGCTTCGGACCGGCCCGGACACCCCCGCAGCTCGCGGGTAAGGCTTTGACCGGTTCGGACGGGAGCTTCCACCTGGTCGTTGCCGCGCCCAGCACGCCCTGATCCGCCTCCTGGGCGGCCCTCGGGTAATGGTTCGCATTTGACAGCGCTGGCGCGCGCCCGTAGGTTTCGCTTGCGCCCCGGCGCTCCGGGGACCTCGGCGGGAGCGGCGCTCCGCCCCCGCCCGACCGTTATGCCGTCCGACTCGACCGCCTCGCCCGCAGAATACCGCCGCTACCGGCGGTTCCTGGGCTGGTTTGTGCTGTCGTTCGTGTCGGTCGGCAGCCTGTACCTGCTGGTCTCGGTCGGGGTGACGATCTACCGGCGCCGCCACGCTGAACCGTGGGGCGCGCCGGTGTCGGGCTCCCTGGCCGACCTGGAGAGCTGTGCCGAAGAGCTGGCCGACGTCGAGCACGGGCTGGAGCGGCACCTGGACAACTTCGACCACCTGGTCGCGCACTACGACACCGAGCTGGCGCAACGCTGGTCGGAAGAGCGGGGCTACTGGCTGGGGCAATGGCGCGCCGCCGGGACGCGCTGTCGATACAGCGATCCGCACCGCGGACCGCTGGTCAAACAATGGGAACAGCTGGCCGTCATCCACGGCGAGCAGCACGAAACGGAGAAGAGCTTCGACAGCGAGCTGGTCCGTTTCGGCCAAAACCAGGGGCCGCGGCTGGATCGCTTGCGCGACCGCCTGGCCTCCGTGACCCGTCAGATCGGCGCCAGCGGCGCCCCCGGCGAGGTCACGCCACACGATCCGGGAGAGAACCGACCATGAACGACGACTCCGCCTTCCAGATTTCCCCACCAGCCGACGGCGCGCCGCCGGCCGCACCACCGGCCCCGACCATCACCTTCGCGCAGCTCGGCCTGCACGCCGACGTGCTGAGGGCGGTCGAGGAGATGGGCTTCGTCGAGCCCATGCCCGTTCAGGCCGCCACGCTGCCGCTGGTCGCCGAGGGGCGGGACCTGATGGTCCAGTCGCGGACCGGGTCGGGCAAGACGGCCGCGTTCGGGATCCCGTTCGCGAACGGGCTGGTCCGTCCAGAGGACAAGTTCGTCCAGGCGATCGTGCTGCTGCCCACCCGCGAGCTGGCGCTGCAGGTGGCCTCCGAGCTGGCCAAGATCTGTGCTTACCGCCAGATCACGGTCGTGCCGATCTACGGCGGCGCCCCGATGGGACGCCAGGTCGAGCTGTTGCACGCGGGCGGGCAGATCGTCTGCGGCACGCCGGGACGCGTGATGGATCACATGCGGCGCGGCACGCTGCGCCTGGACCGGGTGCGCTGCGCTGTCCTCGATGAGTGCGACGAGATGCTCTCGATGGGCTTCCAGGAAGACATCGAGAAGATCCTGGAGAAGACGCCGGTCGAGCGGCAGACGATGCTGTTCTCGGCGACGGTTCCCGAGGGGATCCAGCGGCTCTCGCGCCGCTACCTGCGCAACCCCGAGTTCCTGAAGCTGTCGGCCGATTACATCGGCGTCCACGACATCAAGCACCTCTATTACTCGATCCCCGCCATCCACCGGGAGAACGAGCTGCTGCAGATCCTGGCCTTCGAGGACCCGCACTCCGCGATCATCTTCTGCAACACCCGCGAGGAGACCTCGCGGGTGGCGGAGTTCCTGCGCCAGCACGGCCACGATGCCGAGGCGATCTCGTCCGACCTGTCGCAGAGCGATCGCGAGCGCGTGCTGGGGCGCATGCGCGCCGGCGGGATCAAGTTCCTGGTCGCCACCGACGTGGCGGCGCGCGGGATCGACATCGAGAACCTGTCGCACGTGTTCAACTACACGTTCCCCGAGTCGCCCGAGGTCTACATCCACCGCACCGGACGAACCGGCCGCGCCGGCCGCAAAGGGACCGCGGTGTCGCTGATCGGCCCGACCGAGGTGGGGTCGTTCTACTACCTGAAGCTGCTCTACAAGATCAAACCGGAGGAGCGCGCGCTGCCGTCCGAGGCGGAGATCCGCTCGCACCGCGAGGGGGAGCGCGTGCTGTTGCTCCGCAACCGGCTGGCCAACGATCCGGGCCCCGAGTGGCGGGCGCTGGCGCGGCGACTGACCGGCGCGGTGGATGGCGAGCGCCTGATCGCGGCGTTGCTGGCGACCTCCTTCGCGACGCTGGAGGGGATGCCGGCCGTTCCCGCCCCGGCGCCGGCGGCCCCGCCGCCTGCACCCGCGGCCAGCCCCGAGCGACCGTTCCGCGCGGCGCCGCCGCCCCGGGAACGTGACCGCGACCGCGGGCCGGAACGGCCGCGCGAACGCGAGCGCGAGCGCGACCGCGGCCGGCCACGAGCCGCCGGCGGCGATCGTCCCGACCGCGAGTCCCAGGACCGCTTCAGCCGCGGACGGCGCAACGACCGCGGTCCACGGCGCGACCCGCCGCCGCTCCGGAACGATCCGCCGCCGGCCGAGCGCGAGTTCTGGGAGATCTGGAGCGAGGAGCGCACGCAGGCCGACGCCGGCCTGGCCGAACGCGTGGCCAGCGAGGTGGCGGCCAGCCGCGACGTCGTCCCACCCGCCGACCAGCCGCCCGAGTCGACCTGGGGCCCGCTGCCCGGCTCGCCCGAGTCGGCGCCGCCCGAGTCGGCGCCGCCCGAGTCGAACGAGAACGTCGCCCGGCTCTACCTGAACCTGGGGCGCAAGGACGGCGCCTCCGAGCGGGACATCCGCGACCTCATCACCTCGCACGCGGGCGAGGTGGGCATCTCGGCCGTCGACGTGATGAACACGCACACCTATCTGAACGTGGCGCCCGCCGACTCCGATCGCGTCGTCGCCGCCCTCGCAGGCCGCGAGATGGGCGGCCGCCAGATCGTCTGCGAGCCCGCCAAACCCCGCCGACGTTAGTCGACTGGATCAGTTAAGGCGCCCCAATCTTCGGAGGGGCTCCTTCCCCCTCTCCATGCGAAAGCATGGAGAGGGTCGGGGAGAGGTCCGGACCCCACCCGCCGAGCCTCGGCTCGGCGGCCTCCCCCGCATTCGCGGGAGAGGCGCAGAGAGCGCCCGATCTGCGCGTCCTGGCGCCTTGACTGATCGGCATTGGCGCTAGCCCGGGCTGCGGATCGCCACCAGATCGCCTCTGCGGGTCGCGGCCAGCGTGCCGCAGGCGGCGGCGATCTCGGCTCCGCCCGAGTAGCGGCGGACGACCGGTACGCCCAGCGCGGCCAGCGCGTCGCGAAACGCCGTCAGCTCGTCTTCGGTCGCCCGGCGATATCGGCCGCTCTCGTCGGTGACGTCGATCAGGTTCAGCTTCACGCGCGTCGGGCCTATGAGCTCGCCCAGAGCGCGCGCGTGCGCGGGGGTGCAGTTGACGCCGCCGATGACCACGTAGGCCAAAGTGGCGCGAACGCCGCGCGCGTCGGCGTGGTCGCGCACGGCGGCCATGACGTCAGCCAGCGCCCAGCGATCCTCGATCGGCATCAGCAACCGGCGTTCCGCCGAGGTCGGCGCGCCCAGCGACAGGATCAGACGGTAGTGATGTCCCTCGGCGGTGAAGCGGCGGATCGCCGGCAACACGCCGGCCGTCGAGATCGAGATCGCCTTGGCGGCGATGGCCGGCCCCGCCGGGTCGCTCAGGATCCGGGCGGCGCGAATGACGTTCTCGTAGTTCAGCAGCGGCTCGCCCATCCCCATGAAGACCACCCCCCGCACCGGGTGGTCGGCCTCGTCGGCGATGGCGCGGTGCTGGGCCAGGATCTCCCAGGTCTTGAGGCTGCGGATGCCGCCCAGCCGGCCCGTGGCGCAGAAAACGCAGCCCAGCGCGCACCCGACCTGCGAGCTGAGGCACAGCGTGTACTTGGCCGTGGGAAGCGCCTCCAGCGCGCTGGCCTCGCCCCGCCGCCGTCGCTCGCGCAGCTCGCGGGCGGCCGCCGGGTCGGGCAGCGGGATGCGAACCGCCTCGACCTCGTGTCCGTCCGCGGTGCGGAACAGGTACTTCACGAACCCGTCGGCGGCCCGGCGGCGTTCGACGATCTCCAGGGAGGGCCACTCGCAAGCGCCTTCCAGGGCGGCGGCCGTCGCGTGGGGCAATCCGCGGACCGCATCGGGCGGAAAGCCGATCTCCCCCGCTCCGTGAACCCGCGCAAAGACGCGCGCGGACAGCTGTGGGGAGACCCCGAACGACGCCAGGGCCTCACGGATTTCAGCCCGGTCAAGGCCACGCAGATTCAGCACGGCCGCACGCTAGCACACGCCCTCTACCTGTAAGAATTGGCGGTCGGATCGTTGCTTGGACGATGCAGGCTCCGCCGTGATATCAGTGAACCCGGTGACGGGTCTCAAACGACCTCCGGTAACGGGGATCGCGATGCTCTTGACCATCGCGGCTGTGGCCGGTTGTCATGCCACCGACAAGCTGTTCTGCGACAAGAACGGCTGTGCCTGGACCGACGCCGAGTGGGCCCGCATCCAGACGCTGTCGCCCCTGCCCAAGCCGCCGGTCGACCTGTCGAACGCCTACGAGAGCGTCGACGAGGTGGCTGCGCTGGGGAAGGCGTTCTACTTCGACCCGAAGTTCTCCGGAGCGGCGACGCTGGTCGACTCGATCAACCGGCCGGTGGCGGCCGCCCGGGCGGCCAAGGGGAGCGCGATCAACATCTCGTGCGCGACCTGCCACGACCCGATGCACGCCGGAACCGACGTCTCGTCCGTGCCCAACACCCTCTCGATCGGAGCGGGAATCTACGACGTCAACGGGCAACAGACGCTGAACGCGGCGTTCTATCCGCTCCTCTACTGGAACGGCCGCAGCGACTCGCTCTGGTCGCAGGCCCTGGCCGTGAACGAGTCGGGGTTCTCGATGAACAGCACCCGCCTCCAGGACTTCTGGGTGATCGTCGACAACTACGCGGATGCGTACAACGCGGTCTTCCCCACCGCCCTTCCGGCCGCGCCGACCACGACCGACTTCCCCTTGAACGGCAAGCCCGGCAGTGATTCATCCTGCGATCCCAGCAGCAAGACCGAGCCGTTCAGCGACGCCTTCGACTGCATGACCGCGGCCAACAAGGCGATCGTCAACCGGGTCTTCGTCAACTTCGGCAAGGCCATCGCCGCCTACGAGCACACGCTGTCCAGCCGGAACTCCCCGTTCGATCGTTTCGTCGAGCAGGGTCCCGGCTCGGGCTGGATCTCGCCTGCCGCGGAGCGCGGCGCGCGGCTGTTCGTCGGCAAGGCCTCGTGCATCGACTGCCACAACACGCCGCTCTTCTCCGACACCAAGTTCCACGACATCGGCGTGCCGCAGGCGGGGGACCACGTCCCCACGGTAGAGGCCTGCGCGACCGGCACCAACTGCAACTGCTCGCCCGACACGAACCTGTCGACGTGCGAGCCCGCCGGCGCCTGGTCGGGGACGTTCAAGCTGCTGTCCGGCAAGTTCCAGAAGACCAGCGAGTGGAGCGATGACCCCTACGCCGCCGAGCCCTGCGCGACGACCGAGGTCGGTGTGACCCCCGATTGCCCGGCCCCGCCGGTCGCCAGCCCGACCCTGAAGGGCGCCTGGCGGACGCCCAGCCTGCGCGACGTCGCGCTGACCGCCCCCTACATGCACGACGGCTACTACCAGACGCTGACCGACGTCGTGCAACACTACAACCACGGCGGCGTGGCCGGGGCCGGGAACACGTTCACCCTCCCGCTGTGCAGCGGCGACGACGCGGGGCCCGACTGCGCTGTGTCGGCGGCGGCCGACCCGGGCCTCGCGGTTCAGATCAAACCGCTCGACCTGACCGATGACGAGGTGGCTGACCTGGTGGCGTTCCTCGAGACGCTGACCGGCCAATCGGCCGGTCTCGACGCAGGGACGTCCGTCGATGCGCACCCGGCGCCGGACGCGCACCCGCCCGCCGACGCGCCCGCGGACGGACATGCGTCCATGGACGGGCAGCCGCGCGGCGACGGGAGCCCGGGGCAATGAGGCGGACGGCGGCTGTCTCGAGCGCGCTGGCGTCCATGCTGCTGGCCTGCGCGCTGGCGGGCAGCGCGCGCGCCCAATCGGCGGGTGCGGCCGCGCCGCCCGCGCCGGGGCTCCCCGTCCTGCCGCCGTTCCCGGAGCTCCCGCCGCTGCCGCCCCCGGTCGTGCCGCAGCCAGAGCCGCCGGCTCAGCTCTCCCCGGCACCCGAACCGGCCCCGGCGGCGGCGACCGACGAGACCGGCGAGGCGAACGAGCCGCCGCCCACCGTCGAGGACCTGCAGCGGCAGATGAACGAGCTGAAGGCTCAGCTGGAGCAGACGCGCGAGATCGCGACGCTGAGGCACCCCATCGTGACCGTGGGCGGGTACGTCGACTTCGGCTTCTTCGTCCCCGAGGGGACCGGCGTCGGTGTGATCCAGGACGAAGGGCCGAACCGGGTCTTCCCGCAGTTCGCGAACCAGTACTCCTGGGTCTTCCTGGGCGACCTGCTCGCGCCGACGGTCAACTCGCGCGGCGAGGCGGCCAGCCTGGGGAACTTCCCGGGCGTCAACCGCTTCGACAGCATCGACTCGACGGGAGCGCCCAGCTTCGTCGCCAACGAGGTGAACCTGCGCCTGGACGCCGCCGTCGCGCGCAACGCCATCGCAACCGCCAGCGTCGACTTCATGCCCCGCTCGGGGCACGACTTTTCGCTGGGGGACTTCATGGAAGTCGACCTGGCGCAGCTCGAGTGGCTGCCGGGCGACTCGGGCCGGACGTCGATCTTCGTCGGCAAGTTCGAATCGGTGGTCGGGATCGAGTACCGCGACCGCAAGTCGACCGAGCGGTTCGGCGTCACGCCGTCGCTCATCGCCCGCTACACGACCGGGACGCCGCTGGGCATCAAGGTGCGCAGCAAGCTGGGCGAGGACGAGCGCGTCGTCGTCGCAGCCGCCCTCACCAACGGGTCGTCGACCACCGAGCAGTTCCACTTCTACGACGAGATCGACAGCAACGCCGGCAAGACCGCCAGCGGCCGGCTGGCCGTGCGACCGTTTCCATCCGACCTCCTGGAGCTGGGCCTGTCCGGCGAGTGGGGGCCCCAGGACCACGCGATCGACAGCACGCACTATCTCTGGTTCTGGGGGATCGACCTGCTGGCCCATGTCGCGACCGCCGGAGGGGGCACGGTGGACCTCAAGGGGCAGTTCCTGAAGGGGGGCGCGCCCGGACAGCTGGGGCCGCCGGCCGACCCGAACCACGAGCCCTACGGCCTGAAGCTGCACTACGGCGGGTACCTGGAGCTGGACTGGATGGCCACGCCGCTGTTCGGCTTCCTGCTGCGCGGCGAGGTCCGGGACGCCGACATCTGGCTGGGCGACCCCAACAGCCCGGGCGGCGCCGAACGCCTCTACATCACCAGGGAATGGCGCCTCACCGCCGGCGTGCGGCTGGTCGTCAATCAGCACATCGCGGTCAAGGCCGAATACCTGCACAATGGCGAGTACGGCGGGATCCCGCAGATCCCGAACGACGTCTTCACCAGTTCCCTGGTCCTGTCGTATTGAACCGGAGGTGACATGATCAGCGCGAAGCCAAAATTTGCGGCAGTCGCCCTGGCCCTGGGGCTGGCGGCAGCCGTGCGATCCGCCCCGGCGCGGGCTGCCGACACGAAAGATCGGCCCCCGCCGACGGCCGCCGATTTCGCGCGGCTGGAGAAGGAAGTCGCCGACCAACGTCAGTTGATCATCCAGATGATGCAGGTCGAGCAAGAGCGCTACGACATCCTGCTGAAGTACGTGCAGGGACAGGCGGCCGCCCGCAGCGCGCCGCCGGCGGCGGCTGCGCCCCCGGCCGAGCACGCGCCGGCCCGCGCCTCCTCGGATGCGGCGGCGTCCGCGCATGAGGCTCCCGCGGTGGGCGTCGTGACGGGACGCGTCCAGGCGCGGTCCGGTTCGCTCAAGGACACCTGGGTATATGTCGATCTCGTCCGCGGTTCCCCGGCCCACGGCAAGACGCTGGAGATCAAGCAGAAGGACAAGCAGTTCTCCCCGCGGGCGGCCGTGGTCCTGCGCGGGACCAACGTGGTGTTCCCGAACTTCGACCCGGTGTATCACAACGTCTTTTCGACCTCGGGCCGCAACAGCTTCGACCTGGGCGCCTATCGCGCGGGCGAGACGCCCCGCTCCGTCGTGCTGAGCACACCGGGCGTGGTCGACGTCTTCTGCAACATCCACTCGCGCATGAGCGCGTCGATCCTGGTCGCGCCCAGCTCGCTCTTCGCCAAAGTGGGCGCCGACGGCACGTTCAAGATCGAGAACGTCCCGGTCGGGGCCCGGAAGGTGGTCGCCTGGAGCCCGGGGAGCAAGCCCGCACAGGAAAAGGTCGAAGTGGGCGCCTCCGGCGGCCAGGTGAACTTCGTGCTGGACGAGGAAGGGACCACCGCGCATTTGAACAAGTCCGGCCAGCCTTACGGGTCGTACAAGGAGTAACCAGACGGGGACCATGACCGGCCGCCGCAACATCGTGATCGTCCTGGCGCTGGCGGCGGTGGGAGCCGCCGGGCTGGCGGCGCGCGGTCTGGTGGTGTCGGCCCGCCGCTCCGCCGACGCGGCGCCCGCCAAGCTGGAGGCGCGCGCCGCGGCGGATCGCGCCCGCCTGGAGTCGACGCTGGCGGCGCTGACGCGGCCGCTGGAGGCGGACGTCGCGCAGGGCGCCGCAGTCCCCGGGCTGAAAGCGGCGCTGACCGACCGGGTCGACGGCCCGACCATGCTCGACCTGTTCGAGACCGAAGACTGGTGGGCCCCGTTCCGGACGCGGGATACGGCCGTCCTGGTCAACGGGCAGGTGGTCACCGCGCGGGGCGAGAAGAACCCGCCCGCTCCCCGGGGACTCTCGGCGGCGGCGTCGCAGCCCGGCGTCACCAGCGGAATTCTGGTGGGGGCGCGGCCGGTGTTGGCCGCGGCGGCCCCCATCGCGCTGCCCGGCCGGGCTGACGCCACGACGTTGCTCCTGACCGCCCCGGTCGACATGGCGGCCCTGGCCGCGAGCGTCGGGCATCCGGTCGCGCTGTCCGACGGGCACCGCCTGCTCTCGGCCACCGGTGACGCCAACCAGAGGGCCATCTTCGCCCGACTGCCCGGCAAGGAGGCGACGGCCACGGTCTCCGAGGCGAGCGGCCTGCTGGCGGTCGCTCTTCCGGCCGGTCCGGGGGTGTGGCTCTGGACGATCTCGTCGATGCCGGCGCCGCCGGCCGAGGCCTCCGCGGACCCGCGGCTCTGGTCGGCGCTGACGGGGCTCCTGATCCTGGCCGCCGTCCTGGCCTGGACCACGCGCCCGCGGTCGTCGCCCGAACGGGTCACGCCGGTGGCGGCCACCCCGCACCTGCACCAGACCGTCGAGACCGCGATGTCGGACCCCAAGCTGCCGGGCACCATGATCCTGGGCCCGAGCATCTCCGACGCTTCCCACGATCCGAGCATGTTCGGCCGCTACCGGCTGCTGCGCCGGCTGGACGGCGGCGGGATGGCCGACATCTACACCGCGGTGCTGGAGGGCGCCGAGGGCTTCCAGCGGACCTTCGTCATCAAGCGGCTCCGCCCCGAGTTGACGCGCAGCCGCGGCGCCGTCGAGCAGTTCATCGACGAGGCCAAGCTGGGGTCGACGCTGACCCACCCGAACATCGTTCCGGTGTTCGACTTCGGCAAGGTCGGCGACGAGTACTTCATGGCCGAGGAGTACATCGTCGGGCGCGATCTCATGCGCGTGGTTCAGCGACACGTCGAGCGCACGGGCCGCCCGCTGGGCGAGAAGCTGATGATCTACGTCGCGCACGAAGTGCTCGAGGCGCTGGCCTACGCGCACGCCCACCTGGGGCCCGACGGCAAGCCGCTCTCGATCGTCCACCGCGACATCTCGCCCGGCAACATCATGCTGACCACCCGGGGCGACGTGAAGCTGTACGACTTCGGCATCGTGAAGGCGGCACAGCGCGTCTCCCGGACGGAGGCTGGCGTGGTCAAGGGGAACGTCTCGTTCATGTCGCCCGAGCAGGCGCGCGGCCAGCCGGTCGACGCCCGGTCAGACCTTTTCTCGCTCGGCCTGGTGATCTACTACACGCTCACGGCGGAGCAGATCTACCGAGCCAGCGGAACCTTCGAGCAGCTGCTGCAGGCCGCCTCCGGTCCCACGGCCGAGGACCTGTCCAAGATCGCCGCGCATCCCGTGGCGTCGCGCGTGCTCCGGCGCGCGCTGGCCGTCGATCCCACGCAGCGTTACCAGACCGCCGCCGAGTTCGCGGCCGACATCTCGCATCACCTGGCCGGCGGCAAGACCGAGGCGGCGACCACCGTCCAGCAGCTCTTCGGCGAAGAGCTCCGGGCAGCGGCCGCCGGCTGAGGCGCTGCGACGCGACCCCGGTTTCCCTGGGTCTTGATCAGGACGCCGCGGCGAAGTAGCGGAGCGCGTTCTCGCCCAGCACTTTGTTCAAAGCGGGGGCGCGCCAGCCACGGCGCCACAGCAGCTCGGTCAGGCGCGGCAGATCGCCGGCGTCGCGCAGGCCGCGCGGCAGGGGAAGGAAGCCGTCGAAGTCGGAGCCGAGGGCCACGCAGTCCTCGCCGCCGATCCGCGCGACGTGCTCGATGTGATCGACGACGCGCTCGAGCGAGCAGAACGGCCCGCCTCCCAGGTACGGCGCGACGAAGATGACGCCCACCACCCCGCCCCGCTCGGCCACCGCGCGGATCTGATCATCGTCCAGGTTGCGCGGGTGCGGGTAGACGCCGGCGGCGCCCGAGTGCGACGAGAACGGCGCCCGGTGGCTGGCCGCCAGGATGTCCCAGAACGTCTTGCGGCTCGAGTGGGCGACGTCCAGGCGAATGCCCGCGCCGTCGCAGGCGCGCACCAGCGCCCGCCCGTGGTCGGAGAGGCCCGCGTCCCGTTCGGCCGGCGTGCGGCACGACGTCCCGGAGCGGCTGTCCCGCTCCCACAGCGGTCCCAGGAACATCACGCCCGCCTCGGCCAGCCGCGCGATCCCCGGCTCCAGGTCGTCGTCGACCGCGTAGCTCCCCTCGACGCCCAGGAACAGCGCCAGCCGGCCCGCGGCCCGGGCCGCGCGGATCTGGGCGGGGTTGCGGGCCAGCACCAGCGCGTCGCCGTGGGCGGCCGCCAGGGCGCGCGCCTTGTCGAGCTGCCGCCAGAATCGACGGTCGCGCCCCACGCGAAACCCGGAGAACATCAGGCAACCGAGCGCGTCGATCCCGCCGCGCCGGATGCGCGGCAGATCCAGATCCAGACGCAGCGGGTTGTAGTAAGTCGCCGGGGCGTGCTCCGCGCCGAAGTCGTAGCGGCTGTGGGTCAGCTTGGTGAGCACGTCGTTGTGCAGATCCAGCACCAGCGACTGCGCGTGCGCGGCGGCCGCCTCCGGGCTGACCTCGACCGGGAAACCTCGCATCGATCAGGGCGTGGAGAACGGGTTCTTGAGCTCGGCGGGCGTGGGCGGCAGCTCGTCGGGGACGGCGATCCTCCGGTGCAGCGGATCGGCCTTGTCGCCCTCGGCGTGATGCCGGTGGGAACGCGCCGGCTTGTCGGCGGCGGGCGCCGCGATCGCCGTCGCCGGCTCCGCCGCAGCCGGCGGCTTCTCGGAGGGCGCCGCCGCCGGAGCCGGCGCTGCCGCCGCGGGCGGGGGTGGCGCCGCAACGGTCTGCTGGACCGGCGCCGCCGGGGCCGGCGCGGCGCTGGCGGGCGCGTGGGATCCGCCGCGCAACGCGAGCACCACCATGACGACGATCCCGACCGACACCAGCGCGGCAATCCCCAGCTTGGTGCGTGCCGGCAAGCCGCCGCCGGCCTCGGCCCGCACGGGGCGCTCGTCGTCGAACGTTCCGACCGGCGGCGACGCGGCGATGGCGGTCTTCGAGTCGCGCGCGCCGGCGTTGGGCTCGGCCAGCGTCGGGTACTTCAGCGACGCGCGCGGCAGCTCACCCGGCGTGACGCCGGTGTAGACGCCGGACGGCTCGAACGGCTGACCGCCGGCGGTCCCCAGCGCCCGATAGAACGCTTCCATGTCGGGCCAGCGCTTCTCTCGATCCTTCTCCATCGCCCGCAGGCAGACCGCCTCGACGTCGGCGGGGATCTCCAGATCGGGACGCCGCTTGCGCGGCGGCACCACCGGCTCCAGCAGGTGCTTGGTCAGGATCCCCATGAAGCTGTCGGCCTGGAACGGAACGCTGCCGGTCAGCATGTGGTACATGATGCAGCCGATCGCGTACACGTCGACGCGGTGGTCGGCGGGCTGACCCTGCGCCTGCTCGGGCGACATGTACTCGGGCGTCCCGAAGATCATCCCCGCCTGGGTGAGCCGCGGGCCGTCGTTCTCGCCGTCGCTCACCACCTTGGCGATGCCGAAGTCCAGCACCTTCACGAACTCCGGGCGCCCCTCGCGCTGGACCAGGAAGATGTTCTCCGGCTTCATGTCCCGGTGGATCACCCCCTTGCCGTGCGCGGCGCGCAGCGCCTTGGCGATCTGCATCAGGATCGGTCGCCCCCGGACCCACGGGACCGTGCGCTCGGTCCGGAGCATGCGGCCCAGGTCCTGCCCCTCCAGGAACTCCATCGCGATGTACACCAGGCCTTCGGGCGTCTGACCGAAGTCGGAGATGTCGATCACGTTCTCGTGGCCGATGCGCGAGGCGCTCTTGGCCTCCTGCAGGAAGCGCGCGACCAGCTCGGGGCGGCGGCTCAGATCGGCGAACAGCACCTTCAGCGCGATGCGCTTGCCGATGACGGCGTGCTCTGCCTGGTACACCGCGCCCATGCCCCCCTCGCCCACCTTGCGGACGATGCGGTAGCGGTCCGAGACGACCGCCCCGACCAGCGGATCATCCGCCGGCGGAAGGTTGGCGTCCCCTACAGGCATCGGGTCAATTTAACACGCCGGCCGGGTCCCCAGCGTCACGCCTCCAGCGCCTGGGCGACGTCGTCGTACGTGTCGGATACGGCGAACTGCAGCAGCGCCAGCGCCTCCGGATTGCCGGTCAGCGCCGCGGGAGTCAGCACCCCGGCAGGCGCGCCGCCGGCGGTCGCCACGATCGGCCCCGACAGCTCGAGGATCACCGCCAGCGCGGCCGGAAGATCCGCGCAGGCCAGCAGGCCCGCCGCGTTGGCGCCGTCGCGCACCGCCGCCAGCAACGCCGCCAGGTCGAAGGCGCCGGCGCTCTCCACCGCGTAGGGCATCAGGTCGTGCTTGAGCTTCCGCTGCAGGACCCGCTCGACCCGCGCGGCTTCGGCGGCGGCCAGCCCCTCGCGCACGGCCTCGTGCCGGTAATCCGGGACGAACTGGCGGATGATGCCGACCAGCAGAGCCCCGGCCTCCTCGGGCGGCACGGCCAGCAGCAGATCCAGCTGGGTCGCGCACAGGCGCAGCGCCCGCCCGGCCGCGAAGCGCAGCGCCGCGGGCCCCAGCGCCTCGATGGCGTCGCCCAGCACGATGACCGCCGGATCGCCGGGCTCGACGCGCAGCGGGGCTGGCCCGGCGGCGGCCGGCGCGGCGCGCACGTAGAGCTCGAACGAGGAGACACCCAGCTCGTGAGCCACGACGTCGAAGATCGGCCGTGGCGGCACCCCGCGGGCTCGCCGGTCCGTGCGGGTCACGCCGTGCCGGCCCAGCCGCTGCGCCAGCTCGGCGCCGGTGGGGCGCAGCGAGGAGCCAATCCCACGCAGCAGGTGGCGGATCCCCGACGGCAGATCGGGCGGGTACGCGCGCTCGTCCAGCTCGGGCTGCCGCAGCTTCGCCAGGCTCCGCGCCGGGAGCTCCGGGGTCCGTTCGCCCGACAGCACGGCGGCGAGCTGCGCGGCGGCCCGCGCCGCGTGCGGCCTCTCGCGCAGCGTGAGCAGCGAGGACAGCGCCCGCAGCGACTGCACCTGCAGCCCGGACGGGCGCCCCAGATCGTGGCGCAGCAGCCCCAGGGTCCGGTCCAGGACCGAGCGCCGGCCACCCAGATCGCGGGCGCGCTCGAGCTGCTGGACCAGCGCGGTCACGGCCTCCACGTCGCGCGGCGCCTCGTCGAAAGCGCGCCGCAGCTCGACCCCCGCCCGCACCAGATCGCCCACCTGCATCAACAGCTCGCCCAGCCGCACGCGCGTGCGGTGGCGCCGGATCGGATCGGGCTCGCAGGCCACCAGACGCTCGGTGATGGGAACCGCGCGCTTGTTGTCCCCCTCTCGCAGGTAGAGATCGGACAGCGCGCGCAGCGCCTCCACGTTCTGGTCGTCGACCGCCAGCGCCCGCTCGTAGGCGGCCGCGGCCCGCTTGGCGTCGGGGACGTGGGTCGAATAGATCTGCCCCAGCCGCAGGAAGATCCGGCAGCGGGTGCCCGGGTCCCGCTCGACCACCGCGCGGCGCAGGTAGATCTCGCCGGCCTCGGCCCACTCCTGTCCGTTCCAGAGCAGGTCGGACAGCGACTCCAGCGCGCGCGCGTGCTCCGGCTGCTTGCGGAGCACCGCCTCGAGCTCGGCGCGCCCACCGTCGGGGTCGCCCAGCTGGCGCGCCAGCAGATCGGCGCGGGCCAGGCGCAGCGACGTGATCTCGAACGGGTTCTGCGCCACCTCGATGCGCGCCGCCAGCGCGGCGGCCAGCGCCCGCGCGTCGCCATCCTCCGACAGCAGCGAGCGCAACCGCTCGAACGCCGCCTCGTGCGTCGGGTCGGCGGCCAGGGCCGCGCGCAGGTCGGCCAGCGCGCGCGCGTGGGCGGGGGGCTTGGCCTCCAGGGCCAGCGCCGCCCCCAGCAGCAGCGAGCGCACGCGATTGGCCGGCAAGGTCAGGCACGACGCCTCGATCTCCGCGGCGGCCGCGGTCGCCATGGGATCGCCGCCGCGCGCCACGGCGAGGCGCAGCGCGCGCGCCGCCGGCAGGAACGTCGGATCGGCGGCCAGGGCGGCGCGACGGCTCTCGGCCGCGGCCTCGGGCTCCCCCAGTTCCTCGTCGACGCGCCCCCGGCCCGCCCACATCGACGCGGCCGAGCGCCGGTCCGATTCGGCGGCCCCCAGCGCCGCCACCGCGGCGCCCAGCGCGCGCCGTCGCAGCTGCGGGTCGCCGGAGGCGGCCACCAGCCCCAGATCGCGCAGCGTCGCGCGCCCGCCCCCCGGCTCGTCGAGGGCGGCCCGGACGGCGGCGGCGGCCAGCGCGTCGGCGGCCTGCGGCTCGTCGTGCCCCTCGACCAGGGCCGCCGCGATCCCCAGCGTGGCGGGGGCGGCGGTCTCCTCGTGCGGCGGCTGGTGAGCCAGCACCGTGGCCAGCTCGCGCCAGCGACCGCTGGCCGCCGCGTCGGCCAGCTTCTCCAGCCGCTCGAACGCCTGGACCGCCGCCTCGTCGGACGGACCGCGGAGGAGCTCGCGAAGGTCCCGCGCTGCGTCGACCGGCGGCGCCGGCGCCCCGTCGCCCACGCGAGCCCCGAACCGTCGCGCGTCCGCCGCGAACCGCCCGGCCTCCAGCAGCTGGAACGCGGCCTGCGCCGCCGGCGCGTCGCCGGCCGCCAGGCGGGCCTCAGCGATCGCCAGCGCCTGCGCCTCGTCGCGGTCGGCCTCCGACCCGTCGATCGTGAGCGCCGCCGCAGCCCCGGAGCCGCGCGGCTCGCCCAGCGCCGCCGCCGCCCGAAGCGCCGCCCCCCGCACGAGACGGTGCGCAACCACGGGAACCCGGGGAGGGTTCCCGTGCCCTCCCGCGACGGACTCCGCCGGGCCGAGCCCCGCTCCGTCCTTGCGAGGATCACGCGCGAGCAGGTCCGACGCCGAGCTGAACGCGGCCGCGAAGTCGCCGCTCACCGCCTGCAGGCTGATGGCCGCCAGCGCCGCCACGCGCGCGAACGAGGGAACGGCCTCGTCGCCGCCGGCGCGGACCAGCGCCGCCGCCGCCGCGCCGCTGTCGACGGCCGGCTCGGCCAGGTAGGCCGGCAGCGCGATCGGGTGCGCGGGCGCCGCGCGCAGCGCGGCCTCCAGGGCGATGGCGCGCGAGCCGCTGTCCGGAGCGGGCGCCGACCAGGCCTCCCGCAGCTCGATCCAGGCGCGCACCGCCGGATCGGTCGTGGCGGTCGCGGCCGCGCCCAGGGCGGCCGCCAGCGCGCCGGGCTCGCCCGCCCGCTCGGCCAGGCGCGCCACCGCCGCGGCGCCCAGCGCCTTGGCCGCCTGCGACAGCTTGTCGGCCGAGACCTCCAGCGCCGCCAGCGCCCGCCCGGGATCGCCCGGCGCCAGCTTGGCGGCCGCGCAGGCCCGCAGCGGCGCCTCCAGCGCGCTTCCGGCCCAGACCTCCGCGCCGTAGCCGAGCACCGCGGCGGCGTCGCTGCGTCGGCCGGCGCGCGCGTCGTTCCCGGCCACCTCCCAGAAGACCGCAGAGGTCGGGGCCGCCTCCAGCGCCGTCTGCAGCGCCGCGCGGGCGGTCAAGCCGCTGCCGGCCGCGTCACGCGCCTCGGCCAGCGCCATCGCGGCCGGCGCGCGCCGGCCACCGTCGCCACGCAGCCAGCTCTCGAGCGCCATGGCCCGCAAGCCCGGATCGGGCGTGTCGGTCGCGATCTCCTCGGCCACCAGCGCCAGCGGTACCGCGTCGGGCGCGGCCTCGATCGCGGCGGCCAGCAGCGCGGCCGAGGGGGCGTCCTCACGCTGGCGCCGCAGCGACTGCGCCTCGATCCAGGTCAGGGTTGCCGCCGCGGCCTGCGATCCGGCTCCGGCGCGGGCGCGGTCCACCGCGGCCGGCGACAGCGGCGCCCCGGCCGCCGCGTCCAGATCCAGCCGATCGCGGGCGGCTGCCAGCGACGCCGAGCCATCGCCCAGCAGCGATGCAGCCGTGGCCACGTCGCCGCGCTCGCGGGCCAGACCGGCGGCCCACCGGCGAACCGCCTCGGTCAACGGCGATGCCGGCGACAGCGCCGGGAGCAGCTCCGCCAGGCGGCGCTCGGCGTCGCGCCCGCTGGACCGCGCCGCGCCGCCCAGCGCGGCCAGAGACACGCCGGACTCACCGGGGGCCAGCCGGCGCGCCGCCGCCAGGAAGGCCGAGGCGGCGCTGGCGTCCCGCGCCGTCAGCGCGACGCGCGCGGCCTGCTCGATCAGCGCCGCGCCGACCGTTCCACCCACCGCCCGACCGGCCGCGGCCATGGCGCCGGAAGCAGCCCCGGCCCCCTCGCGCACCGATGCCTCTGCCATCGCGAGCGCACGGGCCGGGCCGGCCGGGATGGCGTCGACCGCCAGCGCCGGCAGGACCCCGCGACGCGCCAGCGTCCACTCGGCCGACAGCATGCCGTAGAAGGCCCGCTCCTCGGCCGCGCCGGCCACCACCGCCAGCTGCGCCCACAGCGCGTGCGCTTCGTCGAAGTCGCCCAGGCTCTCGGCCAGCCGGGCCCGGGCGCGCAGGGCGTCCGGGGAGTCCGGCGCGCGTGCCAGGGCCTCGTCGTAGCCGCGAGCCGCGCCGGTCGCGTCGCCCGCGGCCTCGGCGGCGCGGCCGGCCGCGATCAGCAAGGCCGCGGCCTCGGCGGGCGTGGCGGCCAGCGCGCTCTCGTCGCGGTAGAGGTGGGCGTCGGCGCGCCAGTCCTCCGCCGACGGCGGCGGCCTCACCGGACCTTCGCCGACGCTGACCAGCGCCTCCATGCCGGCCAGCCAGATGTCGGCCTCCATCTCGGGCAGCGTCGGCGCGAACTGCAACGCCGGCTCGACCTCGGGCGGGGCGGCGTCCGGATCGGGGAACGCCGGTACTGTGGGATCGGTGGGCGGAGACTCCTCGAACAGATCGTCGTCCCCGGGAGGCGGGCCCTTGCGCTGGCTCACGTCCCCTCCTCGTAGCCGGCGGCGCGGCGGGCGGCCACGTAGGTCTCGCTCAGCGCGAACCCCAGCAACTCGCGCGCGGCCGGGCTGGCCGCCACGGCGGCCGGGCTGCCCGCCACCACGATCGCCGCCCGCGCCGGATCACCCGTGACCAGCAAGGCGAACCGATCCGCGACGCGCAGGACGGCCGCCTGCCAGGCCTCGAGGTCCAGCGGCTCGAAGCCAAACCGAGACGCCTGCAGCGCCAGCGCCTTGCGATCCTTGCGATCGAGGAGGCGCCCCACGTCGCGCAGCAGGGCCTCGCTGGGCTTGGGCAGGCGCTTCGGGACCGCGCCGCCGGCCAGGACCGCCGCGCACGAGAAGAGGGGCGCGATGTCGTCGGCCGAGGTGCCGTCGAGAGCACCGGCCCGCAGCGCCAGCAGCCCCACGGCCCGCGCCGCGAAGAACGTCAGCGCGTCGGCTGGCGCGCTGGCCTCCAGCAACAGCGCCGGCGGAGCCCGATCGACCGGCGTCGCCACCGGGCCGGCGTTCCCGGCGCGGACCAGCAGGTCCAACCGCGGGATCTCCAGGGCGGCCGCCAGCGGCGCGACCCAGGCCAGCGATGCCGCGACGGCGGCCGGCAGCGGTTGATCGCCCGCCGGTGGCGGGAACAGCACCTCGGCGACCCCCGCCAGGTGCGGCCAGATCTCTGCGACGAAGCCCCCGGCGGCCGGATCGGCGAGCGCGGCCAGCAGCGCGCGCCCGTGGCGCGGCGCGACCGGCGGCGAGGCCGGCGGCAGGGACCGGCCGCTCGCCAGCGCGCGCACGGCGGCGATGGCGGCGTCGCCGCCCGGCTGCCCGCCGCGGCGGCGGGCCTCCGCCACCCACTCCGCCAGGCGCGCCAGGCGCGGCGCGTCCAGCGGTGAGGCCGCCAGGACGCGGCGCTGATCGGCCACCTCGATCTCGACGATCTGCAGCGCGCCGCGGGCGTCCGCCGCCGCGTCATAGAGCGCCACCACGGCCGCCACGCCGGGCCCCAGCGGATCGACCTCGGCGGCTTGCCGGTAGGCCGCCACCGCCCCCGCCCCGTCGCGGAGCTGGTCGCGCAGGATGTCGCCGACGCGGATCCAGCGGGCCCCCTGGCCGGCCGGATCGGGCACCCGCCCGATGGCGCCCCGCAACGCCTCGATCGCGCCGCCGGGATCGCCGTTGGAGGCCAGCAGGTCCGCCAGCTCGTCCAGCGGCGCGGGGTCGGCCGGCGCCGCGGCGGCCGACCGCCGGAGCTTGGCCACCGCGCGCGGCAGGTAGCGCTCCAGCCAGTGCGCGGCCGCCACGGGATCGTCGGCCGCGGTGGCGGCTTGCCAGAGCTCGCGCATCGCCTCGACGTTCTCGGGATCGAACCTCAAGATCTGCTTGAAGTCCGAGGTGGCAGCCTCGTACCCCGCCTCCAGGTTCAGCCGGCCCCGGCCCCGCTCGAAGAGCAGCGCGATCCGCTCCTCGGTGCCGGGCCGGCCGGCCGTCAGCCGGTAGGAGAGCAAGCCGTCCAGCAGGTCCGCCCGCCCCGGCGCATCCGGGTCGGACCAGAGCAGCCGGTGAGCCTGCTCGAACGCGGGCAGGCTCTCGGGATCCAGCTCCACCGCGCGCGCCAGGGCGGCGATGGCGTCGTCGGCGCGTCCCGCGCTCTCGTACGCCGCGCCCGCGTCGACCAGCAGCCCGGCCGCGCGGTGCGGATCCCGGACCAGCGCGCCCAGCCGCGCCAGCGCCCGCGCCTCGCCCAGCGTGTCGCCCGCCGCGCGCGCCACCCGGCGGACGCCGCTCCAGGCCTCGAGCCGCCCCGGATCCGCGGTGATCACGCTCGAATAGGCCGCCAGCGCCCCCGGCAGATCCCCGTTCCGCTCGGCGTCCTGCGCCGCCTCCAGATGCAGCGCGATGGCCAGCGGGCCGCCGACCCGGCGGGCGCGCGCGCGGCGCGGATCGGGCCGCGCCGCCGGCCAGGCCCCGCCGGCCGGCACCGGCAGGTCGGAGACGGCCACCGCCAGCGCCGGCGATCGAACGCGCTGCCACAGATCGACGGCCACGCGCTCCGCCGTCTCGGGACCACCCAGCCTGGCCCGGGCAGCCGCCCGCGCCTGCAGGGCGGCCGTCTCGGGTGTCCCGCCGCTCGATTCGCTCTCGATCCAGCCGGCGACGGCAGCCAGCGCCCGCGCGACCGAGCCGGCATCCTGGCCCCGAACGCCGGCCAGCAGCTGCCAGACGATGGTGTCCGCGCGCGCTGCCGGGCTCACCTCGTCGGCCCAGGGCGGTGGTGCGACCGCGATCCCGGCGGCCAGGCTGCTCAGCGCCCCCTCGCGCGCCGCCGCGGCGGCGACCTCTGGATCGTCGGAGCAGGCCTGGGACAGCGCCATCAACGCCTCGCCCTGCGCGCCCCGCTCGACGGCCCGCTCGCCGGCCGCCAGGCGAAACAGCCCGAGCGCCGCGGCCGGGGCGGTCTCGCCAATCGGCGCCTCGACGATGGCCCGGCGGAACGCGTCCGCGGCGCCCGTCGGATCGCCCGCCCGCGCCAGCGCCTCGCCCTGCGCCAGCAGCACGTTGGCCGGATCGGCCACCGTGCCGTCGCCCAGACGCGCCTCCTCGGCCAGGACCGCGATCTCGAGGATCGCCTCCCCGGACTGCCGGGCCAGCTGATAGCTCCAGGCGCGCGCGATCGGATCGCCCTCGGACCGCAGCGGCGTCAGCGCCGCCAGGGCCTCGGCGTAGGCGCCCATCGAGGCCCGGTGGTGCGCCAGTCGAAAACGCAGCGAGCGCTCTCGATCGGCCGTCGTATCGCCCGCGGCGGCGGCCAGCTCCTCGGCGACCACCGCCGCCCGCTCGAGTGGGGTCGCGCAGGTCCGCTCCAGCGCGGAGCCGGCCAGGCCCGCGGGATCGGCCCCCACCAGGTCGCGCAAGATCGCGTTGCCGCGCGCGGCCGCTTCGCTGTCGCCGCTGGCCGCCAGCGCGCGGCCGGCCGCGATGCGCAGCGCGATCGCGGCGTCGGCGTCGCGGGCCGCATCGGCCAGGGTCAACAGGTGCCCTGCCCGGTCGATCGGGGGCAGGCGCTCCTCGGGGCGGGCCTGCAGGTCCAGGTCGAGCAGGCGCACGCGCGGGGCGACGTGCCTGGGGCGCTGGGCGACCAGCCGCCGCTGGTGGGCGAGCGCGCGCTCCGGTTGATCCAGCTCGTCCGCGTAGAGGGCCACCAGCTGCTCGCGCATCCAGCGCTCGGCCTCGGCCCCGCCTCTGGGATCGTCCCCAGCAACCGCATCCAGGGCGCCCTCCAGCACGCGCGCCGCTTCCTCGATGCGCCCGGCCGCGATCGAAAGTGCCGCCAGCGCCTGCACCGCGGGGCGCGCGTACCGCAACGGGGGATCCAAGGCCAGCGCCTGGCGGTACAGGCCCGCGGCCTGCTCCGGATCGTTGAGCGCGCCGGCCAGGACGGCGGCCGCCCCCAGCAGCGCGTGCACGCGCGCCGCCAGGTCGTCGGGCCCGGCCATCTCCGCCTCGGCGGCCAGCCCATCGGCCAGCGCCGCGGCGTCATGGTCATGCACCGCGAGCGCCAGGTGAGCGGCGCGCAGGTCCGGGCGGCCAGCCCGGCAGGCCCGCACGCGCGGCTCTTCCAGCACGGCCCGGGCGTCGGTCGTGGCGCCCATCCGGCTGGAGGCCTCGGTGAACAGCAGGGCGACGTCGACGGCGTCGTCGTCGCGCGCCGCGGCGGCCACGAAGGCATGGGCGGTCTGGGCCGCCTCTTGCGGGCGATCGAGCGCCAGCGCCAGCTCGATCCGCTCCGCCGCCACCGCCGGGTGAGCGGGATCGAGGCGGGCCGCCTGGTCGAGCGCCTCCAGCGCCGCCTGGGGTCGGGTCTGCTGCCGTCGAAGCAGATACGCGCGCTCGCGCAGCAGGGCGACGGCCAGGGCCCGATCGATGTCGGCAGCCTCCACGCGCTCGGCCAGCAACGACAGCGCCCGATCGACCACGTCGGGCGGGGCGTCTCCCCGGGTCAGCCCGTCCAGCTCGGCCAGCAGCGTGGCCACCGGGGCGTCCGGATCGCGCCGGGCCAGCTCCGCTTCCAGCGCCGCCAGCGCCCGCGCCGGACCGTCCGCGCGGGCGGCCCGCCAGGCCCGAGACTCGTCGATCACCAGTGCCGCCCGCCGCGCGGCCCCGCGCGCGATCCGCCCCAGCCCGGCCAGCGCCTCGGCCCGCAGCCCCGCGTCGCCGCGGCGCACGCCGGCCAGCCACAGTGAGACCAGCGCCCCCGCGTGGTTGGGCGCCGTGCCCAGAGCCTCGCGATACACGGCCACCGCCTCGTCGCCGCGGTCCAGGCGATCCTCGAGCAGGCGCCCGCGGCCGACCAGCAGATCGGCGCGCACCGCCGGATCGCCGCCCCCCGGCCGCGCGCGCGCCGCCTCGGCGAACACCTCGGCCAGCTCGGCCCACCGACCGGCGCGTGCCAGGATGTGTCGCAGGCTCCAGAAGGCGACGATCGACGCCGGGTCGGCCGAGAAGGCCGCCCGGGCCGCGGTCAGCGCCGCCTCGTCGCCCGCCCGGCCCTCGTTCTGGGCGATCTGCTCCTCGAGCCGCGCCACCTCGACGAGCAGCCCCGCCCGCCGGCCTCCGTCGGCCGCCGCCGCTTCACCGCGGTAGAGCTCGATCTCGGCGCGCCGGTCGTCGTCGGCCGCCTCGACGATCGGCGGCCGCAGCTCCACGACGTCGACGATGTCCAGCAGCTCGGGCCCGGAGGGCTCGGCTGCCGTTCGGTTGGGCTCGGTGTCTTCCTCGGGGACCGGCTGGGGCGCGCCGTCGGCGGAGGGCTCGGGGGGAATCGGATCGACGGACGTCGCGTCACCGGACGTCTGCCCGGACCTCTGGGCAGAGCTGGGCCTCAGCCGGAGAGGTGGGGGCACCCCTTCGACGTCGACATCGAACTCGACCAGCTCTTCGTCATCGCCGTCGCGTGCTGGTGGCATGCCCTGGGTGACCAGCCTCGGACTTTAATTATCGCGGCCGGTTGATCAGCATGTCAAATGGACAGCTCGCTGACCCGCGCGCATGATAAGCCGCGCCTCCGACGCGCGGCCAGACGGCGCGGGCGGAGACTACACGGCGAGGCCTCCCCTGCCCAACCTCCTCGTTCCCATCGACTTGCGCGACGCCGCGCCGACCGCGCCGTCGCTGTTCGCCCTGTCCGAAGGCCGCCGGATCGCCCGCGCGGCGGGCGCCACCGTGTACGCGATTGCCCTGGCCGAGGGCGAGCTGGCGCCCGAGACCGTCAGCCGCCTGGGGCGAGCCGGCGCCGACAAGGTGCTGGTCTGCGAGGGCGCCGGCCTCGACGCGCCCGCGCTGGACGCCACCCACGGCGCGGCCCTGCTGGCTGCCGTCGAGCGGGTGTCGCCCCTGCTGGTCCTGTTTCCGGCCGGAGGCGCCGGGCTGTCCCTGGGCGCCAGCCTGGCCGCCCGGCTGGGCGCGGCGTTCGCCGGACCGGCGGATCTGGAAGTCACGGAGGGGGACGGGCCGCTGCCCGATGGCGTCGGGCGGGTGTTCGTCCGGTTCTGGGCCGCCGGCCGCACGTCCTACAGGCGCCTGGACCCGGTGGACGTGGAGCGGCCGGTGGTGGCAATCCTGGCGTCGTCCGGCCCCGGTGGCCCGGCCGGGGACGCCGACATCGACGTCGACGTCATTTCTTGCGGACCGCAGCCGCCGCACGGCATCGAGCCGGTGGCCTCCGAACCCGACGATGGCGCGCAGATCCCGCTGGCCCATGCGCTGGTGCTGGTCGACCCCAGCCTGGGGCCGGCCTTCCTGGCCCAGCTGCGGGCCGGGGCGCCTGCCGGCGTAGCGGTGGCCGACGCCGCGCAGGATCTGGCCGCCGTGACGGCCGCCGCCCCCGAGGTCCTGATCTGCGTGGGGGCGGTCGCCGCCCCACCGATCGCGACCCCGCGCGCCCGGGTGGCCCTGGTCCTTCCGGGCGGCGCCGAGCCCCCCGGAGCGCGAACCGGTGACGTCGTCTGGCGGGTCCCGTCCGACGTCGCGCCGGACGCGCTGGCCCGTCAGATCGGCGAAGCGCTGACGTCCCTGACCCGGGAGCGCGCGCCATGAACGTGCTGGTCTGCCTGCGCGTCACCGCACGGACGTCGCCTGCCCCGCTGGACGCGGCCGACGCCCAGGTGCTGGCACGGGCCGGAGCGTTGCGGGCCGGCGGGCACACCGTCACCGCCCTCTACAGCTCGACGGCCGCCGAGTCCGAGACGGTCGCGACCAGCCTGGGGCCCCACGTGGATCGGGCGGTGCGGGTGGCCGGCGACGAGCTGACCTCGTCCGACTTCCACACCATCGGGCAGGTGCTGGCCACGGCCATCCGGCGCATCGGCGCCGACCTGGTGCTCGCGCCCGTGCAAGGCGAGGACGAGCCCCTCAGCGCCGCGCCCGCGTCGATCGCCCGCCACCTGGGGGCGCGCTACTTGCCCCTGGTCGAGGAGATCGTGGGCCTGGATGCGAGCGGCGCGGAGGTCTCGCTGCGGGCGGGCGGGATCAGGAGGCGGATCCGGGTGGCCCTGCCGGCGGTGCTGGCCACCACGCCGGGGCCGGGCCTGCCGGCGGCGCCGCCAGCGGTCCCGGACCGCTCGCTGTCGGTCGAGACGGTGGGCCTGAGCGATCCGGAGGCGACCGTCGTGCGACGGCGCACCGAGCTGCTGGGCCGCCCCGAGCCGGCCTCGCGTGGCACGCAGACGGTCAACTCGGCGGCCGAGCTGGTCGCCGCCCTCACTCGTCCTTGAGGGTCTGCCAGGTCTCGAGCAGGAGCGCCTCCAGCTTCTCCCGCTCGTTCAGCGATTGATCGTCCAGGACCCGGTCGAGCAGCCGTTCCAGCAACACGCCGATCTGCCGGCCGGGCGGGATGCCCAGGATGCGCATCACGTCGCGGCCGTCAATCTTCAGGTCGGTCACGTGCAACGCGGCGTCGGCGCTGGCGACCTGGACGATGCGCTGCCGCAGCTCGCCCAGCTCGCGGTCGGGATCCTCGCCGAAGCCACGACCGCGCACGTCGCCCTCGCGCAGCGCGAACAGGTCGTCGAGCCCCGCCGGCCCGCCCACGCGCCGGACGAAGCGGCGGACCGTGCCGTCCGTCCACTCGGGCAGGTAGAAGAACATGTGATTCTTCACCATCGCCACGACGCGCTCGCGATCCGCGGTGGCCAGCTTCAAGCGGCGGGCGATGGCGTCCGCCATGTCGGCGCCGACGTACTCGTGCTTGAAGAAGCTGTACTCGCCGGGCGCCCCCTCGCGCGGCTGGCGCGAGCGCGGCTTGCCCACGTCGTGCAGCAGCGCCCCCAGGCGCGCCACCGCGTCGCCGCGCGTCTCGTCGACGACCGCCAGCGTGTGACCGAAGACGTCGTGCTTGTGGAAGCGGTTCTGCGTGCAGCCGACGCCCTCGAGCAGCTCGGGCATCACGACCTCGAACAGGCCGGTCTCGCGCATCAGCTCGAGCCCGATCGACGGGCGCTCCGCCGCCAGCATCTTGAACAGCTCGTCGCGGATCCGCTCGACCGACACCTTGCGGACCACGTCCAGCGTCTGCGGGATCGCGGCCCGGGTCGCCTGGTCGATCGCGAACTGCAGCTGCGCCGCCTGCCGGACCGCCCGCATCGGGCGCAGGCCGTCCTCGCGGAAGCGCGTGACCGGATCGCCGACCGCGCGGATCACGCGCCGCCGCAGATCGCCCTGCCCGTCGAACAGATCGGTGACCCGGCCGGCCAGCGGATCGAAGCCGATGGCGTTCATCGTGAAGTCGCGCCGGCTCAGATCCTCGTCCAGCGTCTGGACGTAGCTGACCGTCGAGGGGCGGCGCCCATCCAGGTAGTCCCCCTCGCCGCGAAACGTCGTGACCTCGACCGGCCGGCGCGGCGAAGCGTCGGTCAGGACCGTCACCGTCCCGTGCTTGAGGCCGGTGGGGATCGCGAAGGTGTGCCCGAACAGCGCCAGGACCGCCTCGGGGACGGCGTCGGTCGCCACGTCGAAGTCGGCGGGCGGCCGCCCCAGCAGCATGTCGCGCACGCCGCCCCCCACCAGGTGCGCCTGGTGCCCGGCGTCCTGCAGGCGGCGGCAGAGCGCCAGCACGTCGGGCGGGATCTCGGCCTGCATGGCCGGCAGGTCGGGCGTGCCGGCAGCGGTCATCGCTCGGGCTTCCCCGGCTGGTCGATGCGCTCCAGGGCCGCAGCCGCGGCGCTCTGCTCGGCCTCTTTCTTGGACCGCCCGCCGGCCCGGCCCCAGGCCCGGCCGTCGATGGAGAGCGAGACCTCGAAGCGCTTGTCGTGGTCGGGGCCGCTCACGCCCACCACCTCGTAGACCGGCGCGACTTGCCAGAGGGCCTGCGCCCGCTCCTGCAGGCGCGACTTGAAGTCCAGCCGGGCATGCCGCTGCACGTCACCCAGGTCGGGCTGGAACAGCCGCGCCGCGATGCCCCGCGCCGCCTCCAGCCCGCTGTCCAGGTAGACCGCCCCGACCAGCGCCTCCAGCGCGTTGGCCAGGATCGAGGGTCGGGATCGCCCCCCCGTCTTCTCCTCGCCGCGGCCCAGCCAGACGAAGCGGCCCAGGTCCAGCGCCGCCGCCGCGCGAGCCAGCCCCCCCTCGCTGACCAGCGCCGCGCGGGCCCTGCTCAGCTCACCCTCGGGGGCATCCGGCAGGCGCGCCATCAACAGGTCGCTGGTCACCAGCGCGAGCACCGCGTCGCCCAGGAACTCGAGGCGCTCGTTGTCGACGCGTCCCGGCGCCGACGCCTCGTTGATCCACGACGTGTGCGTCAGCGCGGTGACCAGCAGATCGCGATCGCGAAATTGGTAGACCAGGCGGCTCTCCAGTTCGTCCAGCCCGCCGGCGCCCGCGCCCCCGGCTGCTTGTTCTGGGCGGTCCATATGCTGGTAGTATCCCGCCCATGGCGGACGCCACCAACATCTGCTGCGTGAAATGCAACTCCATCCTGGATCGAGCCACGTTCCAGGGGCTGGAGGTGGACCTCTGCCCGAAGTGCGGCGGCCTCTGGCTGGACCGCGGCGAGATCACCCGCGCCGCGCGCCTGCCCGAGAAGGAGCTGGCCCGGCTGCGGAGCTTGCTGACCGGTCCGGCGGGGCCGCCCCCCATCCCGACCGAGTCGGTCGCCCCCTGCCCCGCCTGCCCCGGCAACCTGTCCGAGGTCATGCTGGGCACGGTTCACGTCGACTACTGCGACCGCTGCCAGGGCATCTTCCTGGACCGGGGCGAGCTGGAAGTCGCCGTCGAGGCCGTCCGCGCCCGCGACCGCGACACCCGCCCGCAAGAGATCGTCATCGCGATCTCGACCGTCTCCGACTAGCCGAGCTCGGGCAGCTCGATCAGCTTTCCACGGCGTGGGAGGGCCTGGTTCGCCCCGGGGTTTGCGTTCAGGCGATCCAGCCGCCGCCCAGCACGCGGTCGTCGCCGTCGTAGAAGACGGCGGCCTGGCCGGGGGCCACGCCGTGAGCGGGCGTATCCAGGCGGACGAACGCGACGTCCCCCTCGCTCGCCTCGATCAGCGCGGGCGCGGGGGCGGCGTGGTGGCGGATCTGGACGGCGCAGCGGCGGCCGGCGATCGCGGCGGAACGATCGAGCCAGCGCATGTCCGAGACCCGGAGCCGATCCTGGCCCAGGCGTGACCGCGGACCGATCCGCACCTCGCCGGTGGCGGCGTCGATGCGCAGCACGAACTGCCGCTCGGCGGCGCCGGCCGGGAGGCCGCGGCGCTGTCCGACCGTGAAGGAGTGAGTGCCGGCGTGCTCGCCGATGGCGGCGCCCGTCGCGTCGTCCACGATCTGCCCGGACGGGCCCGCGCCGCCGCGCGCCGCGACGAAGGCCTGGTGATCGCCGTCGGGGATGAAGCATATCTGCTGCGAGTCCGGCTTGTCGGCGTTGGGGAGCCCGTGGCGGCGAGCCAGGGCCCGCACCTGGTCCTTGGTCAGCTCTCCCAGCGGGAACCAGACGCGCGCCAGGACCTCTGACCGCACGCCGAACAGGAAGTAGGACTGATCCTTTGCGGCGTCGCGCGCCCGCGCCAGGGCGGGTCCGTCGGGGCCGGCGATCAGACGCCCGTAGTGACCGGTGGCCAGCGCGGTGGCGCCCACGGCGTCCGCGAAGGCCAGCAACGGGCCGAACTTGATCTTCTCGTTGCAGCGGACGCAGGGGTTGGGCGTGCGGCCGGCTCGGTGCTCGGCCACGAAGTCGTCGATCACGGCCGCCGAGAAGGCCGCGGTCTCGTCGATCACGTGGTGCGGAATCCCCAGCCGCGCCGCCGTGGCCCGCGCGTCCTCGATGTCGCGCGGCCCACAGCAGCGCCCGCCGACGCTGGCCGCGGTGCCGCTGGCGTCGTAGAGCCGCAGCGTCACGCCGACCACCTCGTGGCCCGCCTCGACCAGCATCGCCGCGGCGGTGGAAGAATCGACGCCGCCTGACATGGCGACCACCACCCGCCGACGGCCGGCGAGCTCGATCGCCGGACCTGCCGGGGTTCCCCGCGCGCGCACGCGGGCGACGGCGCTGGCGGTGCGATCCGCGACCTCGTCGACCTGGGCCTCGGTGGTCCCGCGCCCCAGGCCGAAGCGCAGGGCCGCGCCCGCGGCCTCGGGCGACCGCCCCACCGCCAGCAACACCGGCGACGGCTGCAACGACGCCGAGCTGCAGGCCGAGCCGGTCGAGACGCAGATCCCGTCCAGATCGAGCGCCGCCGCGACCAGCTGCCCGGGGGCGCCCGCCAGCTCGACGTTGAGCGTCCCGGGCAGCGCGCGGGCCGGGTCCCCGTTCCGCCGCGCGCCCGGGATCGACAGCAGCCTCTCGGCCAGGCGATCGCGAAGCCGCGCGATGCGGGCGGCGTCCAGGGCCAGCGCCGCCCGCGCCAGGCGGGCCGCCACGCCGAACCCGACGATCCCGGCGACGTTCTCCGTGCCGGCCCGCCGCTCGCGCTCCTGGTGTCCGCCGCGCAGCACCGGCTCCAGCCGCGCGCCGCGCCGGACAAACAGCGCGCCGACCCCCTTGGGCCCGTACAGCTTGTGGGCCGAAAGCGACAGGGTGTCGACGCCCAGGGCAGCCACGTCGACCGCGATCTTGCCGGCCGCCTGCACGGCGTCGGTGTGGACCAGGGCGCCCGCCGCGCGGGCGATGGCGGCAAACGCCGCGACGTCGGCGACGTTGCCCAGCTCGTGGTTGGCCAGCGCGATCGAGACCAGCGCGGTCTCCGGGCGCAAGAGCGGCGGCAGCGCCCGGGGATCGAGCTCGCCCTCTGCCCCCACCGGCAGCCACGAGAGCTCGGCGTCCAGATCGGCGAGCGGACCCAGCACCGACGGGTGCTCGATGGGGGTGGAGACCGCGTGCGGGCGGCCGCGTCCGCGCCCCCGACTGCCGCGGATGGCCAGGTCGTTGGCCTCGGTCCCCCCGGAGGTGAAGACGATCTCCTCGGGCGTGGCCCCGATCAGCGCGGCCACCTCCGCGCGCGCCGTCTCGACCGCCTCGCGCGCGGCGCGGCCGGGGGCGTGCGTGCTGGACGGGTTGCCCCCCAGATCGCGCAGCGCGGCCGTCATCGCCTCGAGCACCTCCGGCGCGAGCGGCGTGGTGGCATTGTGATCCAGGTAAATCATCGCGGGCGGTTCTTGTTCGGGTCCGGAAGCGGGGGCAGGTTGGTGAGCGCCCGGATGGCCATACCGCCCACCACGTGGCGCTCGATCACGCGATCGAGGTCCTCGACCGTCATGTGATTGTAGAGGACCGAGAGCCCCGGCGCCTCACCGACGGCCGCCAGCCCCGGATCGCCGCTGGCCACCAGGATGTTCGGCCCGCGCAGGCAGTGCCCCAGGCAAACCTCCTCCCGGACCGTCACGCGATCGGCCAGGCCGCGGGCCGCGACGCGGTTCCGCGCGTGCTCCAGCAGCCGCGCCGAGCCGCGGCGGTCGCCGCAGACCGGACCGCTGCAGACGATGATGGTCAGCTTCACGGTCGCGCGGACGCGGTCTCGCCCATCGCGCGCTGCAGGTGCGCGCGCAGGCCGGCGGCCGTGTGCGGCTCCTCGGCCACGAACAGCAGCAGCTGGCGATCGACCGTGCCGCCCAGCTTCAGCAGCGCCTCGGAGGCGGCGATCAGCGCCGCCGGATCGCGGTCGTAGACCGGATCGCTGCGGTACATCGTCAGGAAGTCGCGCAGCGCCGTGGTCGACTCCCCGGCGCCGATGGCCGCCAGCGCGCGGGCCACCTCGGCCGCGGCGGCCGGGCTGGTCTCCGGCAAGGCCAGGTGCGCCTCGAGATCGGGAGCCACCGACCGGGCCAGCGGTCCCAGGGCGGCGATGGCCCGCGCCAGCTCCTCGACCGGGGGCGCCGGCCGCTTTTCGCAGTAGTCGGCGTGGGCCCGCAGCGCGTTCCGGTAAAGATCGATCGCGCCGGCGTCGCGCCGGGCGATCAGCATCTCGGCCGCCTTCTGGTGCGCCAGCGGCGCGGTCTTCTCGTTGGTGAGCAGGTCGATCAGCTTGGTCGTGACGTTCCGCCCGGGCTGGCGGCCCAGCTCCTCGACCGCGAACAGCTTCAGCGCGGGGAAACGCTGATCCGGATCGGCGATGATCCCCGTCAGCGTCGCCGTCGTGTCGGGCGGCCGCGCGGCGGACTCGGCGCCGGGGCTGGGGGTGAACCAGTCGGCGTCGAACGTCGCCCCGCGCACCATCTCGCCCGGAAGCGACGCCTGGTAGACGCGCGCGCCGGTGCGTGGATCCAGCGCGTCGATCTCGCCGTCGACGGTCGCGTACAGGATGGCGTTGCCGGTGTCCGCCGACGCGATGGCGTCGGCCGGGCTGGAGTAGGCCCAGCGCAGCGCCCCCGAGCCGGCGTCGAAGGCGAAGAAGAAGCGGTAATCGTGCACGAAGGCCAGCCCGTCCCTGAACTGCGTCCGGGCCCCGTTCACGTCGATGCGCCAGAGCACCCGGTTGCGATCGATCGCCGAGTACTCGGTCTGCTCGGGCCGGTAGAAGTCGTAGTCGTAGGTCGGCCGCACGAACGCCGGCAGCTTGGCGGTCAGGTAGCTGGGCGAGCGCCGCGACCCCCGGGCGGTGTCGCGCCCCATCAGGAAGATGCCGTGCGAGCCGTAGAACAGCCCCTCGGGCAGCGCGCGCACGAAGGTGGCCGCCTCCTCGGTCGACAGCACCTGGCCCAGCGGGAGGCCGGTCGCGCCGTCGTAGAGCAGGACGTACTGCGACTCGGCCGGGACCGCGACCAGGCCGCCGCGCGCGGCCGGGGCCGCGATGCGCGAGCTGGGCAGCGGCGTCGTCCACCGGACGGCGCCGGTCCGCCCGTCCAGCGCGCTGAGCTGGCCGACCGGCTTGGCTCCCGCCACCCCCACGCGCATGACCAGGTAGACCAGGTCGCCGTCGACCGCGTAGCCGAACAGATCTTCCGACGCGGCCAGAGGCCGCTGCCAGAGCACCGCGCCCGTGGCCAGCTCGCGCCCCACCAGGCTGCCGCCCGGCGCCGCGGGGCCGCCCTTGGCGCCGTGGACCAAAATCGAGGCCCCCGACACCACGCGGTTGGTGACCTCGGCCGGCTGCTCCCAGACCACCTTCGATGTGCGCAGATCGAACTCGGCCAGCCGCGAGCCGCGCGCGCCGCCCAGGACCAGAAAAGCCAGGCTGCGGGGCGGCGTCTCGACGGGGCGCGACCGCGCCACCGCCGCCGCCACGTCGTCGCCGTTGCCGGCCCGCTGGTAGGGGCTGGTGGCGCAGGCGGCCGCCAGCATGGCGACGCCGAGCAGAGCCAGCCGCCTCACGGCGTCCCTCCCCGCTGATCCAGCAGCTTCTGCGCCTCGCGCTTCGACGGGCGGTCGTCCTTGGCCGGGACGGAGGCCAGGTAGTCCGCCAGCGCGGTGGTCGCGACGGCGCCCGACAGGCGGCCGATGGTCCGCAGCACGTCGATGCGCAGCTTCTCGGGCACGTCGCCCCGCTTGACGTAGTCGCCCAGCACGCTGGCCACGATCTCGTCGTCGACGGTGCCGGTCAGCTCGGCGACCCGTGGCACGATGTCCGGCGTCGCCAGCTTGGCCAGCGCGGGCGCCACGCCCGCATCGCCGCGCGAGACCAGCGCGAACAGCCGCGGGACCGCCTTGCCGTCACCGCGCGCCGCCAGCGCATCGGCCGCGGCGGCCCGCACGTCGGGGGCCGCGTCGCCCAGCCGCTCGAGCAGGGTCGCGTTGACCCGCGGCTCGGACACCGTCGCCAGCGCCTTCACGGCCCGCCGCCGGATGTCGGGAGCCCGGTGCCCGGCGTAGAGCAAGAGCGCGTCGACCACCGCCTGGTCCGACCGGAGCGCGTGCGCCTCGCCCAGCTTGGCCAGCCCGTCCAGGGACGCCTGCACCCGCGGCGCCCGGCCGCCCGCGGCCAGCACCTCCAGCAGCGGCTCGGCTGCCCGGGGAGATGCGGCCTCGCCCAGCTTGGTCGCGGCCTCGGCGGCGTCCTCGTCGTCCGGGCCGATCAGCGCCTGTCGCAGCGTCTCGATCTCCGCGGCCGAGGGGCCGGGCGGCTCGACGACGGCAGCCGGCTTGGCCTTCCTTTTGACACTGTTGGCATTTTGGGCCTTCTTGTGGGCGCGGGCCGCCCACGCCGGCGTGGACCCGGCCAGCAACGCGGCAGCCAGCAGCAGCCCCGCGACTCTCAAGCTCCGGACCGCGTCACTTGCCGCGGGCCTCCGAGTCGGAGAACTCGACCTTGCCGCTGTAGTTCGCGCCCTTGCCCAGCAGCCAGAACGTGGTGGTCGCGATGGTGCGGTTGCGCGACTCGATCGTCATCATGTAGTGCTTGCGCACGTCGAAGTCCGGCTTGGCCAGCACGATGCTGGACCCGAAGATTCGCGACCCGCGCTCGCGCGTGTACTGCGGATCGCCCGCGACGAACTTCTTGCCCTGGGTGATGTCGTAGAACTTCACCTGGATCTCGCTGTCGTCCAGCGGCTGCGCGAAGAAGGCCAGGTACTCGAGATTCCAGGAGCCCTTGTCGGCCCCTTGCTCCTCGGTCGGCCAGATCTTGTCGATCTTGTTCTTCTGCAGCGCGCTGACGAACGCGCCCGGCGAGGAGAAGCGCATCGGAAGTCGGTTCTTCGTGATGATGATCTTCCCCTTGAACACATCCTCGGGCTTGGCGGCGGCGCTGGGGCGGGCGTTGGCCAGGATGAACAGGGCAAGGGCGGTACCGATCCGGAGAGCAAGTCTCTTGTGCATCTAGTGGAGCTCCCGCGCCGTCGGCGCTTCGTTGAAACGGGGGGTCCGATATTAGGCGATAAGACCGGCGAATTGCCAGGTCCGTCGTGGCCCAGGCTCAAGCACCGGGCTTGCCGTTGCTCCCGCCGGGCGACCCACCGCCGCCGCCGCCGAAAAGGGCTTCGATGCGCGACGCCTGGGCCGGATCCATCGCGGCCTTCTCCTTGGCCAGGCGCAACACGTCACGCCCGACCAGCCGGTAGAGCTCCAGCATCTCGGGCGCCCGCGACTGCAGCGACTTCAGGTGGCGCTCGACCACCGAGACGTCGCCGCGCTCGACGGGGCCGGTCAGCGCGCCCGGCAGCCCGACGTGCGCCAGGTTCTGCACCACGCTGGACAGCAGCGGGATCAGCGCCGGCAGCGCCTGATCGGCCGGAACCCCGGCCTTGATCAACAGCGACCGCGCCCTGTCGGCCAGCGCCACCACGTAGTTCGACGCCATCACCGCGCCCGCGTGGTACAGCGCCAGGTTCTCCGCCTCGAGAAAGACCGCGCGCGCCTCCAGCGCCCGGACGATGCGCTCGGCGATCGCGCGCGCCGGCTCGTCCCCCTCGATGCCGAACGCCACCTCGCGCAGCCCCTCGACCGCGACGCGGGCGTCGGCGAAGGAGACCAGCGGGTGCAGCGTGCCCACGGCCCGCACGTGACCGACCGCCGGGGCCAGGATGGTTCGCGCCGGGTTCGCGCCCGACGTGTGCAGCAGGATCTGCCCGGGCCGCAGGCGCCCCTCCTCGACCAGGCGCTGGGCGACCTCGGGGACGCGCTCGTCGCGCACCGAGATGATGACGACGTCCGTCTCCGACAGGATGTCGGGAATGCCGTCGCTGGTCGCCACCACGCCCGAGATGGCGCGGGCCGCGTCGCTCAGGCCGCGCTGGCGGCCGTGGAGCCCGGTCACCGGGATGCCGGCCCGCACCAGGCGCGCGGCCAGCGCCGTGCCGACCACGCCCGCGCCCATCACGAACACCGAGGGCCTCGGCTCGGCCGGGCCTTCCGCCGCAGCCCGCGCGTCGACCTCCGCTTCGGACATGTGACTCATGCGGATTCCTCGGGTGCCTTGTACAGGTTGTGGGCCGAGATGTAATCGCGAACGGCGCGCGGCAGCAACGCGCCGGCGTCCTGCCCGGCGGCCAGCGCCGACCGGATCTGGCTCGAGCTCACGGCGGGCAGCACCACCGACGTGCCGGCCGTCGCGCCGACCCCGCCGCGCCCCACCACCAGGAACGGAACGGTGCGCTGCAACTCCTCGCCGCCGTACCAGGAGGCGACCTCGCGCACCAAGTCGGCGCCGATGACCAGCGAGAAGGCGTGGCCGGGATGCTCCTGCTGCAGGCGGCGGATCGTGCGCAGGGTGCGGCTGTCGCCACCCAGGTCGCGTTCGATCGCGCTGACCCGCACCCTGGGCCCCAGCGCCGCCGCCGCCAGGCGGCACATCTCCAGCCGGTCCTCGAACGGCGCCAGGCTCTTGCCGAAAGCGTGGCGGACGACGGGCACCAGCCACAGCTCGTCGACGGGCGCCGTCTCCAGCACGTACAGCGCCGCCATCTGATGAGCCACGTGGGGCGGGTTGAAGCTCCCCCCGAAGATCGCGACCCGCATCGGCTCACGCGTAGTCGGGGACGAGCGCCGGCCGGCGCGCCTCCGCGAACATCCGCTCGAAGGCCGCGTCCGCCGCCAGGATCTCGGTCAGGCCCGCGCCAGCGTCGACTGCCCGGCGGAACCGGTCGCCGCCCGTCAAGAGGTCGATGGCCGGCGGGTCGGCCACGAACTCGTACGGCTCGGTCCGCCAGCGGAACTCGCCGGGCGCCAGGCGGCGCGCCGCCGCGATCAGCGCCAGCCCTGTCGCGTACGGCCGGAACGCCCGCGCGTCCGTCACGTGCAGCTGAACGCCGCCGCACGATCGTCCGGCGAACTTGTGGAAGGTGGGGCGGAACGAGAGCGGGCGCAGCAGGACCCCCGGAGACGCCCCTGCCTCGGCCCAGGCGTAGCCATCCAGAAAGGGTGCGCCCACGATCTCGAACGGCCGCGTCGTGCCCCGCCCTTCCGACAGGTTGGTCGCCTCGAACAGGCAACCGCCCGGGTAGACCAGGGCCGTGTCCGGCGTCGGCATGTTGGGCGACGGCATCACCCAGGGCAGTTCCGTCTCCGCGAAGGTCATGGCGCGCCGCCAGCCACGCATCGGCACGACCGTCAGCTCGCCCGCCAGCGGGCGGGCAAAGCGCCCGTCACCCGCCCACGACATGCCGGCGGCCCGCAGCCGCGCAATCTCGCCGATGGTCAGCCCGTGCCGGACCGGCACCGGGCAGAGCCCCACGAACGACCGCGCCGCCTCGGTCACCGAGCCCCCCTCGATGGCGATGCCGCCCAGCGGGTTGGGACGGTCGAGGACGATGACCGCCACCCCCGCCGCGAAGGCCGCCTCCATCGAGAGGACCATGGTCCAGACGTAGGTGTAGTAACGGCTGCCGACATCCTGGAGATCGACGACCAGGACGTCGATGTCGGCCAAATGTTCGGGCCGCGGCGCCAGAGATTCGAACGTCGCCCCGTAAAGGCTGGCGACAGGAATCCCGGTCCGGCTGTCGTGGTCGTCGCCGACCCCGATCATGTCCTGCGCCTCTCCACGCACGCCGTGCTCCGGCCCGAACAGCCGCGCCGGCCTGATGCCCGCCTGGATCAACCGATCGACGGCGTGCGTGAGATCCCCTGCCACGCTCGCCGGGTGACAAAGAACGCCCACCCGCCGCCCGCGCAACAGCGCCAACCGGTCCTTGCAGAGCACATCCAGCCCGCACTCGACCATCGCGCCCTTATACAGCGCCGGAGCGAGCACCGCGAGCGGGTTCCGCGACAAGAGCCGCGGCTCCGCCGCGGCGCCGTCGTCCTGTCGATCCGGGGGGCCGGCGGGGGCCCCCGCCTTCAGTTGATGGGGATCGGCTTCAGCGTGACCTGCTCACCCTGGGTGTTGACCTTGAAGCGGACCATGCGGCACTTCCACTTCTGCTTCAGGCCACCCTCGATGAGGCGCAGCTTGGCGGTGAACGCCTGGACCGTGATCCCCTTGGTCGGCTTCCCCTGGCTCTTCAGGGCCGCCACGTACTCGTTGAAGATGCGGGTGTAGTAGACCGGCTCGGCCTCCTGGCCCAGCGCGGTCGCCTCGGGCGAAGCCGCCGCCGAGGGGCCGGAGCCCTCCTCGACCAGCATCTGGTCCGACCGCCAGCGCGAGGTCTCGTCCTGCTCCTCTTCGGGCTCGTCCTCGTTCGGCTCCTCGCGGCCCAGCAGGCGCGCCAGCATGACGTTGAGGCCGTTCGACAGACCCTCGAAGTCCGGGCCGACCGGCTTGAACTGGTAGTCGATGTTGCCGTTGATGATCTCGGCGACACCCAGCTCGATCTTGTCCAGCGGGCGGATGAAGCGCTGCGAGGTCAGCATCGCCGCCGCCAGCATCACCAGGATGGCGAGCACGCCGAAGCCGATGATCTTCATGCCGACCGACGACACCGACTCGAGCGCGTCGGAGACGGACATCAGGGTCACGACGCCGCTGGTCTTGTCGAAGGCGTTGCCGTGCAGCGGCGCCGCCACGGCGGCGTAGTCGCGACCGTCCAGCGTCAGGTGGAAGACGTCGGTCGGGGCGTTCTTCTGCAGGGCCTGCTGCCCCCAGGCCTCCGGGGACTGGAACAGCACGGCGTTGAGCGCCTGGGTCTTGTTCCCGTCCTCCTTGGCGTTCTCGCCCGTCCCCTCGGAGATGAAGCTCGAGGTGTGCACCTTGCCGTTGTGGAAGTAGGCCAACTCGCTGCCCAGAAGGTCGCGCTTGGCCTGCGCGTCGCGCGCGGTGACCACATAGCCGACCAGCAGCGCCCCGCGGATGGTGCCGTCGGGATGGATGATGGGGGCCACCGCCACCCGGGTCATGCGCCCCTGCAGCGTCCAGATGTCCTTGGTCGCCTCGCCGCGCAGCGCCGTGGCGACGGCCGGGAACTTGGTGCGCAGGTCCTCGCCGAACATCGCGTTCACGTTCAGGTCGCGGGCGATGACTTTGCCCTCGGCGTCCAGGATGGCCACGATGTCGGCCTTCCGGGCGCCGCCGGTCTGCAACAGACCGTTGAGCTGCTCGGCCTGCTCGAACGCCGCCTGGCGGCGGCCGTTCTCGTCGGGCTTCGAGAACACTGCCACCACGCCGGGACGGTGGGCCAGGCCGCCGACCAGGTTTGCGAACTCGAGCGCCTCCAGACGGGCAATGTCACCGTGCATGCGCTGGGCGCGAGAAACGTCGAACTCAACGGTGCGGATGGTCGCGTCCTTCATCTCGTGCGTGACGGCGGAGTAAACGCCTGCCGTGACCACGACTAGGACGATGGCGGCGACCAGCCCGATCTTCATGCGGTGCATGCCTGGCTCCTCTGCTCGGAAATGGGGATGTTGGGGGACGTTTCGACGTTTGTCCGAGAGGACTGAAGTCGGCGCATGCAGTCATGTGCAGTGCGGCAGGGCGATGCGCCGGACTTTGGTGAGCAGAGCGAATTATCGGCAGCGCTGCAGCAAGAGTCAATCATTCCACCGGCCGGAACCGCGCGGAACCCCTTGGAAGTGCGGCATAGTTTGGACGGAACCGTCCAAAAAATTGACCGCGGTCTTACCTGGGCGTACATGTAGGACATCACGCTGAGGAGGGGCCGATGTCCAAGACCAAGAGCTCGCCGGTACGTGCTGCCAAATCGAGGGCCGGGGACGCGACCGGCGTTCTCCCCAAGACCATCGACCGCCGCTCGCGGCGGCGCTCGCACGGGCCGGATCGCCGGTCGGGAAAGCGGGTGACGATCGACATGTTCGCCAACCGATTCCTCGACGGACAGCCGTTCATGTGTCGCATGCTGGACATCAGTCGGACCGGCGTCCGGCTGGCGCCCATCCTCGAGCCCGATCCGGACCGCGCGCCGCGCTACATGGGCCTGCAATTCCAGCTGCCCGATCGCGAGGACGTGTTGACCGCGTCGGGCGAAACGATCCGCCGCGGCGGCAAGACGGTTGGGGTTCGTTTCACCAACCTGCCCCCCGACTCCGCCTGGGCCATCGAGTCGTTCTTGAGCTTCGTTTAGGTTCGGGACCCTCAACCAAACTGAGCCGTTCGGGACCCGCTTTGCGCGTGTGTTGCGCAACGCGGGTCTTGTTTTATTTAGCGGGGTTTGCTCGCTTGACAGGTTCGGAGGGCACCAGTATGGTCCGCCTCTGTCCGTTTCCTCGCTTATTGCCGCCCGCCCCCTTTGTCCCCCGCCCCACCGCCCGACCAGTCGAAGCGCGTGAAGGCCACCGCGCCGGAGGAGCTCAGTGGATCAGAACAGGAAGCCAGGCGTCCCCCCGACCAAGGACATCAGTGACCTCAAGGCCCGTCTGGGTCTGAAGGCGCCGGCAGGAGGACCGCCGGGTGCGCCCGGACCGGGTGCGCCGCCGCCCCCCGCCGCTCGCCCCGCGCCCGGTGGGCCCCCCTTTGCTCAGCCGCCCCAGGCCGGACGCCCCCCGACCGGCCCGCAGGCGCCCATTGGCGGGCGCCCCACCCCGGCTCCCGGCCAGCCCACCCTGGGCGCCGCCGTCGGCGCGCCGCCGCCGGCCAGCATGAACCCGTACGGCAACATGCGCGCGCCGCAAGGCGGGTTCGACATCCGCTCGATCGATGACGGCGCCCCGGTCCAGAACGTCCGTTCGGGCCGCGGCAAGGCCGTCTTGATCGCCTCGATCGTCGTCGGCGCGGGCGGCTTCGCCCTGGGCGCCGGCATGGGCATCGCCAGCGTCGGCCGCGCGAACATGAACACCGCGAACCACGCGGCCAAGGCGGTCAAGTCCGAGCTCGAGGCCATGCAGAAGACGCTCAACTCGATCGGCATGGCGGTGGCGCGCAGCCAGCAGCGGCTGGCCGCCGCCAAGAAAGAGCCGCTGGCCTATGACCCGCAGTTCATCGCCGACCTCAAGGGCGTGAAGCTGGACCCGCGGCCCAACACGGCCACGATCTTCCGCGTCGACTACTACCGGCTGCCGGACGCCGACGTCGACAAGCTCTTCAACTACTACTACGACACGATCGCCCTCTACAACGAGGTCGAGCGCCACGTTCGTCGCTCCGACAACGACGCCGAGGCGCTGAAGTCCTACGCCGAGAAGTCGGCCGGCGCGACGACCAAGAACTACGGCGTCGTGTTCGACAACAGCGGCAAGATCGCGGTCGCCAACCTGGTCGAGGTGGGCGAGCAGGTCTGCAAGAACGGCGGCAAGGACTGTGGCGCGGACCAGCTGGTCGGCTTCAAGATCCGCTCCGGCTCGGGCGCGCCCTGGGTCGACCGCAAGACCAGCAACAAGCTGGACTCGGGCAACCTGGTGCCGCTCAAGCCGACGCCCTTCATGGACGCGGTGATGACCGGGTCGCCCGACCAGGTCCGGCAGGAGAGCTACAAGCAGCGCACGGCCAACATCCGGACCCTGCTGGCGCAGATCACCGCGAACGGCAAGGACCTGATGGAGGGCATCAACAAGGATGCCTCCCGCCCCGACATGTTCGCGCCGCTCTAGTGCCTTCGGAACCCTGAGAGAGGGTTCCGAACCTCCCGCGATGAGCTCCGGCGGGCCCAGCCCGCCTCCGCTCGACGCGATCTGTTTTCCAATGGCTATCGAACGAGGGCTCTGAGTGCGGTTCGCACCAGGGCCCTCGCCACGTTTGAGCGGCTGAGCGCGGCGGCGGCGGGCGGGGACGACCGGTAGTAGAGGTCGACGGCGACGCTGGCGAGCGTGCTGCCCGAGGTGGCCAGGTCGCGGGCTTTGCGGAGCGCCGCGACTTCGGGGGCCAGGTCCGAGCCGAAGGCCGCGGTCGCCACGAAGCAGCCGGAGAGCTGCGCGAACTTGATCTGCGACGTCTGGAGGCGCTGGTAGGTCGTCGGCGACGCACCGCAGACGCCGATCGCCCGGATGCCCACCACGTAGTCCGTCAGCGGAGCCAGGCCGTCGATCTCCAGCGTCGACTGCGAGCCGGGCGCGGCGGGGGCGATGGCGCCGCCCGCGCTCCAGGCCGGGAAGGACGCCGGATCCACGGCCTGCGACTGCGCGACGGTGGCGTAGCGCGTGTCGTAGGCGATGACGGGGCCACCGCCGCCGTCGCTCACCTGGACCATGCTCACCGTGGCCGAGGTGGCCGCGGCCGAGACGGTGAACGAGACCGGCATGGGCAGGGGCGGCGCCGGACCGCTGCAGTCGATCGGCGAGCAGGCAGCCTGCGAAACCTGGACCCGTGCCGGGCCGCCGGCGCCGGCAAAGGTGAGCAGCCGCCCGGCCCCGCTCCCCGGCGCGTCGCTGATGGTGTCGTCGGGCGGGTTCACGTCCCCGGTCGCGCCCGACCAGTCGCCGTAGCCCGCCAGGTCGGCGGTGCTCGAGACGGTGCCCGCGCCGGCGCCGATGGTGACTGGAACGCGGTAGAGCACCGAGGGCTGGCCCAGGTTGCCCATCTGGCCATAGCCGGCGTAGTACTGGGCGTCGTAGGCGTCGACGTAGCTCGGGGCCTGGTAGCCGGCGTTGCTGTCGAACTCCTTGCCGACCTCGACGACCAGCCGATAATCCCCGGGGGCCAGGCCCGAGGGGACGACCCAGCGTCCGGTGAACGGCGCCCCGTACGGCGGCGTCGCGGCAGCCACGATGTCCACGTCGTTCATCGCGAAGTACTGCCCCGAGTCGCCCGGATCGCACGACCCGGGGTAGTCGGTGCGCGGGAAGCAGAGCGACCCATCGAAGTTGAACAGGTCGGCGCGCGGCGGGTAGTACGAGGCGGGCTGGGTGGCGTCCAGCAGCCCCTTTGCGCTGCGGAACCGGCCGCTGGCGCAGGTGATGGCGTCCACCACCTCGGTCAGCAGCATCGGGCGGCAGAAGTAGGGCTCGGGCGACGACGTGTTCTCGTGGTCGGTCAGGCGGTCATCCAGCCCGTCGTTCATCGTGACGAACGTGTACAGCTCGCCGCGCGCGTGCGCCCAGATGGGCAGCGCCATCTGGCGGCGGCCGTACGGAAAGCGCGGTCCGGACAGCAGGTTCCAGACGCCGGGGCGGTTGCCGATGCCGTGCACCGCCACCGCGTCGGTGACCATCAGCGTGTCGACGAAGGCCGTGCCGTCGGCGCTCTCCAGCCAGACCGCGACCTGGGGCCCCATGTCGGGGTGACGCGGATCGAAGACGCAGTCGGCGTCGGACGGCCCGCGAAAGCAGTCCGGCTGAAACGTGTACTCGAGGACGGTGCAGTCGGCGCTCGCCCACCGCGGCACGACCGCCGCGGCCAGCGTGAAGCCTGCGATCAGGCACGGAACCCGTAATGGGTTCCGCATGGACTACAGCTCGAGGCCGTCCATGGCGTTGTCCTTCTTGCCCTTCTTCTTCTCGCCCGAGCTCGACTCCGACGACGGCTTGGCCGAAGTCTTCTTCTTGTCGTCGTCGGGCGTGAAGCCGGCGTTCGGGTTCGGCGCCGGAACGACGATGTCGGCGTGCTGTTCGGTGCCGGGCTTCTTCGTCTCGTGACCCACCACCCGGTCGATGATGTCGTCGTTCTCGTCGTTGCCGTCCTTGCCGCGATTGGAGACGGCCTCGACCAGCTCGTCCTTCTCGACGTTGCCGGGGTTCACGACCTTGCGCCGCTCCAGCACGCGCTCGTCGGTGGCCGCATCGTAGAGCACCAGGCAGTAGACGCCGTAGAACTCGGACCGGTCGACCAGCTTCAGCTTGTCGCCGTTGGCGTTCCAGGTGAAGTGGTCGAGCGAGCGGCGCACGCCGCCCTTGGTGCGCTCGTCGCGGTAGACCGCCTTGGCGGCGCCGTACCGGGCCTGCATGCTCTTACCGAACTCCTCGAACGACTTCCCCTGCAGCGCGTCCTTGTTGAACGCCAGGTACATCTTGTAGAGGCCGTCCTCGAAGAAGAAGAAATAGCGGGTCCACAGGTCTTCCTTGGTGACCAGCACGGCCTCGGCGGTCCCCTGCTGGAACTCGGGGCCGATGATCGACACGTCCCAGCCGCTCTTCTGCCCCTCGAACTTGGTGTAGCTCTTCTTGACCGCCTTGATCTCCCGGTCCATCTCCTCGTGGATGCGCTGCTGCTTGCCGGGGTCGGCCGCGGCCTCGGTCATCCGCTTCTGGTATTTGGCCTCGACCTGGGTCCGCGTGGCGGCCATGACCTCTTCGGGCTTCATCCCCCACTTGAAGGTCCCGGCGTTCGGATCTCCCAGGTGCACGGCTTTCAGCTTGTTGACCTCGGCGGGGCTGGCCGTCGGCGCCGGACCCTCGGCGCCTCCCCCCTTCTTCTTCGCCTTGGCGTAGCCCGCAGCGCTGGTTGCGGTGACCGCAACGCCGAGCGACAGAGCCAGCACAAAAGCACCAGTGGTTCTCATCGAGGCCTCCTCGTGTCCGTTCTCGGTTGAGGGCACGGCGGCCACGTCAGGGGCCAGCCAGCCGGGTCGGGAAACCGGACGTTAGCACTAAGTTCAGCGGAATTTCAGCCCAAATTCGGCCGAAATGACGAGCTTATTCGGCGCTTTCGCCGGGCTGGCCAGGCGCCGGCGGAGCTTCGCCCGGCACGTCCGCCCATGAGCTGTCGATCTTGGTCGGGTGATAGTTCTCGGCCCGGCCGTCGCGCAGATCCTGATCCGGCGTGGCCGAGTAGATGGCCCGCTCGCCCGGCCCGGAGTAGTCGATCCAGAAAGCCGAGCGGTCCTTGCGCACGTCCAGATGGACGAAGCTGGAGTTCGGGTAGTAGCCGACCCCGACCTTGTCGAAGGTGCGCCGCAGGTAGTCGCGCAGGTCGGCCGTCTTGACCCCCTCTACCCGGAAATCGCAGGCCAGCCCCTGCATGTGCGGGCTGTGCGGGTTCTTGGCCACGCTCGGGTGGCGGTAGCCGGAAACGATCTCGAGCTGCCTGCCCGGCCAGTGGTGCCCGGTCTGGTAAAGCAGCTTCATCAGGCGCGGGTCCATCCGGTGCTGGACGTTCGTGTGGTGGCAGCGCAGGAAATGGTCGAACCGCCGCTGCAGCCCCTTCACCGGCCTGCCGTGGCTGTCCCGCAGCTTGAGCGCCATCGTCTCGCGGTGATTGACGGCGTAGAGCACGACGGGCGCGTTCCTCTGAGCCTTGGTCACCTTGGGCGTGCGCGGCTTGCCGGCGTGCGTGGCCGGTCGCGAGGACGCCGGGTTGGCTGTCGCGCGCGCGCGCGCGGAGCCCAACGCGAGGAGCGTCATCAACAGCGCGGGGGCGGCGAGCTTTCGCATCGGGGCCGTTTCCCAATTGTGACCGGACCTAGGGGTCCCGAGTCAACTTTCTGTGCAACTCGACCAGCAATTGGTGCGCTGCCCGAGGGGACAGGTCGTCCGGGTCGACGGCGCGCAGCGTCTCGACGACCTCGGCCGACGGCGGCGCCTCGGCCGGACGGTTGGGCTCCGCCGGCGGCGTCGGGAAGAGACCGAGCTGCGCCTCCCGCTCTCCCCCTGTTACCCGCGTCACCTCCAGCGAGCGCAGGATGGCGGTCGCGCGCGCGATCACGGCCCCGGGCAGACCGGCCAGGCGAGCCACCTCGACGCCGAACGAGCGGCTGGCCCCGCCCGGGACCAGCTTGCGCAGGAAGACCACCTCCCCCTTCCACTCGCGGGCCGCGACGCTGACGTTGCGAACCCGCGGGTGGTCGGCCGCCAGCGCCGCCAGCTCGTGGTAGTGCGTCGCGAACAGCGTTTTCGCGCCGATCCGGTCGTGGATGTGCTCGGCGACGGCCCAGGCGATCGAGACCCCGTCGTAGGTCGACGTCCCGCGGCCGATCTCGTCGAGCACGATCAGGCTGCGCGGTGTCGCGTGGCGCAGGATCTGCGCCGTCTCGCGCATCTCGACCATGAAGGTCGACTCGCCGCGGGCCAGGTTGTCGCCGGCTCCGACCCGCGTGAAGATCCGGTCGCAGAGGCCGATCCGGGCCGAGCGGGCGGCCACGAACCCGCCCATCTGGGCCTGGATCACGGCCAGCGCGACCTGCCGCATCAACGTCGACTTGCCGGCCATGTTCGGGCCGCTGACGATCAGGACCTGCTCGGCCGCCGGGTCCAGGCGGACGTCGTTGGGAACGAAGCTGCCGGCCGCCGCCAGCTGCTCGACCACCGGGTGGCGCGCGTCACAGAGCTCGATGACCCCGGCGTCGTCGACCTCGGGGCGGCAGTACCCGTTCCGGTGGGCGACCTCGGCCAGCGCCGCCAGCACGTCGGCCGCCGCCACCCGCCCGGCCAGCGCCAGCACCCGTTCGGCCTGCGCCGCCACCCGCCCGCGCAGCGCGGTGAAGATCTCCAGCTCCAGCGCGGCGCGGCGCTCATCCGCCGACAGCACCGTCGCCTCGAACTCGGCCAGCTCGGGCGTGACGAAGCGCTCGGCGTTGGCCACCGTCTGCTTGCGCCGGTAGTCGGCCGGCACCCCGGCCAGGTTCGAGCGCGTGACCTCGATGTAGTAGCCGAACACGCTGTTCAGCTTGATCTTCAGCGACGGGATGCCGGTGCGCTCGCGCTCGCGCGCCTCGATGGCGGCGATCCGATCGCGCCCGCCCGCCGCGATGTCGCGCAGCTCGTCCAGCTCGGGCGAGACCCCGGCGTTGATGTAACCGCCGTCCTTGGTCAGGGCGGGCGCGTCCGGGCGAAGCAGGCGCAGCAGCTCCTCGGCCAGGTCGCCCGCCAGCTCGTCGCCCAGCAGCAGCCAGTCCGGCTCGCTGTCGACGCCGGCCGCGATTTCCCCCTGGCGCGCGTCGGCCAGCTCGGCCGCCAGGCCCGGTAGCCTGGCCAGCGATTGACCCAGCACGGCCAGGTCGCGCGGCGTCGCGACGCCCAGCCGGGCGCGCGCGACCAGCCGCTCGAGGTCGGCGATCTCGCCTAGGGACTTGCGGGCGCGGTCGCGGGTGGCGTGCGCGCCGACCAGCCGCTCGACGGCGTCGTGGCGGCGGCGGATGGCGGCGACCTCGCGCGAGGGAAACAGCAGCCAGCGGCGCAGCAGCCGCCCGCCCATGGCGGTGCGCGTCTGGTCGAGCAGCGCGATCAGCGATCCGGCGCGCCGCCGCTCTTGCAGTGACTCGACCAGCTCCAGGTGCGCGCGGGCCTGCTCGTCGATGACCAGCGCGTCGTCACGCCGGTAGACCTCCAGGCCGGCCAGGGCCAGCTCGGCGCCCGGCTGCGTGGCGCGGGCATAGCGAAGCACCGCCGCCGCCGCGCGGGCCGCGGGCTCCGCCCGTTCCAGGAAGGCCGCGTCGAACCGGCCGCCGAGGGCCGCGGCCAGCTCGGCCCGCGTGTCCCCGTCGGCCACGGCGGCCCGCGGCAGGCGCGGAAACGCCGCGCGCAGCCGCTCGGCCAGCGCACCCTCGCGCTCCCCACGCGGAAGCACCATCTCGCGGGGGGCCGCGCGCCCGATCTCCTCGAGCAGCAGCTCGACCGTCGCGGCCTCGGTCGCCCGGAACTCGCCGGTCGTGACGTCGAGCAGCGCCAGCCCGTATCCCGTCCGGGCGTCACCCGACGCCGCCGCCACGTAGCTGGGAGCGCGCGGATCCAGCGACTCTTCGTCCAGGATCACGCCCGGCGTGATGACGCGGACGACGTCGCGCTTGACGATGCCGCGCGCGACCTTGGGGTCCTCCAGCTGCTCGCAGAGCGCGATCCGGTGCCCCAGCTCCGTGAGCTTGGCCAGGTACGTCCGGACGGCGTGGTGTGGGACGCCGCACATCGGGACCGGATCCTCCTTCCCCTTGTCCCGCGTGGTCAGGGTCAGGTCGAGGACCCGGGCCGCGAAGACCGCGTCCTCGTAGAACAGCTCGTAGAAGTCGCCCAGCCGAAAGAAAACCAGGGCGTCCGGGTACCTCGCCTTCACGTCGAGGTACTGGCGCATCAGCGCCGTGGTCGCCGTGGGGCGTTCGGGGGCGCCCCGCCGCTCTTCCGCCGGCTCTTGCGCCGGCTTTGGCGCCGGTGTTTCTGGCGGTGTTTCTGGCGTGGCCGTTACTTGGCCTTGGCGGCGGCCTTCTTCTTGGCCGGCTTGGCGCCCGCGGCGGCCTTCTCGCGGCCCGCGACCCGCTTCTTGGCCATGCGAGCCTTCAGCTTCCGCTGCCGCGTCTTGCGGCGCATCTTCATCGATCGGCGATTGTCCCGTCGTCCCATTGCGCCCGCCAGTATCCCGATTCGAGTGCGCCCGTCAAGCCAGACCGCCTGAAATGTTCCAAAGTTGTGAATTGCGGCGGCGCATGCTAGCTGCGTTCTGATGCAGTTTCCCACCCTGCGTGGTCCGGTCGGAGCTTCGGTCCTGGCCGGCGTCGCGGGAGCGGGTGCCGTCGATCTGGCGCTCACGGCCGCGCACGGGGGCGGCAGCGGGGCCATCGTGCTCGCCGTCGGGCTCTACGGGACGGCGGCCGTCCTGGCGGGGGTGGTGGCGGATCTGATCTTCCAGGCCGTGGATGGGGCGCGCCCGGCTTCCTGGCAATCGCTGCGGGATGAGCCGGAGCACGACCGCGCGGCGGCGGCCGGCATCCTGGCGACGCTGCTGGGCGCGCTGGTGATGGCGGCGGTCGCGGCCGCCGGCCAGCAGCTGCTGATCAGCAAGATGCAGAGCCAGAAGCTGGCCACCATCGCCGCGGCCGGCATGGTCCTGATCGGCGCGCTGCCGGGCGCGGTCATGGCGCTGGCGGCGCTGCCCCTGTTGCGCCGGATCGCGCACGCGCTGCCCCGCCCGCGGGCGGTGAGCGCCACCGGGTTCCTGCTGATCGGCCTGGCGCTGGCCGGCGCGCTGGCCTTCGTGGGCGCGCTGTCCCGGGCCGACTGGCGCGTCCTGGATCTGGGGCCCTTGTATGCGCTGGGGCTGGCCGTCGTCTTCGCGGCGGGCCACGGCGCGTTCTGGTTCGCCTCGTGGACGGGCCGTCGCCTGCGCGCGGCGCTGCCCCCGCAGGCCGGCCCGCTGATCCTGGTCGGCTTGGCGGTCGTCTCGGCGATCGGCCTGGTGATGGGCGCCGGGGTGCCCGAAGGCTCCCCGGCCTACGCCGCGATCGACGAGCACGCGCTGGGGATGCGGGCGCTGCTCGGCGTCGCGCGCCGCGCGACCGACCGGGACGGCGACGGCTTCTCGGCGAAGTTCGGCGGCGGCGACTGCGACGACACGCGCGCCGACGTCCACCCCGGGGCCGAGGACATTCCGGGCGACGGCATCGACCAGAACTGCGAGGGGGGCGACGCCCAGCCGGTCGCCGCCGCGCCCGCGGCCGCCAACCACCCCGCGCCCGAAACGCCGCCCGCCCGCGTCGAGGCCCGCGCCGGGGCGTTCACGGGGAACATCCTGATCGTGACCATCGACGCCTTTCGGGGCGACAGGCTGGGCGTGGCCGGGTACGGCCGACCGGCCGGGCACTCGCTGACCCCGACCCTGGATGCGCTGGCGCGCCGCGGGGCCTACTTCCGGCGGGTCTGGTCGCAGGCCCCCAACACGCCCCGCTCGTTCCCCGCCATCCTGACCGGCCGCTACCCCAGCGACATCGCCTGGGACAAGCCGACCGTGAACTACCCCAACCTGCTGCCCACCAACCACACCTTCTTCGAAGGGTTGCGCGCGGTGGGCCTGGACCCGGTCGGGATCTTCTCGCACTTCTACTTCACCGCCGACCGCGGGATAAACCGGGGCTTCGTCGAGTGGTCGGACGACGGCGCGCTGTCGATCGCCGAATCGAACAAGGACAGCGCCTCGCCGCGCATCGTGCCGCGGGTGATCGCGCGGCTGAAGCAGGCGGCGGCCAAGAAGGAGCGGTTCGTCATCTGGACGCACCTGTTCGAGCCCCACTCCTCGTACATGCAACACAAGGAGTTCCCGACCTCGCTCAGCGGCGTGCCGGGCCTGATGGAGAAGTACGACTACGAGATTGCGTTCACCGACCTGTGGGTGAAGAAGCTGATGGACACGCTGCGCGAGACCGGGCTCGACGAGAACACCGCGGTGGTCGTGATGGCCGACCACGGCGAGGCCTGGGGCGAGCACAAGGCCTACTTCCACGGCACCGACCTCTACGACGAGCAGACGCGCGTCCCGCTGATCATCGCGATCCCGGGGCGGAAGCCGCGCGTGATCGACCAGGACGTCGAGCTGGTCGACGTCGCGCCGACCCTGCTGGACCTGACCGGCGCGCCGGTCCCGCCGTCGATCCGCGGCCGCAGCCTGCTGCCCGCCATCGACGGCGACCCGCTGCCCCCTGCCCCCATCTTC
>DATJWP010000067.1:0-27694 GCA_035578045.1 Polyangia bacterium | reverse complement strand
CGCTGCGATGATCCCCAGCACCCCGCCCGCGATCACGAAGACGCGCGCGCGCTCCCGGAAGCGGCGGCGGGCCAGGCGGCCGCGCTCGGCGCGCATGACCCGCTCCAGCCGCTGCGCGCCCGAATCGGAGGCGCGCGCCAGCGGGATGGGCGCCGCCATCTGGGGTTGCGGCGGGCTGTGATCGCCCCCGGGGAGCGCCACGGTCTTCTCACCGGTGCTCGACCGCGCCCTCGACCCCGACCCTGATCCCGATCCCGACCTCGAACCCGACCCGGAGCCGGTCGCCGTCCGCGAGCCCGTCTGCCCGCTGCCGCCGGTGTGGGTTCCCGTGCTGGAGCCCGTGATCGCCAGCGTGTGCCCGTCCTCGGCGTCGACCACCACCAGGGGGTCCTCGTCCGGCAGGAAGAGGCCGTGCAGCAGCTTGGACAGCTCGCGGCTCGAGTAACGCGCGGCGATCAACGTCCGTTCCAGGTCGCTGGCCATGTCGGCCGCCGACTGGTACCGGGCGTGGGCATCGGTCTCCAGCGCGCGCATCACGATCCGATCCAGCTCGCGCGGGATGGCGGCGTTGATGGCGGACGGCGGGATGATCGCCTGCGCCAGCATGGCCCGCATGCGCGAGATGTCGTTCTTGGCCTGGAACAGCCGCCGCCCGGTCAACATCTCGTGGAAGACCACGCCCAGGGCGAAGATGTCGGCGCGCGAGTCGAACGGCCGAACGTGGATCTGCTCGGGCGAGAGGTAGCTGACCTTGCCCTTGATGAGGCCCTTCTTGGCCTCCTCCTCGGCGAACGAGGCGGCCCGGGCGATCCCGAAGTCCAGGATCTTCACCGTCCCCGTGTAGGCCAGCATGATGTTGGTGGGCGAGATGTCCTGGTGGACGATCTCCAGCGGCGCTCCGTCCGGTCCGTTCAGCGCGTGGGCGTAGTCCAGGCCGATGCAGATCTGGCGGGCGATGTCGGCCGCCACCAGGTACGGCATCGCCCGCTGCTCGCGCCGCAGCGTGGTCAGCGCCTCGCGCAGGGTCACGCCCTGCACGCTCTCCATCGCGATGAAGTAGGCCCCGTCGGCCTCGCCGAACTCGTAGATCTGCACGATGTTCGGGTGCAGCAGCAGAGCCGAGATCTTCGCCTCCCGGATGAACATCGTCTTGAAGTCGCCGGTGTTCGAGAGGCGCGGCAGGATCCGCTTCAGCACCAGCTCGCGTTCGAAGCCCTCCGGGCCGGTCATCATGGCCCGGTACACCTCGGCCATGCCCCCTTCGCCGATGCGCCCCAGCAGCCGGTAGCGCCCGAAGGTGCTCCCTGGGGCGGCGCTCGGCTGGGGCCGGGCGTCCGCCTGGGGCTGGGCGGGCTCACGCGGGGGCATCGGCGGGTTCCATCGACAGTTTCGGGATGTGACGTGAACTGGTCACGTCATCTTGTACGTCCCTCTTAAGTTCGCCGATCTCAGGGGAGCGCGCCACCGTCGATCCAGTCAGAAAGCGCCCGAAGCTGGTCGTCGGGCAGGGGGGCGTCGGGGGGCTCCCGCTGGCCAAAGATGCCAGGGAGGGGACCCCCGTCGGGTACGGCGGGGATCACCTTCCGGATGAGGTAGCTGCGGGCCGCGTCGAACGGGGCCACCAGCGCGATGCCGTCGAGCTCCCGCGAGGGGACGTCGACCAGCGCCCCCCGGGCCTCGGCCTCGCAGAGCGACAGGCCGGCCGCGGGGGAGTCCAGACAGGTTCCGTCCGGCTCGGCGTGGCAGCCGCCGGCGCAGCGCGAGGTCAGGATGGGCGCGATGTCGGCGAATGTCGGTGCGACAGACGGGGTCGTCCCCGTGGGCCCATCGCCGGTGATGAAGGTGATGTCCGTGGTCGGCCCCGCGCAGCCCGCCAGCGACCGGATGCCGTTCGAGACCGTCACGGCGTAACCGAGGTTGGCCGTCAGGCCCGAGATCGAGGTCATCACCACCGACCGCGTCAGCAAGTCGACCCGGTAGGCCTGGGGGGTGCGAAAGAAGCCCGACGTCAGCAGCATGGTGCTGACCGAGACCGTGTCCGGGTCGGGATAGCCCGAGAAGGCGACGCGAACGGCGGTATCGGTCGGGACGCCGGTGCTCCCGGGCGTCGGCGTCCAGCCCACGACCACCATCGGCGGACACGCCCCTTCGTACGGGGTGTCGTCCGCCGGGTAGCTGCAGCCGCCGGCCGCCAGACAGACGGCGACCAGCCCGATCGCGGCCAGCGCCGGCCGCAGGCGATCAGCTCTCGCTGTAGAGGCGGATCTGCTCGCGGACGGTGTCCTCGGTGATCCCGGTGCGCAGGTAATCCTGAAGACAGTCGGCCAGCGTGACGACCATGTCGTCCACGCCCCGATCCTCGACCAGTTTGCCGAGCAGCTTGCGGCCTTCCGGGCTTTCGTCGTCACGCAAGAAATCCCGCACCATGTCCAGGGTGAGATCGCCGGAGAAATCGATTATCGCGTGATCGAGCAGATAGGCGATCAATTGTTTCACCGGGACACCTCCAAAGGGGTAGGGCGAGCGACGGAAAGACTGGCTCTCGCTCATATCGCGGATGGACTCGGCGCGCAAGGCCGGGGACGCTGTCTCCGGCAATTGACCGTCTTGATGTGACTTGCTACGGTCGGGCCGGATTGCGCCGAAAACTCGACGCCCAACCCCGGCGACCTCTGTCGTCCGCTTGGTCCGCCTGGCGCCTGTGGGCTGCTTGTGGGGTCGCGTTGGGTTGCGGCCCGGTGGAGTACATCAACCAGGTCGGCAACCGCGCGGCTTCGGCGGTGTCGGCCGCCAAGCTGGCCTCGGCGGAGCGATACGCGCCCTACGAGTACACCGCCGCCGAGGAGTACCTGCACAAGGCACGCGAGGAAGCCGGGCACGCCGAGTACCAGGACGCGATTGATTACGGGCACAAGGCAGAAGAGCTGGCCGATCGGGCCCGCGCGATCGCGGTCGAAAAGATGGCCAAGGAAGCCGAGACCGCGCACTACCAGCCCAAGAACCAGAACGAAGAGCCGGCGGCCGCCCCCGAAAAGAGCGACAAGACCCCCGGGAGTCCGTGATGGACGACCAGCCCCAACTCCGCCGGCGCGGTAGCCGGCTGCTCGTCGCGCTCGCCGCGGCGCTGACGATCGCGGGGTGCGCCGGCGTCCAGCTGAAAGACGACCTGCGCCAGGTGCGCACCATCGCCCGGGAAGCGCGTGACAACGGAGCCTACAAGTGCGCGCCGCGCGAGCTGGCGCTGGCCGACACCAACATCGAGTTCGTCGATCGCGAGCTGAATCAAGGCGACTACTTCCGCGCCCGCGATCACCTGCGGGTGGCCGACCACAACGCGCGCGAGGCGTACCGGCTGTCGCCGCGCGAGCGCTGTCTGCCGCCCCCGCCCGGCCCGGGCGACGCCGACGGGGACGGGATCGCCGACAACGTCGACAAGTGCCCGCACGACCCGGAGGACAAGGACGGCTTCCAGGACGCGGACGGCTGCCCCGATCCCGACAACGACAAGGACGGTGTCCTCGACGCGGAAGACAAGTGCCCCAACGATCCGGGCCCGCCCGACAACGCCGGGTGTCCGAAGAAGTACGAGCACATCGTGGTCACGCAGGAGAAGATCGAGCTGAAACAGAAGATCTTCTTCGACACCAACAAGGCCACAATCCAGCCGCGCAGCTTCTCGTTGCTCGACGAGATCGCGCAGGTGATGCGGTCGCGCCCCAGCATGACGGTCCGCATCGAGGGGCACACCGACTCGCGCGGCAAGCACGCGCACAACATGGCGCTCTCCTCGGCCCGCGCCGAGTCGGTGCGGCAACATCTGGTGGGGCTCGGGATCGAACCGAGCCGGATGCAGGCGCAGGGCTACGGCCCCGATCAACCCATTGAAACGAACAAGACGGCGGCGGGACGCGAGAAGAATCGGCGGGTGGAGTTCTTCATCACGCAGCAATAGGCAATAAGAAGGAAGCGAAGCATGATCCGCTCCAAGTACATCGCTGTCTGCGCGGTCTGGCTGGTCTGGGCAGGGGCAACTCTGTTCCCGGCCACTGCGCGTGCGCAGGACCAGGCCGTGATCGACAAGCTGGTCCAGATGAACAAGAAGGCCCTGGACGACTACGACACGCTCGACTGGGAGTCGGCCAAGAAGCGGCTCCTCGACGCGTTGATGACCGGCAAGAAGGCAGGGCTGGACAACCACCCGGTGCTGGCCCGGACGTACATCCACCTGGGCGCCGTCTACCTGACCGGATTCAAGGATCGGCAGAAGGCCTTGCAGAGCTTCAGCCGCGCGCTGGACATCGATCCGACCATCCAGCTGTCGAAGGGGATCGAGAGTCCGGACGTGAGCGCCGCCTTTCAAGAGGCCCAGCGTTCCCACGGCGTGACCAGCGCGCCGGCCGCCGCTGCGCCGTCCAAGGCCAAGCGCCGCGGCCCGGTCATGGAGAGTGAGTCGGAGGCGCCCGCGCTGCCGGCGCCCAGGCGCGCGCCGACCCCGCCCCCGCCCGAGGACGACGAGGGCAAGGAGCCCGACCTGCCCGTCCACGTGGCCGCGCTCGACTGTCCGACGCCCGACGAGGCCATCATCGACAAGGCGCTGTTGCTTCGGTGCGCGGTCGCCCCGAGCCTGCCGGTCGCGAGCGTGTGGCTCCTCTACCGCGCGCCCGGCAAGGACGGCTACACCGAGGAGGTGATGACCAAGTCACCCAAGGGGTGGCTGCAGGCCACGATCCCCAAGAAGGCGGTCACGGGCAAATCGATGCAGTTCTACTTCGAAGGGCGCAACTCCACCGGCAAGCCGGTGGTCGCCAACGGCGGCGCCGACGCCCCCAACATCGTCCTGCTGGTCGAGGAATCGGCGCGCGGCGAGGCCAGCGCCGCCCCGCCGGTCGAGGAGGACGAGAACCCACTGGTCGAGGACGAGGGGCCGTACCACCCGCGCCTGCGCCTGGGTCACGTCGACAAGGAGCGCGAGGGGCTCGACACCCGCTACGGCAAGCGCAAGTGGTGGATCGGCATCGGCCTCGGCACCGGATACGGGTACGCCAAGGGCAACGGCTTCGAGGCGGTGAACAAGTCGCCCGACCCGTACTTCCACTCGCTCTCGTCCGAGTTCACGCCGGGCCTGGCCTGGGCCGGCCTGGGCCACCTGGCCCCCGAGGTCGGCTACGCCTTCAACCCCGACATCGCGATCTCGCTGGAGGGGCGCCTCCAGTACATTCCGCAGTCGGGCGAGTTCGCCAACTACGCCGCCAAGGGGGCGATCTCGGTGCTGGCCAAGCTGAGCTTCTACACCAAGCAGAGCCAGCTGCGCTTCTTCGGCTCCGTGCTGGCCGGCGGTGGCGAGGGCTTCCGGTTCATCGTCTATCCGGCGGACGGGCAGCCGGCCGTGGACAACTTCGACTACAGCAAGTTCAAGGACACCATCCTGGGCGGCCCGGTCGTCGCCGGCCTGGGCGGCGGCATCTACTACGAGCTGTCCAAGCCCGTGTCGGTGGTCGGCGAGATCCACGGGCTGGTCGGATTCCCCACGGTGTCGGCCGTCATGGACTTCCAGGCCGCGATCCAGTTCAACATCTACTGAAGAAGAAAAAGGCTTCCGGCCTCCGGGTCAGATCCGGACCGGAAGTCGGGGCCCTCTTCAGATCGCGGTGGGCCGCACGCCGGGGTTCGGATCCAACAGAGCCGCGATCAGGGGGGCGATCTCCGGCACTTTCTCCGCGAGTGCCGCGCGGGCCTCCGGTGGCAGCGTATCCGTCGGGTCCCCCCGCAGCAGGTCCGCGTGGCTGCGGAGGGGGCGGCCGGCGGCCATCTCGTAGAGGACGGCGCCGGCGGCGTACAGATCGGTGGCGGGCGCGCGCGGAGCTCCCCGGAGCTGCTCGGGGGCCAGGTAGAGCGGTGTGCCGCCGCCCGATTCGCCGCCCGCGCCGATCAGGGCGGCCGCGCCGAAGTCGGCCAGCACGGGATCGCCCGGCTCGCGGACCAGCAGGTTCGAGGGCTTGAGGTCCCCGTGGATGACGCCGCGGGTGTGGAGAAAAGCCAGCGTCGCCAGCAGCCGGCGGCCGGTCTCGGCGATCTCGGCCGCGTCGAGGCCGGCCGGCTGGGCGCGCAGGCGGGCCCGCAGCGTCCCGCCGGGGATCCACTCCATCGCCAGCGCCCGGGCAGTCTCGTCGACGTCGTAGATCGCGACCACGCCCGGGTGGCGCACGCCGGCTGCCAGCCGCGCGCCCTTGAAGAACCGGGCCAGCGCCTCCGACTGGCGCGCGCCGGCGAGCTGCGGGTGCAGCACCTTCAGGGCCACGTGCAGGTCCAGCGCCTCGTCGCGCGCCAGATACACGGTGGCGGTGGCGCCCCGGCCGATCTCGCGCACCAGCCGGTAGCGCAGGGTGTCGATCCCCTCGGGCGAGACCAGCGTGGCGCCGTCGGTCTGCTCCGCCATCGGCGTGCTCCCTGGAGGGCTGGCCGACGGGCGCAGCCTGGCCAGGTGCGCGCGCGCTTCGGGGTCGTCGATGTCGTCGGCCAGCAGCCGCTCCCAGCGCGCCGCGGCCGAGGCCAGCAGCCCGTCGGCTTCGTCCAGCTCGCCCAGCAGACGGTCCAGACCGGCCCGGAGATGGTCGGGTTCGGTGCGCGGCAGCGCCTCCAGCTTGGCCAGCGCCTGCCGCGCCGCCACCCGCTCGCCGGTGCCGATCAACAGGCGCGCGAAGCGGACACGCGCGCCGGTGTCGTCCGGGTGGCGATCCAGGTGGCGCCGCAGGGCCAGCGCCGCCGCGAAGGGATCCCCGGCCCGCTCGGCCCGATCGGCATCGGAAACGAAGTCCTCGCCCCGACGGTCTGTCATTCGACCTCGAACCGCGCGCCGCGCGCCGGGATCTCGACGACGTCCCCGTGCAAAAGGTCGCAGGCCGGCCCGATGAAGTGGCCGTCGACCCGCACGGCGAGCTCGGGCGCGCGCTCCAGCCGGATGACGTCGTGGAGGCTCTGGATGCTCAGCCCCTCGGCGGCGGGCAGCGCCGCGCCCAGGGCCAGCGGCGGCGGGCCGACCAGCACGCGCGCGCCCCGGTCCAGGCCGCGCGCCACCTCCATCATCAGGGTCGACCCCTGGGCGGAGAAGGCGATCGCGGTGGTCGGCCCGACGGCGATCTCCCCGTCGCCGCGGAGTGGGATCGCGACGCCCGGGTCGAGGCGCGCGCCCCCCAGGCGGACGCCGCCGCGCGAGCCGCAGTCCTCGATCAGCACGGCGTCGGCGCCCATCCGCAGCTGCGCATGGCGCCGCGAGACGGATGGATCTCGCAACGCCACGCCGGCCTCGCGATCGCGGCCGATGTCGGCCGGGAGCGGCGCCAGGCGCACGCCCGCCGACCCGGGGATGCGCAAGCTGATGGCGCGCCCGCGGCACAGGCGGCGCTCGATGGCGGCCGCGCGCTCGCGCAAGCTGGCCGCCTCGTCGATGCCCGACACGGCCGCGGCGGCCACCACCGCGCGGAGCCGCTCGCCTCCGGTCAGCAGCGCCTCGAACCGGCGCAGGGTCTCGCCGGCGGCCCGGGCGGTGGCCAGCCGGCGCTCCTCGCGCGCGTGAGCCGCCTCCATCCGGTCGAGATCGCCCAGCGCGCCCCAGGCCAGCGCCGCGGAGTCGTCGGCTCCCAGCTCTTCGTAGGCCAGCGCCGCGCGGCGATGGTCGCCCGCCCGCTCCAGCAGCGTGGCGGCGCGGTCCAGCGCACGCCGTTCCATGTCCGTCATGGGCGGCCGCGCGCACCGATCGAGCAGCGCCTCGGCCGCGGCCAGGCAGAGCGACCGCAGCTCATCCGCTTGCGCGCCACGCGGGTTCCTGGGCGCGGTCATGGCCCCCAGCGTATCGCCCACGATGCGGACCGCCGCGTCCAGGTCGCCCAGCGCCGCCGAGGGGAGCCCCTCCTCGCCGCCCAGCGACGCGAACAGGGCGGTCAGCGTGTCCCACGACCGATCGCGCACCAGCCGCCCGACCAGCGCCACGAGATCCCGCCCCGCTGCGACACTCAGAGTCGGATCCGGGGCGGAGCGCGGGTCGCGAGGAGTCACGGAGTGATCCTAACAGCAGAAGACGGCCGCGGGCCTCAGGCCGTTTTCTGACTCCGGCCCGAGGCCCGAGGACCGGGGCCGTCTTCTACTCCGGCCCGATGTTATGATCGCGCCCGCCCACATGCTTCACCGAGTCGCGGTCGGACAGCCGCGCTTCAATCTGCCCGGCTTGACGACCGACGCGCGGGGCGGCGCGATGGGCCGCCAGCTCGTGGCGCGGTTCGGCGCGGTGGATCGACTGGTCGCGTTCCTGCGGGTCCTGTCGGCGGACGAGAGCCTGGACGACCTGCAGCCGGGGTTCCGGATCGTGTACGCGCGGAGCGATGCCGGGACGCGCGAGGCCATCGTCGTGATGCCTGCCGCGTCACAGGAGCTGGGGGAGGCGGCGGCCCGGGCGGCGCGACTGGCCCGGGGGCAGCTCTTCACCGGGGCGGGAAAGCACTTCGTCCAGTTCCGCGACGCACAGGCGCCGCTCGGCTACGACGTCGACACGGTCACCGACGCGGAGGGCGACCTGATCCTCTACGGCGTGGAGCAGACGGTCCCGTACCGCGTCGAAAGCGAGCTGCCCCTGGCAAAGCTGCTGCTGCGCCTGTCGCTGGCGCGCGTCCATGGCCGCGCGCCGGCCGCCCCCGAGGGACCGATCTACGTCACGGCGCGCCGCGGGCTGGGGCCGGTGATCGCCGAATACCTGCACCGCGTCGCCGGGCGGAGCCACGCCGCCGGTCCCGGGGAGGGCGGAGGGGCGGCGTCGGGGATCGCCGACCGCTCGCGCGGGGCCGGCGCCGGTCCGGCTGCCGGGCGGCACGCGCTGGGCGACACCACGCTCTCGGTCGACGGGGCGTCGGAACCGTTGCGCGCCTCGGCGGCGTTGTGTGACACGTCGGCCACCAGCGCGTTCTCGCCCGGCGCGACGTTCTGGCTGTTCCGGATCGAGCGCGTGACGGCGCGGCTCTACCGTCTGTTGCGGACCACGCCCGGCGTCGAGGTCTACCTGCCGGTCACGAACCACGTCGCCGTCGCGGCCGGGTTCCGCCACCCGATCCACCTGGAGTCGTGCCGCGGCAGCTTTGCCGCCGATCGCCTCCACCTGTTCTCGCCACGTGGCGTGGTCGAGGTGGCGCCGCTGCCCGCGCTGGCGGCCATCGAGGATCTGGTCCGGATCGTCCCGCCGCCGCCCGAGCGGGCGGAGCTGCGCGCGGCCGTTCCAGGCGGGCGCGCCGATCTGACCGTGCCGCTGCGCCTGGAACCGGGTGGCGGGGCGGGGCGGGCCGTGGCGGCCCTCATCCCGTGGGCCCAGGCGACCTGGCTGCAGCGCCTGGTCTACGCGCTCCCGCCGTCCGTGCTGCGCGCCTACCGCGTGGCGCTGCTGAAGCGGGGGATCCTGATCCGGGCCACCGAAGCCATGGAGGGGATGCCGTTCGGCACGCTGTTGCAGCTCGGCGCTCCCGAGGTGCTGATTCCCCTGGGCACGCGCCTGGCGCCGGCGGTTTCGCCGGCCATCCTGGCCGAACGGCTGGGGGCGATCGGGGGCGCGTTGGTCCTGTACGCCGAGCTGGCGGCGCCGCCGCTGCGCGTGCTGGCCGAGGCGATCGTCCCGCTCGAGCGCCGGCTGCTGGCCGAGCTGGAGCCGGCGGTCGCGAACCTGGAGGCGCTGGGACGTCACGAGCGGCCGGTCGAGGAGCCGGTGGTGATCGAGAACGAGCCGCTGGGGCCGATGCCGCTCTGGGGTCTCGGCCGCCCGTGACCAGCGGCCGCTTCGTCGCCGATTTCCTGCTGCCGGTGGTGCATGGCGGTGGCCTGCACGTCGGCCGGCCGTTGAGCCCGGCCGTGGTCCCCCGGGTCATGGACATGGCCCGGCGAGCCGCCGCGTCTCCCCCGTCGGGAGGGGCCGATCCCGTGCGCGCCCTGGCGCGCGCGCGGGCCGAGGTCGCGGCCCGCTACCTGCCCGTCCCGGTCGTGCCGCCGCTGGACGAGACGACCGTACGCCTGGGGGCGGCGCTCCACAACCTGCTCGCGCTCGGTCACCCGGACCTGGCGGGTCCCGGCCTGGCGCGCCGGCAGGACCGCATCGCGGCCGTCGCCCGCGATCTGGCCGCCGTGGGCCCGCCCTCGACCGCGGCGGAGGCGGTCGCGCGGCACTCGCTGCTGAGCCGGCTGGGCGAGATCCTGCGCATCGATCGCACCGTCCATTTCTGGCTGGGCCGGCAGACGTTCGTGGGGCGGACGCCGCCGCCCCGGATCACCGCGCTGCCGGCGCTGCGCCGGGTGCGCATCGACCAGTCGGCGCGCAGCTGGCTCCGCGAGATCGGGGTGCCCGGGCCGGGGCGGGCGGCGTTCCTGGAGCTGAACGCCGCCAGCCCGCTGGGTGAGGCGCTGGACCCGCTGCGCCTCGACCCGCCGCCCGGCTGGGGGCGGATCCTGTCGGTGATCCGGTTCCCCGCGCTGGCCCGGGTGGTCGCCGGCGCGGCGCTGGACGTGGGCGTCGAGCGTGCCGGCGACGCGCTGGCGGCCGGCCTCTACCGTTACGTCGGGATGCACGATCCGCCGGTGGGGCTGCGGGCGTCCGGCGAGGGCGCCGCCTTCGCGCTGCGCTTCCTGTCGCACATCGTCTGGCTGGACGTGCTGTTTCGCGCGCAGGCGCGCGGCACCGGGCAGGCGGATCTGCCGCCGGTCGCCGGGCTGGAGCTGGCGGTCGTGCTGACCGCCGCGGAGCGGACCCGCCCGGAGCTGGTCTGGCCCGACGACGTGCCGGCGGACAGCGATCCCGGCCGGGCGTTCCGGGCGCGGCTGGACGTCCTGGCGGCTCAGGCGGCCACCGCGGGGACGCACCGGATGGTGGCGGCCATGTCGATCGCCGACTTCGCGGTCGCGCCCGTCACGCGCCCCGTCGCGGTATGATGAGGGAACATGTCCGCGGGTGAGCCCCTTCCCACCGCCCCGCCCCCGCCCCCGTCCCTGGATCCGGAGGCGCTGCGCATCGGCCACAAGCTGCGCGAGGTCGGCCGTGCCCTGGATGCGCGCTACCTGGATAAAGGAAACCTGGTCCGGCTGCTGCTGGTCACCCTGATCGCGGGCGAGCACATGCTGATCGTGGGGCCGCCGGGGACCGCCAAGTCGGCGCTGGTCCGGCACCTGGCCCGGCTGATCGACGCCCGTTACTTCGAGTACCTGCTGACGCGGTTCTCGGAGCCCAACGAGATCTTCGGGCCCATCGACATCAAGGCCTTCCGGGAGGGCGTCTACCTGCGGCGGGTCGAGGCGATGCTGCCCGACGCCGACATCGTCTTCCTGGACGAGATCTTCAAGTCCAACTCCGCCATCCTGAACGCGCTCCTCAGCATCCTGAACGAGCGCCGGTTCTTCACCGGGTCGGCCAGCATCAACGTGCCGCTGTCATCCCTGTTCGGCGCGACCAACGAGGTCCCCAACGACGACGCGCTGGGGGCGGTGTTCGACCGGTTCCTGGTGCGTGCTTCGTCCGACAACCTGGACAGCTTTCACTTCCACGGCCTCATCGAGCGCGGCCTGCGGGCCGAGATGGAGGCGCTGGGCGGCGGGAGCGAGCCGCCGGCCCGCCCGCTGGTCAGCCTGGTCGAGATCCGGTCGCTGCAGCGCCGGCTGGCGGCCCTGCTGCAGTTCCCCGAGGAGTTTCTGGCGCGCTACAAGTCGCTCTGCTTCCAGATCCGCTCCGAGGGGGTGACCCTGTCCGACCGGCGCGTGGTCAAGCTGCTCAAGCTGTGCGCGGCCAGCGCGCTGCTGGATGGGCGGGCCACGGTCGACGACGGCGATCTGTTCGTGTTGCGGCACGTCTGGAACAGCGTCGACCAGATCGCGATCTGCGACGAGATCGTGGCGCCGGTGCTGGAACGGCACCGCCAGGAGCACCCGGAGGCCCGGTCGGCCGGGCCGCGCGCGCGCGACCTGGACGGCATCCTGGCCGAGCTGGGCGCGATCCGCAGCCTGCTGCTGGGCGGCGCGCCGCTGTCGGACGTTCAGCTGTTTTCGCAGCTCCGCAACCTGCAGGACATCCGGGCGGCGCTGCAGACCATCGGCACCGACACGGCGCAGGCCATGGCGGCCGAGGTCGATCGCCTGCTCGAGGGCGTGTTCGAGTCTTCCAAGTGGAGCGGCTAAAAACTCCCAGACCTGCCCGGCAGCGGCGCGCCTTCTCCACCCTGAGCGGACCGGTCGAGACGGGGGGAGACGCGCGCGCGGCGGGCGTGCTGCGCAAGCTGCTCGACGTCGATCCGGCGGCGGCGCGGGCCCTGACCCACGGCTTTCACAGCTACGCGGGGCGGATGCACCCCACCATCGCGCGCGGCGCCATCGCCGGCTACAGCCAGCCGGGCGACACGGTGGTGGATCCGTTCTGCGGCAGCGGCACGGTCCTGGTCGAGGCGCAGGCCGCCGGGCGGGCCGCGGTCGGGGTCGACGCCAGCCCGCTGGCCACTGCCATCGCCCGCGTGCGCACGACCGTGCTGGGCGACGAGGGCCGCGAGCGGCTGGTCGCCGAAGCGGCGCGCATCGCCGAGGAGTCGGGCGAGCGGGCGCGCCGGCGCAAGCGCCCCGAGATGCCCAAGTGGGCCAGCGGCGAGATCGCCCGCTTCCACGCCCACGTGCTGTACGAGCTGCTGGGGCTGCGCGAGCTGGTGTTTGCGACCGGCGAAGACGACGTGGGGCGCGCGCTGCGGCTCTGTCTGTCGTCGATCCTGGTCAAGTTCATGCGCAGCGGCCCCGAGGCACCGCGCGACGGCGAGACCAAGCGGATCGCTCGCGGGGTGCCGTCGCGGATGCTGGCGGACCGGGCGGTCGAGCTGGCGCGCGGGCTGGCCGCGCTCGAGCGGCGTGTGCCGGAAGGGACGCCAGTGCCGCGCGTCATCGACGGTGACGCGCGCGAGCTGCCCATCCCCGCCGGGAGCGCCGCGCTGGTGGTCTCGTCGCCGCCCTACGCGGGGACCTACGACTACGCCGCGCAGCACGCGGCCCGGTTCGTCTGGCTGGGGCTTTCGGCGCGGGGGTTCAAGCGCGCGCAGATGGGCGCGCGGAGCTCGGCCGTGGGCGACGCACCCGCCAGCGGCTGGCAGTCCGACCAGCGCCAGTTCATCGGCGAGATCGGGCGGGTCCTCCGTCCGGGCGGGCACGCGTTGCTGGTGGTCGGCGACGGCGTGGTCGACGGCCGGCCCGAGCACGCGCCCGACGGGATCGCGGCGGCCGGCGCGCCGGTCGGGCTGGAGCCGATCGCCCGCGCCTCGCAGGTGCGGCCCATCCACGACCGGCGGCTGGCCGAGATCTTCCGGGACCAGGCGCGCCGCGAGCACCTGCTTCTGCTTCGCCGCCGCGGCTGAGCCGACCCTGGGTTCTGCGCCGGTCATTGACCGACGCGGTTTTCGCCTCCAGCTTCACAAGGGGGGTGAGGCCATGGAAGAGGGCGAAACCATGGAAGAGGGTATGGGCGACCCCATCGACGAGGGGTTGTCGCCTGAACAGTTCCGGGCCGAGCGCCACCGCGCCGCGCGCGCCGTCGTCTACGGGCTGGCCGCCACCGGGGCCATGACCCTCTTGATGGTGGTCGGTCTCTTCCGTCACGGTCCGGCCGCGTTCCGGCCTTTCCCGGTCGAGATCGTGTCGCGCCTGCTCCCGCACTGGAGCCCGCTGCCGCTGGCGATCGTCACGACCCTGGCGCACTTCGGCTACGGCGCCGCGGCCGCGGCCGCGTTCTCATACCTGGCGCGGCCCATGAGCGTCGGGCGCGGCCTGGCCTATGCGCTGGGGCTCTGGATCGTCATGCAGGTCATGTTCGTGCCTGCGTTTTACAGCCACCACATCGAGTTCGGCCTGGGCCGCGGGGATCCCTGGTCGGCGCTGTTCACGCTGCTGCTGCACGCGGTCTACGGGGGCGTGCTGGGGTGGCTGGGCGCGCGGGACGAGCAGGCGCATCACGCGTCGTTCGACGCCCTGGACCGGCTCCGTGTAGCCTAGAGGGGTGGACGACGATTTTTCGCGGGAACCGCAAGAGGGGTTCCCGCCCCGCCCGCGAGGGACTCCGCTGGGCGAAGCCCAGCTCCGTCCACGCGGCAACGACGCCGCTGACCGCGAGCTGAGACGACAGCTCGCGACGCTGATCTACAGCCAGGTCGCGCCGGCGCTGCCGGCCGACGCCATCACGGCGGCCGGCTGGTGGAACCTGACGGCGCGGCTCGGCTGCCCGCTGCCGCTGGTCGTGGTCCACGACTTCGGGCTGATCCTGACGTCCGAGCGGCTGGCAGGCGCCCGGCAGGTGCGGCGGGACGTTCCGCGGGCGCCGGCGCCGGTCAGCCGGTACCAGGCGCTGCTGGCCCGGGTCGCCGCCTCGGAGGCGGTCTCGGAGCTGGGCGCCGCGCCGCTGCGCGACGAGATCCTGGCGGTGATCCTGGCGCGCGTCCTGGGGGACGTCTACCTGCGCTGGGCGCCGCGCGGGCTGGCGCCGGCCGAGCTGCCGACGGCGTCGTTCATCTACCAGACCGACCGCGACGCGCTGGCCCGGGCCCACGATCCGGGATGGGCGCTGTCGTTCATGCAGCGCCTGGTCGATCACGAGCGGGGTGTGCTGGCCCGCCTGGACCAGATCGAGCCCGGCGCGATGCGCCTGCTGGGGCTGTTCTCGGCCGACGGGGGGGCGGCCGATCTGGCCGACCTGTACCAGCTGCTCGGGAACGCGACCGGCGCGACGGACGTGGTCGACTTCTCGCTGCAGCTGCTGCCCTCGCTGCTGGAGACGAAGCGCCGCCCGTCGGCTCAGCGCTTCTCGATCGACGGTTACGCCTCCGTCGAGCGGCGCGGGAACGTAGACGCGCTCTTGCCCGCCGAGTTGGCGCACGACGACGACGTCTTCGTGCAGAAGGCGCTGGCCGACGACCTGCTGTACTACGGGCACGAACGACAGAACGAAGCGGTGCGCCGGCTGCACCTGCTGTTGATCGACGCGAGCGCGTCGATGCGCGGCGCGCGCGAGATCTTCGGGCGCGGGCTGGCGCTGGCGCTGGCCAAGAAGCTCTCGCTGCTGGGGGGCGACGTCTGGCTGCGGTTCTTCGACAGCCGCCTGCATCCGCGTTTCGACCTGGGTCGGGCGGCGCGCCGCGACCTGCCCCGGTTCCTGTCGTTTCGATCCGAGCGCGGCCGGAACTACGCGCGCGTCTTCGCGGACCTGGCCGTCGAGGTCGGACGGCTGGTGCGCGACGAGGGACGGCAGATCGCGATCACCTTCGTCACCCACGGCGCCTGCCACATCCCCTTGGCGACGGTGGAGACGCTGGCCGGGCTGGCGCACCTGACCGGCGTCTTCGTGCTCCCCTCGCAGCCGCTGGACCTGGAGTATCTGCCGCGGCTCGATCGCGTCCAGGTCGTGACGGCCACCTCGCTGGCCCGCGCGGGCGAGAAGCGGCGGCGGGCGCTGGAGATCATCGACGAGGCGGCGGGGGCCTGATGCCGAACCAGGCCGAGATCCACGCGCGGGAGCGCGCCGACCGCGCCCTGCGGAGCGGCCGCCCCGCCGAGGCGCTGGGCCAGTACTGGCACCTCCTGGCCGGCGTGAAGGCCGACCGCGCGCACTACGAGGCCTGGCTGGAGGGGGCGGTGGGCGCGTACCTGGCGCTCGGCCGGACCCGCGAGGCGGGCTACGGGCTGCTGGCGCTGCGCCGCTACGCCGAGGCCCAGCGCCACTTTCCCCCGGCCGAGCGACCGCTGGAGTGGGCGCTGGCCGCCTCGCGGCTGGGACACCACGGGGATGCCGCGCGCTTGCTCTCCGAGCGGGGTCACCCGGCGCTGGCCGCCATCGAGCTGGAGGCGGCAGGGGCCAGCGCCGCCGCGCGCCTCGAGTGGGAGCGCGTGCTGCGCGACCCGCGGCTGGCCGGCCGGCCGTACGAGACCGTGCTCGCCCACTTCAACCTGGCCGAGGCGCTGCTGCGGATCGGCGATCGCAGCGGGGCGTCGCGCGAGTTCTCGATCGCCCAGCGCCTGCTCGAGGAGGTGGCCGACGAGTTCGAGACCCGCGGCGAGACCGAGCGGGCGTTCGACTGCTACAGCGTGCTCCTGCGGATGGGGAAGGACACCGGTTCCTTCGAGAACGTCGCCGAGGGCTACCTGAACGCCATCCGGATCATGGCGGCCGCGGAGGATCGCTACCGGGTGATCCACTACCACGACGACTTCCTGAGCTACGCCGCCGAGAAGGGCGAGTGGCACGCGGCTGCGATGGCCGCCCGCCAGGCGGCCGACTACAGCCTGCGCGCGGGACTGCCCTACGATCGGCACTATCTGGGGCGGGCCATCGAAGCCTGGACGCGCGCCGCCCGCGAGAACCAGACCTCGGGCGGCCCGGTGGATCTGACCGCCAACGCTCTCCACGCCGCCATCGACGCCGCCACCGCGCTGGGTGACATGGAGACCTGCGGCCGGCTGTACGGCGATCTGGCGGCGCTGCAGCTGTCGGACAAGCGCCGGGCCCGCTACCGCGCGCTGGCCCGGCGCTACGCCGCCTTGCCGGCCGAGCCGCTCCCGCCCGCCGTGGCCTTCCCCGAGTACCTGCGCCGCCCGGACGCCTACCAGGATGTCTGGCGCCAGGATCTGGTCGAGTGGGAGCTCGCCGGGGACCCGACCGCGGTGCTCGCGCGCCTGGTCGTCGAGCGCCCGCCGACCGAGTACACGCGGCGCGCGTTGCGCGCGCTGCTGCTGGGCAGCGCCCCCGGGTTCTCGTGGGACAATCCCGCGGCGCTGTCCGAGCTGGCCGTCGCCCTGGGCGAGGTGCGGTTCTACGACATGCTGAGCCCCCTCGATCGGCTCTACGATCACCACTCGGCCGAGGTCCGGGCGGCCGTCATGCGCGGGGTCGGCCAGATCTGTGTCCGGCGAAGCTTCGATCTCGTTCGGCGCGGGCTGGCCGATCCGTCGACCCGGGTGGTCAAAGACGCGCTCGGGGCGCTCAGCAACCTCAAGTTCACCGACGGGCTGGACCCCCTGATCCACATCTTCCGGGAATGGACCGACCCGCGCGTCCGGGTGGCCGCGCTGGAGACCATCGCCAACATCGGGACGCCCGCCGCGGCGCTGGTGCTGATCGAGGCGGTCCGACAGGAGACCGGCGACGTCCGCGCCGTGGCGGAGTCCAGGCTGGGGGGACTGTCGGGCGACGAGGCCTCGGCGATGGTCCGGCAGGCCCGCGACGCCGAGGTGGGCGAGCGCCGAGAAGCCCTCGACCGCGCGCTCCGGATGATTCGTTAGCGTTTCCGGCGGCCGACGGCGAACGCGGTGAGTAGCCCGATCAGGATCAGGCCCGCGATCGGGAGCGCGCCAGGCTTGGAGAAACCGCCGTTCTTGATCCAGAGGACGATCAGGATGGCGACGGTCACCAACACCAGGACGCGAAGGTTGCGCTGCGTGCGGGCCATCGTGGCGGTCTGGGCCTGGCGAACGCGCTCGAGCTCGGCCTTGACCCACTCGACGTCCACCGGCTCGCCGCGCTTCTGCCGCGCGATCTGTTCCTCGAGGTAAGCGTCGCGGTCCGTCGGATCGGGGGCCATGCCCGCAATGATAGCGCGTCACGGGGGTACCCCGGATGCGGCGTCGGCGAGCACCGTCGAGGCGATGGCCTGCGCCAGCGACGGATCGTCCAGGCGAAGCCCGACTTCGCGGTTCGCGTCCAGCGAGGTGGCCGTGAGGTTTGCGGATCCGACGTACACACTCCACCCGTCGACCGCGATGACCTTGCCGTGAATCGGCGGGGCGCTCACGGCGCGCACCACGGCGCCGGTCGAGGCGAGGTCGAAGAAAGTCGAAGAGCCGGTCGAAGCGGCGCCGGCGGCCGGTCCGGGCCAGGCCAGGGTGACGGCCACGCCGCGGGCGCGGGCCGCCGACAGCGCAGCGATGACGGCGCTGTCGGCCAGCTCCTCCGTCTCGATGGCCAGGGTCCGCTGCGCCGAGGCGATGAGGCCGAGCAGCGTGGGGCGGGTCGTCTCCGGCGAGGTGACCAGCGGGGCGGCGGGCGCCGTCGTCGGCGACCCCACCCGATCGGCGGCGAAGATCGCCTCCATGGCGGTCACGTCGGCGGGATTGGCGTCGAGCAGCGCGTACTCGCGGTTGCCGGACAGTCCGGACGCCGTGAGGTTGAGGGTGAGCACGGCCAGGCGCGCGTGATCGACGACCAGCACCTTTGCGTGCGTGTAGGTGAAGCGCGGCGTCGACCAGCGCACGTCCGCCCCGGCCGCCGCCAGCCGAGCATAGGCGTCCTGGTTCGCCGTCTCCGCCTGGTAGGGCGCCGGCTCCAGCAGGATCCGGACGTCGCAGCCGGCCGCCGCGCGCGCCGCCAGCGCGTCGATGGCCGCGCCGTCGGTCAAGAGGTACAGCTCGCCCCAGACGCTGCGGCCAGCGCCGGAGATCAGGTCCAGCACGGCGCGCTGGCCCGCGTCCGGCTCGATCAAGAGCTGCACCGGTCGCGCCGGCGAGGGCGCCGGCTGCGGCGATGGCGGCCCCAGGTTGCATGCCGCCACGAGTGACAGGAACACCAGCGTCTTCACGCCAGCGTATCGGATCGGCCGGCCGGGCGGTTGCGCCGGCCGATCCCGGATGGCTCGTGCTACATGCAGCCGGAGACGTCGACTGTCGTCGTGACGCTGGTCGCGGCGTTGATGCCGTCGCTGCGGAGCCCGCCGCAGGTGCCCTTGGTGATGGCGGACGTGCTGGTCGAGCAATCGACCTGCAGGTTTCCCGACGCGGACACCATGAAGTTGCCTTCGGCTGACAGGTTCTCCGTCAGCGGGCAGAAGGCGCCCGCGCAGTTGGTCAGCGCGACGCACAGGCCGCCGCTGGCGTTCAGACCGGCGGAGCCGAGCGGCACCTGCAGGTAGTTCTTGCCCGGATCCCCGGCCACGCCCAGGTCGAGCCCCGAGAGATCCTCCCCCGCCACGCTGTTGGCCCCGCCCACGATCACGCCGTACTGCACGTTCGCCAGGAAGAGGCTGTTCCGCACCTTGACCTTCGAGCCGCCGAACAGCCGCATGCCGTAGTTGCTGTTCCCCCAGGCGACCAGACCGTCGATGGTGTTGGTGGCCAGGCCCGAGGCCCCCGGCGTCTGGTTGATGCGGATGCCGGCGGTCGTGTTGTTCGTGCAAACGACCGTCCCGCCGTTGCTCGGGACCGGGCTTCCCGGCGTGGCGCTGACGTTGACCGAGCCCAGGCCGCTGACCTCGATGCCGTGGGAGGCGTTCCCCGTGAACAGGGTCTGGGTACCCGACAGATTGGTGATGTTGGCGGCGCCGCCGCTGATGCGGATGCCGTCGCTGTTCGAGCCGCTCACCACGACGCCGCCGCCCACCGTCAGCGTACCGGCGGTCACGCGGATGCCGTCGCTGTTGGTGTTCTGGATGGTGACGTTCGAGATGTTCGACGTGAACGTCGAGGTCCCGGGCGACACCAGCACCGCGATCCCGCCGGCGTGGCTGTTGCCGTCCAGGACCAGCGGCGCCCCGGACCCGCCCGAGATCCCCGAGTTGTTGTTGTTCAGCTTGAACGCGCCACCGGCGACCACCGTGATGGTGACCGGGCCGCCCGACGTGCTCAGGGTCGTGTTGGTCGGCAGGATGAGCGGCAGGGTGTCGCCCGACGACAGGCCCGTGGTCGAGCCGCTGCTGCCCACGATGACGATCTGGCTGCCCGCGAAGGGGGTCGCCGGCATGTGCGCGATCGCCTGGGTGATGGTCTTGAAGGCGCAGCCCGGAGCCACCGTGCTGCCCGACATGCCGCTGCCGGTCGCGGTCAGGTCGTTCCCGTTGACCGGGTCGACGTACCACTTGTTGCCGCTGACGGCGTTGCAGGCCGTGCAGGTGTGGTTGACGCAGGCGGTGCCCGCGGCGCCGCAGTCGTTGTCGACGCAGCAGCTGCCGGCCGTGCAGGTCCCCGAGCAGCAGAAGTCGGTGCCGTTGGCGCTGCAGGCGGCGTTGTTGTTCGAGCAGGCCGCGCTGACACACTGGCCCGTCGAGGGGTTGCAGATGTCGCTGCTGGTGTAGAACGGGTCGGACCTGCACTGGCTGTCGCTGGTGCAGGGACCGCAGGTGTTGGCCATGTTCACGCCGCAGATCAGACCGGCGTTGGTGCCCGTGCAGTCGGAGCTGACGGCGTGGCAGTTGCCGGGGCCGCACAGCCCCTGGTAGCAGATGTCGCCCGACCCGTAGCGGCTGTCCGACGTGCACTGCATGTCGGCGTTGCCGCCCCCGCAGTTCCCGCAGGTGTGGGTGGAGACGCTGCAGATCTTGCCGGCGGTGCAGTCATTGGACGTGTCGTGGCAATCGCCCTGAACGCACCCGTTGGCCAGGCAGATGTAGCCCGTCCCATAGGCGGTCGTGTCGTTCTTGCAGGCGGTGTCCCCGGCGCTGCCCGATCCGCAGCCCCCGCAGGTGTGGTTCACCGTGGCGCCGCAGATCTGGCCGGGGTTGCACTCGGTGGAGGTGTCGTGGCAGTCACCGGCGACGCACTGGCCCCCGAGGCAGATGTGCATGGCGCCGTAGGTCGTGTCCTGCTTGCACTGCATGTCGCCCGTCGCCCCGGCGGTGCAGGCGACGCAGGCGTGGCTGACGCAGAGCTGGTTGCCGCCGCACTCGGACGAGCTGTTGCAGCTGCCCGACACGCACTGGCCGCCCGAGCAGACGTGGTTCGCGCCGTAGGCGTTGGTGCAGTCGCCGTTGCCGCTGCAGCCGCCGCAGGTGAAGTTGGTGCAGACCTTGGTCACGTCCCCGCAGTCCGCGGCGGCGTGGCAGTTGCCCATGATGCAGGCGTTGGCCTGGCAGATGTAAGCCGACCCGTACTTCGCGTCGTTCTTGCACGCGCTGTCGCCGGTGGTGCCGCTGCCGCAGCCCACGCAGGTGTGCGAGCTGGGGTCGCAGACCTGGCCGGTGCCGCAGCCGTTGCTGTCGTGGCAGGTGCCGGTGACGCAGGTGGTCCCGTTGCAGATGTGGCCGCCGCCGTACTCCGTCACGCACTGGGCGTCGCCGCTGCAGGTGCCGCAGAAGTTGGCGGTCTGTGCCCCGCAGACCAGGCCGCTGGCGGCGCAGTCGCCCTTCTTGAGGCAGTTGCCCGAGATGCACGAGCCCCCGTTGCAGACGTGGTCGCTTCCGTAGGCGGCGGTGCAGTCGGAGTTGATCGAGCAGGCGCTGCAAAGGTTGCCGCTGCACACCTTGGTCGCGTCCTTGCAGTCGGCGGCGGTCCGGCAGTTGCCGGTGGTGCAGCCGCCCGACAGGCAGAGCTGGCCCGAGGCGCACTGGTTGTCGTTCGTGCAGTCGATGCAGGTCGAGTTGGAACAGATCTGTCCGTTGCTGCACTGGGAGCTGTCGTGGCAATTGCCGATGACGCACTGGCTGTTCACGCAGATGCGGCCGTCCGTGTAGCTGGCCTGGCAGCTCGGGTCGTCCGTGCAGCTGGCGCACAGGTGGCTGGCGGTGCAGATCTGCCCCCCGGTGCAGTTCGCGCCGGTGTGGCAGGTCCCCATCGTGCAGGCGCCGGAGACGCAGATGTACCCGGTGCCATACGCGGTCACGCAGGCCGAGTCATCGGTGCCGCAGCCGGCGCAGGTCGAGCCGTTGCAGATCCCGCCGTTGCAATCGGCGTTGGTGTTGCAGTTGCCCTGCACGCACTTGCCGGTCGAGGTCTGGCAAACGTAGCCGGCGCCGTATGCAGTGGTGCAGTCGCCGACCGACGCGCAGGAGCCGCAGCTGTGCGCGGTTCCGCAGATCTTGCCGTTGCAGTCGGCGTTGTTGTGACAGGTCCCCATCACGCAGTCGCCGCTGGCGGCCAGGCAGATGTAGCCGGTCCCGTAGGCCGCCGCGTCCGAGCACATGCCGTCCGACGTGCACCCCTGGCAGGTGCCGCTGGTGCAGACGCCGTGGACGCCGCCCGAGGCCGTGCACGCCGCGCCGCTGGTCGTGCAGGAGGGCGCGCCGCCGGAACCCCCGGCCGCCGCGCCGCCGCCGCCGCCGGAGCCCCCAACCGCCGCGCCGCCGGCGCCGCCCGTCGCGTGCACACCGCCGACGCCCCCCGTGGCCGAGCCGCCGGCTCCGCCCGTGGCGCTCGCGCCGCCCGATCCGATCACCGAGCCACCGAGGCCGGTGACCCCGCCGCCGGCCCCGCCGGTGGCGGTCGAGCCGCCGGTGCCCGTCCCCGAGCCCCCGTGTCCGCCGCTGGAGCCGCCGGTGGCGTGCCCGGCCGCTCCACCCGCGGAGCCGCCGGAGCCGCCGCCTCCTCCACCGCCGCCGCAGCCCCAGAGAGCCAGCGAGGCGACCATCAACGTTGCCACCGGAGCAGAACGGAGCGTAGAACGGGACAAACGAAGCATGGGGGCTCCTATACAGGTTGGAACACGACAGTGCGCCCATCGACGTCAGGTTGCAAAACATGAGACGCAGGAGCCCAAAATGAGGGCCGCTGTCCTACATTGGGCCCGTTTGTGTGTTGTACAATTCGAGTGCCGGTGTTTGTTGCTCGTGGTCGTCGCCATGAGCCTCAGCGGGTGTTTCCGGAGCGAGGTCGAGGTGGCCCGCGTGGCGAACCCGACCGGCGACGTCGAGGGGGTCGTCGTCGAGACGAACGGCGGCGCGACGACGTCGTTCGGCCATGAAATTCACGTGGTGCCGGCCGGAGGCCGGGCCGGCGACTACAGCCTGATCGCCGTGATCAACGGAGCGACCCGTCGAGGGACCTACGGCGTCGATCTGGTCTGGCGCACGCCGACCTTGCTGGCCGTCCAGTACATGGACGCAAGGGGCTCTCGCTTGATCGTTCCCCAGCTCCGGGTGGGTAGCAAGACCATCACCGTGGCGCTGAGGGAGGGCGAACCCCGCCGCTAGGCCGCGCGTTCGATGAGGCCGGCGGCGCCCATGCCGCCGCCGACGCACATCGTGATCACGGCGTAGCGCCCCTTGCGGCGCTCCAGCTCGGACAGCGCGGTGGCGATCTGGCGCGCGCCGGTGGCCCCCAGCGGGTGCCCCAGGGCGATGGCGCCGCCGTTCACGTTGACGCGATCGTTGGGCAGGCCCAGCTCGCGCAGGCAATAAACTGCCTGGGACGCGAACGCTTCATTGACCTCGTAGAGGTCGATTTGATCAATCGACAGGCCGGTCTTGGCCAGCAGCTTGCGCACCGCCGGCACCGGGCCGATGCCCATGATGGCCGGGGGGACGCCGGCCACGGCGAACGCCCGGAAGTAGGCGCGGGGGCGGGCCCCGATGGCCTTGGCCTTGTCGGCCGAGGCCAGCACCACGGCGGCGGCGCCGTCGTTGAGCGGCGAAGAGTTGCCGGCGGTGACCGTCCCGGTCGGATCGAAGGCCGGCTTCAGGGCGGCCAGCTTCTCCAGGGACGTGTCGGCGCGCGGGCCCTCGTCGCGATCGACGGTCAGCTCTCGCCAGACCTCGCCGTCGAAGACGCGGGTCTTGACCGGCACGACCTCGGCCACGAAGTCGCCCCGGGTCCAGGCCGCCACGGCCTTCTGGTGGCTGGCCAGGGCAAAGGCGTCCTGGGCCTCGCGGCTGACGCCGAACTGCCGGGCCACGTTCTCGGCGGTGTTCCCCATCGGGATGTGCGCGTCCGGGAACTGGTCGACGACCGCCGGGTTGAGCGCGATCTTGGCGCCGCCCATGGGGATCAGCGACATCGACTCGAGCCCACCGGCCAGCCCCGCGTCGATCGATCCCACCGCGATCCGATCGGCCACCATCGCCGCCGCCTGCAGCCCAGACGAGCAGAAGCGGTTGATGGTCATGGCCGGGACCTCGTCGGGCAGGCCGGCCAGCATCCCGACCTGGCGCGCGACGTTCAGGCCCTGCTCGGCCTCGGGGTGGGCACAGCCCAGCACCAGGTCCTCGATGTCCGCCGGTTTGATCTCGGCCCGGCGCAGGGCCTCGCGCGCGGCGATGGCAGCCATGTCGTCGGGGCGGGTGTTCTTGAAGACACCGCGGGGTGCCCGACCGATGGGGGTGCGGACCGCTGACAGAATGGCGACGTCACGCATTGGGGGCCTTCCTCAATTCCGAAGGGGTTTGCCCTTGGACAACATGTGTTGGATGCGCTCGCGGGTCTTCGGTTCCCCGCACAGCGACAGGAACGCCTCGCGCTCGAGGTCGAGCAGGTGTTGCTCGGTGACGGCGGCGCCGGCCGGGACAGAGCCGCCGGACAGCACCCGCGCCAGGTGCGCGCCGATCTTGGCGTCGTGGGCGCTGATCTGGTGGGCCCCCTCCAGGTTGTGCAGCGCCGCGCGCAACGTCGCGGCGCCCCCCTCGCCGATGACCCGGATGAGCCGGGGCGGGGGAGGGCGGTAGCCGGCCCGCGCCAGCCCCAGCGCCAGCTCCTTGGCGTCTGCTATCAGCGTCTCGCGCCCCATCGAGACGCTGTCGCCTTGCCGCAGGAAGCCGAGGTCGCGGGCCTCCTCGGCGCTGGTGGCCACGCGGGCGGTCGCCAGCGTCAGGTAGGGGCCCCGAACCAGCGACAGGATGTCGAACTGCGGGTCGTCGCTGGCGCGGGCGGCCGCGCGGGCCGCCATCTCCATGCAGCCGCCGCCCGCCGGGATGAGACCGACGCCCACCTCGACCGCGCCGACGTACAGCTCCGCAAAGGCCCGGACCGTCTGGCAGCCCATGATGACCTCGGCGCCGCCGCCCAGCGCCAGCCCGGCCGGCGCGGCGACGACCGGAACGCGGGCGTAGCGGGTGCGGTTGCAGGCGCTCTGGAAGCCGACCACCATGTCGTCGATCGCCTTCGTTTGCCCCTGCCCCAGCGCGACCATCAGCGCGAACAGGTTGGCGCCCGCGCAGAAGGCTTCGGCCGAGTCGTTGCCGATCACCAGCGCGACCCCCTCGCGCTCGGCGCGGTCGACCGCCTTCATCGTCATCGCCACGATGTCGGGGTCGATCGCGTTCATCTTGGCGTGGTACTCGAGGCAGAAGACGCCGTCGCCCAGGTCCAGGATCGACGCGCTGCCGTTGCGCTCGACCTCGCCGCCGCGCGCCCGGACCACGTCCAGCGAGATCCGGCGCGGGTTCTCCGGGACCGGCGTGAACCCGCCGCGCCGGCCGAGCTGGGCCCGCTGGCCGGGGCCCTCGCTGCGATAGAACTTCATCCCCTCGCCCTGCGCGGCGATCTGCTCGCGCACCCAGCCGGGCACGGTGTAGCCGGCCGCCTCCATCTTCTCGGCGGTGGCCTTCACGCCCAGCGCGTCCCAGGTCTCGAACGGGCCGCGCTCCCAGCCAAACCCCCAGCACAGCGCCCGATCGATGTCGCTGACGTCGTCGGCGATCTCGCCCAGGCGGTTCGCGGAGTAGATCAGCGTCTCGTAGAGGACCGTGCGCGCGAGCGCGGCGGCGCGGTCGTTCCCGGCCACCACTCGCCGGAGCTTCTCGTCGACGTCGTCCACGCCGCGCGTGGCGCCGATCGAGTCGAACCGCGGCTTCTTCTGCGGGCCGTACTCCAGGGTCTTGAGGTCGATCTGCAGGATGTCCTCGCCGACCTTCTTGTAGAAGCCCTGGCGGGTCTTCTGTCCCAGCCACTTGCGGTCGACCAGCTGGGTCATGATGGCGGGCGGCTGGAAGACGTCGCGCCGCTCGTCGCCGGGCAGCGCATCGAAGCAGTTGCGGGTCACGTGCATCAGCGTGTCCAGCCCGACCACGTCCGCGGTGCGGAAGACGGCGCTCTTGGGGCGGCCGGTGGCCGGCCCGAACACCATGTCGACCTCCTCGACGGTGTAGCCCTGCTTGATCGCCTCGTCCAGCGTGCGCATCAGCGCGAAGGTCCCGATGCGGTTGGCGATGAAGTTGGGGGTGTCCTTGGCGCGCACCAGCCCCTTGCCCAGCAAGCGGCCGCACAGCGCCTCGGCCCGGGCCAGCGTCGCAGGCGCGGTGTCCGGCCCGGCGACGATCTCGACCAGCTTCAGGTAGCGCGGCGGGTTGAAGAAGTGCGTGATGCAGAAGCGGGAGCGGAAGCTGGCGCTGCGCCCCTGCATCAGGTCGGCGATGCGCAGGCCGGACGTGTTCGAGGTGATGATGGCGGAGCCGCCGTAGCCGTCCAGCCGCTCGTAGAGCTTCTGCTTGATGGCCAGGTTCTCGACGATGGCCTCGATGATGACGTCGCTCTGGGCGGCGGCTTCCTGCAGGTCGTCCTCGAGGTTGCCGGCCCTGATCAGCGACTCGAAGCGCGGCGACAGGAACGAGGCCGGCTTCATCTTGCGGGCTGCCTCGAGGCCGGCGAGGGCGACCTTGTTCCTTGGGCCGCCGTCCCTGGGGACGATGTCCAGCAATCTGACGCGCAGACCTGCGTTGGCCAGGTGCGCCGCGATGGCCGCTCCCATGACGCCAGAACCGAGGACCGTGACCTCCCGGATCACCAGATCGGTTGCCATCGTCACACGATAACCGAGAATTAGGACTTTGGAAGATCGCCTCAGCTGAGGTCTAATCGTAGTCCGATGACCTCAGTGCGTGTCCGGAGTGTGGCGCTGCTCCTGGCCGCTGTCTTTGGGTTCGGGATGCCGACCATCGCGAGGGCGGTGGAGGATTCGCCCGACAAGGCGCTGACCGACGCCAAGGAGGACTTCGAGACGGCTCAGAACTTCTTCGTGCGCGGCGAGTACGAGGCCGCCGCAGGGAAGTTCCTGGAGGCTTACAACCGCAAGGCGTTCCCGGCGTTCCTGTTCAACGTCGCGGTGTCATACGAGAAGGCCAAGCAGCTCGAGAAGGCCAAGCAGTACTTCGAGAAATATCTGCAGGAGGATCCCAACGCCAGCGACGCCGCCCAGGTGAAGCTGCGGCTGGATGTCATCGGCAAGCTGCTGGCGCCACCCCCGCCGGCGCCGGCCGCCCCGCCGGCCACGGGAGCGCCACCCGCCGGGGGAGCGCCCCCCGCCGGAACGCCGCCCAGCGCCGAGACGCCGCCGGGCGCTGCGCCGGCCGCCCCGCCCGCCGCGCCGGCGGCCGCGCCCCCCGTGCTCCCGGAGATCGACACCAAGGGACTGGTCGTCATCGACTCCAAGCCACAGGGCGCGACGATCTACCTGAACGACAAGCGTTCGGGCCCCTTCGGCCAGACCCCCTGGCACGGATCCCTGGAGTCCAAGCCGGTGCGGTTGATCCTCGAGTCCAAGGGGTGGAAGGCCGAGGAGCGCGCGATCAGCCCGCGCTCGGACAAGCTGATCGACGTCTACATCGCGCTCTCCGAGGAGCACTACCTGGGCTGGATCGAGGTCGTGTCGAACGTCGTCGGCGCGGATCTCTACATTGACCGCAAGGACATCGGCGCGATCGGGCGGACGCCCTACACCGGGCAGCTGAAGCCCGGCAAGCACACCATCTTTCTGGAGAAGTTCGGCTGGCAGCCGCTGCAGCAGGAGATCGACGTCCCGGCCGGCACGGCCACCCAGCACACGCTGACCATGCAGGCCGCGCAGGCCGGCTGGGTGACGATCACCGGGCGCGGCACCGTCGGCGGGCGGCTGTTCGTCGACGACAAGCCCGGCTGCGACACCCCCTGCCGCGCCGAGCTCTCGCCCGGCAAGCACAAGATCCGCGTGGAGAAGAAGGGGTTCGAGGACTACGAGGCCAGCCTGGAGATCGGGCGCGGCGTCGACACCACGATCGAG
>DATJWP010000066.1:0-17563 GCA_035578045.1 Polyangia bacterium | reverse complement strand
GCCCCGGGTGTTCGGGGCGCTCCGGCAAGCCATTGCCCGCGCGTCGGTCGATCACTTCCGGGTGATCCATTTCTCGATCCAGCAGGACCACGGCCACTTCATCGTCGAGGGGGACGAGCCGCGCCGGGCCCGCGGCGGGATACACGGGCTCGCCATCCGGCTGGCCCTGGCAGTGAATCGCGTGCTGGGCCGCAAAGGGAGAGTGGTCGGGGATCGCTACCATGCCCGCCCGCTGAGGACGCCGACGCAAACCCGAGCGAGCATGGTCTACGTGCTTCTCAACTTCCGGAAGCACCTGCGTGCGCCGGCGTGCATCGACCCGCGCAGCTCGGGGCCGCACTTTTCCGGGTGGCAGCCAGAACCTGGGGCAACGGACGTCCCGCCGGCCACGGTCCCGCCCTCCACCTGGATGGCGCGGATTGGTTGGTTGCGCGCCGGTGGGCGGTTGCGCGTGGAAGAACAGCCGGCCGCTGCTCCGCGACCGCGCCCAACTTGAATCGAGCGGATGTTGCGGCCGGCGGCGCCCGAGCCGGGGCCCGGCCCCGAGGCTCAGGCCGTGGGGGCGAGGGGTGGGGTCGCGGCGGGCGTGGGTTCGGGGGTGCGGGCCTTGCGCTTGCGGATCATGGCGAGCACCTGGCGGGAGGGGTCGCGAGCGATGACCAGGGCTGCGGCGACGAACGCCAGTCCTCCTGCGATCACCTCCGCGACCAGCTGGACCAGCGGGCTGGCGACGCCCAGGCGCATGAGGCCCCCGCGGACGCCGAAGACGGCTGCCACCAGGGGCAGGCAGGCGGCCAGGGGCGGCATCAGGCGCCAGAGCATGGCGCCGGTCGACACGCGCGTCTCGGGGCGGGCCACCCAGAACCCGAGCACGGTGCGGGCCGTGAACACGATCCCGACGGCGCCGCAGGCCCACAGGGGCGAGCGCCGGCCCAGGGTGGCGATGGCGGCCATCAGCACCCCCAGGTTCAGCCACTCGATGACCATCGTGATGCGCGGCCCGCGCTCCACGATCAGGTAGGACGAGATCGCGCCCCACATGGGCCGCACGATCGACAGGGCCGACAGGATCATCAGCATCGATCCGGTCCCGGCCCACTTCTTGTTCAGGAACAGGTCGGCCAGGGTCGGCGCCACGGCGCCCAGCCCGACCGCGATCGGGAACGTCACCAGGGCGATCACGGGCAGCGAGCGAAGCAGGGTGCGCCGCCGATCCTCCACGTCCATGTGGGTGAACGAGGCCTGCAGCACGTCGGTGATCTGCTCGCCGACCTGGATGGCCGGGATGTCGGCCAGGTTGTAGGCCAGGTTGTAGGCGCCCATCACCGCCGGCCCGAACAGCCGCGACACCAGCAGGTTGTCCCAGCGCCGTCCGGCCACGAACGCCAGGCTGCCCAGCGACGCGGCGATGCCATAACTGGCGATGCGGCGCAGGATGGCCAGCTGCGGGCGCACCCAGCCCAGCCAGGCGCCCAGCTTCACCGAGCCGACCATGCCGGCCGCCCGCACCCCCGAGCGCACCAGGTTGCCCGCCACGATCGATTGCCCGCCCCACCCGGCCGCCGCGCCGGCCACCGAGACGATCGTGTAGGCGAGCTCGCTGACCGAGCGGACCACGCTGACGCGCCGGAACCGCAGCTCGCGGATCAGCACCCGCTCGGGCATGAACCCCACCCGATCGGTGAACGCCGAGATCGCCATCCCAGGCACGTAACGGCTCAGGTCCGGCGTGTCGAACAGCGGCGCCAGCGGCTTGCCCAGCAGCGTGACGATCCCGACCGCCAGCAGCCCCAGCGTCACGTGGATGAGCGTCGCGTGGAACATCTCCTCGCGCGACACCTGCTTGTTCGCCACGGCGTAGAGGCCCACGCCCAGCGTGGTCAGCTGGTTGATGGTCGCGACCACGATGGTCGCCGCCGACACCTCGCCGAAGTCATCCGGGGTGACGAACCGGATCAGCACCAGCGTGCCGACCAGCCCCAGCCCGCGCGACAGGACCGAGGAGGCGATGGTCCACGCCGCGCCGCGCGCCGCGATTCCTGCTGTCGCCATCCTGGGTGTCAGCGGTACGTGACCGCGCCGTCAGAATCCACGGGGACGCCACACTATAACACGCTATCAGGTGCCGCCCGGGCGCAGCTCGAGGTCTGCCGTCACGGCGTAGTGGTCCGACGCGCGCGTGCGCAGGACGTTGAATCCCAGGAACCGGAAGTGGTCGTCGGCCAGGACGCGGTCGATGCGCATCCAGGTCCGGCGCCCAGCCGGGAAGGTGTAGCCAAACCCGGAGCCGGCCTTCGAGAACCCGTCCTGGAAGTCGCCCAGGTAGTGTCCCAGGGCCCAGCTGAGCGTCGGCAGGTTCGTGTCGCCGGCGATCAGCACCGGGTCGGCAGATCGATGCGCGCCCTCCGAGATCGCCGCCAGCTGCGCGACCCGCAGGTCGGTGTTGTCGACGACGGAGGAGGCGGCGGCGCCCCGGAACAGCCGGCCGCTGAGCACCTCACTCTTCAGGCCCTCACCGTGTACCTCATCCAGCGCGTCGCGGGGCGAGATGATGTGGACGTTGAACAGGCGCACCCGGCCCACCGGCGTCTCGAGCACGTAGCTGACGAACCGGGGCGACCGCATCTTGCCCAGGTGCGGGATCATGGGGGGCTGGTCCATCTCTTCCAGCGGGTACCGGCTGGACAGCCAGAATTGACCCGAGTCCTGGTGAAAGTAGCCCGGCAGGCTCTTGCGCAGCTCCGCGTACTGATCCGGGTTCGTCTCCTGCAGCAGGATGAGGTCGGCGTTGCTGGCCTGCAGCTCCGCGATGATCTTGTCGGTGCCGAACGAGCCGGTGGCCACGTTGAACGTGAGCAGGCGCAGGTGAAAGGCGCCCGCGGTGGGGCTGGCCGCGCCGGGAAGGCGCAGGCCCATCACCGGGAACAGCACCAGCACCAGCGCCACCAGCTGGGTCAACAGCCAGCGCCAAGGAAGCCGCCAGGCCACCAGCAGCGCCAGGAAGGGGAGCGGCAGCGCGAAGCCAACGCGCGGCAGGTAGAGGCCGATCGTCGTGGCCCAGAAGCGCTCGGCCGCCAGGCGGAAGACGATCACCAGCGCCAGGAGTGTGACGGGGTAAGCGATGGCCAGGAACCGAACCAGTCGATCGAACATCCCGGGCTTCTGCCCCGCGCGCGCGTCGCTGCCTTGTCTTCGTTGTTCCATCTGCCGACACAGGATAGAACGCGAGCCACGCCCCGTGCGAGTCGTCCCCATCACCCAGGCCAACACCCTCGAATCGCACGCCGGCGCGTGGGCGGCCCTGCTGGAGCGCAGCGCCGCCAACCGCCCCACCCGCGCCCCCTTCTGGCTGCTGGCCTGGTGGCAGGTGTTCGGGTCGGTGGGCGGGCGGAAGATGGCGTCGGCGCTGTTCTACGAGGGCGACCGGCTGGTCGGCGTCGCCCCGCTGCTCCGGCGCGTGGCCTGGTACCGCCGGGCGGTGCCGTTCCGGCGCCTCGAGCTGCTGGCGACGGGTGAATCCGAGGCCGACGAGATCGTCTCCGACTATCTGGGGGTGATCGCCGAGCGTGGCCACGAGCAGCCGGTGGCCCAGGCCCTGGCCGCCGAGATCCGGCGCGGAACCCTGGGCCCTTGCGACGAGGTCGTGCTGAGCGCGCTGGACGGCGACGACCCGATGGTGCCGGCGCTGGCCGGGGCGCTGGGCGACCAGCAGATGGTCGTCGAACAGTCGGCGGCCACGCCCTCGCCGTACATCAAGCTGCCCGCGACCTGGGAGGCCTACCTGGCCGCGCTGTCGGGCTCGGGCCGGTACCTGGTCAACCGCTCGCTGCGCGACTTCGACAAGTGGGCCAAGGGCGAAGTCGAAGTGGCGCGCGTCAAGACGCCCGCCGATCTGGAGCAGGGCAAGCGGATCCTGGTGATGCTGCACGAGCAGCGCTGGAAGTCGTCGGGCGAGGCGGGCGTGTTCGCGTCCCAGCTGTTCACGCGGTTTCACGACGCCGTGCTGCCGGCCCTGCTCGAGCGCAACGCCCTGGATCTCTGCTGGTTGAACGTGCGCGGGCAGCCGATCGCCGTCGCCTACAACCTGATCTGGGACAACAAGGTCCTGTTCTACCAGGGCGGCCGCACGCTGGAGGTGCCCAAGGCGGTCCGGCCGGGCATCGTGCTGCACGCGCGGAGCATCCGCGCGGCCATCGAGGCGGGGCGCAGCGAGTACGACTTCCTGGCCGGGATGAGCCAGTACAAGCTCCAGCTCTCGACGGCCCGGCGGCCGATGCTGCAGCTCCGGGCCGCGCGGGCGCCCGTACGCGACGTGGCGCGCCTGGCGATCGAGCTGGGCGCGGCGGCCTGGCGGGCGCGGCGCGCGGCGCCGGCCGAGACCAAGCGCCCGGAGGCGGCGTCCGGCGGCGATCCGGCGGCGTCTTGATCGCCGGTCGCCCCGTGTGCCACGCTGAGCCGGCATGAACAACGGCCTCGTCTCGGTCGTCATCCCCTCGTACAACCGGGCCTACTGCCTGCCCCGGGCGGTCGACAGCGTCCTGCACCAGACGCACCCGAACGTCGAGGTGATCATCGTCGACGACGGCTCGACCGACGACACGGGCGCCGTGGTGAGCGCGCGCTACGGCGGCGACCCGCGCGTCCGCTACCACCGGCAGCAGAACGCCGGCATCTCGGGCGCGCGCAACGCCGGCCTGGCGCTGGCCACCGGCGACTACGTCGCGCTGCTGGACTCGGACGACGAGTGGCTGCTGTGGAAGCTGGAGCTGCAGATCGCCTGCATGCGCGCCCACCCCGAGGTGGGGATGACCTGGACGGACATGCTGGCGGTCGACCCGCAGGGGACGGTGATGGACGGCGCCTACCTGCGCGCGATGTACGACGCCTACCGCTGGTACCCGCGCAGCGAGGACCTGTTCAAGCAGATCGAGCCGCTGGATCGGCTCACCGCGCGGGCCGCCGAGGTGGCGCCCGGCCGGAACTTCTACTACGGCGACATCGGCGCTCAGATGCTGATGGGGAGCCTGGTGCACACCTCGACGGTGGTGCTGACGCGCGAGCGCGCGCAGGCGGTGAGGACCTTCCGCGAGGACCTGCGGTTCGGGGGCGAGGATTACGAGTACCACCTGCGCACCTGCCGCCTGGGGCTGGTCGGCTACCTGGACGTCTCGTCGATCCGCTACCAGCGAGGCAACGCCGACCGCGCCACCCGACCCGAGAACGGCGTCCACTTCGCCCGTCACTTCCTGGCGGTCATCGAGCCGATCCTGACCGCCGAGCGGGACAAGCTGGCCCTGCCGCTGGCCATGCAGGATGCCGTGCTGGCCGAGGCGCGAGCCTGGCTGGGCGAGGAGCTGCTGGCCAATGGGGACGCGGCCGCCGCGCGACGCGAGCTCTACCGGTCGCTCCGGGTGGATCCCCGGCAGCCGCGCACGGCCCGGCTGCTGCTGGCGGCCTGCATGCCGGCCGGCCTGCGCGAGTCGTCGCGCCGGCTTTTTCGGGCCGCCAAGCGAGCCCGCGCGCAGCTCCACGATCTGCGCGGGCGCTGACGCCCCGGACCGGTGAGGTGATAGGCTGGTCGGGTGGACCGGGCTGAACAGACGCTGACGGCCGTGCAGTCGCCGCTGTCCCCCGGCGAGCAGAGGGACCGGGCGGTGCTGCTGGTCGTCGGCAGCGCGGAGGCCCCTGCCCTGCCCGCCCGGACCCGCCTGCAGATCGCCGGCGACGAGCTGTTCGTCGGCCGCCGCGCCGACGGGATTCCGGCGCAGGCCAACGCGGCGGTGCTGGACGACGGGCTGATCTCGGGGCGCCACGTGCGGATCGCGCGCACCGCCGGCGGCTACGACCTGGAGGATCTGGGCAGCAAGAACGGGACCTGGGCCGACAACCAGCGCGTCACCGGCAAGGTGCGGCTGCGCGACGGCGCGCTGCTGTTCATCGGCAACCATGTCGCGATCTTCCGGATGGTCTCGTCGATCGAGCTCGACGCGATGAAGGCCGAGCTGGTGTCGCCGTTCGGGCCGGTGCCCACGGCGTCGCCCGCGCTGGCCGTGGCCTGCGATCGACTGCGGCGGCTGGCTGCCTCCGAGGGCGAGCTGCTGATCGTCGGCGAGACCGGCGTGGGCAAGGAGGTCTACGCCCGCGCGGTCCACGCGGCCAGCGGGCGCAAGGGGCGGTTCGTGGCCATCAACTGCGCCGCCATCCCGCGCGAGCTGGTCGAGAGCGAGCTGTTCGGCTACCGGCAGGGGGCGCACTCGACCGCCCACCAGGCCAAGGTCGGCCTGATCGAGGAGGCCGAAGAGGGGACGCTGTTCCTGGACGAGATCGGCGAGATGACGCCCGAGGCCCAGATCAAGATCCTGCGCTTCCTGCAGGACCGCGAGCTGACGCCGCTGGGGGCGACGCGGCCGCGGCGCATGGACGTGCGCATCCTGGCCGCCACCAACCGGACGGCCGCGGGGCCAGGCAAGGGGCCGAGCGGCATGCGCGACGACATCGTGGCCCGCCTGGGCGCCGCGCCCATCCACCTGCCGCCGCTGCGGAGTCGCGTCGAGGACCTGGGCGCGCTGGCGGCTCACTTTCTGCGCGGCACCCCGGGCGTGAAGTTCGAGCAGCCCGCTTTTCGCGCGCTGGCGCTCCATGGGTGGCCGCTGAACGTGCGCGAGCTGGAGAAGATCGTGTCGACCGCGGCAGTGCTGACCGGCGGCGACAAGCCGATCGCGCTGCGCGACCTGCCCGAGCCGATCTCGCGCGCGCTGGGGGCGCCGCCGGCGGCCGCCGCCCGCCGCCCCAACGGCCCATCGCCCACGCCCGCGCAGCTCGAGGAGCTGCTGCGCCGCTACGAAGGGAACGTGGCCGACGTCTCGCGCGAGCTGGGCAAGCACCGCGCCGCCGTCTGGCGCTGGATCAAGAAGTTCGGCCTGGGGCCGCAGAAGTTCCGGCGCACGGAAGAGTAGGCAGAAACAAAACGAACAGGTGGGCGAGGCCGGCCGAGGCGCCGACATTCCCACCCGCGACGCATTCTCGACGCCGTTCGTCGCAGCGCGACCGTGGGGATGGCATCCACGATGCATTGCAACCGTGGCGTGAAACCAGACGAAGAGATCCCGTTCGGCGTGTTGCTGGCAGTCCGTGACCCGCCCTTGTGCGCGCTGCTCTTGCTGACGGCGGACGCGAAGCTGCAGCGGCGCGCCCGGGACGACAGGGGTCGAACCTGCTGAGGAGCTGCGGAATCCGCATGTTGGTGCAGATTCCGCATGCTCTACTCGGTCCTCGGATGGCGCTGGTCGGATCCAGGCTGGGGCGCTCCTTCTTCCGGGCGGGGCCGCTGGGCATCGCCGTCCTGCTGGGGATCTTGCTGATCGCGAGCTCGGCGCTGTCGTATCGAGACGCCCGCCGCGCTGCCGGGATCGTGTCGGAGCGCGAGGGCATCCGGCTCTTCCAGCGCGTCCAGGTGATGCTGTCCCCGAGAGCCGAAGCCGGGGTCTCCCCGAAGGCCCTGCGGGAGATCCTGGAGGCGAATCACACGTTCGGCCTGACCTACATCGGCGTCTACGGCCCGGAGATACCTGCCGGGCCGCCGCTGAGCGAGGCCGGCCACGCGCTCTTGCCGGAGGGCTCGGCCACGATCGGCGCCCCGGCGATCGGCCACGACCGGGTCCGCATGGTGTTCGGCCCACCCCCGCACCACTTCCCCGGGCCCCCGCCGTCGATGGGCGCCCTGGGCCCGCTGCCGGCCCTGCCGCCACCACCGCCTCCGCCGCGGCAGTTCAAGCTGGCGATCGAGTTCGAGCCGATCACCTCGATGGAGGCGGTCCACCGCGGGCTGGCCGGACTGGTGCTGTCCATCGGCGCCTCGCTGTTGCTGACGCTGGCGGCGGTGATCCTGACTCACCGCGCGGAGCGGGCCGAGCGCGCCGAGGCCGCGCTGACGGCCCAGCGCAACCTGGCCCAGCTCGGCACGCTGTCGGCGGTGCTGGCGCACGAGATCCGCAACCCGCTGGCGTCGCTGAAGGGACACGCGCAGCTGCTGGCCGAGCAGATCGTCGATCCGGCGCTGAGCCCGCGCATCGACCGCGTCGTCACGGAGGCCGTGCGCCTGGAGCACCTCACGGCCGACCTGCTCGAGTTCGCGCGCTCGGGGGCCCTCCACGTGGTGCCGGCCAACCCGCGCGCCGTCATCGACCGCGCCGTGCAGGCCACGGAGCCGGCCCGCATCGACATCGACCACGCGCGCGCCCCCGCCGCCTGGCCCCTGGACACCGACCGCATGCACCAGGTCCTGACCAACGTGCTCGAGAATGCGCTGGCCGTGACGGACCCGTCCAATCGCGTGCAGATCGCCGGCCGCCACGAGGACGGCGGCCTGGTGTTCATCGTCCGGGACCGAGGGCCGGGCGTCCCCGCGGCCGAGCGACAGCACATCTTCGAACCGTTTCACACGACCAAGACGCGCGGCACGGGGCTGGGCCTGGCGGTCGCCAAGCGGATCGTCGAGATGCACGGCGGCTCGATCGACGTGCGGGACGCGGACGGCGGCGGCGCTCTGTTCCGCATCTGCGTGCCGGGAAGCGCCCGAGGAGCCGCCACATGAGCGCTGCGCCCGGCTTTCAGGCCCGAGTGCTGGTGGTCGACGACGAGGAGGGTGTCCGGTCGTTCCTGGCCGACGCGCTCGCCGCCTCCGGGCACGACGTCACGCAGGCGGCGGATGGCGAGACGGCGCTGGCCCGGCTGGCCGAGCGCGCCTTCCATCTGGTCATCACCGATCTGCGCATGCCGGGGCTGGACGGTTTGGCCGTGGTCAAGACGGTCCGCCGCGACCACCCGGAGACCGAGGTCATCGTGCTGACCGCCCACGGCTCGATCGAGGCCGCCGTCGTCGCGATGAGAGAAGGCGCCTTCGACTTCCTGCAAAAGCCCATCGGCAGCCCCGCCGAGCTGCGCGCGGTCGTGGCGCGGGCCGTGGAACGGCACCGGCTGCGCGCGCTGCAGGAGATCGCCGCGCCGTCGGCTCAACCGCCGCTCGGATACGGCGCGCCGGCCATGCAGACCGTCGAGATCGCCCTCCGGAAGGTCGCCCCGACCAACGCGACCGTGCTGCTGCTGGGCGAGAGCGGCTCCGGGAAAGAGGTCGCCGCCGGCGCCATCCACCGGTGGAGCGCCCGGTCCAGCGGGCCGTTCGTGGCCGTCAACTGCGCCGCGCTCTCCGCGGAGCTGCTGGAGAGCGAGCTGTTCGGCTACGAGAAGGGCGCCTTCACCGGGGCGCAGGCCCGGCGGCGCGGGCGAATCGAGCTGGCCGAAGGCGGGACCTTCTTCCTGGACGAGGTCGGTGAGCTGGCGCCGCCGCTGCAGGCCAAGCTGCTGCGGGTCCTGCAAGAGAAGCGCTTCGAGCGGGTGGGCGGCCGCCAGACCGTCGTCGCCGACGTGCGCTGGGTGGCCGCCACCAACCGCGACCTGGCGGACATGGTGAAGCGGGGCGGGTTCAGGGAGGACCTCTACCACCGGCTGGCGGTTTTCCCCGTCGAGCTTCCGCCGCTCCGCGAGCGCCGGGCCGACATCGGACCGATCGCCCAGCGACTGCTGAGCGGCATCGCGCCCCAGCTGGGACGACCCGACCTGCGCCTGTCCGAGGACGCGCTGGCGGCGCTGAGCGCGGCGCCCTGGCCGGGGAACGTCCGCCAGCTGGCCAACGTGCTCGAGCGGAGCGCCATCCTGGCCGACGGCAGCCTGATCCGGGCGGCCGATCTCGCGCTGCTCCCCAACGAGCTCGAGCCCGGAAGCCCCGGCCTGCCAGCCGGGCCCACGTCGATGGACGCCGTCGAGAAGGCGGCCATCGAACAGGCGCTGGCCGCGACGGGCGGGAATCGACGCCTGGCCGCCAGCCGGTTGGGGATCGGGCTGCGCACGCTGTACGACAAGCTCAAGCGCTACAGCATCGGCTGAATCGCCCGCTTGGGTGCAGGCTGGCGATGAAGGCTTGGCCGGAGAGGAACTAGGTGGCGATCGTCTCATCCGGACCGGTGCGGGTCCCCGCTGCGGTCTGCGCGACCAGGCGGTAGTGGCACGTGCGCCAAGCCTTTCATGCGTCGCGGTCTGGCTGAAGTCGCAGGTGACTGCAACGCAACCGACGACCACGACGGACAGCGAGAGCAACGGCAAGAAGTGAAGGGTCATTCTCTTCATTGAAGCCCCCCCACCCTTCTCGGGTGGTGGGATCGGACAGATTCCCCCTCCACGCGAAGCGTGGGGGGGCAGGGGGGGCTGGTCCGGCGGTTGCAAACGAAACCGCGCATGCAGTCGCGATCCACCGTTCGTTTGTTCGTGTTCGCAACAGCCGCTGTCGTTGCCGGAGTGACCAGCGCCACGTCAGCGCGCGCCGACAGCACGACGCTGGACTCCAGCGATTTCACGCTGGCCCTGGCGCGCATCGACGGCTCGGGCAACTTCGTGACGCTCGACGACAGCGCGCGCGCCGCCTTCTTCAGTCAATCGCGCTGTGCGTGCCCGACCAGCTACGGTGTCAGCCTGGCATTGACCAGCACCGGCGCTGCCAAGCTGGCGAGCACAGACACGCTGCAGGCGCAGGTCATGATCGGCAGCGACTGCGACGACGTCGACGCCACCGCCTGCCCGTCGTTCGGCTCGACGCTGACCCTCAGCTCCAGCACGACCTCGACCAGCGAGACGCTGGCGACCAGCGGCGTCTTCGGCGCGCTGGCCAGCGGCGTGGCCTGCTCGTCGCTCCCGGCGACCAGCAGCTACCTCTGGGCGATCGTGCGTCTGAATGGCACGCGCCTCGACAGCGAACCGTCCCTGTCGATCAGCCTGGGCGGCAGCGGTCCGACCGCGCCCACGGGCGTCCAGGCGGTGACCGCCGACAGCGGCCTGCTGGTGTCGTGGACGGCGCCCGGCACCACCAGCACGCTGGCCGGCTACCAGGTCCTCTGCTCGCCGGGCCCCAGCTCGCCGCCGGCGGCCGAGTACGACAACTGCGCCGCCGACGCGCCGACCGGCGGCAGCGGCCCCTTCGCGACGCTGGACGCCGGCCTGGTCTGTTCCGGCCTGGTGAGCGTCGGAACCAACTCGGTGCGGGTCAAAGGGTTGAGCAACGGCACCGCCTATCAGGTGGCCGTGATCTCGATCGGCAGCGACGGCACGTCGAGCGCCGCCTCCGACGCGGCGACCGCCACCCCTGGACCGACCCTGGGCTTCGAAGACATCTACAAGCAGGACGGTGGCACCGGGGCCGCCGGCTGTACCCTGGCGGGCGGGGCGCCGCTCGGTGCCGGGGGGCTGGTTCTCGTCGTCCTGCTCTGGCTGCTTCGCCGCCGCCGGCGCGCCGCCGTGGCCGTCCTGGTCCTGGCCGCCGGAGGCGTGGCGCACGCGGCGTTCCCCGAGGCCGAGGACGACGCGTCACCACGATTCGCCCTGGCGCTCGAAGGGACCGAGCCGCCGCAGCGCGAATCGGCGCGCGCCTGGAACTTCGAGCTGCGCTTCGGCCCCTACTATCCCGACACCGACACGGAGTTCGCCGATCGAGGCCAGTCGGCCCGCCCCTTCGCGGAGGTGTTCGGCGCGCACAAGGGGCTCATCTCCGGCCTGGAGATCGATCGCCACCTGTCCCATCGCGGGGGGACCTGGGCCATCGGCGTCGGCGCCGCGTACTACAGCGTCAGCGCCGCCTCGCTCTCCGCCGACCAGACGACCCGGACCGGCGACGAGACCAGCTTGCGCCTGGTCCCGCTCACGTTGCTGGCCGTCTACCGGGCGGATCAACTCCGCACACGCTATGGGTGGCCGCTGATCCCGTACGCCAAGCTGGGTCTGGACTGCGGTCTCTGGTGGTTGAGCGACACCTCCCAGAGCAGCGCGACCTCGGGCGTGACGTTCGGCTGGAACGCCGCCGCGGGCGTCAGCCTCGACCTCTCGTTCATCGACCCGGAGGCCGTTCGCACCATGGACCAGGAGACGGGCGTCAACCAGTTCGCGATCTTCTTCGAGGTGTTGCACGCCGGGCTGGACGGCTTCGGCTCGTCATCGGTGCTGCGGGTGGGCGACACCACCTGGGTCGGCGGGCTGATGTTCGAGATGTGAGTAGATCTCCTCGAAGGCGCCGGCCGTCCAGCCGACGTCGTGGGCCTGCGCGAACCGCTGCGCCGCCGCGCCCATGGCCTCGCGCGCGCCCGGGTCGCCGAGCAGCGCGCAGATCGCGTCCGCCAGCGCGGCGGCGTCGCCGACGGGGACGGCGCAGGCAGCGGCCGGCGCCAGCGTGTCCAGCAGGCCCACGCGCGTCCCCACGGTCGGCAGCCCCGCCGCCGCCGCCTCGAGCACCACCACCCCCTGGCTCTCGTGGCGCGACGCGAGCACGTGAAGGTGCGCCTGCCGATAGAAGGCCGCGAGCTGGTCCTGCGGCAAGAAGCCGTGGAACGCGATGCGTTCCCCCAGCCCCAGCGCGTGCGCCTGGCGCTGGACACCACCGGCCAGTGCGTCCTCGCCGACGCAATCCAGGCGCGCGTCGCCCAGCCGGTCGACGACCCGGCGCAGCGCCGCCAGCAAGGTCGTCTGGTCCTTCACGCGGTTCAAGTTGGCCACGTGGAGCAGCCGCCAGGGCGGCCCCATGGGGCGCGAAGGGGCGGCCGCGAAGCGCGCGACATCGACGCCCAGCGGAACGATCTGCGCGCGGAGGCGCAACGGGCGGGCGGCGTAGGCGCTGCCCGCCGTGACGGCGTCCGCCCACCGGAGCGCCGCCCGGCTGATCGCGCGTGACCAGACCGTGCCCGCGCCGCCGTATCCGATGTCGGGCAGCCAGACCAGCTCGCCGCCGCCGATGCTGATCAGCGACGGCACGGACCGCAGACGGGCGTACAGCGTCGCCAGCAGCGCGGTGCGGTCGGCCCAGAAGGCGTGGAGGCGATCGAACGGGCCGGACTCAGAGACCCAGCGCGCGAACCCGGCGGCCAGCCGCAGCCCGGATGCCGGGCCCATCTGCGTCACCTGGACGTCCCCGATCCGATAGCGCCCCGGTCCGGCCCGCCCGGCGGCCGCGAAGACGCGCACCTGGTGCCGGCGCGCCAGCTCCTGGGCCAGCCCCAGCAGCGCAGGGATGGTCCCCTCGCGCCCGCTGGGGTCGAACCCGCCCGGGACGATCAGCCCCAGCCTCACGCGGGCCGCCGCTCGCCCGGACCGGCGGCCCGCCTGGAGTAGACTCCCGCGGCGGCATGGCCGACATCAGCGTCGTGATCCCCACCTGCGACCGGCCCGAACGGGTGCGCTCGCTGCTCGCCGACCTGGCGCGCCTCGACGACCCGCCCCGCGAGATCCTGATCGTCGACGCCAGCCAGGAGCCGCAGCCCGCCGCCGACCTGGCCCCGCTGGGCCCGCGCGCCCGCCTCCTGCGCGCCGAGCGGTCGGTCTGCGCCCAGCGCAACCGCGGCATCCAGGCCGCGACCAGCCGCTGGATCTTCCTGTGCGACGACGACATCGAGGTCCCGCCCGATTACCTGGCGCGGCTGGCGGCGCACGCCGAGGCGCACCCCGAGGCCGGCGCCATCTCCGGACTGGTGCTGGAGCAGGTTGGCGGCGCGTGGGCCAGCCAGCACCCGATCACTTCCTGGACGGCGCTGCTCTGGTGCCGGGTGTTTCAGCTGGGGATCTGGGGAGAGATCCATTGCGAGGGGTTGCTGGGCGACCTGCTGGCTGGCCACTATCGCAGCCGGGGGAATCACATTTCAAGCGCGGGCTGGCCGGTGCTGATCGACTTCGCCGGCCCCTGGTTCCGGACGCCCATCTACCCCCTGGGCGCCTCGCTGGTGCGGCGCGACTGGTTGCTGGACTCGCCCTACGACGAGCGGCTGGACCGGCGCGGCTACGGCGACAACTACGGCGTGGCGCTCGGCTTCCCGCCCGAGGGGATCCACGTCGTCACGTCGGCCAGCGTGCGGCACCACAAGGACGCCGGCAACCGGCCGCCCGCGGCGGTCGGGTACAGCAAGCGAATCCTGGCGCTGGATCGCTTCCTCGACGCCGCGCGCGGCCGGACGCGGGCCCGCCGCGGCTGGCTGGCCTGGTCGCTGCTGGGGAACACGTTGCTCCACGGCGCCACCGGGAACCGCGATCTGTGCTGGGCCAGCCTGAAGACGCTGTCGGTGATCGTGTCGGGCCGCAACCCTTACCTGGCGCCGAGGGCCGGATGAGCGGCGAAGCGGTGCTGCTCGTCAACCCGCAGATGGGGACGCCCCGCAACGCCGGGCTGCCGCTGTCGATCCTGCACCTGGGCGCCGTGCTCGAGGGGCGCCGGCCCTGGTCGATCGTGGACGGCAACCTGGGTGGCGACGCCGTTCGCCTGGCGCTGGACCGGCTGTCGTCTCGGCCCCACGCGCTGGTGGGCGTCACGGTCATGCCCGGGCCGCAGGTGATCCCGGCCATCGCCATGTCGCGCGCGATCCGGCGGGCGTTCCCGCAGGTGCCGATCGTCTGGGGCGGCTACTTCCCCACCCTGTACCCGGACGCCGCGTTGAATGCGCCGTACGTCGACTACCTGGTGCGCGGCCAGGGCGAGGCGACCCTGTGCGCGCTGCTGGATCGCCTGGCCGACGCGGGCCCGCCGGCGGCCGGCAGCTCGGCCCGCGACGTCTCGGCGATCCGGGGCGTGCCCGGGCTGACCTGGAAGCAGGACCACCGGATCGTCCACAACCCGGAGCGAGCGGCGGTGTCGCCGGACACGCTGCCTCAGGTCCCCTACCACCGGGTGGTCGACATGAACGCCTACCTGCGCCCCAGCTTCCTGGGCAGCCGCACCGCGGTCTATCAATCGGCGCTGGGCTGCCGGTTCAAGTGCGAGTTCTGCGGCGTGGTCTCGATGTGGAACGGCAAGACGGTGCTGGAGGCGCCCGATCGGCTGCGCCTGGCGCTGGGGACGCTGCGCGACCGGTGGGGCGCCGACGCCGTGCACTTCTTCGACCACAACTTCTTCGACCGCGAGGAGACCTCGGTGCCGATGCTCGAGGCGCTGGGCACGCTGCAGATGCCCTGGTGGTGCTACGCGCGGGCCGACACGCTGGCCGGCTTCAGCGCCGCCACCTGGCGGAAGGTGCAAAAGAGCCGCCTGCGCATGGCATACATCGGCGCGGAGGCCGCCAGCGACGAGGCGCTCCGGCGAATGCGCAAGGGCTCGCGCGTCGATCACACCTTCGAGGTGGCGCGGCGCTGCCGCGAGCACGGCGTGATCCCCGAGTTCTCGTTCGTGCTGGGCGGCCCCGAGGATCCCGAGGGCGAGGTCGAGAAGACCTTCGAGTTCGTGCGCCGCCTCAAGACGCTGCACCCCGAGGCGGAGATCGTCCTCTACTTCTACAGCCCGACGCCGCAGCGGCGAAACGCGCCGGCCGACGGCGAGGGGCCGCGGCTGCCGGTGCTGCGCAGCTACGGCCCGTCGGGGCCACCGCTGCCCACGACGCCCGAGGAGTGGACGCAGCCGCAGTGGATCAGCTGGGTCTGCCACCAGGACGCCCCCTGGCTGACCCCGCGCGTCCGCCGGCGCGTCGACGACTTCGCGCGCGTGCTGGCCTGCCGCTTCCCGACCCTTCAGGACGCGCGGATCTCCAGCGCCGGCCGGGCGGTGCTGCGCAACCTGGCCCGCTGGCGCTACGCCACGCGGCGCTACGACAACCCGTGGGAGCTGCGCCTGGCCCGGAAGTTCATCAAGCTGCGCGAACCCCAGATCGAGAGCCTGTGACGTGCGCCGGGCTGCCGGACCGTTCGCGCTGGCCCTGCTGATCGCCTGCGTGGTGCGCCTGGCCTTCCCCTTCGACGGGCTCTACGGCCAGGACGCCTTCGCCTACTTCCGGTTCGCGCGCGCCATCGTCCCCCACCTCCGAACCGGCGCGCCGCTGCCGGTGCTGTACTGGCCGCGCGGGTACCCGGCGGCGGTGGCGGCGCTGCTGCCGCTGAGCGCGGGCGGACCGGTGGCCGGCCAGCTGGTGAGCGCGCTCGCCTGCGCCTGGACGGCGGCCGCCACGTTCCTGCTCGCGCGCGAGTTGCAGCCGCGCGGCGATCCGGACGGTTGGATCGCGCCGGCCGTGGCGGGCCTGTGCGCGGGGGCGTCGGGGATCGCGCTGCGGGCTGGCCAGGTGGTGATGGCCGACGGGCTGGCGATCGGCCTGGCGGCGACCGCCCTGTGGTGCGCGGCCCGGGTCGTCCGCACGGGCCGCGCCGCCTGGCTGGTCCCGTGCGGGATGGCCGCGGCATGGGGCGCCGTCACCCGCTGGCAGATCGGCGTGATCGTGATCCCGATCGGCGTCGCGCTCATCGCGGCGAAAAGACGACCAGACGCGGGCGCTCAGGTCTGGTGGATGGCGGCGCTGGCGGCGGCCGCGCTGATCGTCGTGCCGCAGCTGGTTGCCGCCCGCGCGGTGCCGGCCGCGCTGGGCCAGCACGAATGGCTGCAGCGCTGGAACCCGGTCAACGCCCTGGGCCGCGACTTCCAGACCACCGAGGGTCACGCGCGCTACCACTTCCCGGTCGGGCTGTTCTACCTGCTGCGCCTGGGCTGGCCGGACGCGCTGTTTCCGACGGTCGCCGTCCTGGCGCTGTTCGGCGCCGCCACGATCTGGCGCGCGCGCGACTGGCCGGCGGCAGCGCTGCTGCTGGGCTGGCCGGCGGCGACCTGGGTCCTCATCTCGGGCATCCCTTACGAGAACCCGCGCTTCATCTGGCCGGCGCTGCCGTCGATCGCGGCGCTGGCCGGGTACGGATTTCGCGAGCTGTCCCGTCGCGCAAGCCGCGGCAGACGCACGGCCCTGGCCGTCGGCCTGGGCGCGTCGCTGGCCGCCGGTCTGTGCTTCGCCGCGCGCGAGCACGCGCGCACCGTGCGAGGCAAGAACGCCGACCGGGCGGTCGTCGCCTGGGTCGACGCGACCGTCCCGCCGGGGTCGACCGTGTGGCGGGCCGGTGGGACGTTGACGGCCGAGGCCTACGGCTCGACGCCGATCCGCGACGTCTACCGGTCGACTCCTGCCGACATCCCGGCGCTGCTGGATGCCTGGTGCCCCTGCTACTACCTCGAGCAGCGCGACGACATCGAGAAGCAGTGGGCGGGGCTTCCGCCGCAGGCCTTCTTCGAGGCGCTGCGGCGGGATCCCGGCTTGACGGCGGTCGCCAGCCGACCGCCCTTCGTGCTCTACCGGATCAGCCGTTCGCCTTCGCGAACGATCAACCGTTCGCCTTCGCGAACGCTGCCATGAAGTCCGCCAGCGCCTTGCACCCGGCGACCGGCATCGCGTTGTAGATCGACGCGCGGATGCCGCCGACGGTCCGGTAGCCCTTGAGGGCCACCATGCCGGCCTTGGCGGACTCCTTCACGAACTTGTCCGTCAGCTCTTCGCTGGGGAGCGTGAACGTCACGTTCATGTGGCTGCGCGCCGACTTGTCGGCGACCGTCCCCTTGTAGTAGCCGCCCGAGCCGTCGATGGCGTTGTACAGCAGCGCCGCCTTCTCGGTGTTGCGCTTCTCGATCGCGGCCAGGCCGCCCTGCGCGTCCAGCCAGCGGAACGTCTCGAGCAGGAAGTAG
>DATJWP010000065.1:0-9808 GCA_035578045.1 Polyangia bacterium | reverse complement strand
CGCGCCGGTGCGGGGGTGGGCGAAGCCCAGCGTGGTCGCGTGCAGCGCCATGCGGGGCGGCGGCGCCGCGGGGAAAGGCGCGCCGTACTTGTCGTCGCCCAGGACCGGATGGCCGACGGCGCGGGCGTGCAGCCGGATCTGATGGGTGCGGCCCGTCTCCAGCCGGCAGGAGAGCATGGTGGCGTCCGGCCCCAGACGCTCCTGCACCGAGACGTGCGTGACGGCCGCGCGCCCGCCGACCGGTCGGTCGATCCGCTTGACCCGGTCCGGGAAGCGCCCCGCCACCGCAGCGAGGTAGGCCCGTTCCAGATCGTGGGTGCGGAACCGCTCCGACAGGGCGCGGTTGGCGTCGTCGTTCTTGGCGAACACCAGCAGCCCGCTGGTCTCGAGGTCGATCCGGTGCACGACGAAGATCCGCCCGCTGCTGCCCGCTCGCCGCTCCAGCAGCGACACCAGGTTGTTCCGGTCGCTCTCCGGGGTGGGCGCGGTCAGCAGGCCGGCCGGCTTGTCGACCACCAGGATGTCCTCGTCCTCGAACGCCACCGTGTGGGGCGGCAGCCGGCTCTCGTCGCGGGCCCGGGCGTCGCGCCCGGGGCGCCCGGTCGCGCGGGCCAGCGCGCCGCCGACCACCGCCGTCACCTCTTCTCCGGCGTGCATGGGGCGACCGGCCACCTTGACCCGCCGGCCGTCGATGAAGACGCCACCGATGTCCAGCAGCACGCGGGCCTGGCGTCGCGAAAGGCCCGGTACCCGAGCCGCCAGCACCTGGTCCAGCCGCCGCCCCGCATCTTCGTCGGTGATCGTGAACGTGTTCTTGCCGGGGGGCACGGCGGCACCTTACAGCATTGACAGTCGCCGCGACGGCTGGATAAGTGGATCACTTGGACCGAAAGCAGCGTTTCTTCGTCTACCTGACGGCGATCTTCGTCGCGGCGTTGATCGTCAGCGACCTCATCGGCGGCAAGTACTTCCGCGTGGGGGGGCTCGACTTCTCGGTCGGGATGATCCCCTTCCCCCTGACGTTCCTGCTGACCGACATCGTCAACGAGTTCTACGGCACCGAGGGGGCCCGCCGCATCACCTACGTCGGCCTGGGCGTGGCCGTCTTCGTCTTCATCGTGATCAACCTGGCCATCGTGCTGCCCACCAGCCCGGAATCGCCCATGGCCGGCGACCAGTTCAAGAACGTCTTCGGGTGGTCGACGCGCCTCTATGTCGCCTCGCTGACCGCCTACCTGATCGGCCAGCTGCTGGACATCGCGATCTTCTTCTTCCTGCGCCGGATCACCGGGCATCGCTTCCTCTGGCTGCGCTCGACGGGCTCGACGGTCGTGTCGCAGGCGGTCGACTCGCTGGTGGTCAGCTTCGTCTTTCTTTCGGGCTCCAAGTCGGTGGGCTTCATCCTGCGCACCGCCCGCAACGGCTACCTGGTCAAGCTGGTGCTGGCGGTGGGCCTGACCCCGCTCATCTACCTGGGCCACGGCATCCTGCGCCGGCACTTCCACGTCGGCGAGGTGATGGTGAAGGACGCCGCCGCCTAGAGACGCGAAGCGTAGTCCTTCTTCATCTGGTCGTAGAGCGACAGGTCCGGCAGGTCGGTGTACGTGTTGCCCGAGCGCTGGAACAGGGCGTGGGTCGTCACGCTGGTCGGGTCGGTCGGCTGCGGCTTGTTCCAGTCTCCCTGCGTGGTCGGTTCCCAGTCGAAGGTCCCCATCCCCTGGGCGGGCGGCAGCGCGAACAGCACGTCGTTGATCTGCCGCTCCATCGGTCCGTACTCGGCCGCGAAGAACTTGATGGTCGGATAGGCGGCGACCAGCTGGGTGAACGTCGAGGTCCACCCGCTCACGGTGTTGGAGACGCTGTTCTTGTCCCCCTGGTACTGCTGGTAGCAGGACTCGCCAAAAGCGTCCGGCGTGGCGCCCTGCTTGATCGCGCTGTCGAGCCAGCTCTTGCTGGTCGAATACGTCCCTCCTTTGTCGATGTGGAACGAGACCAGGATGGTGGGATCGACCTCGCGCACGCCGGCCACGCCCGCCTTCAGCAGCATCCCCAGGTTGGGCCACCCCGTGCTCGTCGCGGCGCCCTGGATCGGCGCGTCGCTGGTGCGCTGCCCGCCGGAGTCGCAGATGTGCAGCAGCATGCCGGGCGTCGTCTCGTTGCCGATCTGCACCATGTCCGGCCGGGCGCCGCCCGCGATCAGCGTGGTGATCGACGCCTTGACGTAGTCGTGGAGCGCGGACGCCAGCGCGGTGATGGTCGTGTAGCCCTGCCAGGCCACCGGGACGCACTGCTTGCCCGGATCGGCCCAGTTGTCGCTCATGTGGAAGTCGACCAGCAGCCCGAACCCGGCGTCCTTCACCTTCTTGCCGAAGGTGGTCGTGTGCGTGATGTCGTCGTAGCCGTTGGTCTGGTCGTAACCGTCGGCCGCCTTCGGATCGACGAACGTGCGCAGCCGGATCCAGTTGAACCCGTGGGCTTTCATCTGCGACAGCAGGTCATCCTGCGCCGCCGCGGGCGCCGGCTCCTGGTCGGTGATGTCGGCGCCCAGGATGTAGAGCGCCGTCGGTCCGCCCCCGGCGCCGCCGGTCCCCACACCGCCGGCCCCTCCGCCGGCGTGCCCACCCGACCCTCCCCTGCCGCCGGCCCCAAGCGAGCCGCCGCCCGTGCCGGACGGCATTCCCCCGCTCCCGACCAACCCCCCCGTCCCTGATGACGACCCACCGGTCCCGATCATTCCGCCGGTCCCCGGCGTCGAGCCACCGGCCCCAACCGAGCCGCCGGTCCCGGCTGGCGCCCCTCCGGTTCCGGGCGCGCCTCCGGTTCCGGTCCCCACGGACGCGGATCCACACCCAACCAGCGCCAGGACCAGGAGCGCCCGGATTGAACGACGGCCGGCCATCTCCCCCATCAGGGGAGGTGGCCGGCGAATTACTGCATCAGGCGGCCGGCGGCGGCGCGGACGGCAGGACCGGCGGGGCCAGGACCCCCAGCTTCGGCATCTCGGTCAGCACCAGCGGCAACAGCTCGTCCATCCGCTTGACGAACAGGATCTCGATCTCGTTGCGCGGCTGCTCGGGGATCTCGCTCACGTCCTTCCGGTTGCGTTCCGGCAGGATGACCCGCTTGATCCCGGCCCGGTGCGCCGCCAGGAACTTCTCCTTGATGCCGCCCACCGGCAGCACCAGCCCGCGCAGCGTGATCTCTCCGGTCATCGCCACGTCGTTGCGGATCGGCTTGTTGGTCAGCAACGACGCCATGGCCACGAACATGGTCACGCCCGCCGAGGGCCCGTCCTTGGGGATGGCGCCGGCCGGGATGTGCACGTGGATGTCCATCTTTTCGAGGAAGTGCTCCTCGAGCCCCAGCCATCGGGCCCGCGAACGGATGAACGAGAGCGCGGCCTGCGCCGACTCTTTCATGACGTCGCCCAGCTGGCCGGTCAGCACCAGCTGACCCTTGCCGTTCATCTTGGTGGCCTCGATGAACAGAATGTCGCCGCCGACCGGCGTCCAGGCCAGGCCGGTGGCGACGCCGGGCTCCGCCGTCCGCTCGGCCACCTCGGAGATGTGCTTGGCCGGGCCCAGCAGGTCGCCGATCCGCTCGGCGCTGATCCGCTCGTTCGGCTGCGCTTTCCCTTCGGCGACCAGCACCGCGATCGCGCGGATCACGTTGGCGACCTCGCGCTCCAGGTTGCGGACGCCCGCCTCGCGCGTGTAGCTGTCGATCACCTCGGCCACGGCCGCGTCGTCGAACGTCACCTTCTCCCCCGACAGCCCGTGCTCCTCGAGCTGCTTGGGGATCAGGAACTGCTTCGAGATCGACATCTTCTCTTCGCGCGTGTAACCCGGCAGCTCCAGCACCTCGAGCCGGTCGCGCAACGCCGGCGGGATCGGGTCCATGATGTTCGCCGTCGCGACGAACATGACCTTGGACAGGTCGAACGGGACCTCGAGGTAGTGATCGGAGAACGTGTGGTTCTGCTCGGGGTCCAGCACCTCCAGCAGCGCCGCTGCCGGGTCGCCGCGGAAGTCGTGCCCCAGCTTGTCGATCTCGTCCAGCATGAACACGGGGTTGTTCGATCCCGCCTTCTTCATGCCCTGGATGAGGCGTCCGGGCAGCGACCCCACATAGGTCCGCCGGTGGCCGCGGATCTCGGCCTCGTCGCGCACGCCGCCCAGCGAGATGCGGATGAACTTGCGCCCCAGGGACCGCGCGATCGAGCGCCCCAGCGACGTCTTGCCCACGCCGGGCGGCCCCACCAGGCAGAGGATCGGCCCCTTCTTGTCGCTCTTCAGCTTGCGCACCGCCAGGTACTCGAGGATGCGCTTCTTGACCTTCTCCAGGTCGTAGTGGTCCGCGTTCAGGATGTCGCGGGCCCCCTGGATGTCGAGCTTGTCCTCGGTCGAGACCGCCCAGGGGAGCTCGACCAGCCACTCGAGGTAGGTGCGCGTGACGGTGTACTCGGCGGAAGACGGCTGCATCACCTTCAGCCGCTCCAGCTGCTTCATCGCGACCTTCTCGGTCTCGGGCGGCATCTTGGCCGCGACGATCTTCTCGCGGAAGTCGTCCAGGTCCCCGCCGCTCTCGTCGATCTCGCCGAGCTCTTCCTTGATCGCCTTGAGCTGCTGGCGCAGCACGTACTCGCGCTGGTTGCGCCCCATCTCTTCCTGGACCTGGCTGTTGATCTTCTCGCGAACCTTCAGCACCTCGTGCTGGCGCGAGAGAAACTGCAGCACCTTGCGCAGGCGGGCCTTGAGGTCGAACGTCTCCAGGACGTCCTGCTTCTCGTCGACCTGCACGTCCAGGTTCGAGATGATGACGTCCGAGAGCTGCCCCGGCTCGACCACGCTGTCGACCAGCGCGCTCGCCTCCTTGGGCAGCTCGGGCATCAGCTTGATGACCCGCTTGGCGACGTCCTTGACGTTCAGCACCAGCGCGTCCAGCTCGACGTCCGAGGCGGGCGAATCGGGCAACGCCTGAACCCGCGCCGTCATGAACGGTTCCTGGCCCCCGATCTCCAGGATCCGGATGCGGGAGACCCCCTGCAGGATCACGGAGAAGTTGTCCTTGGCCAGCTTGATCACCTTCAGGATCCGGGCCGCACAGCCAACCATGTAGAGGTCGCCAGGCCCCGGCTCTTCGGTGCGCGCGTCGCGCTGGGTCACGATGCCAATGACGGGGCGCTCCTTGGAGATCGCCTCCTCGACCAGCTTGACGGACTTCTTGCGGCCGACGTCGATCGGGATGATCGACCCCGGGAACAGGACGGAGTTCCGCAGCGGGAGGATCGAGATGACGTCGGGAACCTCGACGGGCCCTTCCGGCACCGGCTTCTTGGTCGCCATGTTTCGATCGTATACGGGTCGTCCTCTCGACGCCAGTCGCCCTGTGGGGGCACCTACAGGTCGGCGGGCGGCTGATCCCCGACGGCCGGCCGCCCGGGAGCGCGGGCCCGGGCCCGTGGTAAGATCCGGCTTCGTTTTTCTATGGGTGTCCCGCGAATTGCCGCTTCGCTTGCCCTGCTGACGGGTCTTGGGGGGTTCGGGGTCGCGCGAGCCGAAGCACCGGCTGCAGCGGTCGGGGTGCGCCGCCCGATGGACGAAGAGACCCTCTTTCGGATCGCCGGTCGCGAGGACCTGCTGCGCCGTTACCACCGCGAGGTGGTCGTCAAGAAGAGCCTGATGATCGGCGGTGGCGCGGCGATGGCCGGCGGGTTGCTGTACGCGTTCATCGCGGATTTCACCGGTCCCAGCCAAAACGTCAGTGCCTGCCCGAACAATGGGTGCAAAAGTTACCCGTCCCCTTCTGGCGGTCTCAACCCCGCCTGGGGTCTGGCGGCCGCCGGGGCCGGCCTGGTGTCGCTGGTGGTCGGCCACTACCTGGACCCGAGCCCGATAAGCGCGGGCGAGGCGGACCGGTTGGCCCGCGAGTACGACCCCGGCGCCCGTTAGCCTACGGCGCGCTCTTGGCTGGCCCGACCGGGCGCCGCTTCGCGACCACCTGCTGCAGGTCCCAGGTGCGCACGGTCCGTTTCGCTGCGCGGCCGCGAGCCGTGTCGCGCCCGTAGGTCACCCGAAGCGTGTGGTCGTCCGGGAACGTCACGATACCCGGGTCCATCTCGGTGACGCCGTCGATCGGATCGCCCCAGTCCCACTCGCGCCCGGAACCCTCGGCCACCGGGTGCGGCTCTGGCGGCGGCGCGGGCGGCTGGCCCAGCTCGTAGAGCGCGTCCTTCACGGTATCCAGCACCTGCAACCGGAAGTAGTGCTCACCCAGCGCCCCCACGAATACGATGAAGCGCCCGTCGGGCGACGGAACCGCCGCCAGCGCCATCCAGTCCTCGCTGTGGCGCGCCTGGCGAGCCACGCCGGTCGCTTCGTCCACGTACGAGATCACGTTCAGCGGCAGCCAGGCGCCGACCTCGAACTGCCCGCCCAGGACGAACATGTGCGCCGAGGGGACGTAGGCCAGCACGCGCCAGGTCCCCTCCATCGTCTTGGCGGCGATCGCTCGGTGGTCCGACAGCGTCTCCAGCCGCATGGCGACGGATCCATCGGACACGTCGTGACGCGGACTCTCCTTCACGTCGATCCTGAGGCGCGCGGTCCCGCCGGTCACCCACCCGTCTGCTGTCTGCGCGACTTCTGCCCGCGCGACCTCTCCAGGTCCGCCGGACACGAAGGCAACCAGCAGCACCGCGAGCGCCCACCGGGGCATGCGCCACTGTACCCCGATCTGGCCCTCACGCCACGAACGCGCCGCTCCGCAACGGCGAGCGCCTCGGATATTACATTTTCGTCAGACGTCGGCTCGCCCTCAGGCAGGCCACAGCGGCACCCCCGTCCCGGGCGCCAACTCAGTCGAGCCGTTCCACCCGGCTCGTCGAGCCGCGCCCAGTCCGGCCCGGTGGTACCATTTCCGGGTGCCGCTCTCGCCCGCAGAGTTCCGCGCCAACCTGACGCGCCGCCTGGCCGAGACGGCCGCCGAGGACGACCGGGCCGCCGCGGAAGCACGCGCCAAGCTGCCCGAGGCCGTCCACCGCATCGTCGCCGCGCTCGGCCCCCGCCGCGTCGTCCTTTACGGATCGCTCACGAAGGGCCTCTTCCGCGCCGCCCACTCGGACGTCGACCTGGCGGTGGACGGGCTCGGTTTGGAAGCGCCCCTCGAGCTCAAGACCGCGCTGCGCGAGCTGTTTGGCCGGCGTGTCGATCTGGTGGATCCCGCGCTGGTCGCCGGCTTCGTGCGAGACGCCATCGCCCAGGGAACGGTGCTGTTTGAGCCCTGACGAGAAGGGCCGCGCCCTGACGGCCGATCTCGCGGCGCGGGTTCGAGCGGATCTCGAGGCGGCGGACCAGCAGGCGCGCGCCAGCGCCGACCTTCTCGGCAAGCTCGATCAGGCCGGCGCACAGCCCGACGTCCCCGCCATGGCGTTCATGAGCGTCGCCATCGATCGGGCCTACACCGCCCTCGAAGCGGCGTTCAGCCGCATCGCCCGCGAGCTGGACACCGTCGTCCCGACCGGCGAAGACTGGCACGCGGCGCTGCTCCACCAGATGACGCTTCCGATCCAGGATCGGCGACCAGCGGTAATCTCGGCTGAAACTGCCGGCAAGCTGACTCTCCTTCGCCGCCACCGCCACTGGCTACGTCACGCGTATGCCGCCAGCTTTTCCTGGCCGCTCATGCAGGACGCAGCCCGAACGCTGCCGCAAGCAGTAGCGTCCGCTGCTAGGGATCTCAGCGCGTTCCTGACGTTCACGCGCGACTGACGGATAGGACGAGGGCACGAGAAGTCTCCCGAAACACCCCGAGCCATGATGGCGGCGACCTCCCGGGCGAGCTCGAGCTGGAGTGGCGCTGGCGGCGCTTCATCGCCGGGTGAAGCGCGCCGGCGCCCCTACCTCTTCTTGTCGGAGGTCGGCTTGGGCTGGGGGGTCAGGGTGTGCACGGTGGCTCCGGGCGAAGAGGTCCCACCGCCGGCCAGGGCGGGGGCGCCGACGTCGCGGGCGATGCCATGGTGGGCCAGCACCTTCGCCTCGATCTTGCGGGCGACGTCCGCGTGATCGCGCAGGTACTGCTTGGCGTTCTCGCGCCCCTGCCCGATCCGGTCGCCGGCGAAGCCAAACCAAGCGCCCGACTTCTCGATGGCGCCGCACTCGGCGCCCAGGTCGATCAGGTCGCCTTCGTGGCTGATCCCCTCGCCGTAGAGGATGTCGAACTCCACCTCGCGGAACGGCGGGGCCATCTTGTTCTTCACGACCTTCACGCGCGTCCGGTTGCCGACCACCTTCTCGCCGTCCTTCAGCGCGCCCACGCGGCGGATGTCCATGCGGACGCTGGCGTAGAACTTCAGCGCGTTGCCGCCGGTGGTCGTCTCCGGGTTGCCGAACATGACGCCGATCTTCATGCGGATCTGGTTGATGAAGATGACCAGCGTGTTTGACTTGGCGATGGTGCCGGTCAGCTTGCGCAGCGCCTGGCTCATGAGGCGCGCCTGCAAGCCGACGTGCGCGTCGCCCATCTCACCCTCCAGCTCGGCCCGCGGCGTGAGCGCCGCCACCGAGTCGACGACGATGACGTCGACCGCGCCCGACCGGACCAGCATCTCCGTGATCTCCAGCGCCTGCTCGCCGCAGTCCGGCTGGGAGACCAGCAGGTCGTCGGTCCGCACGCCCAGCTTGCGGGCGTAGCCGACGTCCAGCGCGTGCTCGGCGTCGACGAACGCGCAGATGCCGCCCATCTTCTGGGCCTCGCCGACCACGTGCAGCGCCAGGGTCGTCTTGCCGGAAGATTCCGGCCCGTAGACCTCGACGATACGGCCGCGCGGCAGCCCGCCCACTCCGAGCGCGATGTCCAATCCCAGCGAGCCACTCGGCACCACCTTGACCTCGGGCGGCGCCAGCCCCTCACCCAGGCGCATGATGCTCCCCTTGCCGAACTGCTTCTCGATGGTCGAGACGGCCAGGTCGATCGCCTTGTCCCGCGCGGGGTCGCGCTCGCGCGCCGGGCTGGCAGCGGCCTCTTTCAGGTCTGACTTCGGCTCGGACTTCAGCTCGTTTTTCTCGGTCGTCGCCATGTGCGTCTCCTCGTCAGTTGGAAGCCAAAGCGGCGCGGTGCCGCAAGACATACGTGGAGCCCGCGTTGTGGGGACCGCCACCCAGCTGGCTCTCGTAAACGTGAAGGGCATCGACGGTGGCCACGCCGAAGCGCTGCTCACTCAGCGTCGAAAGCGGCGCCCGCGCGTCGACCGGCGCCTTCGCGCGGCCGACGGTCACGTGCGCCCGAAACGGCCGCGTCTGCGGCTCGCCCACGCCCGCCCGCGCGGCCACGGTCTCGACCACCGCGGCCGCCCGCTGCAGCCCGCCGCTGGCATCGTCCACGCCCGCCCAGATGACGTTCGCCCGCCGCGCCGACGGGAACGCCCCCATGCCGCGCACGGCGATCTCGAACGCCGGCACCGTCGACAGCGCCACCTGCAGGTCAGCGCCGAACGCCGCCAGGCGGGACTCCTCGACACCGCCCAGGAATTTGATCGTGACGTGCATGTTCTCGACCTTGCGCGACCACCGCACCCCCGGCAGCACGTCCGCCAGCCGGTCAGCGACGCCGAACACCGCCGCGCGCACCCCTTCCGGCAAGGGAACAGCGATGAAGCTCCGGAGCTCCGTCATCGCTTGCGGGTATCGAAGTAGCGGCGCGCCAGGTCCAGCGCGTAGTAGGCAGCCGCCACCCGCACCCGCTCGCGGCTGCCGGCGAACAGCTTGGTCGACGTGCGGGTCGTCCCCGGCCCGCAGATCGCGAAGCAGAC
>DATJWP010000064.1:0-97536 GCA_035578045.1 Polyangia bacterium | reverse complement strand
TGCACGAGGCCGGTCACTTCTTCGGCCTGTCCGAGCGCGAGCTGGAGGAGATGGGCCTGGGCTAAGCGCAATGCCGATCAGTTAATTTAAGGCGCCAGGACGCGCAGATCGGGCGCTCTCTGCGCCTCTCGCGCGAACGCGCGAATGCGGGGGAGGCCGCCGAGCCGCAGGACCTCTCCTTCCCCCTCTCCATGCTTTCGCATGGAGAGGGGGAAGGAGCCCCTGCGTGAACGGGCGGGCGCCTTAACTGAGTGGGGTGGGCGGCGGCGTGATGGCGGTCAGGATCTGACGCAGCCAGGCTCGCTGCTCGTCGGTGATGACCTCGAAGCGGACCCCGGCGTTGTAGCGGTGATCGTCGGTCTCCGCCGTCCAGGCCACCCGGGCTTTCACCCAGAGCGGCGGCGTGTCGGCCTCGACGTCGTCGAGCACCAGGAAGAGGCCCAGGACGACCTCGCCCCCCTCTTCGAGCGGGTAGTCGCAGCTCAGGCCGACCCCGCCCTCGGAGACGTCGCGGGTGGTGGCCGTGAAGACCGAGCGCGTCGTCCTGACCTCGGCGGACATGCGAAGGTCGACGCGCTGGTGCTGGCGCCGGGTGGTCGGGTTCTGTCGCTTGCTTTGCATCATGCGCGAATCGGCCGGCGGCTCAGGCGGCGAACGGGTCATCGGGGTCCAGCGCCTTGTCCAGCGAGGCGCGGCCGTCGTCGTTGTCGGACAGCAGCCCGCCGGGGGCCAGCGTCCCGTCCAGGAATCCGACGAACATGTCCAGGTACTTGGCGCGCTCGTCGTCGACCTTCACGAACTTGACGCCGATCTGGTAGGCCCCGAACAGCGCGGTGCACCAGGCCACCCGGCCCAGGATCTTCAGCGGTTCGGACATGCCGTCGTCGCCGAACGTCAGCACGATCTCGAGCGCCACCTCGACCTCGCGCGAGATCGGCTCCGCCGCGACCAGGCAGAGCCCCGCGCGGGAGACGTCCCTGGTGCGGGCCTCGAAGTGCTCGTTGGCCACCGAGACGCTGACCTGGACGTCGACGTTGTAGCGGGGGTGCTGGCGCCGCGACGGGCGGATTTCACTCATGGCTCCGACCGTAACTCTCCCTCGAAGGGGCGGCGACGCGCAAGGCGGGTGAAGGCGCCACCGGTGAGGGCGTCGAGCTCCGCCTCCACTTCGGCGATGCGCAGCTCGCGCCTCGATCCCGAGGGCATGTCGGTGTCATCGGCGCTCAGACCCTCGAGCTTGAGGCGCCGCCGCTCGAAGTACAGCCGGATCACCAGCGTCTCGATCTCGCGCCGCGTGTCGGCGGTCCGCAGCGCCTGCGACGCCACCGCCAGCTCGTCGGGGTTGAACACGACCTTCGACAGGTCCCAGGTCGCCCGCGCCTGGTAACGCACGTCGTTGTTGCTGTCGATTCCCACCGGGGCCAGCGCGGTCGCGTCGTTCGCGCCGCCCAGATCGACCGACTCGGTCCGGGCAAAACGCCGCTCGACCAGCAGGCGAAGCTCGGGGAGCCAGCCCGCCAGGCGCGCCCGCACCAGCATCGACCGCGCTCGGCCCGGCTCGGCCAGCGCCAGCGCCGTGGCCGCCTGGCGCAGGGCCCCGACCGGCGGGTCCTCGGCGAACAGCGCGCGCACCACCGCCGGGTCCACCGGCCGCGGGCGCCGCGGGCGCCGGGCCGGCTCGGGCGCCGACGGCTCCCCCTCGGCAGGCGGCGGCGGAGCGCCCAGGGGCAGCGCTTGCGTCAGGCAGGTCGCCAGCCAGATGACGGCGGCGGGCGTCACGGCACCGCCTCGCGCTCGGCCTGCGACAGCGCCACCTGAGCCCGGCTGAGCGCGGCGTCGCGCTGCAGCTCCTGCCAGGCGACTTCAGACGCGTCGGCGCCGTGTCCCGGGGCGCGACCCCACGGGAACGTGAAGAGCACCATGCCCGTCACGGTCCGCCGCAACGGCGTCAGGTCGACCAGCAGGGACGCGGTCACCAGCGGCAGCCGCCAGGCTGGCGGCGCCCTGGTCCGATCGCGGCGCGCCGGGAAGGCTTCAGGATCCGCCCAGGCGGCGCTAGGCAGCCCGGGCTGCGGCTGCAAGGGGGCCAGCTCACCGCCGGCAACCACCCACGGCACGCCCGCCAGGACGGCCACCGCGCTCACGTCCAGCCCCAGCCCCTCGGGATGCTCGGTCCAGGCGACCGCGTCCATCGAGCTCCAGACCCCCACGCCGCCCGCCACCCAGCCCTGAGGCGAGCCGGAGCAGGAGACGTCCTTGACCGGCGGCCGGGCCGCGACGCGGGTGACGCTCCGTCCGTCCCAGAGCACCACGCCGTCGTCGCTGAGTACCAGCACGGTCGGGCCGCAGGCGGCCAGCGCCTCGGTGGGGCGATCGAGCAGGAGCGCGGTCTCACCCTCCGCGCCGACCCGCAGCAGGCCACCGTCGCCGGCGATCAGCACGCCACCCTGGCGATCCACCGCCAGCGCCCGGGGCATGCCGGCCAGCGCGATCGGCGGACCAAAGGTGAGCGACTCGGGCGCTTCCAGCCGGCCGCGAAACAGCCACCCGCGCGTGGCGGTGACCACCGCCGTCCCGTCGGTCGCAACGGCCACCAGATCGCGTCCCGGCAGCGCGATGCGGCGGCACCCGGCGGTTCCGCCCCGGTATAGACCCTCCGAGGTCGCGATCCAGACGCCGTCGTCGTCGGGCGCGAGCGCGCGCGGCAGCGGGGCAGGGGCGGCGTCGCCGGCTTGCCGGCGTGGTCGGCTGGGTGCCTCGTCTTCCAGCGCTTCCTCGGCCGCCAGCGTGCTGTCGTCGTCGGGCAACCCGGCCAGCCGCAGCGTCTCCGACGGGTCTGGCATTCCGATGGGCGGGTGCCGGTCCAGCTTCGGTGAGGCCGAGAAGCGCGCGCAGCGCGCGAGCAAGGCGCCACGCTCGTCGAGCATCAGCACGTCGCCGCCGCGGATCGCGTACATCGCGTCGCGGCCGGCGGCGAGCTTCTGGGTCGCCACGGCCGGTCCGCCGCCGGACGCCAGCAGCAGGCAGGCGAGCACGCCGTGAGCGATTCGGCTGATTCGGATCATGCCGTCTCGCTTCGCAATCGGCATGCCGCGCGTGCGGCCCGCCGTTTCGGCGCGATGTCCCGGCGGCGGCCAACGCCCGGCCGCCAGCCGGACGCGCCGGGCCGGAGGCAGGACAGGTGTGTTATACGACCCGCGATGGAGACCTCGGCGAGCGCGGCGAAGATCCTGGACGGAAAGGCGGTCGCGGCGAGAATTCGTGGCGAGCTGGCCCGCCAGGTCGGGGAGCTCACCGCGCGCGGCGTGCAACCTGGGCTGGCGGTCGTGCTGGTCGGCGAGGACCCGGCGTCCCAGATCTACGTTCGCAACAAGACCAAGGCCTGCGCCGAAGCGGGCATCCGGACGTTCGACCACCGGATGCCGGCGTCGACGACGAAGGCCGAGCTGCTGGCGCTGGTCGGCCGGCTGAACGCCGATCCCCAGGTCGACGGCATCCTGATCCAGCTGCCGCTCCCCGCCGGGCTGGACTCGCGCGACATCCTGCCCGCCGTCGATCCGCGCAAGGACGTGGACGGGATCCACCCCGAGAATCTGGGGCGCCTGGTGATGGGCGAGCCGCGCTTCGTCGCCTGCACCCCGCTGGGGATCATGACGCTGATCGAGGAGACCGGCCTGAAGCTGGCCGGCGCCGAGGCCGTGGTGGTGGGGCGCTCCAACATGGTCGGCAAGCCGATGGCGGCGCTGCTGACCGGCGCCGACGCGACCGTCACGGCCTGCCACTCGAAGACTCGCGACCTGGCGGGTGCGCTCGGTCGGGCCGACGTGGTGGTCGCCGCCGTGGGCCGGCCCGAGATGATCCGCGGCGCCTGGATCAAGCCCGGCGCGGTGGTCATCGACGTGGGCATCAACCGGCGCGACGACGGCAAGTTGCTGGGGGACGTCGAGTTCGCCGCCGCGGCCGCCCGCGCCTCCGCCATCACGCCGGTCCCCGGCGGCGTCGGCCCCATGACCATCGCGATGCTGCTGGTGAACACCGTGAAGGCCGCCAAGATCCGGGCGGCGGCGGCGGCGCGCTAAACGACCCGCGCCGAGAGCGGCTTGGCCAGCACGCGCAGCGTGGCGGCCTGCAGGTCGCCGAACGTCGGCGGGTTGGACAGCGTCTCGTCGAAGCCCAGCGAGGCCGCGCGCGCCCGGTCGCGCTCGAGCTGCGCCACGGCCAGCACCGGGGCCGAGCCGGCCTCGCGGTGCTCGCGCAGCCGCGCGTAAAGCTCGTAGCCCAGCGTGCCCGACGAGTCGAGATCGATCACGCCCAGATCGACGTTCCCGATCGCGCCCGGTTCGGCCAGCCGGCGCTGATCGATCTCGACGACTTCGCAGGTGACGATCGAGCGCAGGTAGCGGATCAGCAGCGCGCGGGGCGCGGCCTGCGAGGCGGCCACCAGCGCCTTCAGCCCCTTGAACCCGAAGGCCAGCTTGTCGATGGCGTCGCCGAAGCCGTCCGAGCGCGGCGTCACGGCGACGGTCGTCTCGTTGGTGCGCGTGCGCGTGCGCGGGCGAGGACCGTCGTGCCCGTTCTGGGTGGTCTCCGCCGGGTCGCCGCGCGGGCGGGTGACGACGGCGCCCACGGCGATCGACGACGCCGGGGTGACCAGCTTCAGCTGGATGGGCGCGCCGGCCGGCAGCCTCTGGTCGATGTCGACGGACAGCTGCCCGCGCGCGATGTTCGTGGCGTAGGCGATCAGCAGCGCGGCGTCGGAGCGGTAGGTCAGCTCCACCGTGGCCGCAGTGGTCAAGCCGGCAACAACCTTTCCAGCAGCGCGTCCAGCTGATCGAGCGAGTGATAGTGGATGGCCAGCTGCCCGCGGTCGGGGCCGGCCTCGACCACGTCGACCCGCGTGCCCAGGGTCCGGGTCAGGCGCAGCGCCAGATCGCGGGCACTGGTCGACGGGCGGGCGGGGGAGGCGGCGGCGCGGGCAGCGGCGGTCTCGCCGGCGGCTTCGGCGCGCGCCTTGCGCACCAGCTCCTCGACGCGCCGGACGGACAGCTCGGTCGTGACGATTCGACGGGCCAGCCGCTCCATCGCCGACGCCGATTCCAACCCCAGCAGGGCGCGGGCGTGCCCCATGGACAGGCGCCCCTCGGCGACCAGCGCGCGGACCGGTTCGGGCAGGCGCAGCAGGCGGAGCGCGTTCGCGACGGTGCTGCGGTCCTTGCCGACCCGGTCGGAGAGCTGCTCCTGCGTGTAGCCGAACTCGCTCATCAGGCGCTGGTAGCCGGCGGCCTCTTCCAGCGGGTTCAGATCCTCGCGCTGGAGGTTCTCGACCAGGGCCATCTCGAAAGCCTGCGTCGGCGCGACGTCGCGGACGACCGCCGGCACCTCGTGAAGCCCGGCCCGCTGCGCCGCTCGCCAGCGCCGCTCGCCGGCGATCAGCTCCCAGCCGCCGTCGGGGCGCGCCCGCACGATGAGCGGCTGGATGATCCCCTGCACGCGGATGGACGCCGCCAGCTCTTCCAGCCGGGCGTCGTCGAAGTGGTGCCGAGGCTGCCCCGGCGACGGGTGGATCTCCTCGATCGCAATGGTGCGCGTGCCGTCGGTGGCGCGCGGCGCGGCCGCCGCAGGCGGCGCGGCGGGGGGCGCGCCTGGAATCAACGCGGCCAGGCCGCGACCGAGGACGTTTCGCTTGGGTGCGCTCATGAGACGGCCATCCGCGTGTCCCGCTCCCGGCCGAGCAGCTCGCGGGCCAGATCGAGGTAGCTCTTGGCTCCCTTCGAGGCGACGTCGTAGAGCAGGATCGGCTTGCCGAACGAGGGCGCTTCCGAGAGGCGGACGTTGCGGGGAATCGTGGTGCCGAACACCTTCTGTCCGAAGTGGCCGCGCACTTCGCCGGCCACCTGCTCGGTCAGGTTTTGCCGCGAGTCGACCATGCACAGCACGATCCCCTCGATGTCGAGGCCTCGGTTCAGCGACTCGCCCACCAGCTGGATCGTGCGTGTCAGCGCGGACAGCCCCTCCAGCGCGTAGTACTCGCACTGCAGCGGCACCAGCACGCTGTCGGACGCGCAGAGCGCGTTCAGCGTCAGCAGCCCCAGCGAAGGGGGCGTGTCGACGAAGACGTAGTCGTAGGTCTCGGCGGCCCGGCGCAGCGACCGCCGGAGCTGCTGCTCGCGCTCGGGGACCGGCACCAGCTCGATCTCGGCGCCGGCCAGGTCGGCGTCGGCTGGAACCAGGTCCAGGTGCGGCAGCTCGGTCTTGCGGATGACGTCCTCCAGGCGAGCCTGGCCCACCAGAAGATCGTAGACGCTGGGCCCGGCGTTCTCGGCGCGCACATAGCCCACGCCCGAGCTGGCGTTGCCCTGCGGGTCGATGTCGACCAGCAGGACGCGCTTCTCCGCGGCTGCCAGCGATGCCGCCAGGTTCACGGCAGTCGTGGTCTTGCCGACGCCGCCCTTCTGGTTTGCAACCGCGATGACCCTTCCCATGTGTGTGTTGCTTCGGGCGATCCCGGTGGGTGCCCGGTATTAAGCACGCTAACCGGCCAGGGGCCAATCCCCCAAATAGTTCGAGAACCCCGGAAGGGTTCCCGCGCCCTCACGCGACAGACTCCGCCGGGCGAGGCGCAGCTACGTCCACGCGATCCGCACGGAAAAAATTGACGGCGTGTATGGCTGAGTAATATTTACACCTACATGTCGGTTTCAACGCCCCGCAAGCAAGGAGAATGAGCATGAGCCGCTTCGTCGACCAGAAGACGTACCGGACCTTCGAGGAGTTCGAGCGCGAGGAGCTGCGTCGTGATGGCTACTTCGAGTCGGTCGAAGAGATGATCGACGACATGTTCGCCGGCGAGCTGAACTTCGACGGCGGACGCTCGCGCCGCTCGAACGACGACGACGAGTGACCACACCATAAGGTGCTATAAGCGGCGGTCATGCCCCAGGAAAGTTCGCGCACGCCTCCCTGGACCGCCGCGATCTGGCCGCTCGTGACCGGGCTGGCCGTCGGATTTCTGGTCGGCCGCGAGACGGCCAGCAAGGGGTCCGGCGGCCCGACAGCTGCCGATACCGCCGTCGAGAAGCCCGGCGAGACCGTGCCCGCCGGTACCAAGATGCCGGCCAAGGTCTACAAGTCCGAGAGCGAGTTCCCGGAAGGGTGGACCAAGAGCGCGGATCTGGCATCGGTGACCGGGGTCAGCTTCGACGGGCTCACGCCGGCGCAGAAGGTCACGGCGCTGCAGGCGCTGAACGAGCGCGACTGCGAGTGCGGCTGCGGCATGGGGAAGATCGCGGGCTGCCTGAAGAAGGACCCCAACTGCCCGCGCAGTCCGAACCTGGCCCGGCTGGCCATCGACATGTCCAAGCAGGGCAAGGGGCTGGGCGAGATCCTGGCCGCCATCGACGAGAAGCAGAAGCCGGTCGGTCCGGCCAAGGACAACGGGGCCCCCAGCGGCGGCAGCAAGAAGGTGGTGCCGTTCTCGCACGACCTGCGGCGCGGGGCGAAGGCAACCAAGGTCACCATCGTCGAGTTCAGCGACTTCCAGTGTCCGTTCTGCAAGCGGGCCGAGCCGACCGTCAAGTCGCTGCTGGACAAGTACGGCAAGGACGTCGCGCTGGTCTGGATGAACCAGCCGCTGCCGTTCCACGAGCACGCGATGGACGCGGCGACGGCCTTCCAGGCCGCCGGCCGGCAGGGGCCCGACAAGGCCTGGAAGCTGCACGACAAGATGTACGAGAACAACACGGCGCTGACCCGCGCCGACATCGAGAAGTACGCGGGCGATGTCGGCCTGAACGTGGGCAAGTGGAAGAAGGACTGGGACGACGCGAAGATCAAGGACGAGGTCAGCCAGGATCAGAAGATCGCCACCGATGTCGGGGCCACCGGGACGCCGACCTTCTTCATCAACGGCCAGCAGATCGTGGGCGCCCAGGAGCAGTCCGCGTTCGAGAAGATCATCGACAGCGAGATCAAGGAGGCCGACGCGCTGATCAAGAAGGGGACGCCGCTGCGCGACGTCTACACCAAGCGGATCGAGACCGCGGCTGCGGCGGCGCCTGCGCCCAGCGCGCCGGCAGGCGCGGGCGACAGCAACGACAAGTACGACGTGAAGGTCGGGGACGCCCCGGCCAAGGGGCCCGCGTCGGCGCCGGTGACGCTGGTCGCATTCAGCGACTTCCAGTGCCCCTTCTGCAGCCGCGCGGTGCCGACCGTCCGGCAGCTCGAGACCGACTACTCCGGCAAGATCCGGATCGTCTTCAAGCAGTTCCCGCTGCCGTTCCACGACAAGGCGCACCTGGCGGCAGAGGCGGCCCTGGCCGCCAAGGACCAGGGCAAGTTCTGGCAGATGCACGACAAGATGTTCGCCAACCAGCAGGCCCTGGACCGCGCGTCGCTCGAGAGATACGCGCAGGAGCTGGGCCTGGACATGGCGAAGTTCAAGGCCGCCCTGGACTCGGGCAAGTACAAGGACAAGGTCGACGCCGAGGACCGCGAGGGCGCCGCCGTCGGCGTCACCGGCACGCCGACGTTCTTCGTCAACGGAACCCGCCTGGTCGGCGCCCAGCCCATCGACGCCTTCAAAGCCGTCATCGACAAAGAGCTCAAGTCGAAAGGCTGAACGTCTTCGTCGGGCGTGACTCGCCAACCTCCGTTCGGGACCTCTTCGGCTCGCCCGCTCGCTCGACGACTAGAATCGTTGGGTGGGGACGTCGGGACGGGGGCGGCGCAAGACCTGGCCGCCGACGCCCCAGACCAGCCGCAGCTCGTCGGTCGAAGCCTGACCCTCGTAGGCGTCCAGGCGGCGCTTGCCGTTGTCGCACGGGGTCGGGTTCAGGACCTCGAACGAGCTCTCGTAGATGAGCACGCGGTTGCCGGCGACCTCGCCGCGGAACTGGTAGCGGGTCACGATCTGGAAATCGAGCGCCATGCTGCAGCGGTAGGCCTGCCCGTCGGTCGAGACCTGGTGCACGACCCGGTCGTAGTATCCGGTCAGCTTCGCGCCGTCCTGGGTGACGTGCCACTCCTCGCGCTCCTGCTTCTCGTCACCGCCCGGGACGACGCCGTTGTGCTCCCAGACCCACATGCCGCTCACGTCCGCGGGTGGCGCGGTCGAAGCCAGGATCGGGCTGGGGCCGGCGTGGTCCGGCAGCGGCGACTCGCCGCGCGCGTCGTCCGGCGGCTCTGACACAGCCGCCTCGGTCACCAGGCTCTCGCCGGCGCCCGGTTCGTGAATCCGGTACAGCGTCTGGCGCTGGCCGCCGCTGGTGAGCGTCAGCACGTCGCCGTCGAGCCGGCCGCGATAACGCGCCAGCTGCCGGAGGCCGGGATCGCAGCGGTTGCCGTGCTGGGCCGATTGTTGCTCCAGCTCTTCGATCTCGATCACGCCGCCGCGCACGTGCCCCGAGACGTCGAAGCGCTGCATCGCCGAGAACTGTGGCTGTCGGTTGCACACGTACGGCCGCCCATCGCCCGACACGAAGGTCAGCGCGGCGATGTAGTAGCCGCGGATCGCGCTGCCGGCCTGTGTGAGGTGCCACTCCTGCTTCTCGATCCGGGTGTCGCCGGCGCCGAGCCCGACGGAGATCGTCGTCTGGTTCATCCCGTCCCAGATCCCCGACACCTCGCTGGCCTCGACCCGCGCCGGCGTGCTGGGCGGCGGGGCTGGACGGGTCGCGCAGCCGCTCGCGGCGACTGTCAAACCGATCCCGAACAAGCCAGCGAACCGCATCCGGATACCTCCCGGAAAGACCCCTTGAGTTTACACGATGAACCTAGGACCCGACGGCAGCGAAGCAATGCTCCAAACAAGCAAAGCCCCACGACTCAGGTTTCTCGAATGTCAATCGGTGGGAGCGTCGTCCGCATTGAGCGACGCGGCGGCGCTCGCTGCTTCCCACTCCGCCATTCGGCGCGTCAACAGCGCGTCCAGCTCACCTTCGCGCTCGGCGAGCGCGTGCAGCTTCTGCCAGTCTCCCGCGTGATCGCCGGCGAGCTCGGCGCGTACGGCCGTCAGCTCCGCTTCGAGCTTGCTTACATCCGCCTCCAGCGTCTCCACGCGCCGCGCCAGCCGGCGCTGCTCGCGTTCACGCTGCTTGTCGGCGTCGCGGGTCGTGGCGGCGCGCTTCTCGGGCGGCTTCTCGACGGGCGGAGGTTGGGGCGCGGGCACTGGCGCAGGCGCAGTCTTGCGGGACCTTTCGCGCCAGTCGCTGTAGTTGCCCAGGTGCGCCTCGACGTGAGTCCCTTCGATCACCAGCAAGCGGGTGCAGATCCGGTCGAGGAAGTAACGGTCGTGGCTGACCGTGATCAGCGTCCCTTCGTACGCGATCAGCGCATCCTCCAGCGTCTCGCGCGCCGGGATGTCCAGGTGGTTGGTCGGCTCGTCCAGCACCAGCACGTTGCGCGGGAACAGCATGATCTTGGCCATCGCCAGCCGGCTGCGCTCGCCGCCCGACAGCCCGCGCACGGTCCGGAACGGGTCGTCGCCGAAGAAGCGGAACTTGGCCAGGTACTGGCGCACGACCTCGGGTGACAGGTCGGCCCTCACCGAGCGGATCTCGTCCATCAGCGTCAGCGACTCGTCCAGCGTCGAGAGCTTCTGGTCGAAGTACCCGATGCGCACGCCGGTGCCGATCTCGATGCGCCCCTCCAGCGGCGGCAGCTCGCCGATCAGCGTCTTCAGCAGCGTCGACTTGCCGGCGCCGTTCGGGCCGAGGATGCCGACCTTGTCTCCGCGGTAGATGTTGACGGTCACGTCCCGCAAGATTGGGGCGCCGGCGTAGCCGACGGTCAGCCTCGGCGCCCGGATCGTCTCCTTGCTCCCCAGATCGCCGCCGGTCTGGAACGAGAGCGCGATCTTGCCGGCGTGCTCCCAGCTGTCGTCGGGCCGCTCCAGCCGCTCCAGCTTCTCGAGCATCTTGCGGCGGCTCTGGGCCTGCTTGGTCTTCTGGCCCGCCAGGTTGCGGCGGATGAAGTCCTCGGTCTTGTCGACGTGCTCCTTCTGCCGGCGGTACGCGGCTTCGGCCAGCTCGAGCCGGGCCGCCCGCTCGACGACGTACTTGTCGTAGCGGTATGGGTAGCGGGTCAGCTTGCCGTTCTCCAGCTCGACGATCTCGCTGCACACGGCGCGGATGAAGGCCCGGTCGTGCGACACGAGCACGAACGCCCCCTCGTATTCCGACAGGTAGGTCTCGAGCCGCTCGATGGCCGCCAGGTCCAGGTGGTTGGTCGGCTCGTCCAGCAGCAGGAGGTCGGGCTGCCGCACCAGCACCTTGGCCAGCTCCAGCCGGCCGCGCTCGCCGCCCGACAGCGTATCGATCGCCCGCGTCAGATCGGTTTCGGCGAACCCGACGTCCGAGGTCAGGCGCTTCACCCGCGCCTCCAGCTGGTAGCCGCCGCCGCGCTGGTAGCGCTCCTGCAGCTCGCCGTAGCGCGCCAGGTCGCCGGCGTCCCCCGCGGCCAGCCGCCCCTCCAGGGCCAGCAGCTCGTCGTGCACCTTCTGCAGATCAGCGAACGGCTCCATCAGCGCGTCCAGCACCGTCCCGGCGCCCGACAGCTCCTGCGACTGCCGCAGGTAGGCGACGCTGGCGCGCCCCAGCACCCGGACGTCGCCGCTGTCCGGCTGCAGGTCCCCGGCCAGCAGGCGGAGCGCGGTCGACTTGCCGGTCCCGTTGGGCCCGACCAGGGCCAGCCGGTCGCCCGGACGGATCAGCAGCGACGCGCCGTCGAGGATGTCGTTTCCGGGGTAGGCGAAGCTGGCGTCGGCAAACTGGGCAAGGGACATGTTGAGGAACCTATCGCGTCGAGCGAGCGCGGGTTTTGCCCGCGCGAGCTCATCGCGGGAGGCGCGGGACCCTTTGAGGGTCCCGAAGTTGATCGATGGATCTGTGGGGGAACTTGTATTAGAACTCGGGCCGCCGCCACAGGGTAAAGGACACGATGAAGGAGTATTTGCTGACCGCCGGTCCGACGCCCGTTCCCGACCGGGTGCGGCTGGCCATGGCCCGACCGGTGCTCTACCACCGGTCGCCCGAGTTCACCGAGTGCCTGCGCGAGGTCCAGGTGGGGCTGAAGTGGCTGCTCAAGACCGAGCAGCTGCCCCTCATCATGACCGGGTCGGGGACCGCCGCCATGGACGCCGCGGTGTGCAACTTCCTGCACACCGGCGACAAGGCCATCGTCATCCGCGGGGGCAAGTTCGGCGAGCGCTGGGGCCGCATCTGTCAGGCCTACGGCATCGAGTGCGTCTTCATCGACGTCGAGTGGGGCAAGAGCGTCGACGCCAAGGTGGTCGCCGAGACGTTGAAGAAGAATTCCGGCGTGCGCGCCGTCTACGCCACCGCCTGCGAGACGTCGACCGCCACCAAGCACGACATCGAAGCCATCGGCAAGGTCGTGCGCGAGCACGAGGACGTCATCCTGTGCGTGGACGCCGTCACCGCCATCGGCGTCTACGACGTGCCGGTCGATCGCTGGGGCCTGGACGTCGTCTGCATCGGCTCGCAGAAGGCGCTGATGCTGCCGCCGGGGCTGTGCGGCGTGGCCGTCTCCGACAAGGGCTGGAAGGCAGTCGAGCGGGGCAACTTGCCGCGCTTCTACCTGGACCTGCGGGCCGAGCGCCGCAGCCAGGAGAAGGGCGAGACCGCCTTCACCCCGGCAGTGTCGCTGGTGGTCGGCCTCCGCGAGTCCCTGCGCATGATCAAGGAAGAGACGCTGGACGGCGTCTACATGCGGCACGAGCGTCTGGCCAAGGCGACGCGCGCCGCGGCCGGCGGGTTGGGCCTGGACCTGCTGTCGTCGTCCCCCGTGAACTCCGTCACCGGCATCCGGATGCCGGCCGGGGTCGACGGCACCGCGGTCGTCCGCCAGATGCAGACCCGCTACGGCATCACCATCGCGGGCGGCCAGGATCACCTGAAGGGGAAGATCGTGCGCATCGCGCACGTCGGCTTCTTCAGCGAGTTCGACATCATCACCGCCATCTCGGGACTCGAGATGACGCTCTCCGACCTGGGCTTCGGCATCCGGCCCGGTGCGGGCGTCGCCGCCGCGCAGGCGACGTTCGCGGAGACCCGACGCGCTTAGCTCATCCCCAACCCGCGAACACCCCAGGAGCACACAGCCATGGCCGAGCCAATCCGAGTCCTCATCGCCGACGACATGTCGAAGAAGGCGGTCGAAATCCTGAGCGGGGCGGGCTTCTCCGTCGACGTGAAGACCGGCATGAAGCCGGAAGAGCTGGCCGCGGTGATCGGCCAGTACCAGGCGGTGGGCGTGCGCTCGGCCAGCAAGATCAAGGCCGACACCCTGGCCAACCCGGGCAAGCTGAAGATCATCGGTCGCGCCGGCGTCGGCGTCGACAACATCGACGTCAAGGCCGCCACCGAGAAGGGGATCCTGGTCATCAACACGCCGCAGGGGAACGCCGCGGCCGCCGCCGAGCTGGCCATCGGCCTGATGTTCGCGCTGGCGCGCAAGATCCCGCAGGCCGCCCAGAGCATGAAGCAGGGGATCTGGGAGAAGAAGAAGTACATGGGGATCGAGATCGCCGGCAAGACGCTGGGCGTGATCGGCCTGGGCAACATCGGGCGCCAGGCGGCCGAGCGCGGCGTCGGCCTGAAGATGAACGTCATCGGCTACGACCCGCACCCGCCCAAGGAGCTCCCGGCCGGCGTGAAGCAGGCCTCGCTGGACGACGTCATCGCCAAGTCGGACTTCATCACGCTGCACGTGCCTCTGACCGCCGAGACCAAGGGGCTGTTCGGCGCGGCGACGTTCGCCAAGATGAAGAAGGGCGCCTGCCTCATCAACTGCGCGCGCGGCGGCATCGTCGACGAGGACGCGGTGATCGAGGCGCTCAAGTCGGGGCAGCTGGGCGGCGCCGCGCTGGACGTGTTCGCCAAGGAGCCGCCGGATCCGTCTCCGCTGTTCGCCGAGGAGAACCTGATCGCGGTGCCCCACCTGGGCGCGTCCACCAAGGAAGCGCAGGAGAAGGTCGCCATCGAGATGGCCGAGGTGTTCGTCGGCTTCCTCAAGGACGGCGTCGTCCGCAACGCGGTCAAGTAGGCAGTAGTGGCCCAGGCGCGGCGCAAGAACTCGGAGACAAAGCCGCGCCCGCCCGAGCTCCGGCTGCCGGCCGGCATGCGCGATCACGCGCCGGCCGCGGCCGCGGCTCGGCTGAAGGTGATCGAGACGCTGATCCGGGCCTTTCAGGAGGCGGGGTTCGAGCGCGTGCTGACGCCGGCGTTCGAGTACGAAGAGGTGCTGGCGCTGGGGTTGGGCGCCGCGGCGCGGGCCGCCACGGTCCGCTTCGTCGAGCCGAGCTCGGGGCAGGTGGTGGCGTTGCGGCCCGACATCACGCCGCAGATCGCGCGCCTCATCGCCACCCGCTACCGCGACGTCAAAGGTCCGGTGCGGCTCTGCTACGAGGGGACGGTGGTGCGCCTCGACCGGGCCGCGCGCGGGCAGCGCGAGCTGAGCCAGGCCGGCGTCGAGCTGGCCGGTCTGGCCGGACCAGAGGGCGACGCCGAGGTGATCGCGCTCGGCGTCGAGGCGCTGACGGCGGCCGGACTGTCGCGCGTCACGGTCGACCTGGGGCATCTGGGCCTGGCGCGCGACCTGCTGCGGGACATGGATCTGCCGCCGGCCGCTCAGGATCAGGTGCGCCGCTTCATGGCCAAGCGCGACCGCCAGGGGCTGGAGAACCTGCTCGAGGGCTTGAAGGTCTTCCCGGCCGTCAAGAAGTGCGCGCTCGAGATGTTGCAGCTGAGCGGCCCTCCGTCGATCTTGAAGGACGCGCGCCAGCGCCTGCCCAAGGGCGCTCACCGGGCCATCGCCGAGCTGGTCGACATCGCCGCCGCGGTCTCCAAGCGTCGTCTCGAGGCCGACCTGCACGTGGATCTTGGCGAAGTGCGCGGCTTCGACTACTACACGGGCGTGCGTTTCCAGGCTTTCGTGCGAGGCGCGCCCGACGCGGTGCTGCGCGGCGGGCGCTATGACGATCTGCTCGGCCGCTACGGCCGTCCGAGCCCGGCCGTCGGCTTCGCGATCGACGTCGAGGCCGTCGCGGTCGCGCTGGACGCGGCGTCGACCAAGACCAACCAAGGTGGGATCTGAAACATGGCAGTCGTGATCGTCGTCGGTGTGCAGTGGGGAGACGAGGGCAAGGGCAAGATCGTCGACCTCCTGACCGAGAAGGCGCGCTTCGTGGTGCGCTGGGCGGGCGGCGCCAATGCCGGTCACACGCTGGTCGTCGACGGTAAGAAGTACGTGACCCGCCTGATCCCGTCGGGCGTCCTGCGCGAGGGCGTCACCTGCGTCCTGGGCGAAGGCATGGTCATCGACCCGGCGGTCCTGGTGGACGAGATCCGGACGTTCCGGGCGCAAGGGTTCATCTCGAACGCCAAGGACCTGGTCGTCGCCGAACGGGCTCACCTGACGCTGCCGCACCACCTGGAGATGGATCGCCTGCGCGAGGAGAAGCCGGGCGGCATCGGCACCACCAAGAAGGGGATCGGCCCCACCTACGAGAGCAAGGCCGCCCGCATCGGCCTGCGGGTGGCCGATCTGTTTCGGCCCGAGCGCTTCCGGGCCCGCCTGGACGCCCAGATGGCGGCGCTGTGGCCTTACCTGCGGGATCTGGGCGGCGTGCTCCCGGACGCGGCCGAGGTGACCCGCAAGTACCTGGCGCTGGCCGAGGAGATTCGCCCGTTCGTGGGCGACGCGTCACGCACGGTCCATGAGGCGATCGTCCGGCGACAGGACGTGCTGTTCGAGGGGGCGCAGGGCGTCCTGCTCGACATCGACCACGGCACGTTCCCGTTCGTGACGTCGTCCTCGACCACGGCCGGCGGCGCTTGCGCCGGGCTGGGCATCGGCCCGACCAAGATCGACAAGGTCGTGGGCGTCGTGAAGGGGTACGCCACGCGCGTCGGCGCGGGACCGTTCCCGACCGAGCTGACCGAGGACATCGGCGAGCTGCTCCGCAAGCGCGGCAACGAGTTCGGCTCGGTGACGGGCCGCCCGCGGCGTTGCGGCTGGCTGGACGTCGCCGCCGTGCGGCTGGCGGTGCGCATCTCGGGGATCGAGGCGCTGGCGGTCACCAAGCTGGACGTCATGGCAGGCCTCGGGAAGGTCCGGCTGTGCACCGGCTACCGGCTGGGCGGACGCACGCTGGACGAGATGCCGGTCGACCTGGACGATCTGGCGGCGGCCGAACCGATCATCGAGGAGCTGCCCGGCTGGCCGGACCAGTCGGGGTCCACCATCCCGGCGGCGGCGGCCGCCTTCGTCGACCGCGTCAGCGCCTTGACCGGGGTGCCGGTCTGGGCGACCTCGTGGGGGCCGGGGCGATTGCAGACCGTCGTCACGCAAGACCCTTTCACGACAACCGTCCCCTTCAGCGCTGGCGCCTCCCACCGATAAGGCAGAGCAAAGATCGCGTTTAATGCTTGGAATTTGCTAGGAAACACGGTCCGGCCGCGCTTGCGCCGCGCCGCAGGACCAATATAATGTGGCCCTTTTCTGAGCGTTCGGCCCTGCTTCCCCCGAAATCGAGGCGTTGATGAAGATCGTCTGTGACTCCTGCGGGACCAAGTACTCGATTGCCGACGAAAAGGTCCGCGGCAAGGTCTTCAAGATCCGTTGCAAGAAGTGCAGTCACATCATCGTGGTGCGTGGCGGCGAGTCCGCGCCGGAAGCGGCCGCGCCGGCCACCGAAGGTGGCTGGCACCTGGTGATCGACGGCGAGCAGGTCGGGCCGCTGACCGACGCCGACGTGCGCACCAAGGTCGAGCGCGGCGAGATCAAGGCCGACACGTACACCTGGAAAGAGGGCTTCGCCGACTGGGTGAAGCTGTCGGTCGTTCCCGAGTTCGCCGGGCTGGTCGCCGGTGAAGAGATGGCGGTGGCCGCCGGTGGCGAGCTGTTCACCGCGTCGGCTGCCATCGCGGCGCCCAACGGGGCGGAGCGCAGTCGCCGCGCCTCGGGCTCGGAGCAGTCACTGTTCGGTGGCGGCGGAGGCGGCGTGAGCGACGTGTTCGCGTCGCCGGCCGCGGCGCCGGCACGGGGCCCCGATCTGTTCGGATCGTCGTCGGCGGCGCCGTCGGTCGACGAGACGCGCTGGCCTTCCTCGGGCGGCGTCAGCGCCGGTCACGACGGTGGCCGCGTCGAGAACCTGACCGGCCAGCGCCACGAGAACTCGGTCCTGTTCTCGCTCTCGAACCTGCAGTCGCTGGCGATGCCCAGCGCGGCGCCCAAGCCGTCGGTCGGATCGACCAGCGCCACGCCGGAGGGCTCGGGCCTCATCGACATCCGCGCGATGGCCGCCAGCACGCTGGGGACCTCGTCGAACGATCGGCCGGGCCTGCCGCTGGGCAACGCGCCGCCGCCCGACGATCTGCCCGCCTTCGGATCGTTCTCACCGGCCGCGCCGGTGCTGTTGCCGCTGCCGTCGAGCAGCGGTCCGCCGAAGTGGCTGTACGTCGCCGGCGCGCTGATGCTGATCGCGCTGGTCGGCATCGTCGGCGTGGCCTGGAAGGTGCTGTCGGCCAAGCCCCCGGTGCTGGTCGAGACGGTGCAGACCGTGCCTGCCCCGGCGCCGCCGGCGCCCAAGGCCGCGCCCGCCGAGCCGGCCGCGAAGCCGTCCACGATCGCCGACGACAAGCTGCCGCCCCGCGAGGGCAGCGCCGAGGCGACGGGGGCGACCGCCGCCAAGCCGGAGCACGAGCACGAGCACGAGCACGAGCACCACCACGGCGGTCACCACGAGCACGAGGCCGTCAAGGAAGCGAAGGGGCAAGACAAGGGCCCAGCCGGGAGGGCCCTGGCTCCGCCGCCGGAGCCGGTCGCCGAGAAGAAGCCGGCGAAGGGCTCGCTGGACGACCTGCTGGACGGCGCCGTTCGCAGCCGAGGCGGTGGCGGAAAGCGCGTCTCGTCCGACGACGACAGCGGCTCGAAGAAGCCGGACGCGTCGTCCACCCCGCTGGCCAAAGGCGCGGTGGTGGCAGGCATGAACTCGGTCAGGCCGAAGATCAGCGCCTGCTACAACGAGTTCAAGCAGAAGGGGATGGCGATGATGAACGTCGTCATCGGCCGCAACGGCAAGGTCTCGTCGGCCACGGTGAGCGGCAAGTTCGCGGGCACGCCGACCGGCGCCTGCGTCGAGAAGGCCGTCAAGTCGGCGAGCTTCCCGCCGTCCGAAGGCCTGACGACTCAATATCCGTTCATGCTGCAGTAGGCGGCGTTGGAACCCCTGCGCCTCGCCCTGGAGGCGCTGGGCCTCAACGTCCTGCTGCCGCTCGACGCGGCGGGGTTCGACGCGGCGGCCGGACCGCTGCGGCTGGACGCGCTGCTGCCGGACGCGCGGGGCGCGCTGATCGTCGGCTCGGGGGGGCGCGGCTTCTTCGATGGGTTCGCCGCGGCCCCGGAGTCGGGCGACGGCGCGCGCAACCCCCTGGATCGGTACACGGCGCGTGTGGTCGCCGGCGCGGTCGAGCAGGCGCTGGCCGGTTCGGGTTCCCGCCACGCCGTCGCGTACCCGTTCGGCGCCACGCCGGTGATCCCGTTCCAGCGGTTGGGGCGCGCGGCCGGGCTGGGTGGGCCTGGCCCGCTGGCGCTGCAGATCCACCCGGTGTTCGGCCCCTGGTGGGCCTATCGGGCGCTCATCGTCCTGGATCGCGTCCTGCCGGCGGAGCCCGCTCCCGGAGATGGCTGCGCCGGCTGTCCGGCCCCGTGTGTGACGGCCTGCCCGGCGGGGGCCGTGAACCGGGCCGGCTTCGACGTCGGCGCCTGCCACGCCCGCCGGTTGACGGCGCCCGCCTGCGCCGAATCGTGCGCGGCCCGCATCGCGTGCATCCGGGGGCCGGAGCATCGCTACCGCGACGAGCAGCTGGCTTTTCACATGCGCGCCTCGATGCCGCGGCCGCGTTGACGGAGCTGCGCTTCGCCTCTACCCTCGGTCGCCATGGCGATCAGCGTGAACGCGCACATCACCGGCACCGTCTGGAAGATCACCGTTCAGGTCGGCGAGACGGTGTCCGAGGGTCAAACCGTCGCGATCCTCGAGTCGATGAAGATGGAGATGCCCGTCGAGTCGCCCGCGGCCGGGAAGGTGAGCCTGATCGTCGCCAAGGAAGGACAGTCGATCGAAGAGGGCGCGCCGATCCTCGAGCTGACGCCGTAGCCTTTCGGTCGAAGGCGACTCGGTCACGCCCGACCGGAGGAGTCTTGGCTTGCGACTACGCGTCTTCGACTTCGGCGGCCTGGCTGGATCGGCGGACCGCCTCCGACAGCGACAGATGCGCGCCCGAGTGTCGCAGCGCGGGCAGTGACAGCAGGCCGGCGCCGATGTACCAGAGCGTCTGGATGCCGTGCAGGACGATGGCGTAGGCCATGCCGTTCGAGTTGACCAGGGCCGCCGGGAGATAGGCGCTGAGGCCCAGCTTGATCGCCGCGTGGAACTGACCGACCAGGCCGGGCGAGTTCGGCAGCGTCAGGACCACGCCCGTGAAGGCCATGATGGCGAAGGCCGCGCCGAGCGAGATCGGCAGCTGCATCTCGCGGGCGAGGATCCACATGCCCAGGCCGTTCGACGCCCAGTAGACGATCGATTGCACCAGGAAGATGCTGAAGTTTCGGCGATCGGCCAGCGCCCGGAAGCCGGAGATGAGCGAGCGCAGCTTCTCGCCCGCCTGCTGGGCGCGCGCCGGCGCCAGCCAGGTGAGCAGCGTCATGCGCAGCGCGATGGCGATCGTCCGGTCGGTCCAGATCTGCGCCGCGACCAGGAACAGCGTCAGGCCGACGAAGCCCCCCAGCGACAGCCAGGCCGCCGCCCGGAGCTCGCGCGTGAAGAGATCGCCCGCCGACGCCAGGTAGGCGCCGAAGAACAGGATCGAGATGAGCAGCCCGTCGACGATGCGCTCGACGGCCACGGCGCCGACCATCGTGCTCATCCGGACGTGGCGCTCGCGGGCCACCAGATAGGGGCGCACGAACTCGCCCAGCCGCACCGGCAGCGCCAGGATGGCCATGAACCCCGCCGACGAGATGGGGAGCAGCCGCCGGAAAGGCAGCGACGTCCCCAGCGCGCGCAACAGATACTCCCAGCGCAGCGTCCGGAAGAGGTGGGTCACCACCAGCGTCAGCAGGTAGAGCCCGACCGCGCGCGGGCCCAGCGAGCCCAGCGCGCGGAGCACGGCGTGCCCATCCATTCCGTGAACCGCGTAGACCACGCAGACCGTCCCCACGATCAGCGACAGGACCGCCTGAATCAGCAGCTTGCGACTCATTCGGCGCCGAACGCCTCCGGGATCTCTCCGCTCAAAATCCGCCGCGGGTTCTCGTCGAGCATCCGTTCCAGAGCCTCCGGTCCAAGCTGCTTGCGAATCCAGGCCATCCCGGCCGCCACCGAGGTCTGGTCGGCTGGGCGGTGGATGTCCGAGGCGGCGGCGGGCGCCAGCCCCTCGAGCACCAGCCGCCGGGCGGTCTTCATCTCGGCCTTGCCGTGGGCGCCGTCGAGCGCCCCCAGGTCGACCATCAGCGCCGCGTGGCGGCCGAGCTTCTCCGCCAGGGAAATGTCACGCTGGATGGGCACGTAGCGCTCCGGGTGCGCCATGACGGGCAGGGTGCCGTCCACGCGGATCCGGAACAGGGCCTCCTCCAGGTTCGGCGGCATCAGCTGGGTCGGGATCTCGAACAGGAAGGCCGGTCCCCCGTCGTACGAGGGGACGGCTTTGCGGCGCACGCGGTCGGCGAGCACGTCGTCCCAGAAGTTTTCGGCCCCCAAGCCCAGCCGCGCTTCCAGGCCGGCGGCCGCCGCCGCGGTCTTCAGCGACGCGAAGGCGGCGTCGATGGCCGCCCGCTCGGGCATGAACATCCCGGCCCGCTGGTGCGGCGTGGCGAAGAGGTCCGAAAAGCCGAGCGCCGCGATCGCCCGCAGCATCTGCATCGACATCTGCGGGTCGGTCGCGCCGTCATCCAGGGCGGGTAAGTAGTGTGCGTGAAGGTCGACGTAGTGGGGCATCTCACTGGACCCGGCGGCGCGCCGCCGTTCCGGCGGCGCCAACATACCTCGCACCCGCCACGGCGCAAAGATCGGCGTTGACCCCGATTCGGATTCGGTTGCATGTGATTTTTCCAGCACTTACAATCAAGCTTCGTCGATACCGCTGATTTCCGCGGTTTTCGCCGAAGGTCCAAAGGAGCCGAGGCAATGAGCGAGAAAGTGGTGGTCCCGAAGTTCGAGATCCCCTCGGAGACCACGCACCCGGCCATCAAGGCCGTGGCCGCGATCGGTTTGCTACTGCTGGGCACGACGGCGATCCTGGGTATCGCGGTCATGCACCGCCGCTCCGAGCAGGAGGCCGCGGTGGCCAAGCGCGACGCGATCATGGCCCAGCGCGCCGCCGACGCGAAGGCGGCCGACGAGAAGGCCAAGGCCGAGGCGGCCGCGAAGGTGCTGGCGGCGCAGGAAGCCGCGCGCAAGGCCGAGGAGGCCAAGGCCGCCGAGAAGGCGGCCAAGGCGGCGGCGGCCAAGGCCGCGGCCGAAGAGAAGCTGGCCGAGGCCGACGGAGACAAGTCGGGCCATCATCATCACCACCACGGCAAGGCCAGCGCCAAGGGCAGCAAGAGCGCGGGCGCCGCCGTCGCGAGCAAGAGCGGCGACGACAAGAAGAGCGGGCCCAAGTCGACCCGCGACAACGCGGCGATCGACAAGCTGCTGGCGTCGTTCAAGTGAGAGATCGGCGCGGCTTCAACCGCGCTCGCGTTTGAGTTGCTGAATAAATCGTGTTAGCCAGGGAGAGCCATGTCCGATCGGCGTGAGAATTCCGTTCTGTTCTCGCTGAAGGAGCTGCGCAAGCTCGAGGACGACCGTGTCCAGCGCGAGCAGGACGAGCTGTCCGCGCGTCGCGAGGCCGAGCGAGCCGCCAAGGAGGCGGCGGAGCGGTCCGCCCGCGAGCTGGAAGAGCGGCGGCGTCGCGAGGAAGAGGACCGGATCCGCCACGCCGAGGAGGCGAAGGCCGCCCGCGCCCGCGAGGACCACATGCGCCTCGAGGAGGCCGAGCGGCGCGCCCGCGTCGAGGCCGACATGCAGCTCCAGCAGGAGCGGATGCGCCTCGAGGTCCAGCACCGCGCCAAGAACTCGCCGGTCAAGGCGGTGCTGGGCGCGTCGCTGGTGATCGTCGCGATCGCCGGCGGGGTCGGCTACAAGATGTACCAGCAGCACCAGACCGAGCTGGCCGCCCAGAGAGCGGCGCTGGATCTGGCCGAGCGCCAGAAGGCGCAGCTGGCGGCGGCCGCCGCCAAGGCCGAGGCCGAGTACCGGAACCAGATCGCCTCCATCAAGAAAGAGATGGACGACAAGCTGGCCCACGCGACCAACGACGCCGAGCGGGCTCGCATCCGCGAGGAGGCCACCCGGCAGGCGATGGCCGCCAAGACCAAGCACGGCGGCAGCAGCGGCGGCGGCAGCAAGAGCAGTGACTCCTCCGCGCCGGCCCCGAACAAGATCAGGGCGCCTGGCAAGCACGAGATCAGCGACAACCCGCTCGAAGGGCTGTAAAACTCGGGCATGGCGATCGGGGCGGAGCTGTTCGAGGAGAATCGGCAGCGGTTGCTCGCGTTGCTGCGACGGTTGTCCTACGAGCAGCGTGAGGTGACGCTGGCCTCGGGGCTGAAGAGCAACTTCTACATCGACTGCAAGCAGACGGTGTTGACGGCCGAGGGGCACTTCCTGGTCGCGGCGCTGTTCAACCGGATCCTGGCCACGCAGGCGCCCGAGGTCGAGGCGATCGGCGGTGTCACCATGGGGGCCGATCCGCTGGCCTCCGCGGTCTCGACGCTCAGCTACCTGTCGGGGCGGCCGCTGCCCGCGTTCTACGTGCGCAAGGAGGCCAAGGGTCACGGCACCGGGGCCTGGATCGAGGGGACCAAGTCCCTGCGTCCCGGCATGCCGGTGGCCATCCTGGAAGACGTCGTCACGACCGGCGGCTCGGCGCTGAAGGCCATCGCGCGCGCGCGCGAGCACGGCCTGAAGGTCGCGATCATCCTGGGGCTCGTCGATCGGGAAGAGGGTGGCCGCGAGACGCTGGAGAAGGAAGCTCCGCTGGTCTCGCTGTTCCGCCGCAGCGACTTCGTCGGCTGATGTCGCGCGCTGGCGGCTGGCTACTCGCGCTGGTCCTGGCTGGTGCCTGCGCGACGCAGACGCAGATGCAAGTCGACTTCTCGGAGGCGTCTCGAGCCTACCTGCCCAAGGACTACTACCCGGTCTGGCGCCGCTGGACGCGCCACGACTACGCCCAGAACGGCGTCGACAAGTCGCTGGAGGTCTGGGCGACCTTCAAGAGCTGGGACTTCCGCGAGGGTTACATCGCGTCCTACGCCTCGGTCTACGGGCTGTCGGACAGTGAGCGCACCAAGCTGCGCGAGGCTCAGCACGAGGCCTATCAGCAGGCCTTCGAGTTCCACGTCACCGCGCAGAGCTCGAACTACGAGTGGAACGATCTCGAAAAGCCGAGCAGCCCCTGGCGGGTGTCGCTGCTGGACGCCGTGGGGCACGAGCTGCCGGCCGATCGCGTGCGGATCGAGAAGCTTCCCGATGCCTACGAGCGCGAGTTCTTCCCCGCCAAGACGCCCTTCACCAAGACGTACAGCATTCGCTTCACGCCGCCGGCCGACGGCGGCTTCAGCGGCATCCGCTCCGGCTCGCTGATCCTGCGCTTCGCGAGCCCGGTCGGTCGGATCGACCTGATCTGGAAGAGCTAGGCTCGACTCTCACGATCTGATGCGTCGTCAGAGGCTCGGCTAGCGCTTGCGGCGCGGGCGATCGGACGAGGCCTGGCTGTCGCGGTCCAGGTCGTCGAAGCTCTCCACCGCCTCGCGCCGGTAGAGGTCCGCCTCACGAGCGAAGAAGTCCGCCTCGATGGCGTCGAAGGCGTCGGCCGCGTTCTGCGACGATGGACCGGTGGTCCGGCGCGGCCGGGGCGTCGGCTCCCCCTTGGCGGGGGTCTCGAGCGGCGCCTGCCGCCCGCTGGCGGGTCGCGCGCGGGGCGGTGGCGCGCCGTCGTTCAGCGGCGCCTGCCGGCCGCTGCCGGAGCGCCCGCGCGGCGGCGGCGCGTCGACCGGCGCCACCGGGGGCAGCACGGGCGGCGGATCCAGCGCCACCTCGACCGACGGAGCGACCGCCAGCGAGCGCACGGTCGCGGCGGCCGGCGTCGGGCGGCGCGCGGCGGCGGGGATCTCCCCGGACGCGAACGCGCCGCTGGTGCTCTTCTTCGCGGTCAGCTGGATCGGCGCCGCGGGCTGCGCGGGGGTGCCCACCGGTCGCAGGCGGCGGCTGGTGCTCCGCCGGTCGCCCACGATCCCGCGCTGGTCGGGGACCATCGCCCACTGCTCCAGCATCGACTTGGGGGCGCCGTTCGCACCGGCGTGCATCGTCGGGACGGGACCGGTGGGCGGCCGTTCGCGCGGTCCCTCCGAACGGGTCACCAGGACGTTGGTCTCGCGCAGGCGCCGGATCATCCGGACCGTGTCGAAGATGCGGAACGGGCTCTCCTCGATCACGTCGGACAGCCCTCGCCGCCCGTCGAACAGGCGCAGCATGGGCGCCATCTGGCTGGGCTGCAGGCCGCGCACCTCGACCGGCGCGCCGACGGCGGGGATGTAGATCGTCCGGGGCGCGCCCAGCCCACGCGCCGCGTGGGCGAAGTCACGCAGGAAGCGCTCGCACTCGTCGAGCAGCTCTTGCGGCGACAGGTGAAGCTGGCTGCGCTTGGGGACGGGCCGCGCCAGCAGCGAGACGGCCGCCTCTTCCCAGAGCAGCAGGTGGTGCAGGGCGGGGAGGCCCTGCATGGCGCCCACGGTGACCGACACGACGATGCCGTCGTGGACCCGCACCTCGGCCCGCCGGTTTCCGCGCGCGAGCTGCAGCAGGCCCGACCGCCCCGACGCCGACATCGCGCGCAGCAGGTAGAAGAGGCCGTAGTGCTCGGAGAGACGCATCTGGATCTCGCCGTCGGGGCCGGCCGACTTGCCGCCCTTGGCCGAGCCGCGGCGGGAAGCCTCGGCCGCGTGCAGGCTGACCCGCCCCACGCTGACCGCGTCGCGCAGGTAGATGGGGAGAGCCAGGAAGTCCGTGGCGCCGGCCGCCAGGGCGTCCGCGCGGGCGGACGAAGGGCCCGCCACCAGCACCGGCAGATCGCGCGCCACCTCACGGATCCCGGCGACGGCGTCGATGGCCGCCCTCTGGTCGTCGCGGACGGCGATGACGGCCAGGGCCGGACTGGTGGTCCGCGCCAGCAATTCGGCACGTCGCAGATCTGGCGTGGCGGTTACCGCGAAACGCTCCCGCTCGAATCCGAAGGTTAGGGTCTCGAGTCCCCGGTTGTCCGGGTCGACGACGAGAAGGCTGGACGGCTGCATCATGGATGGATGGGTGACGGTAGCGTCCAGTATACGGCCGGACACCGCCGGCAGGCCCAAAACGCGAACTTCATTGGCAGACGATGAGGGTATCGGTGCTTGCGAATGTCCTGGACCGTCAACAATTTAGCCGGTGCCGGGGTGCGCCGGCCATAAAAAGGTCATTTGACGCCTCACGGGGCGCTGGCTAGCCTTCGCTCGCTCTCCGCCGCCCGAAAGTCACCGCGGCGACCCTTCATGTCGACCCCCACAACTAGCCCCACGCGCACGGCGGCAGCCCCTCCGCTGACCGTTCCCGATCTCATTTCGTACTTCCAGGGAGGGGCCAAGGACCGGTCGCGCTTCCGGATCGGGATCGAGCAGGAGAAGATCGCGGTCACGGAGGACGGCAAGCCGGTCCCCTACGATGGTCCGCGCGGCACGTCCGAGATCCTCGACCGCTTCGCCAAGCGCGGCTTCACCGCCACCCGTGAGGACGGACATGTGATCGCGCTCTCACGCGACGGCGACCGGATCACCGTCGAGCCGGGCGGGCAGCTCGAGCTGTCGGGGGGCGCGCTGGCCACCGCGGCGGCCTGCGCGACGGCCCTGGACGCCCACGTGCGTGAGGTAGCGGCGCTGGCCCGCCCGCTGGGCATCCACTTCATCGGCGTGGGCATACGCCCGTTCGGCAAGCTGGACGACGTGACCTGGCTACCCAAGCGCCGGTACGGCGTGATGCGCGAGTACTTTCCGCGGCAGGGCCGGGACAGCCGGCTGGCCCACTACATGATGAAGATGACCGCCACGGTGCAGGCGAACTTCGACTACGCCAGCGAGGCCGAAGCGGTGGACAAGATCCGGACGGCCAACGGCATCACCTCGGCGATCACGGCTCTTTACGCCGCCTCGCCGATCCTCGAGGGGCGCCCGACCGGGTACAAGAGCTTTCGCGCTGCCGTCTGGCTGGAGACGGACGCCGATCGGACCGGCCTCTTGCCGTTCGTCTTCGAGCCGGGGTTCGGGTTCCGCGACTACGTCGAGTGGGCCCTGGACGTGCCCATGTTCTTCGTCGTGCGCGACGGCGTCTACCGGGCGGCTCAGAACCTGACGTTCCGGCGCTTCATACGCGAGGGGTGGGAGGGGGCGACCGCCACCCTGGCCGACTGGGAGGTGCACCTGTCGACCCTGTTCCCGGAGGTGCGCCTCAAGCGGTACGTCGAGGTGCGGGGCGCCGATGCGGGGCCGATGCCCATGGCGCGGGGTCTGGGGGCGCTCTGGCGGGGGCTGCTGGAGGTGGCGGACGCTCGCGCCGCCGCCTACGCGCTGGTGGACAAGGTGTCGTTCGCGGAGCGCGAAGCGCTGCGGCGCGAGGTCCCGCGCGCCGGGATGGCCGCCCGCCTGGGCACGCGGACCGTCCGCGACCTGGCCGTCGAGCTGGTCCGCATCGCCGACGCCGCCCTGACCCAGCTGCCCGGAGGCCAGGGCGACCGGAAGCTGCTCGAGCCGTTGCGAGAGCGCGCCGAGAGCGGGAGAGCGCCCGCCGACGATTTGCTGGCCGACTTCGAAACCGCCGGCGGCGACCCCAAGACTCTGGTCGCCCGCTGGGAACTGCGTCCCTAGGAGCGGGGCGCCGTATGGCGCGATGATGGATCGGCGCTTGACATGCTCGGCGCAGAATGGTTGAAGCAGTCGGTAGTCTGAAAACTGAATAGATGCCTTCGGTGCCCAACGGGCATAACAGGGAAGCCGGTCCAAGCCGGCGCGGTCCCGCCACTGTAAGTGGAGTCCGCCCTCGAGAACCCACTCGACCACGGTCGGGGAAGGGGAGGGTGGCTGCAAGACGCGAAGCATGCGTCTTGCGATCCACGAGCCAGGAGACCTACCGAAGGCTGAAGGTTCTTCTTCGCGCGGACGAAGAGCGGCCGTCGGTCACTTGCTTCCCAATGACCGGCACGGTTGCCCCTCGTTCGCGCTGACGAGGGGTTTTTTCGTGCCGCGCCAATCGGCAAAAAGGAGCAATTCGATGCGACGTCCGTTCCGTCTGGGTGTGGTTTTCTCCGTGGCTCTTCTGGCTTCGTGCAGCGGTTCGTCCAATGGCGGCGGCGGCGGCGGCTCCGGGGGACGCGGCGGAGCAGGCGGTGCCGCGGGAGCGGCCGGTGCGGCAGGCCACGGCGGCGCGGGCGGGGGCGGCGGTCAGCCTTCTGGAGGGGCGGCCGGTCAGTCCGTGGGTGGGTCCGGCGGTCAGTCCTCCGGCGGCGCCGGCGGGTCCAGTGGTGCTGCGGGGGGAGAGGCCGGGGCCGGTGCCGGCGGCCAGTCCTCGGGTGGAGTCGGCGGCCAGCCCAGCGGTGGTGCCGGCGGCAGCTCCGCGGGTGGCGCAGGGGGGAACGCCGGAGCCACATGTCTGGACCCGTCCATGTTCTCGTCGTACTTCACGATCGCCGACTCGGCTTTCTGCGCGGTCGCGCTCTACACCGCGCCGGAGTCTCTCCATGGCCAGTCGCCGACGTGGGGATCACACGGCGGACCTCTGCTCGTCCAGCCCGCCGGAACGGGTGCGGGCGGGGCAGCGGGCGGCGCCGGCGCCGGCGTCACCCTGGAGCGCTGGACCGCGCCCACTGGAAACACGGGCGCGATGACCGTTCAGGCGACGTCCGTCGCCTCGGCGTTACCAGCCGGAACCACGTCGTACCTCGGCTCGCAGGCGCTCGATCTTCCGTTTTTCGGATGGACGGCCGTCACGTACACGAACAGTGACTTCACGGGGAAGGTCGAGATGATCGCCAGCGGCGCCGTCGCGACCTCCTATGACGCGGACGGCGTGTACGGCGTCGCAGCTCTTCCGGCCGCGTCGTCGGTGGGACGTTTTCTGTTCTCGGGCCTGGGCCCGTTGGGCTCGACCACGTCGGGGACGAACGGCCTCTACCAGGCGGACGCATGCTCGTCGCCGTCGCAGGGTCTCGGCACCGGTACCGGCTGCTCTCCCTCGGCGCTGGTCTCGGGCTGGGGGCAGGCCAGCGGACCGGTCGCCACGGACTCGGCGGGCGACGTCTTTGCCGTGATGAGCTCGTATTCCGGGGCGGCCGCCGGCACGCAGGAGGCGCGGGGATTTCTGGCCAGCTCGGTCGCGCCTGGAACCGCGGCGACGACGGGTGTCACTCTCTTCACGATCAACGGGTTCGGGAGCGCCCTGGCGGCGCTCTCGCCCACCGCGACCGCGCCGGGGGTGATGGTCTATCAACCGTTCGACTCGTCGACCTACGACGCGCTGGACGCCGTCGAACAGAAGTTCACCACCGGGAGCAGCCTGGCGCCGATGGGCGCGCAGTCGACGTTCCTGACGGTCACGGCGGCCCAGGCCCTCTCGTTCCTGGTGGACGCATCAGAGCGCCTCTGGGTCGCGGCGAGCGGCAGCTCGAGCACGACGTATGTCGTTCTCGTCCGCCGGTAGGGCGCGACTCCGGGGGGATGGCCGATCCGTGGATTGGTGCCGGCGGACGGCCGCGATCGTGGGCTTCGGCGTCGCGGTCGTGGCTTGCGGCCACGACGCGACCTCCCCGGGCGATGCCCAGCCGCCGGAGGATGCCGCCGCCGGGACCGACGCCAGTCAGCCGTCGGACGCAGCCGCGTGTCCGATCCCGCTCGCTCCCGATCTCTCGGTCATCGCCGACACCGAAGTGTTGAACTTCGCGGCACCCGACGGCTCGCCCGTGGAGGTGGCCGTGCTCCCCGTCAGCGCGCCGCTTTCCAGCGCGGTCTTTCAACCCCAGAGCTCTCTGGATCTCACGACCTTGTCGGGCCTCACGCGGGTGCTGGCTCGGACAACGACCACGGGCTGCTCTTCGCGACCGTTCAACGCGGTCTACGACGTTCGCCCCACGTTCGCGCCCGCGCCGCCCGATCCCACGACGACCGCCATCGCGTACGACGATCCTCGGGTCGTGGCCTGGGCGACGGGGTGCGCCAGCTACCTCCAAGGTCCTGGCGTGACGGAGTCGCAGTTCGCCATGCCCGGCGAAGCTCTGGGCCCGGCCGGGAGCGACGACCTGGCGGTCGTTTCGCTCGGGAACGGCGGGGCGATCACGCTCACCTTCGCTGCTCCCATCACCGACGGGGACGGATGGGACTTCGCGGTCTACGAGAACGGCTTTGCCAGTGACGTCTTCCTGGAGCTCGGCTTCGTCGAGGTCTCCAGCGACGGGACCCACTTCGCACGTTTCGATTCGGCGTTCACCGGCCCGGAGACCGTCTGCGCCAACTGTTCGGGCACCGCCGCCGACATCGGGGGGATGGCCGGCGCCTACATGGTCGGCTACGGAACGCCCTTCGACCTTTCGGCGCTCCAGAACTCGCCGCTCGTGCGCGACGGCACCGTCGATCTCACGGCCATCAGGTATGTCCGGGTCGTCGACATCGTCGGCGATGGAACGACGCTCGATTCATTCGGGCGCGGAATCATCGATCCCATCTCGAGCGGGCCGACCGCCGGGTTCGATCTCGACGGGATCGCCGTCCTGAACCAGCGGATGTAGCGCGGGCCCGTCGCGCGCGACCCGGTCAATAGGGCGCGATCTGCTGCGGTGGAAGACCCGTGAGCGGGTCGGACACGAACGTGGTGGTCGCCGTGGGTTCGGCGCTGACGTCGTAGAGGTCGATTCGGGGCGTCTTGGCGGTGGAGTTCGGCATCAACAGGAGCCCGGGAAGCGCCGCTGGCACCCCCAGCGTGTAGGGACCCGAGGTTGCGAACTGGCTGGCGGTCCCGGCGACGTAGTCGAAGGCGAAGAGCGCATCCGGCTGGAGATCGTTCGGATCGGTGGTCACGGTGAAGGCGCGGGTCCCGCCTCCGGCCGGGGGGATCGCCAGGGCCCAGCTGAAGCTCAACGGTCGTCCGTCGAAGGCCGAGGCCGGAATCACCCGCGTGAGGGCGGGGGGCGAGAGGCCGAGATCCACGACGGCAATGCCCGACTTCGAAGTCGTGCCGGCGTAGGGCCCGCCGCAGGCCACCAGGAGCGTCCTCTGCGCGTCCACGTAGGTCATCCCTTCGCAGTCGGCCAGGCCCGTCAGGGCGATGGAGGCCGTGACCGTGTCGGTCGCGGGATCGACCATCACGATCTTGCCCTCACCGTAGGCCGTGAAGCCCTGATCGATCTCGTCGAGCGAGACGATCACCTGCCCATCGACCAGGAGCGCCCGGTCCGGGCGCGCGAGGATGGTCGCGCCTTCGACCGGAGACGCGTAGGCGTCGAGATCGATCCGGCCGACCTGCGACCCGTTGATCGGATCGACCACGGCGATGTCGTTCCCGGCCAGGGTCGGATCGGTGGCCGCCAGGTTCCGGTCGTAGCGGGTCACGTAGGCCTTGTGCGGCGCCAACATGACGACGTCGTGCGGGTTGGTCCTCGGGCCCGGCACCAGAACCTGGTGGACGACGGTGCAACTGGCGGGGTCGACGAAGGTCAGCGCGACGTTGCCGCGGTCGACGATGATCACGTGGCCGCCCAGCTGCGGCTGCGACGGGAGCACGGCGTCGCCGGAGATGGTGCTGGTCACGCTCCCGTTGGCGCCCGTCGCCGAGTCGACGCAGTCGGGTCGCACCAGCGCTCCTGCGCCGTCGAGGATCGACAGGCTGGTGGTGGAGAAGTCGCTGTTCAGGACCGCCAGCCCCGTCATGGGCGGGGGACTGGTAGCCGGGGCGGCGTCAGCCGGGGCGCCGTCCTGCCCGGATGCCCCCGCGACGTCGGCCGGCGCGCGACCGGGCGTGCCGCTCCCACACCCGATCGCCGCAGCCGCCAGCACGAAAGCGATACTTGGGGTTGGTCGCATCGAGGTTGCTCGTTGCCTCCTGCTCAGGGGTTGCCGAATGGCTGGAGCTCGGCCGAGTCGTAGGCCAGGGACACGAACACGGTTCGACCGGGCAACGGGAGGGCGCCGACGTTCCAGGTCGAAAGACCGGTCAGGTTCAGGGCGCTGACCGTGACACGCAGCCTGGAGCGCGGCCGCGACAGGCTGGTGCCGGCGCCCAGAAGGACCTCCGCGGGGACCGAGCGGACATTGGGGGCGTCGTCGTAGGCCCCGGCCAGGACCGAGGCGTCGGCGTAGGCGCCGAGCTGCAGTCCGGCCGGCAGGTCGAGCGCGACCATCTCGGGCCGCAGGTAGGCCGAGAGGCGGGGATGGTGGGGAATCTGCTTTCCGTGGTTCGCGGGGACGTCGCTCTCGTCGCGCGCGACCAGGTAAGTCCCTTGAGCCACGACTCGCGCGTGGCGTCCGAGGGCCAGCTGCAGCTCCTGCTCGACGCCGTACACGTGCGCGCTGCTCAGATTCTCGGCGCGCGACGGCCCTCCCGTGGTGAGCTGCCAGTAGATGAGGTCGCCGGCGAGGGCTCCGAAGAGGGTGGTGCGACTGGAGGTCGCCACGCGCGGGCCGGGCCGATCGATCCAGAGGGCGACGTCGGCATTCGTTCCCGATTCGGGGACGAGGCTCGGGTTGCCCAGCAGGCGCTGCGTGCCGTCGCCATACAGCTCCAGGAACGAAGGCGCGTGGTGGTACTCCCCGAGATTGGCCTTGAGCGTCGCGACCGGCGAGAGCGGCCGAACCAGCCCCAGACGGTAGCTGGGCAGGAGGCGCGCGATGGCCGGGCCGGCGGGGTTGGGCTGACCGTTCGTGTTCAGGCCCGTCACGGTGTCTTGCATCGCCTCGAGACGCACGGAGGGAACGACCTCCAGGTCCATCCGGTGCAGGAACACGGCGAGCTCCGCGCCCGCCACCCCGATCAGCCGGCGCGCCGGGATTCCCGACAGCGCGGCGTTGGTTTCGTCGTCGGGGGTGTACGTTTCGCGGCGCGCCCCCAGGATGCCGGCCGCCCGTCCCCAGTCCGAGAGGGCCCGGGTCGCGTGGACCGTCGTCCCGATCGACAGCGTGATCTCATGGAACAAAAAATCGGGGTTCTTCTGGACCTCCGCGTCGGGATCGAGGAGGCGGTCGCGCTGGAAGCTGACGAAGGCTTCGGCCGACAGGCGTCCCCCGGGGCCGAGGTCGTCTCGCGAATCGTAACGCAGGACTCCCAGGCCACGGGCCGTGTGAAAGCGCGCGTGCAAAGATTGGTTGTTGGTCGTGCCCGGCAGCCCTTCGTCTCGGGCGAATCCGATGACCGAGAGGCCCAGCGTTCGCCGTCCGCTCAGCGTCAGCTCGGCCCGAAGGACGCCGTTCCCTTCCAGTGTGTCGTTGTTCTGGCGAACGGTGTCGACGAACGAGCCGGGATCGTAGTTCGCCCCGTAGAACTGCAGCGGGTAGTCTCCCTTCGACGAGTAGCCGTGCGCGCCGAAGTAGACCCGCAGGCGCCCGAGGCGTTCGCTTCCCGAGAGATCGCCAAAGGCCGTCCCGAAGGAACCAACGCCGGCGCGGGCGGTGGCGCGCGGCACGCCGGGCGTGCGGGTGGTGATCGAGATGATGCCTCCCAGCGCCGTCTCGCCGAACGCCAGCGGCGTCGTCCCGCGGTAGACCTCCACGCGTTCGACGTCGCCGAGAGGCAGCGTCGAGATGTCGACCCCGCCGCCCTCCGCGATGTCGAGCGGGACGCCGTCGACATAGATCGAAACCTGATCGGGGTTGGAACCGCGGAGCGTGAGGCTGGCGAAGGCCTGGGACGATCCGGTCCGGGTCACCGTGACGCCCGGGACCTGCAAGAGGAGCGAGCCGAGGTCGTCGTAGGCACGGGGACTTTCGGACGTCAGCACCACCGAGGCAGACGCCGACCGGTCCTCGCGCGGGAGCATCGCCGCCGGGACCGGCGCCGTGACGGTCGTCTGCAGGGGAGCCTCGGAGGAGCTGGCGCCGGGCGGCTCGGCTGCCCGGGCGGATAAATCCAGGGCCCAGCACCCCACCGCCACCGCCGTGGCCAGAGCGGCTCGGCGGCCTCGGGGGGGTGATGAACGATTTGGGGGTGGTGGCTCGGCCCGCTGTTCGGGCCGCGCCGAGCTCGGCAGCATCGATGACCCTCCGTCCGCGCGGAGAAGAAGCGACGCGCCTGGGTAGGTCTCCTGGCTCGTGAAGGGCAAGTCAGCCATCGACTTGCACCGCCTTCCCCTTCCCCGACGGCTGTCGAGTGGGTTCGCGAAGGCTCCTTCACCTACAGTGGCGGGACCGCGCCGGCTTGGACCGGCTTCCCTTTTATGCCCTGACGGGCACCCAGGCGCTCATTCAGTTGTCAGGGCTCGCTTCAACCATCCCGGCGGCTTGCCTGTCAAGCGGTGGCGAAGGGAACCGGATCGAGAGCCTCACCCTTCGAACCTCGGGGCGATGTCACGCGGCAGCCCCAGCCGCTGGAGCGCCAGGCCGAGGTCGTCAGGGACTGGCGCCACGATCTGCAGCGGCGCACCGGTTGCCGGATGGGGAAGCCTGACAGCCAGGGCGTGGAGGGCCAGCCGCCGCAGACCATGGCGGGCACGGTGATGCCGATTGATCTCGCCCGATCCGTAGTTCACGTCCCCGACGACGGGATGCGAGATGTGCTTGAGGTGACGGCGGACTTGATGGAAGCGCCCTGTCGCGGTGGCCGCAAGCAACAACGAGCAGCGATCGACGGGCGAGCGGGCGACCAGGGTGAACCGAGTCAGGGCCGGGACTCGCGGGCCGCCCTCGCTGCTTGGCACAGGGTGGTCGATCACCCCCGAGTCCGGCGGAAATCCGCGGACGAGCGCCAGATAACGCTTCTCGACGCGGTGGCCTGCGAAGGTCTTTCCAAGCATCCCCGCCGCCTCGGGAGTCCGTGCAAACACCAGCACGCCGCTGGTTCCACGATCGAGCCGATGCACCGGGTAGACACGAGCCCCAACCAGGTCGCGGACGCGGAACAGCGCGACGTCGTCGTCTGTACCCCACCCGCGATGAACCAGCAGCCCGCTGGGCTTGTCTACCGCGACGATCGCGTCGTCGACGAACAGAAGGTCCATCTCGTGACGGAGCCCTGTTTCAACCTGACGGTCTTGGTCTCGACCCGAATCCCAACCCGGGCGTCTAGATCGCTTCCGAGGCCGGCGCCGTTGCGGTGGGCGGGGCCGTCGGCGCGCCGAGCCGCAGGTAGCGCGAGGCCATTTCGAACTCGAAGAACGAGAACATCTTGGTGTCGACGACCTTCTGCCACAGCTGGTGCGCGTCCTCGGACTTGCCGTCGGCGAGGCGGCGCATCGACTCGTAGAAGTAGGCCTCGGCGCGCCGGCCGGGCGTGTCGGCCGCCGCGAGCAGCTGCTCGTAGGGGACCAGGCCGACGGCGTAGCGGCCCAGGAGGCGCGACCAGGCGGCGCCACGGTGCGGGCGCAGCTCGCCGTGGCGCTGGTCCAGCGACTTCAGGTAGGCCTCGGCCTTGGGGTCGGGGGCGTGGTTGCTCCGCCGCGACAGGTCCAGGACCCACAGCGAGGTGTAGATCTTCACGTACTCCGAGACCGAGCGGCCGGGGCGGGCCAGGGCCCGGTGATAGATGCTCAGCGCGGCGTCGGTCTCGCCGGCCTGGACCAGGAAGGCCACCATGTCGATGTACGACTGGTCGCGGTCATCGTCCTCTTCGATGGCGTCGTCGAACCGTTGCAACGCCTCGTTGCGACGCCCCAGCAGGTACAGCAGCTTGCCGACCTCGACGGTGGCCTCCGCCGCGTCGCTGGGGCTCTTGCGCCGCAGGTGCTCGATCATCAGCCGCTCCCAGCCGATCAGCGAGGCCCGCCAGGCGGTCGCCGCCCCGTCGTGATCGCCGGAGGCGTCGGTCGCGTCGCCCAGCAGGCGATCCAGCCGCGCCCGGCCCTCGACCGATCCGATCGTGTCCTGGCCGGTCCCCTTGGCGCGCAGCGCCTCGATCCCCTCGCGCACGATCCGGGTGGCCCGCGCCGGGTCTCCGCGCTTGAGCGACAGGTTGGCCAGCTCCACGGTGACCTCGGCGGTCGGCTCTCCTTCGTCGCGCGCCCGCAGGAACAGCGGTTCGGCGCGATCGATGAGGCCCGCGTTCACGTAGCTGCGCGCCACCTCGAAGTCGATGTCGGCGTCCCGCACCTTCATCTCGGTGGACGCGAACCGCCGCCGGGTCTCGGCCGAGCGCCGCTTCAGATCGTCGGCCTCGGCGAAGGCGGGGGTGTCACGCTCCGGATCCAGCCGCAGCCGCAGCCGCACGAAGTAGAGCTCGATCAGCTCGGCCGAGACGTGCCCCTCCAGGTCGCGCGCGCCCGGGTTCGATTCGAGCACGGCCTCCGCCTCCTCGAGCCGCCGGATGGCCAGGTAGTAGGACGACAGCAGCCGCGAGACGTGGCCCGACAGGATCAGCAGGTCGGCATCGCTCGGGTGAGCGGCCAGCCCGAGCTCGAGGACCCGGAACGCGACCACCGGATCGGGCGAGTCGCTGGCGGTGCCGGCCAGGAAGTCGACGCGCGGCAGGAAGCGCCGGGCCAGCGCCAGGTAGTCGGTGGCGGGGGCGTTCGGTCGCGCCGCCGCGGCCACCAGCGCCCGCAGCTCCGGGTCGTCGCCGTCGCCGCCGGCCATCGCCGCGGTGCGGGCGGCCGCGTCCTCGAGCCTGCCCGCCCGCAGGTAGATCGCGGCCATGCTGGTGACCGAGCGCTGCATCTCGTCGCCGTGGGCCAGCAGCAACTCGCCCAGCGCGCGGCGGGCCGAGTCGCCGCGCGGCGGCTGGCGGAGCGCGGACGAGAGCCGCTTCTGGCGCGCGACGTAGACGGCGTCGAGCCGCTTGACCACCACCGGCGCCGGCCAGTCGCCCAGGGCGCTCTCCAGCGCGTCGGCGGAGCCGGTGCCGTGCCGTGGCCCGCCACCTTCGTCGAAGGAGCTCTCCTCGTCGGTCCAGCGCACGACCTGGTCCAGGCGCTCGTTCCACTGCGGCTCACCGGGCGCGATGGTGGCCAGCGCCGCCAGCGCCAGCACGGCCTGCTGGTCCCCACCGCGAGGCGAGAAGAGGGCCAGCACCAGCTCGGCCGCCGAACGCAGCATCGCGGCTTCCGCCGGGGTCAGCTGGGGCGGCGACGCCCAGATCTCGGTCGGGTCGTAGAGACCCAGCGCGTCCCGGAACGACGAGAACACCGTGTCGTAGAGGTCGTCGCTCTCCAGCTCGCGCGTCTCCCGGCGGATGTCCCCGACCTTGAGGGCCAGCACCGGGTCCAGGAGGTAGCGCAGCAGCTTGGTCCGCAGCGCCAGGCGCTCGGGGGACGCGATGGGCAGCGCCTGGTAGACCAGCCGTGCTTCGAGGAAGTCGTCCTCGTAGACGATGGGTCCGATGCGCGAGGCCTCGCTGGCCACGGCCCGCCCGGGTCCAGCCGGCGCCGGGGCGCCCCCCTGATGGGCACAACCGACGGCCGCCAGGGTCGCGGCAACAGCCCCGATCACCGCTGCGCGGCGCATTGTCCCTAGTGTAATGCGCGCCGGCCGGGGTGGTACGCTTTTCGTGTGTCGCATCCGCGCCTTTCGGAGCGCCTGGCGCAACGTCGTCCTGGGGAGGGGCCGCTCATCCTCGGCCACCGCGGCGCCAGCGCTCGGGCCACCGAAAACACGGTGGCGGCCTTCCGTCAGGCCTTGGCGGACGGCGCGGACGGCGTCGAGCTGGACGTCATGCTCTGCGCGAGCGGCGAGCCGGTGGTCTTTCACGACGACGATCTCCGGCGCCTGGCCGGGCGGCCCGAGCGCATCGCCGCCATGCCTCTCCGGGCTCTGCGCGACGTTCCCCTGGCGGGGGGCGGGGCCATCCCGACGCTCGACGAGGCGCTGGAGGCCTGCGGCCCGGACCTGCTGGTGAACGTCGAGCTGAAGGTGAACGAGGTCGATCCGCGCGGCACCGTCGCCCTGGTCGACGCCGTCGCGGCGGTGGTCCGCCGGCTGGGCGCCCAGGACCGCGTGCTGGTCTCGTCGTTCAATCCCTTCGCCGTCGGGGCCTGGCGCTGGCGCGCGCCCGAGGTGCCGGCCGGCCTGCTGTTCGAGCGCGGGTCGTCGCTGCCGCTGCGGCGCGCGTGGCTGGCCCCGGTGATCCGTCCGTTCGCTCTCCATCCCGAGTGGGTCCTCTGCACGCCCGATCGGGTTGCCTCCTGGCGGCGGCGCGGCTACATGGTCAGCGTCTGGACGGTCGACGATCCGGAGGCGCTGGCGGCCTGCCGCCGGATGGGGGTCGACGCGGTCATCACGAATGACCCGGCTCGCTCGAGGAAGGTCCTGGCGACCGCTTGAGCAGCGCGTGCGTCGCGGTGGCGATGGCCAGCACGACCCCCTGATCGTCGGTGGCCGTCGCTTCGACGATGGCCAGCCGCTTGCCACAGCGGCGGACCTCCGCCCTGGCCGTGAGTGTGCCGGACATCACGGGCTCCAGGAAGTTCACGTTCATCTGGGCGGCGGCGTTGAACATCCCGTCCTCGGCGACCAGCGCGGCCACCGCGTGTCCCATCGCCGTGTCCAGCAGCGCCATGATCACCCCGCCGTGGAGGGCGCCGTTCGGGTTGAAGTGCTCGCGCTGAACCCGGTACTCCCAGGTCGACGAACCGGGCGCCGCCGACCGGAGCACGAAGCCCAGCGCCCCGGACGATCCGCTCGAGGCGCTCATTTCGCTCCAGGACCGGCCAGGAACATGCCGGCGTAGATCTTCGGGTCGATGAGGCGTCCCTCGGCGGCCCGGGCGGCCAGGTACGGGCGGAGCTCGCCGACGGGCACCAGGTGCACCGTGATGTCCTCGCTGTCGTCGCCGCCGCCCGGTCCGACCCGGGTCAGCCCCTTCGCCCAGAAGAAGGACACGATCTCGTCGGTGACGCCGACCGCTGCCGGGCCCTGCGCGACCGGCACCATCTCGCGCGCGGCGAACCCGGTCTCCTCCATCAGCTCGCGGCTGGCCGCTTCGGCCGGCGTCTCGCCGGCCTCGACGTCGCCGACCATCCCGGCCGGGAGCTCGATGACCCGGTTGCGAACCGACGTCCGTGGCTGCTCGACCAGGACCAGCCGGCCGTCATCCGTGATCGCCACGATCACCACGATGCCCGTCACGTGCGGGCGGGTCGCGTACTCCCACCCGTTGTGGGCGACCAGCCGCAGGTACTTCCCCTCGCCGAGCACGCGCGGCGCGCTGTTCGAATCCGTCACGCCCGGCAGGGTAACACCGAGGTCACCGGGTCCCAATCGTGAACGCCTCCAGGACCGAGGGGCCTTCGTCGAACGTGGGGGTTCCGGTCCGGGCGCACGACGGGACGTAGAGGATGCCGTCCTGCGCCAGCGGGGCGGCGTACCGCTGGCCGCCGCCCGCCAGCGGTACGCGCTGCAGCACGGCGCCGTCGCGGACGCGCACCCAGTAGAGCATCGCCGGCGAGGCGCCGGGATCGGCCAGCGCCGCGAACGGCTCGCCGTCCACGTCGACCACGGTGACCCCGCCGGGGGCCGTCCGGAAGCCGCTCAGGCCGGCCGGGTCGCCGGCCGGCGGCGCCTGCCAGCGCGGTCGCAGCACCGGCGCCGCGCCGGTGACGTCGATCGTGACCGCCCGCAGCCCGGCCGGGTGCAGGTCGTCGGAGATGAAGGTGGGGACCAGCGCCAGCGTTTCGCCGTCCAGCGACGCGAGCGCCGGTCTGGTCACGATCGTGCCCGCCCAGGTCGCCGTGCAGGTCCCGCCGTCCTCGGCGCAGCTCGGCATCAGCGGGGCGCGGTCGAAGAGCGTCCCCAGTTCGTCGGCGTCGGCCAGGTAGAGCGCGCCGTCCTTGCCCGGCTGCAGCAGCCCGCGCGCCGGCGGACCGCCGGCCGCGCGAAGGTCGACCACCACGGGCGAGCTGGCCCCCAGATCCCAGTCGTGCTTGGCGTAGCAAGCCAGCAGCGTCGCGTCCGCGCAGTCGCCGCCCGGGCCGGCGGGCGCGAGCTGGCCGGGCGGCAGGCGCGGGATGAACAGGCGGCGGCAAGAAGCGGCGCAGGCGTCCCCGGGGGCGGCCGGATCGAACCCCGCGCAGAGCGCCCCGTCGCACCCCGGGTCGAAGCCCAGGCCGCGGCCGACGCGCAGGACCGAGTTGGCAAAGCTGGCGCGGGTCGGGTCCAGCAGTCCGTTGCCGGTCGGGACCAGCAGCGCGAATCCGTCGGACGAGTCGGGATCGGCGATGACCGCCGGCCCGGCCGCCGCCCAGATCCCGCCCCCGCAGGCCATCTGCTTGGCGCCGTCCCCGTTCTCGGGGCCGCAGTCGGCCGTGGCGGCCGTCGTCGCCATCGAAGCCGTCACCGCGGCCACCGGGCCCTGGGCCTGCCAGGCATCCAGGTCGACCTCGAACAGCCAGCCGTGCCAGGGCTGCAGGTCACGGACGTTCCCGAAGCCGGCGTACACCAGCCCGAGCACCCGATCCGGCACGTTGGCGTGGACCAGCGCCGCGCGCGAGAAGGCGTGCGCCGGCACGAAATCGATCGGCGCTCCGCCGTCGGCGGCCGGGACCTGCGCCGCCAGCGTGACCGGCGCGAACTGCGGGTCCAGCCCGCGCGCGTCCAGGTCCAGCACCCCCAGGTGGTGCGCGGTCCGGGTCCAGTCGGGCAGCACCTCTTGCCAGGCGAACACCAGGCGGTGGCCGACGACGACCGGCGGGGCCACCAGGTTCGGGATCAAACCGGGCAGCGTCGCGCTCCAGACCGTCGCGCCGGTCCGCGGGTCGACGGCCGAGAAGGTGCCGTCGGCGGTGGCCAGCAGGATCTCTGGCTCGCCACGCGAGGTGACCGCCATGGGCCCGGCGAACGTGCAGGCCGGTCGCGAGGCGGTGACGAAGAGCGGGGCCAGCACGGCGTCGACGGCGGCGGGGGACGCCGCGGATCGAGCCGGCGGCGGCTGGCAGGCCGCGGGCAGCCACGCCAGCGCCAGCAGGGCGGGAACGGCGGCGGAGGTCCGGCGGCTCAATAGGTGTCGTAGGGGACGATGTCGATCGCGCTGTCCTGGATCTTCGCGTCGAGCAGGAGCTTCTTCATCCACGAGGCGGTGGCGACCATCGTGATCGCCAGGTCGCGCGCGTGGACGTGGCGCTTGATGGCGGCGTTCACCTGGGCGGGGGTGACCGCCGCGACGCGCGCGCCGAACGTCTCCAGGAGGTCCGGCGGCAGGCCGGCGATCTCGTACCCGACGCGGGTCTCCAGCCGGCGGTCGGGCGCGTCCATCTCGGCCGCCTGCGATCCGGCCAGGAAGCGCTGGAAGAACGCGACGTCCGCGTCGGTCAGCCCCTTCTCCATGAAGCTCACGTAAAGCTTCAACACCAGCTTCAGCGTGGCGACGGTCTTGTCGGTCGCGGAGAAGACCCAGCCGGTCGCGGCGGTGGTCCCGCGCCGCTCGTCCATCGTGAGGTACGCGCCGTAGGCGAGGCCCCGCTTGCGGCGGACTTCGTCCATCAGCGTCGAGCTCATGGCGCGCCCCCCGAACGCCGCCAGTCCCACCGACAGCGGGAAGTAGTCCGGGTCGGTCGCGCGCAGGGTCGGGTGCCCGAACATCAGCTGGGTCTGCTGGCGGTCGGGCTTGTCGACCAGCTGGATGCGCCAGCCGGCCAGCGCCACCGGCGCCCGCATCTCCAGCGGGTTCACGGGCGGGGCGGGCGCGTCGGACAGCCCGCGCATCGTCTTGGCCAGCGTCGCGGCCAGCGCGTCGGGATCGACGTCGCCCGAGAAGGCGAAGATCAAGTTGTGGCCGACGAAGTGCCGGCGGAAGTGCGCGGCCGCCTCGGCGGCGGTCGAGGCGTCCAGCGCCGGCATCAACCCGTCGGGCGGGTGCCCGTACGGGTGATCGCCATAGAGGTTGCGCATGAAGAATCGGGCGCAGAGCAGGCGGTCGTCGTTGCGCTGCTCGTCGATCTGCCCGCCGATCTCGACGCGGGTCTTCTCCAGCTCGGCGGGCGAGAAGGTCGGCCGGATCAGGACGTCGGCCACCAGCGCCAGGAACGCGTCCAGGTTGCGGGCCAGCACGTCCCCCTCGAAGCGGGTCCAGTCGGGCTCGGTCCTGACCTCCAGCGTCGCCCCCAGCGCATCGAAGGCCTGATCCAGCTGCGCGCGCGTGCGGCCGCCGGCGCCGTGGCGCGCCCACTCGGCCGCCAGGTTGGTGAGACCGTCGCGGTGGCGCGGGTCGGTCGCCGAGCCGGAGCGCGAGGCGATCACCACGTGGACCAGCGGGACGCTGCGGTCCTCCTCGACAATCAGCAGCGAGCCGGCCGGTCCGGGGCGGCGAATCGCGGTCGCGGCAGGGGAGGGGGCAGCCGGCGTCGTGCCCATCATCGTGGCCCACAGGAGCGCGGTCGCGCCACTCACGACGCCCCTTCCGGGCGGGCCACCACCACCGAGCGCGCGCCGCCGCCCAGGTAGTCGGCGGCGGCCTTCTGCACGTCGGCCGCGGTCACGTGCGTGTACTCCTGCCCGCGCTCCAGCAGCCGCCGGAAGTCGCCCGCGGCGATCTCGAACGCGCCGACCGTCTCGGCGCGGCCGTGGCTGGACGCCAGCTCCTGCCAGAAAGCCGTCTCCAGACGGGCTGCCGCCTTGCCCAGCTCGGCGGAGCTCAGCGGCCGGGTGGCCAGGTCCTTCACCGTGCGCATGACCACCTCTTCCGCCTGTTCGGCCGTGTGCCCCTTGGTCATCTGGATCCAGAGCGCGTAGAGGCCCGGGTCGCGCGTCGGCGCGATGTCGCCGTGCACCGACGAGGCCCACTGCCGCTCGACCACCAGCTCGCGGCTGAGGCGCGACGAGGGGCCGCCCGCCAGCACCTCGTTCAAGATCTCGTAGGCCGCGCGATCGGGGGCGCCCAGCGAAGGCGCCGGGAACCCGATCGCCAGGCGGTCGGCCGGGACGGGGCGCTTGATGGCCGTCCGCACCTCGCCGGCCGGCGCGCGCTCGGGCGCCGCGTCGCCGGTGGGCAGGTTCTTGGACGGCGCGAGCGAGCCGTAGGCATCCTCGATCAGCTTCAGGACCGCCTGCTCGTCGAACTTCCCGGCGACCACCACCACCGCGTTGTTCGGCGCGTAGTACTTCCGGTAGAAGGCGACGGCCTTCTCCTGGGTGAAGGCCTTGATGTCCTTCATCGAGCCGATGACCGGCCAGCGGTACGGGTGCTTCTTGAACGCCTGCTGGAACATCAGCTCGTCCAGCATCCCGTCGACGTTGTCCTCGACCGACGACAGCCGCTCCTCGGCCACCACGTCCCGCTCGGTCTCGACCTGCTTCTTCCGCAGGTCCAGGTTCACGATGCGGTCCGCCTCCAGCCGGACCGCCGTCGCGATCTCGGTCGGCGGCACGTCGTCGACGTAGGCCGTGAAGTCGTAGTAGGTCATCGCGTTCGAGCTGCCCCCCACCGCCTCCATCTGGGTGTCGAAGGCGTTGGGCGGCGCGTTCTTCGTCTGGGTGAACATCAGGTGCTCGAACAGGTGCGCCAGGCCGGTCTCGCCGGCGGCTGCGTCCTCGTTGCGCGAGCCGACCCGGAACCAGGTCATGTAGCTGACCGCGGTCGCGTGGGGGTCGGGCAGCAGGACGACCTCGAGCCCGTTGGGCAGGCGCCACTTGCTGACCGACAGCGCGCCCAGCGGGGCCCGCGCGATCTCGGCGGGCGGACCGCCGCCGCCGCTCGCGCGACGGGGCGCGGGTGGGGCTTCGCCGGCGGCGCCGGCCGTCGTGGTGGTGCCGCGCCGGCCGGAGGCGGCGGCGCAGCCCAGAACGAAGAGGGTGAAAAGAGCGGCTGTCGACGCGTTGTTGGCCATCAAAACTTCATGTTCAGGGTGAGACCGAAGTCCTGCGCGAACGCAGTGTACGTCCCGTTCGCGGTGGGGCGCGCGGTCCCGTTCAGCCGGGCCTTGCAGCCCTGGTCGTTGAGATCACCGGACATGTCGGCACACTCCGTGGCATAGCCCGGCTTGAACACGGAGTCGGTGACCGTCACGCCGGGCATGATGGTAAGCCCGTAGCCGGCGGCGAGCCAGAACCGACGACCGAGCCGCAGCTCGGCCAGCGCGACCGGCTCGAGCTTGAGCCCGTCCACCGCCGCCGCGTTGACCGCGCTGGCGTCGACGGCGCTGGTCTCGACCCGCAGCTCGGCCCCGATCCGCAGTCGCTCGCGCCACCAGTAGGCGACGCGGGCGCGCGTGTCCACCACGTCGTGGAACCCGCGGTAAAGGACGATGTGCTCGGGCAGGCCGGCCGCGTCCAGCCCCGGGCTGACGAAGCGCACGTCGATCCGGTCGTGCAGGTGCAGCCAGAGCCAGCGGGCCGTCACGGAAAGCTCCAGCCCGGGACGCACGTGCCAGGTGACGCCCCCGATGAACACGTCGGGCAGCTGGTAGGTCGCGTCGCCGAACACGCAGCGGGCGGTCTGGCCGCCCGTGCAGGTCACCGGCCCGCCCCCCAGCGCCGGCGGCAGCGTCACCGAGGACTGCTCGCCCGAGACCTCGACCCCCCGCACCCCGGAGCCCAGCGGGCGGCTCTGGTACGACAGGCCGAACTCCAGGTTGCGGCGCCGGTAGTAGATGCCGCCCCCCAGAGTCACGGAGAACTTGGCGTTGCCGATCCCTTGCCCGGAGCTGACGTGGTAGCGGGCTGCCGCGGCCGTGTTCTCGGGGCCGTAGGCAGCCAGCCCCCGCGACCCGGTGTCGAGCGCGGTGTCCTCCGCGAAGTCCAGGGTCCCGGTGGAGAACAGGAACCCGGGCGCCAGCCCGATTCGCAGGTCCCCCCCGAACCGGATCGCCAGCGCCGGAACCAGCGCCAGGTTGCGCAGGTCCAGCGACAGCATCTGATACCGGGTCGGTTCGTTCCCCGCCGGCGAGACCGGGAACGTGACCTTCTCCAGGTACGGCATGTACGTGGCGAAGGCCAGGGTGAACCGGTCGCTGCCGTACCCGAGAGCGACGTAGGCGCCGGGGCCCGGCGGCCACTGGAACGGCTGGCGGAAGTCGTGCGCGGTGGCCGACCCCGTCACCTGGGTTCCGCCCGGGCTTCCGGTCGCCGGGTCGATGGGGGCCCGGTTCACGGTCACGGTCGACAGCCGGGCCGTCCCGGCGACCATGACCTGGAACCCGCGCATCAGGCCCAGCGCCGCGGGGTTCCAGTAGATTGCGCCCAGGTCGCCCGCGGTCGGGCCCGTGAACGAGAACCCGCCCACGAACGGGTCGTCGATGGGGGAGGCCGGCGCTCGTCGGGCGACCAGGAGCAAAGGCAGCAGGGCCAGCCAGGACAGGCGGCGGGCTGCCGCGAAACACATGAGGGAACGCGACGTTATCCGAAGGTTCGACGCGCAGCAATCCTTGACGGTGCGATCCACGCGTGCCTAACATCGCGCCGATGCCCGTGCCGACGGGTCTGGGTCCCCGCTCACCCTCGCGGCTCCGCTGGGGTTTGACGCTGCTCGCGCTCGCGACGGCGTGCTCCACCCGTGCGACCTCGGAGAACATCGCGCTCTGGAAGACCACCGAGAAGGGGCCGGATCGCCTGCACGAGGCGCTGGCCGACCACTCGGTGCCCGCCAAGCTGCGGGCCCAGGCGGCCGCGGCGCTGGTCGACATCGGCCGCGCCGACGAGGTCGATACCGTGCTGGCCGGCGCGCCGGCCGACGACCGGGCCGAGATCGCCAAGTCGCTCATCCCCATCTATGAAACGGGGATGAAGGACGCCTCGCCCGACAAGACGCTGGAGTACCGGGACGCGCTGTTCTCGCTGCGCGGGATGGCCCCGCCGGAGGATCAGAAGCGGATCGACGAGGCGCTGCTGGGCTCGCTCGAGTCGGAAATGAGAAGCGGGAAGGTGCGGCAGGGGCGGCACTCGCTGGACAAGATGATGACCGCCATCGGGGCCAGTTCGGGGGAGATGCTGGTTCGTGTGCTGGCGACCCCGGATGTGCCGTATGTTCCCGCTGCCGAGATGCTGGGCAAGGTCGGGGACGAGACCGCGCGTGACAGGGGGGCCGCTGCCCTGGTCGCGCGCGCGCCCCAGATCCGCGCCGCCGACAAGTCGCCCGAGAAGCTGGACCGCGCGCTGGGGATGATCGGCGGGCCGACCGCGGTGAAGGTCCTCGAGCACCAGGCCACCACCGGCAAGGGGGACGAGACCCTGACGGCCGCGCGCGCGCTGGCCGAGCGGCGCGACCCCACCGTGCTCTCGTTCGCGCTGAAGATCGCGGGCGACCCCAGGGCCGACAAGGCGCTTCGCGACGAGATGTTCGGCGTGGTCGAGGGGATCGGCGGGCTGGAGGCAGAGAAGGGCCTGCTGGGCATCATCTCGTCCGACAAGGAAGAGATCGTCCGCTACCGGGCGTTCGAGGCGATGCTGGGCGCCCGCAAGGCCGAGGGGATCGTGCCGGCGCTGGAGGCGTTCCCGGCCAGCGCCGCGTACAAGAAGGTCGACGTCGACGATCTGCTGGTCAAGCTGATCGAGAAGCTCGGCCAGACCGCGCGGCCCCCGCTGCTCCAGGCGCTGGGCTCGCGCGTTCCGCTGGCGCGGATGACCGCCGTAATGACCCTGGCGCACGTGGGCAAGCCCGACGACGCGCCGGCCCTGGCCAAGCTCACCTCGGACAGCGCGTCCATCAAAGGTTTCCCCCCCGGCGATACGATCGGCAAGGAGGCGGCCGAGGCCGCCGAGGCGCTGAAGAAGAGATCCTGACGATGGCGCTAACTGGTCGAAAGAGCCTGCGGCAGTTCCAGTGCAACGACATGCTCTGGGTGACCTTCCGTCGCATGGCGGAGGATCAAGAGAAAGAGATCGACGAGGTCATCGCCGAGGCGATGGAGTCGTACGCCCAGCTCTCCGGTTATCAGACCGGGATCAACGCGATGTCCGAGGGGCCGTCGACGCCGCCGCCGTCCCACGCGCCGATGGCGCGGGCCATGACGGCCTCCCCGCCGCCGCCTCCGCCGCCGCCCCCGGCGGCCACCATGAGCACGACGCGGTCGCGCTTCGCGCAGCGCGTCCCCCAGCCGAGCGGCCTGTCGATGCTGGACGGGCCGTCGACGCCGCCGCCGCACCCGCACGCCATGGGCCACCAGATGGCGCACCACATGGCGCAGCACGCGCAACATTCGCTCGACGGGACCCCGGGCGGGGCGCCGCCGCCGCCCGTGTACCTGGTGTTCGACAACCAAAAGTACCGGATCGACAAGGACCAGTTCATCATCGGACGCGGGAGCAAGTCGTCCGACCTGCCCATCAAGGACGGCAACATCTCGCGCAAGCACGCGGCGGTCATCCGAAGGAATGGAACGTATTTCATCAAGGACCTCGGATCGACCAACGGGATCGACTTCAAGGGGATGCGCATCGACAACAAGCGCATCGAGGAAGGCGACGTCTTCCACCTCTGCGACTACGAGCTGCGCTTCACCTTCAAGCGCTGATCCCCTGGACGTCCCCATCGACGGGCTGCCGGGCGCAGGTCCCGTCACGCGGGCTCGGCTGGCTGCCCGAGGCATTCGCAGCGCGCGCGACCTGCTGCTGCGGTTGCCGCGCGCCTACCAGGATCTGCGCCAGGTCACGCCGATCGCCGCGGCGGCCGGCCTGCCCGACGGGACGGCGGTGCTGGTGCGCGGGACCGTCCGGCGGCTGCACGTCTTTCCGCGCCGCCTCCTGGATGTGTTCGTCGAGGACGGCGGCGCGACGGTGCGGGGGCGCTGGTTCCGGGCGCACGGCGGCATGGCCCGCGCCTTTCCCAAGGGGAGCCAGGTGGCGCTGGCCGGGGCGCTGCACACGGCGCGCGACGGCGTCCGCGAGCTGCTCCAGCCGTCGGTGGTGACGGCGGCGCTGGCCGAGCGGGGCGGTGCCGGGCTGGGGATCAGGCCGCGCTACGTGCCGATCCCGGGCGTGCCTGGACGGACGCTGGAGCGGATGCGCGCGGCCGCGCTCGACCGCCTGCGGGGCTCGACCGCCGGCGAAGAGCTGGCCGCCGCCCTGCTGCAGCTCCACGAGCCCGGCGAAGACGCGGCGCGGGTCGAGGCGGCTCGGCGGCGCGTGATGTTCGAACGCGCCTTCCTTGCTCAGATCACGTTGCTGGCGCGGCGGGCGGCCGAGCCGCGTCCGGCCTGGGGCCTCCCGCCGGCGACCGCGGCAGAGGCGCGGCGGCGGGCGGAGCAGGCGCTTCCGTTCGCGCTGACTGCGTCGCAGGCGCGCGCGGCGGACGAGCTGGTGGCCGACCTGACGCGGGAGCGCCCGATGCGGCGGTTGCTGATCGGCGACGTCGGCAGCGGCAAGACCGCCGTGGCGTTCCTGGGAGCTAGCCTGATCGCGGCGGCGGGCGCCCGGACCCTGATGATGGTGCCGACCGAGGTCCTGGCCGAGCAGCAGGCGCGCGCGATCGGCGCCTGGGCCGCGGCGGGGGAGCTGCGGGTCGCCGCGCTCACGGGCGGAATGGCCGCCGCCGCGCGCGCCGCGGTGGTCGAGCGCTGGAACGCGGGGGCCGTCGATCTGCTGATCGGGACGCACGCGCTGCTCACGGCCGGGCTGGCCGGCGATCGCCTGGGCCTGGTCGTCGTCGACGAGCAGCACCGGTTCGGCGTGGCCCAGCGAACCGCGCTCTCGATCGGGGGGGCCAGCGCCCATCTGCTGTCGATGTCGGCCACGCCGATCCCCCGGTCGCTGGCGCTGGTGCTGCACGGCGACCTGGACGCGAGCTTCCTGACCGAGCGCCCGGCCGGGCGCCGAGGCGCGGCGACGGCCGTCTGCGCGACGCCGGGCGCGCGCCAGGCGGCCTGGGACCGCCTGCGCGACGCGGTGGGCAGCGGCGGCCAGGCGTTCGTCGTCTGTCCGGTCCGCGAAGAGGCGCGCCGGGCCGGGGCGGTGACGGCCCTGGCCGCCCACGCCCGGCTGGTCCGGTCGCTGGCCCCCGTGCGTGTCGGCCTCCTGCATGGAGCGCTGCCGTCGGCGGGCAAGGAGCGGGCGCTGCGCGCGTTCGCGGCGGGTGAGACCCAGGTGCTGGTCGCGACCACGGTCGTCGAGCTGGGGATCGACGTCCCGAACGCCAGCGTGATGATGATCGAAGAGGCCGACCGCCTGGGCCTGGCGCAGCTTCACCAGCTGCGCGGCCGCGTCGGTAGAGGGGCCCGTCCCGGGCTCTGCTTCCTGCTGGCCTCCGACGGGCTGGCGGCGGAGAGCTCGGGGATGGCGCGCCTGGAACAGCTGGCCGGCACGGACGACGGCTTTCGGGTCGCCGAGCTCGACCTGGCCCAGCGCGGGTTCGGGGACCTGCTTGGGACGGATCAGGCAGGCTCGACCGACCCGGCCAGCCTGGCACCGGCGGAGCTGGGCGAGCTGTTCCAGGCGGCCCGGCGCCAGGCGGAGGCGACATGGGCCGCGGACCCCGGACTGCGACGGCCCGAGCACGCGGCGTTGGCCCGGGCGGTCGCCGACAGCGGGGCTGTGGCCGCCGCCGGCGAGGCCGGATGACCGCCGCCTGGATCCTGGCGGGCGTGCTGGGCGGGGCGCTGGCCGGCGCCGTGGACGCCGCCTGGTCGATCGCGCAAGGGATCGGCGGCCTTTCGGCCGCGAAGGCGTTGCGGTTGGCCGGTGTGGACGCCGGGATGCTGGCCCTGGCGGGCATGCTGTTCGGCGCTCTGTGCGCCGCAGGCGGCTGGCTGGCCCGGCTGCTGCGGGATCCGGCCCGCGCGGCCGGGGCTCTGGCGGCGATCGTCGCGGCGCCGATTCTGGTCGCCGACGCGTTCGCCATGTTCAGTGGGCACCTCGCGGCGTCGCTGCCCGGCCATCAGGCGGTATCCGTCGTCCTGGCGGCGGCTGGTGTGGGCGCGGTGTTCCTGGTCGCGCGCTCGTACGCGCGCCGCCTGGCCCGCCCGGCGCCTGGCCTGTTGCTCACGCTCGGCTGGGCCGCCGTGGCGCTGGTCGCCGAAGCCGCCAACCGGCTGGTGTTGCCGCGCCTCTACGGTTGGTTCCACCACACGCTGGCGGCGGTGACCCTGGTCGCCGCGGTGCTGGCCGCGCGTCCGAGACTCCGTGCGCCTCCGGCCTGGGCGGCCGCGCTGCTGGCGGCCGCTTCGATCGTGGCGACGCTCGAGTCGGTCGCTGCGCTCGACCGCAGCCAGGTCCTACGATATGCGGCGTCTGAACGGACGGCGCTGGCGTCGCTTGCGATGCGTGCGTGGCATGTGCACGGCGCCGCGCCCCCCGCCGGCACCTCCGTGGCGCGCTCGGTCGCGCTGCCGCCCCTGCCGGACGGCCCACGCCGCCCGCAGGCCGACGTCCTGGTCATCACGATCGACGCCTTGCGCGCCGATCACGTCGGCGCCTACGGCTACGGGCGGGCGACCACGCCCAACATCGACGCGCTGGCGCGCGAGAGCGTCCGGTTCACGCGGGCGTACGCGCAGGCACCGCACACGTCCTTCTCGATCTCGTCGATGTTGACGTCCAAGTACTTCCCGACGATGGCGCGGTTGGCCCCGGGCGAGAAGCACGAGACCATCGCGGCCGCCCTGCGCCAGTTCGGCTGGAAGACGGCGGCCTTTTATCCGCCGGCGGTCTTCTACATCGACTCCGAGAAGCTCAAGACCTTTGCCGAGACCAACTTCGACTTCGAGTACGTGAAGTTCGAGTTCATCGACGCCCAGCGCCGCGTCGACCAGCTGCTGGCGTACTACGACACCGTCAAGCCCACACGCTCGTTCGTCTGGGTCCACTTCTTCGAGCCGCACGAGCCTTACGTGCCGCACCCGGGGTTCGTCTTCGGCGGCGGCGACGTCGACCGGTACGACGGCGAGATCGCCTACACCGACGCGGCGGTGGGGCGCTTGATCCGCGAGGTGCGGGCGCGGCGCCCGGGGACGATCATCATCATCGCCGCCGACCACGGCGAGGAGTTCGAGGAGCACGGCGGCCGCTATCACGGCTCGTCGCTCTACGAGGAGCAGCTGCGCATCCCGCTGCTGATCTCGATCCCGGGCGTGGCGCCGCACGTGGTCGACGGTCAGGCGCAGCTCATCGACGTCACGCCGACGGTGCTGAACCTGCTGGACATCCCGGTGCCGGCCCGGATGCGCGGGACCGACCTCGGCCCCTGGCTGGCGACTCCGCCCGCGCCGTCGGCGCGCCTGCCGCCGGCCTTCGCCGAGCTGGAAGATCGCCGCATGGTCTCGCTCAACGGTGAGAAACTGATCTGCGACATGCGCGCCAGCCTGTGCGCCTACTACGACCTGGCGTCCGATCCGCGCGAGAGCAAGAACCTGGCGGACGAGCGGCCGGCCCGCGTGGCGTCCCTGCGGGGGCTGCTGGACAACTGGCTGGACGCGCACCTGACGTTCGAGGCGGGCGGGGCGGGTGGACCAGAGCCGCACGCGCTGGAGAGGGGCCGTCTGGGCGACGCGTCGGCCGCGCCGGAGCTGGCCGCGCTGCTGGGATCGCCGGCTCCGGTCGCCCAGCGGCGCGAGGCGGTCCGCCTGGTGGTCGAGCTGCCCCCGCACCCGGAGACGAGGGCAGCGCTGGAGCGCGCCGCGGTCGATCCGGATCCGGCCATCGCCGACTGGGCGATCGTCGGTGCGCTGCGGCTCGGAGACGGTGCCCGCCGCCGGCGCGTCCAGGAGATCGCCGTGGACCCCAAGTCCCCTGCCGGTCTGGATGTGCGCGCCGCGCTGGCGCTGGCGGTCACCGGCGATGCGAGCGGCCTGCCCATCCTGTCCGGGGCGCTGGACGCGCACGAGGACGTGCTGCTGTGCCGCGCCATCATCGTCGCGCTGGGCGGGCTGCACGACGAGCGCGCCGTGCCGGTGCTGCTGGCGCACCTGTCCGAGGTGCAGAACCGGCGCGAGATGGTCGAGGCGCTGGGGAGGCAGGGCGATCGGCGCGCCGTCCCCGCGCTGATCGAGCGCCTGAAGGCGGACGCCTACGTGCCGGTGCGCGCGGCCGCGGCCCACGCGCTGGCCGCCATCGGCGACCGCGCCGCGCTGCCGGCGCTGGCCGAAGCGGCCAAGCACGACACCGAGCCGATGGTGGTCCAGGCGGCGCGCGAGGCGGCGCGGGCGCTGAAATGAGCCAGCGCCGGCTGCTCCCGGCTGCGCTGGCGTTCGGGCTGGGCGCGTTCCTGTTCGAGCGGATCAGCGACCAGAGCTTCTTCGACCCCGACGGCTACCACCAGATGGCGCTGTTTCGCGAGTGGCTGCGCACCGGTGCGCTGCCGCACGTCGACACGTTCGCCTTCACGCACACGGTCGTCCCGGCGGTCCAGCACGAGTGGGGCGCCGGCGCCGTCCTCTACTTCCTGGCCACCAGGCTGGGGGCCGGCGGCGTCATGGTCGTGAAGTGGCTGATCTCGACCGCCATCGCCGCCGTCGCCGCCCGCACCGCCAGCCGGCGCGCGGGGGCGGCGACGGTCGCGTTCTGCGCGCCCGTGGCGGTCGTGCTGGCCGCGGTGGCTTTCACGACCATCCGGGCCGGGCTCTACACGATGCTGTTCCTGGCGATCGTGCTGGCCGAGATCGATCGCGACCGCGACCAGCCGCGGCCGGGCCGCTTCCTGCTGATCTGGGTCCCGGTCGCCGGGCTCTGGATCAACCTGCACGGCGGCTGGGTGGTGGGGGTGATCGCGCTGGGGCTCCACGCGGCGGAGCAGCTGCGGCGGCGGCGGCCGATCTGGCACCTGCTGGCCGGACTGGCCGCTGTGCCGCTCTGGATGGCGCTGACCCCCTACGGCCGCGACTACTTCACCGGGTGGGCCCGCAGCATCACGTTTCCGCGCGCGGCGATCGGCGAGTGGGCGCCGCTCTACCACAGCCCCTACGTCCTGGGGCTGGCGGCGTTCGGGCTGGCGGTGCTGTTGCTGGTTTACGCGGTGGCGCGGCGCGGCCTGCGCAACGCGCCGGGGCTGCCGTTCGTCCTGGCCACGGCCTTCGCGGCCTGGCAGCACGAGCGCCACGTGGCGCTGTTCGCGCTCGCCTGGTTCTGCGCGGTGCCGGGATACCTGGGGCCCACGCCGCTGGGCGAGCTGCTGCAGGGGGCGCTGGCGCGGCGGCAGCCGGCGGTGGCGGTCGGGCTGGTGGCCGCCGCGGCCGGCGTGGGGCTGCTGGCGGTCGCGTTGCCGCGGCACCCGTTCACGCTGCAGCTACCGGCGCAGGGGAGCGATCTGGGGAACGTGCCGGTGGTCTACCCGGCCGGCGCCACGGAGTACCTGGCGGGCGCCGGGTTCCGGGGACGGCTGGTGACGTCGTTCGTCAACGGCGGGTTCGTGATCTGGAAGCTGCACCCGGCCGCGCGCGTCAGCTTCGACGGCCGCTACGAAGTCGCCTACGCGCCCGAGGTGCTCGATGAGGACCGCACGATCCATCGGGCCAAGCCCGGGTGGCAGCAGGTCCTCGCACGCTACGCGCCGGACGCGGTGCTGGTCGAACGGGACGAGCCGCTGGCGCGCGAAACGCCGGAAAGCGTCGGTCTGAAGCGCGTCTACCGCGACGACGCCTACGAGGTCTGGGCGCGCCCCGCGCTGGGTCTACCAGAGCGCGACGCAACCGGCGCGCCGGTCCCCGCGCCGTTTCCCTGACTCGGACCCCACCCGACGAGCCTGCGGCTCGTCGGCCTCCCCGCTGTCGCGGAGAGGCGAAGATCTGATCTGCCCCCGGCCCGCGAAGCGAGAGGGGTCGGCGCCGAAGGCGCCGGGGGAGGTCAGGTCAGACCACGCCAGTGTTCTGGCGCACCCAGGTGACGTAGGCCTGGCTGCCGTCGTCGACCGCGAAGCCCAGGACCTCGGGCAGCTCGTAGGGGTGCAGCTCGAGCAGCCGCGCGCGGAGCTGGGAGAACCGCTCCGGCGACGTCTTTAACAGGCACAGCACCTCTTGGTCCTCCTGGATCTGGCCCTTCCAGCTGTAGATCGACACCACGCCCTGCACGATGTTCACGCAGGCGGCCAACCTCTCTTCGACCAGCATTCGACCGATCCGGCGCGCCGTCTCTCCGTCGGGCATCGTGACGTGAACCTCGACCGCGTCCGCCATCCCCTCTGTCTACCTTGACGGCGCGTCGCCGGCAGTGGAAATTGTCGCGCCTTGCTCATCGTTCAGAAATACGGGGGAACTTCGGTCGGCACCATCGAGCGCATGCGCGCGGTCGCGCGCAGGTGCCTGGCGACCCAGCGGCAGGGGCACGACGTCGTGGTGATCGTGTCGGCGATGTCCGGCGAGACCAACCGCCTGCTGGGGCTGGCCAAGCAGATCAGCGACCTGCCGGACGAGCGCGAGCTGGACGTCATCGCCGCGACGGGCGAGCAGGTCAGCGTCGGCCTGGTCGCGCTGGCCATCCAGGCCGAGGGGGGCCGGGCGGTGTCGCTGCTCGGGCACCAGGTCCGCATCCTGACCGACAGCGCGTTCTCGCGCGCGCGCATCAAGGACATCGACGGCAGCGCCATCGCCCAGGCGCTGAAGGAGGGCAAGATCGCCGTCATCGCCGGCTTCCAGGGCGTCGATGCGCAGGGGAACATCACCACGCTGGGGCGGGGCGGGTCGGACACCTCGGGCGTCGCCATCGCCGCGGCCCTGAAGGCCGACGTCTGCGAGATCTACACCGACGTGGACGGCGTCTACACCGCCGATCCCAACGTCGTGAAGAACGCCCGCAAGGTGGACCGCATCAGCTTCGAGGAGATGCTGGAGCTGGCGTCGCTGGGCGCCAAGGTCCTGCAGATCCGATCGGTCGAGTTCGGGATGAAGTTCGACGTCCCGATCCACGTGCGTTCCAGCTTCAACGACAACGAAGGGACATGGGTCGTGCCGGAAGACAAAGCCATGGAATCAGTTCTGGTCTCGGGCGTCACCGCCACGCGTGACGAGGCGAAAATCACGATGCACGCGATCTCGGACCAGGCCGGGATCCAGGCCATGGTGCTGCGGCCACTGGCCAGCGCCGGCATCGTCGTCGACGTGATCGTGCAGGCCTACGTCGAGGGCGGGCGCACCAACCTGACGTTCACGCTGCCGGCCGCCGACCTGGTGCGCGCGCGCGACCTGCTCGTCAAGCACTGCGGGCACCTCTGCTCGCCCGAGCACATCCGGACCGAGAGCAACCTGTCCAAGGTGTCGGTGGTCGGCGTCGGGATGCGTTCGCACGCCGGCGTCGCGCTGAAGATGTTCGAGATCCTGGCGCGCGAGAACATCGCCGTGCACCTCATCTCGACCTCGGAGATCAAGATCTCCTGCGTCATCGACGCCAAGTACGCCGAGCTGGCGGTGCGCTCGCTGCACGACGGCTTCGAGCTGGGCAAGACCGCCTGAGCTAGACGGCGCGGGCGACGGGCTTCGTCCGCGCGCGCCCGGCGGGCGCGGAGGCGGCTGTCGGCGCGCCGACGATCCGCGCCTTGCCACCTTCGTGGAGCACCAGCGGCGAGGTGCGCAGGAATCGGCGGAGCGCCGCCGGCGAGACACGCGCCTTCCCGGCCGCCTCGCGAAGCTCGCCGACGGTGGCGCCGTCGCCCACGCTCGACAGCACGCCCAGGATCGCCCGGTCGCTCCTGGTCAGGCCGCCGGGGACCAGGCCGGGGCCGGGCAGGACCCAGTCGTTCAGCGTTCGGCACCCCAGGACGGTGGTCAGGTAGCCCCGGACCGCCGGTCCGGGAGCCGTCCGGAACGGGCGGACCTGCTTGCCGATCGCGTGGCAGAGGTCGTCGTACGGGACGCGGCGGGCGACGGCGAACAGCTTCCGGACCAGCGCCGGCACCTGCCCACCGGCGCCGGCGAACGAGAACCACCCGGACGCCTCGTCGAGCCAGCGGAACGACGGCAAGAGCGGCAAGATGCGCCGCGCCAGCTCCTCGTCGACGTGCACGTTCGCCGTGGTGCGCACCCTGGTGGTGACGTCCTGCATGGCCGCCAGGCCATGGCGAAAGATCAGGTGGGCCGCCGCCATCATCAGCGACTCGGCGCCGTCGACGGTGGACGGCACGACCAGGATCGTCGCGCCCTGGCGCCGGACGGCACGAAAGGGGACGTCGGCGTCCCAGCTCCGGTAGAGGCGGGCCACCTGCGCGGCCGACGCCGGGCAGTCACGGAGCGCCACGCTGTCACAGATCTGGCGGAGCTCGCTCTCGACGCAGGGGAGCCGGGCGCGGAGCGCCGCGGTGAGCCCGTCCAGGCGACCGGTCTGCGGTTCGGGCGCCGCCGGGCGCTTCACCTGCTCTTCGCGCGCAGCCAGCAGATCGGCCAGCAGGGCGGCGCCGACCCGCTCCTTGCCGAGCAGGTCGACCAGCCGCCACCGGCGCCCGGGAGCCGACGGAAGTCGGGCCAGCGCCCCGCGCGTGCGGGCCCCCAGCTGCCAGCAGCGGAGCATGACGCCGGGATCCGGAAGCTCGGCCTGCTGCACGTCGTCCGGCAGCCGGGCCAGGCGCTCCCGCAGCCATTCGATCGTCGCGGCAACAGCCTCCGCCTTGCCCGCGGTCGAGTCCGGATCCTGCGCTGCCGGGCATCCGGCGCGCCGCAAGAGCTCGGGGACCAGCACACCGCCGGGTCGCGGGTAGGCGACGAACGGAATGTTTCCAGGCCGGTCCTCGAGTCGGACCTTCAGTCGCTCCTTCTTTTGCGACCACGTCAGTTTCTGTTCGTCGTCCATGGTCATCCTCGTTGGTGGTCTCGAGGGAACGGGGGCTGAAGGCGACACTAGCGGAGCGACGTTTCTGCAGCATTTCCGAATAGACGAAACTTGGTTGCTTCGGCCTCCGATCGCCGCAGGCGGGTGCGCCACGGATCGCGAATGGCCCACGTAACTCGAAGGCTTCAGCGTCGTCTGCAGGTGGAAACCGGAGGCTTTTGCAGTTTGTCTAGGCAAACCGCAGAAACAGAAAAACGCAAAGGTGCTGGGGCGATTCGCAAGGGCGCTTCGGCGTGTGCCGACAGATGACGCTGTAAGTTGCTGTAGTTACGTAAGTCGGTACGTCAGGAAATAATTGCGAAATGCAAAGCCAGCAAGATGTTCCCCAGGCGCGCCTCCCGGGCGGCGCCAAAACCAGGAGGGACATCGTGATCAAACGGTTCATGGACGGAATGAAAACGGCCGAAAGGAGACGCGTTTTCTACGCGCTCCTGGGCGGCAAGGCGCTGGGGCTCGCGCTCCTCTTCCTCATCATTGCCGGTATCCCGGCGTACTTCGGCCACAAGGCGCTCGCGGATGACGCGGCGGCAGCACCGCCGGCTTACGTGAACCCGATCAACACGATGTGGGTGCTGGTGACGGCCTTCCTCGTGTTCTTCATGCAGGCCGGGTTCATGTTCCTCGAGGCGGGGTTCGCGCGGACGCGTGAGACGGTCAACGTGCTCCTCGAAGGCATCGTCGACACCTGCCTCTGCGGCCTGCTGTTCTGGGCCTTCGGCTTCGCGTTCATGTTCGGCGCGGGCAACGGCTTCATCGGCCACCAGTACTTCTTCCTGCACGGCATGGGCGACAGCTACGGAAGCACCGGCGTCGCTTCGCTGGCCTTCTTCCTGTTCCAGTACGCCTTCGCCGACACCTGCTCGACGGTCACGTCGGGCGCCATGATCGGCCGCACCAGCTTCGTCGGCGATCTCATGTACAGCGTCGGCGTCAGCGGCTTCATCTACCCGATCCTCGGCCACTGGGCCTGGGGTCCGGACGGCTGGCTCAACACCATTCACCCCTCGGCGTTCCACGACTTCGCGGGCTCGACGGTCGTCCACACCATCGGCGGCGCGATCTCGCTGGCCGGCGCCATCGTCCTGGGGCCGCGCATCGGCCGCAAGTTCAAGCGTGACGGCGGCGGCGCCATGCCGGGCCACGACCTGACCATCGCGTCGGTCGGCGGCGTCATCCTCTGGTTCGGGTGGTACGGCTTCAACCCCGGCTCGACCCTGTCGGCCATGGACGCTGCCGGCATCGGCCGCGTCGCCGCGAACACCACGCTGGCCGCCTGCGCCGGCGGTCTGAGCGCCATGTTCTGGACCTACCCGAAGACCAAGGTGTGGGACCTCGGCATGACGGTCAACGGCTTCCTCTCGGGCCTGGTCGCCATCACCTGCCCCTGCTACTGGGTGTCGCCCTTCGGCGCCATCATCATCGGCCTGGTCTCTGGCCCGGTCTGCGCGCTGTGGGTCGACCTGATGGAGTACCTGCGGATCGACGACCCGGCCGGCGCCTGCGCGGTCCACCTGGCGAACGGCATCTGGGGAACCCTGTCGCTCGGCCTGTTCGCGACCGGCCAGTACGGCGCGCCCACCCCGACGGGCGCCGACAACTCGGCTGGCGCGGTCGTCACCGGCCTCTTCTACGGCGGCGGCGTCAACCAGCTGATCGGCCAGGCCATCGGCAGCGCCTCCATCGGCCTCGCGACCTTCGCGGTGTCGATGGTCCTCATGCTGGTGACCAAGTACACCGTCGGTCTCCGCGTCTCGAAGGAGGGCGAGCTCGAAGGGCTCGACCTGCACGAGCACGGCGGCGGCGCCTACCCGGAGCTGGTGGGTTCGTCCCACGGCTTCACGCTGCCCGACGAGGCGCAGGGCGCCGGCTCGGCGGCTCGGGTCGTCGTGCCCAGCCCGGCCACGTAGCAGCAACCACTTGACAAGATGGTACCTGTCGGGCTCACACCCCGACGGGGACCACCACGACTCGAGGGTGGTTCCTCGGTTCGTGTTGGGGTGAATGGCGCCCTCGGTAACCCCGAGGGCGCCATTCTTTTTTCTACGGGACCCTCAAAGGGGCCGGGCGCTCGAAGCGGCGCTGTCTCGGCTCGTCGGTTACTGTTTTTGGCCGACGATGTCGCTTTGGATGGTTGTTTGGTTGGCGGCGACGGTGACGAGGTGGATGGTGGAGCCTTGGACGCAGTAGCTGTTGGTGGATGTGTTGCCGGAGACGCTGCTGGTCAGGGTCGCGTTGCTGCCCGAGAGGACGTAGGTTCCGCTGTCGCTCACCAGCTCGGTGTTGGTCTCGACGCAGGCGCAGGTGGTGGTTCCCGAGCAGGTGGCTGAGCCGCCGGGGGCCAGACTCTGGGACAGGTAGCTGCCGTAGGTGGCGCAGTCGAGCCCGGCGGCGCACGAGGCGGGCATCTGGAAGGTCAGCGTGAACGACAGGTTCTCCGAGATGCTGTAGGTCAGGTCGCTCCCGAACGTGCTGATGCCGGAGATGCTCGCCTTCGAGTCAGTGACGACCTCTTGCGAGCAAGACCCTTGTTGAGCGACGGCGGTCAGCCCGGCGGCGCTCAGGCAAGCCGTGTTCAGCGACCAGGTCCCGACCAGGTTGCCGCCGCAGGGCTCGACCGTGCCGCAGCTCGCGCCGGTCCCGCCCGTGCCGGTGCCCCCGGTGCCGGGGCCAGTCCCGCCGGTGCCGCTGCCCCCGATTCCGCCGGTTCCGGCTCCGCCCGTGCCGCCGGTCGCGCCGCTGCTGCAGACCTGGGTGCAGACGCTCATGTAGTCGGGTGAGTTGAATTCGTCGCAGGTGATCGTCGACAGCTCGTTCAGACAGGCGCTCTTGGCGGCGGCGTTGACCTGGGCGGCCCCCGAGCAGTCGACGTCGAACGATTGCCCGCTCTGCGGGTTGCTGCAGGTCGCGGCCCACCCCTGCACGCACACCGATTGCGACGGGCCGCCCAGGAAGTCGCTGCCCCGCTGGTCGGACGGGGTGCAGTCGTAGAGCTTCTGGCAGAACGCCGTCGCCCAGGACTGACAGAACTCGGCGCCCGGGCTGCTGCTGCTGCCGCCGCAAGACGACACGCCAGCCGCGATCGGGCCCAGCAGGCACACCCCCACACACACGAATCGCAAGTGTCTCATTGTCCCAGGGTCGCGCCGGAGCGCCGCTGGGTCAAATCAGTCGAGGAGCTGGTGGACCTTGGGCTCCAGGTCGGCGGCGGGGATCTGCGTCTGGGTCCCCTGGGCCAGATCCTTCACCGTGACGGTCCCGGAGGCGATCTCGTTGCTGCCGGCGATGACCGCTGCGCGGGCGCGGAGCTTGTCGGCGCGCTTCATCTGCTTGGACATGTTGCCGCCGCGGTGCTCGATCTCGCAGCGGATGCCGGCGGCGCGCAGCCGCTGGGCCATCGGGAGCAGGTAGGCGAGGGCGGCCTCGTCCATCGGGGCGAAGAAGACGCTGATGGCCGGCTCGTAGTTCTCGGCCGGCTCGGCGATGGCCAGCAGCGTGCGCTCGACGCCCAGCGCGAAGCCGATCGCGGGCGTGGCCGGGCCGCCCAGCGACGAGACCAGACGGTCGTAGCGCCCGCCGCCGCAGATGGTGTTCTGCGCCCCCAGGTCGCCGGCCGCCGTGGTGATTTCGAAGATCGTGGCGGTGTAGTAGTCCAGGCCGCGCACCAGCCGGCTCTGCAGGTTGTGCCGCACGCCCAGCGCCTCCAGGTGCTTTCGCACGGCGTCGAAGCGGGCGCGCGAACGTTCGCCCAGTGTGTCCAGCAGGACCGGGGCGTTCGCGTTCAGCGCCACGATCTCGGGGTTCTTCGAGTCGAGGATGCGCAGCGGGTTGCTCTCCAGCCGGCGGTGCGAGTCCTCGTCCAGGACGTCCAGGTGCTGGCGGTAGAACGCGACCAGGGCGTCGCGGTAGGCCACGCGCTCGTCCGGCTCGCCCAGCGAGTTCAGATTCACGTCCAGCGCGGACGCCGGCAGCCCCATCTCGCCCAGCATCGAGACCAGCATGGCGATGACCTCGGCGTCCACGGACGGCGCGTCGACGCCGAACAGCTCGGCGCCGATCTGGTGGAACTGGCGCAGGCGCCCGCGCTGGGCCCGTTCGTGCCGGAACATCGGCCCGATGTAGTACCAGCGCGTGACCGGCTCGCGGTTCCACTGCGCCCGCTCGATGTAGGCGCGCACGGCCGAGGCGGTCCCCTCGGGCCGCAGGCTGACCGAACGCCCGTCGCGGTCGTCGAAGGTGTACATCTGCTTCTCGACGACGTCGGTCACCTCGCCGACCGACCGGACGAACAGCGGCGTGTACTCGAGCACCGGCGTGCGCACCTCGCGGTAGGCGTGGGCCTCCAGGGCGCCGCGCGCCTTCTCCTCGACGAACTGCCACTTCGACACCTCGGGCGCGAGGATGTCGTTCATGCCTTTGACGCCCGGCGGAACTTCGGCCATGGCGCGGCTTTTACCACGCGCGAAGTCGGCCCGCGGCTACTCGATCTTGGCGACCGCGGGGCCCAGCTTTTCGGCCAGGAAGGCCAGCGCGCCGTCGACGGCGGCCCGGTCGCGGCCGTCGAAGGTGACCTTGACCCGGTGGGGACCCCCGTCGGTCTGGGGGTAAGAGCCGACGTCGACGGTCGGGAAGGCGGCCACGGTCTCGTCCAGAGCCCCGGCGATCTCGGCCTCGTCCGCGCGCGTGTAGAGCGCCCGGCCGTGAATCGGGGCCGCGCGGAACAGCTCGCGCACCGCCTCGAACTTGCGCCGGAAGATCCCGGGGACGCCGGGCAGCACCCAGACGTTGCGCACGACCACCACCGGCCAGGTCATCCCGGGGGCGCCGGCGCCGTGCTCGAGGCGGGCGCCGGCCGGGATGTCGGCCATCAGCAGGTCGCGCGGCCGCAGCCCCTCGCCCCAGCGCGCCCGCATCAGCGCTTCGAGCTGCGCGTTGCGCTCGATCGGCATGTCGAACGCCGCCGCGATCCCGCGCAGTGTCACGTCGTCGTGGGTCGGCCCGACCCCGCCCGAGGTGAACACGTGATCGACGGCGCCGGAGGTTGCGCGGACCGTGCGGGCGATGTCGTCCACGACATCGGGGATGACCTCGATCCGCCGCAGCGACACCCCCAGCGCCCGCAGCTCGCCGATCAGGTACCGGGCGTTCTGGTCATCGACCTTGCCGGACAGGATCTCGTTGCCGATGACGATGACGGCGGCGGTGGGATCAGTCAGCACGTCTTCATCATTACACCAGACGGTGGCATAATCCCCGCGACCTTGAAGAGCCTCGCGACGCTTCTTTTAGTTGTGGCCTCGGTTTGGGCCGGATGCTCGAGCCCGGCCGCCGGCGGCAGACCCGTGCAGGGCAAGGACGCCGGCGTCGATCACCCGCGCGACGCGACCGTGGTCGACGCCTACTGCCCGGCCGACGCGATGGGCGGGGGCGTCTGTCCGATCAACTTCTGCGGCCAGCTCTCGACGGTGGCCGCCACGCCCAAGAGCAGCTACGCCCAGTCGGGTGCCGACAGCCTGTGCAACTCGGGCCGGGTCTGCGTGGTCGGCCCGGCGGTGCCGTCGGGTGACGCCTTCCGGCTCGACTGCGTCGCCCCCGTCACGGGCGCGCTCGCTTACGGAGCAGCCTGCTCGCCCAACCCGGCTGACGGGATGCGCTGCGCGGACGACAGCCTCTGTATCACCGCGTCGGCCTCGGCGACTGCCCACTTCTGCAGCTCGATGTGCCGCAACGACGCCGACTGCCCCAACGGCTCCAGCTGCCTCGAGCAGATGACCGCGGCCGCGCCCAACGCCTCGGTCGCGCGCGTCGGCATGTGCACGCCCGCCGCGAAGCTGGGGGCCACCAGCTGCGAGCGCGAGAGCGACTGCCCGGCGGGGCAGGGGTGCATGCCCACCGGCGCGCGCACCGCGCTCTACACCTGCCAGACCGCTCCGGGAACCAGGACCATCGGCCAGTCCTGCACCGCCACCTCCGACTGCCGCAGCGGCGCCTGCTTCGATCAGCAGTTCATGCTGCCGAGCGGCAGCAACCGCACCTTCTGCTCGTCGACCTGCACCGTGAACAGCGACTGCGGCTCCGATCAGATGTGCGTGCGGCTGATCCAGAACAACAACGGCACGCCGTCCGACCCGAGCGACGACGTGGTGGTGGGCATCTGCCGCACGCTGTTCATCCCGAACGGCGCCGCGGGCTGCGATCCCGCCAGCTGCACGGTCAGCGTGGCGGGCGGCGTGGCGGCCTGCGACACCACGCACGGCCTCTGCTACAACAGCGCCGCGGTCTCCGGCTCGGCCTGCAACAGCGACGCCGACTGCACGCTGGGCGGCGTCTGCTCGACCGGCACGCGTTTCACGCACGGTTATTGCCAGGTGTACGGCTGCGCGCCGAACGCCACGGCCGGCAGCGTGGACAGCTGCCCCGGGACCGGCGCCGTCTGCACCCAGCGCGGCGGTCCGGACGCGCCGCTGCGCGCCTGCTACGCGGGGTGCTCGCTCGCTGACGGCGGCAAGAGTTGCGACCGCGTCAGTGACGGGTACTTCTGCGACTCGCCCGTGCCCGGCGGCACGGCCAGCATCTGCCTGGGCCAGACCGGGACCTAGTGCGCACGGCGAGGTGTCTGGGGCTCATCCTCTCGATGGCGCTGCTGGCGCTGCCGGCGCCGGCGCAGACGCCCCCGCCGGCGCCGATCGCACCGCCGGCCGAGCCGGCCCCGCCGCCGCCCCCGGCTGCCGAGCCGCCGCTGTCCCCGCCGGCCCCCCCGCCGCCCGTGGCGGCGGCGGCGCCTGCGCCGACTCCGGTCCGGGCGGTCGGACCGATTCCGATCGCCGACGCCTCGCCCGCCCCGTCGGACCACGACGCGGTGGTCGGCCGCATCGGCGTCTCCGCCCAGCGGCTGGACACGGGCCCGGTGCCCCTGACGCTGCGGCCCGGGCTGGGCTGCGTGGCCGACGCGGGCGTCTCGTGCACGGTGACCGTGGGGGCGTTCGGCGCGCGTTACTGGACCTCGCGGAACCTGGCCTTGAACGGCGCGCTGGCGCTGGCGGCCGGCGGCGGATCGAACGGCGCCGCGTCGCTGGACACCTACCTGGGGATCGGCCCGGTGGTCGGGATGAGCGTCCTGCTCGGCAACTGGCGACACCTGGCGGTGGTGGCCAGCCCGCAGCTGGCCTTGGTCTGGTTCCGGCCGGCCGGCGGCGACACCTCCAGCACGGTCACGTTCGACCTGCAGGCTGCGCTCGAGGCCGAGCTCCACTTCGGGTTCATCGGCGTCCCCGCGCTCTCGATCGGGATCCTGGCGGGGGGCGCGGTCCAGTACGAGTCGGCCCCCGGCGTTCACGTCTGGACCGTCGGCGTGATCGGCGGCGGCAGCGTCTGGAACGCGCTGACGGCGCTTTCCTTGCGCTACTACCTGTGAAAGAACGGATTCGCTGATGCCACGCAAGCCACCGCCGGACCAGAACCTCGTCGAGCGCCGCGAGCTGATGGACGCGGCGGCCATCGCGCGGACGCTGCGCCGGATGGCGCTGGAGATCGCCGAGATGGTCCCCTCGGACGATCGCCCGCTGTACCTGGTGGGCGTGCGCACCGGGGGCGCCTACCTGGCGCACCGGCTCTGCGGCCTGCTGGTCGAGGCCGGCGAGCCGAAGCCGCTGCTGGGGGCGGTCGACATCTCGCTGTATCGCGACGACGTGTTTCACGGCTTGCCAAAACCGGAGATCGGCCCCACCGATCTCCCCGAGCCGATCGAGGGGCGCACCGTGGTGCTGGTCGACGACGTGCTGTACACGGGGCGCACCATCCGCGCCGCGATGGATGTCCTGGCCGACTACGGGCGTCCGCGCGCCGTCAAGCTGGCCGCGCTGATCGATCGCGGGCGGCGCGAGCTCCCCATCCAGCCCGACGTCGTGGGTGTCACCGTCGAGACGACCGCCGGCGAGTCGGTCCGCGTCCACCTGACCGAGCGGGGCGAGGCCGACCGGGTCGCCGTACGGGAGCGCCGCGCGTGAGCGCCTTTGCGCACCGCCACCTGCTGGGCATCGAGTCGCTGGCCGGGGCCGACCTGACGACCATCCTCGATCTGGGCGAGCGCTTCCTGGAGATCAACGAGCGCCCCATCAAGAAGGTGCCGACCCTGCGCGGCAAGACGGTGATCAATCTTTTCCTCGAACCGTCGACGCGCACCCGCACCTCGTTCGAGATCGCGGCCAAGCGGCTGTCGGCGGACGCCGTGAACATCTCGGGGTCGTCCTCCTCGACGGTCAAGGGTGAGACGCTGCTGGACACGGCGCGGAACCTGGACGCGATGGCGCCCGACGTGGTGGTGGTTCGCCACGCCCAGGCCGGCGCCGCCGAGATGCTGGCGTCGCACATCAAGGCGGCGGTGGTGAACGCCGGCGACGGCGCGCACGAGCACCCGACGCAGGCGTTGCTCGACACCTCGACCATCCGCGCGCACAAGGGCCGGATCGAGGGGCTGGAGGTGGTCATCTGCGGCGACATCCGCCACAGCCGCGTGGCCCGGTCCGACATCTGGGCGCTGACCAAGCTGGGGGCGCGGGTCCGCATCGTGGCGCCCCGGACCCTGCTGGCGCCGGGCCTGGAAGAGATGGGGGCGGGCCGGGTCTCCGTTCACGACCGGCTGGAGCCGGCGCTGGAGGGGGCGGACGTCGTCATGATGCTGCGGATCCAGAAAGAGCGGATCGGCGGCGCGCTCTTCCCCAACACGCGCGAGTACTCTCGCTACTACGGTCTCAACCCGCGGCGCCTGGCGCTGGCCAAGCCCGACGCCATCGTCATGCACCCGGGCCCGCTGAACCGCGGCATCGAGATCGATCCGGCGGTCGCCGACGGCCCGCGGGCGGTCATCCTGGATCAGGTCTCGCGCGGCGTGGCGATCCGGATGGCGATCCTGTACCTGCTGGCCGGTGGCGAAGCGGGCGCTTCGGAATAACGGCCCGTTTCAGCCGTTGCGGGACGTCGTCCCCAGACGGCCGCGGCTGTTGCTGGTCGGCATCAACCCGGGGCGGAGATCGGGGACGGTGGGGCACCACTTTGCGGGCAACGGCAACCCGTTCTGGCGGCTGCTGCACGCCTCCGGGCTGACCCCGGTGCCGCTCCCCTACGAAGAGGACCAGCGGCTCGGCGAGTTCGGCATCGCCCTCACCAACCTGTGCGCGCGCACGACCCGGACGGCCGCCGAGCTGACGCGAGCCGAGATCGCCGCCGGGCGGGAGATCCTGGCCGAGAAGATCGCGCGCTGGCGGCCCGGGGTGGTCGCGTTCGTCGGCGTCACGCTGTACGGGCTCTACTTCGGCAAGCCGTCGATCCCCGGCCCCGGCGCCAAGCCCGAGACCATCGCCCGGGCCCGGGTCTTCGTGGTCCCGAACCCCAGCGGCCTCAACGCCAGCTTCCCCGGGTTCCAGCAGAAGCTGGTCTGGTTCGAGCGGCTCCGGGCCTTCGTCGAAACCGGTTGACTGGCGGGCGTTAACCCCCTATCAAAGGGGCCCGGCGAAAATGAATCTCTGTCTGCGCGGCGGCCGGGTGATCGATCCTCGGCGCGGTCTGGATGCCGAGGCGGACGTGCTTCTGGCTGACGGCGTCGTTTCTCGCGTCGGGGCGGGCATCGCGGCCGGCGTCGGGCGCGACGTGCGGGTGGTCGACGTTCGCGGGCGCTGGGTCGTGCCGGGCCTCATCGACCTGCACGCCCACCTGCGCGAGCCCGGCCAGGAGTACAAGGAAGACGTCGCGACCGGCTCCCGGTCGGCGGCGGCCGGCGGCTTCACTGCCGTCTGCGCGATGCCGAACACCACGCCGACCAACGACACCCGGGCCGTCACCGAGCTGATCCTCGAGCGGGCCCGGCAGGTCGGCCTGGTGCGGGTCTACCCGGTCGGCGCCATCACCAAGGGCCTGGCCGGCGAGGCCCTGGCCGAGATGGCCGAGCTGAAAGAGGCCGGCTGCGTCGCCGTCTCGGACGACGGCCGTCCGGTCATGAACGCCGAGCTCATGCGGCGCGCGATGGAGTACGCGCGGACGTTCGGGCTCACCATCATCCAGCACTGCGAGGACCTGTCGCTGTCGGCCGGCGGCGCGATGAACGAGGGTCCGGTCGCCACCCGCGCCGGGATCCGCGCGCAGCCCGCCTCGGCCGAGTCGGCCATGGTGGCGCGCGACCTGGAGCTGTGCGCGCTGACCGGCGCGCGCTACCACGTGGCGCACGTCAGCAGCGCCGACTCGATCCGGCTGATCGCGGCCGCCAAGCAGCGGGGCCTGCCGGTGACCTGCGAGGTGACGCCGCACCACCTGACGCTGACCGACGAGGCCTGCGGGCGCTACGACACCAACGCCAAGTGCAACCCGCCCCTGCGCGGCGGGGCCGACGTGGCGGCGCTGAGGGCCGCGCTGGCCGACGGGACGATCGACGCCGTCGCCACCGACCACGCGCCCCACTCGCCCGTCGAGAAAGAGGTCGAGTTCGAGCAGGCGGCCTTCGGCATGATCGGGTTCGAGACGGCGGTGCCGCTGGTGATGGAGCTGGTCCGCGTGGGCGCGCTGTCGCCGTCGGCCTTCGTCAGCCGGATGTCGGCGGCGCCGGCCAAGCTGTTCGGGCTCCCCGGCGGGACGCTGGCCGACGGGGCGCCGGCCGACGTCACGGTCATCGATCCGGAGGCGGCCTGGACGCTGAACCCGGCCGAGCTTCGCTCGCGCTCGCGCAACACGCCGTTCGGCGGCCGCGCGCTGCGGGGACGGGCGGTGATGACCATCGTCGGTGGTGCTATCGTTCACCCGGGAGAGGGAAGCGCGTGACCGAAGACCATTCGCACCAGGACCTGCCGCCGGCGCTGCTGGCCATGGAAGACGGCACCGTCTACCGCGGCTTCGGCTTCGGGGCCGAGGACAGCGGTAACGTGACCGGCGCCGGCGAGATCGTCTTCAACACGGCGATCACCGGGTATCAAGAGGTCCTGACCGATCCGTCGTACCGCGGGCAGATCGTGACCATGACCGCGCCCGAGATCGGCAACGTCGGGATCAACCCGGTCGACTTCGAGTCGGCGCGCCCCTGGTGCGCGGGCTTCGTGGTCCGCGAGCTGTCGCCCGTGGTCTCGAACTGGCGCGCCTCGGGATCGCTGCACGAGCTGCTGGCCGCCCATGGCGTCGCCGGGATCACCGGGATCGACACCCGGGCCGTCACGCGGCGGATCCGGCTGTCGGGCGCGCAGCGGGCCGTCATCACGCGCAAGGTCGACGACCCGGCCGGGGCGGTCGCGCGCGCACGCAATCACCCCTCGCTGGAGGGGCGCGACCTGGTTCGCGAGGTGACGACCGCCGCGACCTACGGCTGGGACGAGCCGGTCTGGGAAGGGCCGCGCGCGCCCAGCCGCGGGCCGGTGGAGGTGCCCGCCCTCCGTCACAACGTGGTCGCCTACGACTACGGCATCAAGCGCGGCATCCTGCGGCGGCTGCGCTCGTCGGGCTGCCGGGTGACGGTGGTGCCCGCGGCGACGCCGGCGCGCGAGGTGCTGGCGATCAAGCCGGACGGCGTCTTTCTCTCCAACGGCCCGGGCGACCCCGCGGCGGTCGGGTACGCGGTCGAGGCGGCTCGCGAGATCTGCGCCGCCAAGCTGCCGGTGTTCGGCATCTGCCTGGGGCATCAGATCCTGGGGCTGGCGCTGGGGGGCAAGACCTACAAGCTGAAGTTCGGCCACCACGGCGCCAACCACCCGGTGATGGACCTGGGGACGCGCAAGGTCGAGATCACCTCGCAGAACCACGGCTTCGCCGTCGACGTCGACTCGATGGCGGGCAAGGCGGTCCTGTCCCACGTCAGCCTCAACGACAAGACCGTCGAGGGGATGCGGCACGGCGAGCTGCCGGTGTTCAGCGTGCAGTATCACCCCGAGGCCTCGCCTGGCCCCAACGACGCGAACTATCTCTTCGACCGCTTCTGCGCGTCGATGGAAGAGCGCCGCCGCCGCTGACCCGATGATCTACGCGCTGCTCGACCAGCTGACGGAGCGCTACAGCGAGAACGAGTACAAGCTGGAGGCGATGCGCGCGCGCGACGAGTTCTTCGATCGCGCGGGGCGGGTGTTCGACGACGACGCCGAGCTGTTCGAGGGCCGCATGGCTGCGTTCCTCGAGTGGTACATGCTCGAGCGCCCTTCGGCGGGCGCGGGCGGGCGTGTTCCCATCGTCCACGCGATCGAACAGTCGGGAACCCCGGGAGGGGTCCCGAGCCCTCCCGCGACGAGTCGCCCCGCCGAGGAGCGGCGAGAGATGGCGGCCCTGGCGAGCACGCACCGGAGCCTGTTCCAGCTGGCCTCGGCGGCCGAGCGGGTGCTGGAGATCGAGGACCTGATCGGGGGGGCGCGCTTCTCGGTGCTCGAGCGGCGGAACACGGCCGGCGTCGCGCCGGGCGACGTCTTCGAGGCGCGGCTGATCTGGGACGGCGAGCGCGTGGTGTTCGGGCGGACCTTCCTGTTCCACCCGCCCGACGCGCGCGAGGTGGTGGTCGATTGGGTCGACCGCGCCGTGAAAGAGGGGACGCCGCGCGACGAGATCCTGTTCCACCTGTCGCGGCAGTACGTCCGCTGGCACCGGCTGGGGCACATCGGAGCGGCCAAGGTCTACCGCGATGCCTGACGTTCCCCCGCCGGGGGGACGGTGGAGGCGGCTTCTGGTTGGGTGGGCGCTGGTGTTGGCGCTGCTGGTTGGCGGGGGGAACGCGTACGTCCTGGCCGTGACCCGCGATCGGCGCCTGGGATCGGTCGAGGACGCGCCGGCTCGGCCCTACGCGATCGTGCTCGGGAACCGCGTGTTTCCGGGCAATGGACCGTGCTCGGAGCTGGCGGACCGGCTCGCCGTCGCCCGGGCCCTGTACCTGTCCGGGCGCGTGTCGCGCCTCATCGTGTCGGGGCGCGTCGGTCCCGAGCCCGACTACGACGAACCGGCCGTCATGGCGGTCTGGCTGCAAGCGCGCGGCGTTCCGGCCGCCGCCATCGTGCGCGACCCGGGCGGCTATCGCACGGCGGCCAGCATGGCGGACGCCGCCGCCCTGGGCGCGCGCCAGCTGCTGGTCGTCACGCAGGCCTATCACCTGCCGCGCTCGGTGTATCTGGCCGCGCACGCCGGCATCGACGCGATCGGCGTGCCGGCGCCCGACCACGTCGGGAGCCTCATGCACCTGCTGCTGCGCGAACCAATGGCGCGCGCCGAGACCGTGCTCGAGGTCTGGCTGCGCGGCGTGCGCGGCGCCGTCGCGCGGCGATAGATTCGTCGAGCGGACGCGTTGCAAAGCGCCCCTCGCTTCGATAGAAACGCCGGATATGCGAACCCATGCGGTCCGGCTGCTGAGCGCGGCGGCGGTGTCGGCCGTCCTCTTGGCTGGTTTGGGCTGCGTCGAGCAGGAGAGGGACAAGCCGACCGCCGACGATCTGGCGTCGGCCAAGCAGAACCTGCTGACCACGCCTCCATCTCCCCGCTACCCGGTCAACGCCGACCTGGACGGCAAGGTTCTGTTCCTGGGCCTGGACGCCGATCCCGTCCCGGTGGAAGCGGGCAAGGACGTGAAGATCACGCAGTACTTCAAGGTCGTGGCGCCGCCCGGCGAGAGCTGGCGGACGTTCACGCACCTGGAAGGACCCGGGAAGCAGAACTACCTGAACGCCGACCACACCCCGATGGACGGCAAGTACCCGGTCAGCGCCTGGAAGGCCGGCGACATCATCCGCGACGTGCAGACGGTCCGTGTTCCGGACGGCTGGACGTTCCCCTCCATGGAGGTCTACGTCGGGCTGTGGCGCGGCGCCGAGCGCATGCCGGTCAAGTCCGGTCCCCACGACGCCGAGGGGCGCGTCCTGGCGGCCTCGCTTCCGGTCCGGCCCGCCAGCGCGACCCAGCAGCGGCGGCGCTACGTGGCGCGCCTGGTCGCCAAGCCACCCAAGCTCGACGGCAAGCTGGACGACGCCGCCTGGGCGGCCGCGCCCTCGACCGGTCCGTTCGTGAACACGATGACCGGCGGGCCAGCGCCGGTCCAGACCGACGCCAAGCTGGTCTGGGACCGGAAGAACCTCTACGTCGCCTTCAACAATGTCGACGACGACGTCTGGTGCGATCTGACCAAGCGAGACGACAAGCTCTGGACCGAAGAGGCGGACGAGCTGATGATCGACGCCGATGGCAACGGGCGCACCTACATCGAGCTGCAGGTGGCTCCGAACGGCAACATCTTCGACACCTACCTGCCGGCGGTCCGGCGCTACGAGGACACGGTGGATCCCAAGCTGAAGCCGTTCTCGTGGAATTCGAAGCTCGTCGCCAAGGTTCAGGTCGACGGCACGCTCAACAAGCGCGACGACAAGGACCGGGGATGGACGGTCGAGATGGCGCTGCCGCTGGAGGACGTCAAGGGGATGGACACGCAGTCGGCGGTGCGGCTGCCGCCCCAGCCCGGTGACGTCTGGCGCATCAACATGTACCGGATGGACCTGCCCAAGGGGCGCCCCCAGCAGGCCGCCGGCTGGTCGCCGCCGCTGGTCGGCGACTTCCACGCGCTGTCCCGGTTCGGCGAGCTGGTCTTTGCCGACGAGAACGGCCAGACGACGCCGCCGGCTCCGCCACCCGCCGCGAAGGTCGCGGCGGCCAGGCCCGGGCACCCGGCGCACGAGAAGAAGTAACCGCCGCCGGCTTCGAGATCCGTCCATCGATGCACCCATTCGCAGCGATCGCGCTGGCCGCCCTGGCAGTACGTCCGACCCCCGCCACCCCGCACAAGCGGGCGCGCCCGCATCGGCCGGCGCCAGCCGCGCAGCGGCACGGCCGCGGGCTGGTCCCGTCGGGGCCAGCCGCGCAGTCGTACGCCCCCACTTCCGAAAACGTTCGCGAGCCGCCCGGCGATCTGCTGCGCGACCGCATCATCGCCGAGGTCCGAGCCGTGGCGCGCCACGCCGGCGCCCCGCCGCTGCTCGAGGACCCGCGGCTCGATTGGGCGGTGACCGACCTGGCCCGCAGCCTGCACGGCGACGATCTCCCGTCGCGCGAGGCGGTCGATTTCCTGATGGCGCACTACGGGCTGATCGAGCCGGCCCCGCACCTGTTCATGACCCGCGGGAACGCCGCCTCGTCCGAGCAGATGGTGCAGCACGCGCACGAGCAGGCGGCGGTGCTGCTGGCGGCCGGCCCGGTCGGCCGCGTCGGCATCGGCGTCGCGCGCCACGGCGACGAGGTCTCGCTGGTGGCCGCCTTCCAGGACACGCCGCTGGATCTGCTGGAGCCGATCCCGCGCCAGTTGCCCCACGGGCGGACGACCACCATTCACGCGCAGGTGGTCTCGCGCTTTCGCGGCCCGCAGGTGGTCGTGACGACGCCCGACGGGCAGGTGCACGAGGCGCCGCCCGCGCTCCGCGACACGGTGAGCGCCGACCTGCGCTGTGGCCCCGACGGGCGCTATCAGGTCGAGGTCGTGGCGAACGGTGAGGCCGGCCCCGCGGTCCTGGCGAACTTCCCGGTGTTCTGCGGCGTTCGACCGACCGCGGTTCTGGAGGGCCTGGTGGCGATGGCCAAGGGCTCCGACGATCCCGAGGCTGCCGAGCGCGAGCTGATCCAGCTGGTCAACCGCGACCGCGCCCGGGCCGGCTTGCCGGCGCTGATCCCCGACGCGAACCTGGCCGCCATCGCGCGCGCGCACAGCCGCGACATGGCCGAACACGAGTTCGTGGGGCACGTGTCGCCGACCACCGGCACCGCGATGGACCGGGTGCGCCGCGCCGGTCTCAGGCCGGACCTGGTGCTCGAGAACGTCGGCCGGGCCTACGGCGCCGCCGAAGCCGAGAGCGGCTTCCTGGCCAGCCCCGGGCACCGTGGCAACCTGCTGGACCCGCACGCCCGGCGGCTGGGGGTCGGCGTCGTCTTCGGGCGCGAGGTCACCGGCACCCGCCCGATGTACGTGACTCAGCTCATGTCGAGCTGAGCAGCGGCGCCGTCCAGAGCACGGGGCCGGCGGCCGTGCGGACGAAGTGTGTCGCCCGACCCCGCGGCAGGGCCTCGATGGCCGCGGCCAGCAGGCCGCGCTCGGTCGCCGTCATTCCGGCCAGCGGTTCCAGCGCGCCCTGCGGGATCTCGTAAGCGACGCTGCGCCGGTCGGTCGACAGCGCGAGCACCCGCTGGACGTGCGGGCCTCCGGCGGCCGCCACCCGGCGCAGCTCTTCGAGGGCCAGCCCCTCGAGCGGAGCGGTGCGCTCCTCGACCAGCAGCTCGCGCCCGCCCCGCGGATCGTGCCGCACCACGATGCGCGCGTCGTCGGTCCGCGCCAGCTCGCGCTCCTCGGCCGGCGCGCTCTCGACCCGCGGCGGTCGGGGCAGCCGCTCGGCCGCCGGAACCTGGGCTCGCCTGCCCGCCGGCGCCACGGGCCAGCCGGCGATCGCCTCCGCCATGTCGAGGGCCGAGCCGTACCGCTCACCCGGCGCCTTGGCCAGCGCCCGCCCCAGGACCTGGTCGTGCGCGTTCGACAGATCGGGCCGGCGCGACGACGGCGGGGGAGGGGGCTCGCCCAGGTGCTGGGCGACCAGGTCCGGGCCCAGGAACGGCGGGCGCCCGGTCAGCGCCTCCATCAACGTGGCGCCCAGGGCGTACAGGTCGGCGGCCTGGCCGATGGGCGCGCCCGTGATCTGCTCGGGCGACATGTACGCGACGGTTCCGAAGAAGCCGCCCGTCTGCGTCTGCCCGAAGTCGGCCAGGTGAGCGCTGCCGAAGTCACCCAGCTTGGCGTTGCCGGCGGCGTCGAAGAAGACGTTGGCGGGCTTCACGTCGCGGTGGACGATGCCCCGCTCGTGGACCGCCGCCAGCGCGGCCAGCAGGTCCAGCGCCAGGCGTCTGGCCGCCGCCGGCGCCAGCGGGCCGGCGTCGGCCAGACGATCGGCCAGCGTCCCCCCGGTCATCAGCTCGAACACGAACAGCCCCGAGCCCGCGTGCGCGTCGATCAGCGCCACGATGTTGGGGTGGCGCAGCCGCCCGGCCGCGTCGGCCTCGCGCGCGAAGCGGGCGTAGGCCTGCCGCTCACTCTCGCCGCCGCCCCCGACGGCGACCAGCTTGAGCGCGATGGGGACGCCCAGCAGGTTGTCGAACGCTTCGTAGACCCGCCCCACCGCCCCGGCCCCCAGCAGCCGGCGCAGCTGGTAGCGTCCCCCCAGCTCACCCGAGCGAGCGGGCGGCACCGCCTGGCCGTCGGCGTCCTCCAGCGCCGCCACCTCGTCGGGGCTGGAGGGCGAGGCCGGATCGCGCGCCCGCAGCCGCTCCGCCAGCTCGGCGGCCGCGCCGCGCAGTCCCAGGGCCAGCAGCGGCCGGCAGAGTGCGCGCCAGGCCTGCGTGTGCCAGCCGGGCACCCGCGCCACCGCCTGCAGGTGGCGGACGGCGTCCTCGGTGCGCCCGACGCGCGCCAGCAGGCGCCCCAGGCTGAAGCGCGCAGCGTTCGCTTCCTCGGGGCTCCCCTGGGCGATGAGCCGCTCGTAGATCAGCCCCGCCTCGCGCAGACGGCCGCCGCGGGCTGCCGTCCGGGCTTCTTCCAGCGGCGCTCCGGCCCGGCCGTACCAGGCCGCGGCTCGATCCCAGTCACCCCCGCGCTCGGCCTGCCGGGCCGCCTCGAAGAATCGGCCGCGCGCCGCGAACGCCTGCGCGATGGCGGCCAGCGCGTCGGCCGGCGCGGTGGCGGCGATCTCGGCGGCCCGGTCGGGCTGGTTGGCGTCCAGCGCCAGCCGGACGGCCAGCGCCCGATCGCCCATCGCCAGCGCCAGCGGCCAGGCCTCGGCGAACCGCCAGACCCGCTCGTAGAGCGTGATGGCTCGCGCCAGCTCGCCACGCGCGGCGGCCACGCGCGCCGCCTCGACGTAGGCGCCGTGCGCGACCAGGTAGTCGATGAAGTCGCCGTCCGCCATCCATCTTCATGTTAGAACCCTCGGCTGACCGATGACCACCCGATCGAAACCCAAAGCGACGGTCCTGGGGGTGCTGGGCGGAAGCGGCCTTTACGAGATCGAGGGGCTCCAGGACGTCCGCGCGGTCGAGGTGACGACCCCGTACGGCCCGCCGTCGGGCCCGCTGGTCAGCGGCACGGTGAGCGGTGGCCAGCTGGTGTTCATCCCGCGCCATGGGCCCGGCCACCGGCTCTCGCCGTCGGAGATCAACTACCGCGCGAATGTGGCTGCCCTGAAGGCGGCCGGAGCGACCCGGGTGCTCTCGGTCTCGGCCGTCGGCTCGCTGAAAGAGGGGCTCTCGCCCGGGGATTACCTGCTGGTCGACCAGTTCATCGACAAGACCTTCCGGCGCGAGTCGACGTTCTTCGGTGACGGGGTGGTGGGTCACGTGGCGTTCGCCGAGCCGACCTGCGCCTCGCTGATGACGGCGGTGGCCACGGCGGCGCTGGAGGTGGGCATCGCCGAGACGGAGCCCGAAGCCCGGACGCACAAGAAAGAGCTCGAGCCGGTCAAGCGGCTGCACCGGGGCGGCACCTACGTCTGCATGGAGGGGCCGCAGTTCTCGTCGCGCGCCGAGTCGCTGCTGCACCGGAGCTGGGGCGCCGACGTCATCGGGATGACCGCCGCCACCGAGGCCAAGCTCTGCCGCGAGGCCGAGCTCTGCTACGCGTCGCTGGCGCTGGTGACCGACTACGACGCCTGGCACGACGAGGAGGCCGCGGTGACCGCCGCCGCGGTCGTCGCCGTGTTGCAGGCCAACGTGGCGGGCGCCAAGGCGATCATCTGCGAGCTGCCGCACCACGCGTCCGGTCCCACGAATTGCAGTTGCGCGAACGCGGCCCGCCACGCCATCCTCACCGCGCCGGAGGCGATCACGCCCGAGGCGCGCCAACGCCTGCGGGCCCTCTACGGGAGAGACATTTGACCACAATCAAACGGGAACCCTCGGAGGGTTCCTCGGCTTCCCACGCGTCATCCGCTTCACCGCTGCTGGTCGTCGGTTCCATCGGCCTCGACACGGTCGAGACGCGCATCGGCAAGCGCGCCGACGTGCTGGGGGGCGCCGCCTCGTACTTCTCGGTGGCCGCGTCGTTCCTGACGCCGGTGCGGTTGGTCGGCGTGGTCGGGACCGATTTCCCCGCCGCCCACACCGACCTGTTCCAGTCGCACCGCGTCGACCTGGCGGGCCTGGAGCGCGTCGAGGGGCGCACGTTCCGGTGGTCCGGCGTGTACGCGCCGGACTTCTCGACCCGCACGACGCTGGACACCCAGCTCAACGTCTTCTCCGACTTCCGGCCCAAGCTGCCCGCCGCCTGGGGCAACACGCCGTACGTCTTCCTGGCCAACATCGATCCCGCGCTGCAGCTGAGCGTGCTGGATCAGATCGCCAGGCAGGGCGAGCCGCGCTTCGTGGCCTGCGACACCATGAACTTCTGGATCGAGGGGCGCCGCGCCGAGTTGCTCAAGCTGCTGGCGCGCGTCGACATGCTGCTGCTCAACGACGAGGAGGCGCGCCAGCTCTCGGGCGAGGCGAACCTGCCGGCGGCGGCGCGGGCCATCCGCGCCCTGGGCCCGCGCGCGGTCGTCATCAAGCGCGGCGACGCCGGCGCGCTGCTGTTCCACGAGGGGGGCGTCTTCGCGGCCCCGGCCTTCCCGATCGAGAACGTCGTCGATCCGACCGGCGCGGGCGACTCGTTCGCCGGCGGGTTCATGGGCTGGCTGGCCCGCGAGGGCGACACCAGCCCCGCCACCATCCGGACCGCCATGATCCTGGGCTCCGTGCTGGCTTCGTTCAGCGTCGAGGACTTCAGCCTCGATCGCTTCCGGCGGCTGGAACTGTCCCAGATCCGCGAGCGCTTCGCCGCCTTCGCCGACCTGGTCCACTTCGAGAAGATCAAGCTCTGATGGTGGTCTCGGCGCGCACCGCCGCCGAGCTGCAGGCTGTCGCCGAGCGCCTGGGACGCGCGCTGCAAGCCGGCGACGTCATCGCGCTCATCGGCCCGCTGGGCGCCGGCAAGACCACGTTCGTTCAGGGCCTGGCGCGCGGCCTGGACGTGCCGCCCGACCGCCACGTCGCCAGCCCGACCTTCGCGCTGGTCAACGAGCACCCCGGCCGCGTCCCCCTGGTCCACGCCGACCTGTACCGCGTCGCCCACGCCCGCGAGCTCGAGGAGCTGGGCCTCACCGACGCCTTCGACCGCGCCGCCGTCGCCATCGAGTGGCTGGATCGCTTCCCGGACGCCGCTCCCGCCGAACGCCTGGAGATCACGATCGCGATCGAACCGGACGATACGCGCACGATCACGTTCCGCCCAGAAGGACCGCGCCCAGCCGCCGTGATGTCGTCCCTGTCTCCGCCCGCCGAGACGCCAAGGCCCTGAGCGGCCCGCTCCCCGCGCGACCGCGCGGTCGTTGTCGCGTCATCCAGCACCCGGCACGCTCACGCCTCCTGTTTCGCGCGGCTGAGCGACAACCGCAGCAGAATCGCGACCGCCGTCTGTGTGCCGCTCACCAGCAACATGACCTGGGCCGGCGCGCCCGGGAGTGTGCTTCTGCCCGCGGAAGTGACGGGGCTTCAGAAGGACTCCGTGGCGAACGCATCTCAGGTCGTTGCGATCGATCGGGATCTGCTGGTCGAGAGAGCCGGACGGCTTCCCCCAAAGAGGTTGGCCCAGGTCATGAGCGGTCTCGACATCGTGCTCGGCCGCTGAGCTACTTCGCGAGGAACTCCTTCGCGACGGAGGCGATGCCCGCGGCGTCCAGCTTGAAGTGCTCGTAGAGGCCCTTGGGGGTGCCCGACTCGCCGAAGACGTCGTGCAGGCCGTGGCGGTAGATGCGCACGGGCTCCTTGTCGGCCAGCGCCTCGCACACCGCGCCGCCCAGGCCGCCGGTGGTCTGGTGGTCCTCGACGGTCAGGATGCGCTTGGTCTCGCGCGCGGCCTTCACCAGCAGGTCGACGTCGATCGGCTTGATGGTGTGGATGTTGATGACGCGGGCCTTCACGCCCTCGCCGGCGAGCTGCTTGGCGGCGTTCACCGCCGGGCCGACCGTGCCGCCGGAGGCGACGATGGTCAGGTCCGTCCCGTCGACCACGGTCACGCCCTTGCCGAACTGGAACTTGTACCCGTCGGGGTTGTTCACGCGATCCAGCTTTTGCCGGGTGGTGCGCAGGTAGGCCGGCCCCTTGTGCCCCAGCAGGTACTCGACGGCGCCGGCGGTCTCGAGATCGTCGGCCGGCTGGATGACCGCCATGGTCGGCAGCGTGCGCATGAGCGCGATGTCCTCGAGCCCCATCTGCGAGTACCCGTCCTCGCCGATGCCGACGCCGCAGTGGCTGCCGACCAGCCGCACGCTGGCGGCCGAGTAGCAGACGGACATCCGGATCTGGTCGAAGCGCCCGGTGAGAAAGGCGCCGAACGAGCAGCAGAAGGGGACGTGCCCCGACAGCGCCAGCCCGGCCGCCACGCTGACCATGTTCGACTCGGCGATCCCCATCTGGAAGAACCGCTCGGGGTACTTCTGGCTGAACTTCTTTGAACGCGTGCTCTCGGAGAGGTCGGCGTCCAGCACGACCAGCTCCTTGTGCGTCTCGCCGAGCCGCACGATGGCCTCGCCGAAGGCGTCGCGCGAGGCGACCGAGGTTCCCGTGATCGGCTGCGCCGGGGCGCCCATCAGGCCGCTCCCTTGCTCGACAGGGCAGCCTGCGCCTTCTGCAGCTCGGCGACGGCCTGCGCCAGCTGTTCCTTGGTCGGCGCGACGCCGTGCCAGCCGATCTTGTTCTCCATGAACGACACTCCCTTGCCCTTGACGGTCTCCGCGATGATGAAGGTCGGCTTGCCCTTGGTGTCGCGCGCCTTGGCGAAGGCGTCCGCGATCTGCTGGTAGTCGTGCCCGTCGATGGTCAGCACGTTCCAGTTGAAGGCCCGCCACTTGTCGGCGATCGGCTCGATGTCCATGACGTCCTTCACGTAGCCGTCGATCTGCCCCTTGTTGTGGTCGAGGATCACGCAGAGGTTGTCCAGCTTGTACTTGGGCGCCGACATCGCGGCCTCCCAGATCTGCCCCTCTTCGGATTCGCCGTCGCCGATCATCGCGTAGACGCGCGACTTGCGGCCGTCCAGGCGGACGCCCAGCGCCATGCCGATGGCGATCGAGAAGCCTTGCCCCAGCGAGCCGGTCGACGCCTCCATGCTGGGCAGCAGGAAGTTGGCCGGGTGCCCCTGCAGCGGGCTGCCCAGGTGGCGCAGCGTCGGCAAGAGGTCGCGCGAGAAGTAGCCGGCGTGGGCCAGCACCGTGTACAGCGCCGGCACCGCGTGCCCCTTGGACAGCACGAACCGATCGCGATCGGGCCAGTGCGGCTCTTTCGGGCGGTGGCTCATCTCGACGAAGAAGAGCGTCTGCATGATGTCCATCGCCGACAGCGTCCCGCCGGGGTGGCCGCTCTCGCCGGCGGTGATGGCGGTCAGGTTGTCGATGCGCAGGTCGTAGCTGCGGCGGCGCAGGGTTTCGAGCGTGGCGTTGTCGAGCATGAGCGCCCCGAGTTTTCCCCGACTGTCGGCGGGGCAGCAAGCAAAAGTTGTGTCAGCGCCAGTTGTGACCAGGGTGCCGGTGCCGCCGTCCCATCGAATGCTATGGTCTGCCGCGTGAACGCCCTGGCCCTCACGATCGCTTCTGCCGCGCTGCTCGCGCAGGCCCTGCCGCCGACGCCGGGCGAGCCCCGGGTCGTCGCCCGGACGTACCCGGTGATGGGGACCGAGGTCACCTTCTCGGCGTTCACGGCCGATCCCGAGACGGCCGATCGAGCCTTCGGGGCGGCCTACGCAGAGATTCAGCGCGTCGAGCGCCTGATGACCGACTGGGAGCGCCCGGGCGAGCCCGAGAGCGACATCGTCCGCGTCAACAAGGCGGCCGGCAAGCGCCCGGTCAAGGTCAGCGCCGAGACGCTGGAGGTGATCCAGCAGTCGCTGGAGATGTCGCGCCGCTCCGAGGGGGCGTTCGACATCACCTTCGCGGCGATGAAGGGGCTCTGGAAGTTCGACGAGGACATGGACAAGTCCATCCCCCCGGCCGAGGAGATCGCCCGCCGCCGCAAGCTGATCAACTGGCGCGACGTGCTGGTCGACGACAAGGCCGGGACGGTGAAGCTGCGGCGCGCCGGCATGCGCATCGGGCTGGGCGGCATCGCCAAGGGCTACGCGGTCGACCGCTGCGCGGCGGCGCTGCGCGGCGCGGGCCTGCAGAACTTCATGGTGCAGGCGGGCGGCGACCTCTTCGTCGCGGGCAGGAAGGGGAACGCCAGCTGGGTGGTCGGCGTGCGCGACCCGCGCGGCGGCCCGCGCGACATCATCGCCCGCATGCCCATCCAGGACCACGCGTTCTCGACGGCCGGCGACTACGAGCGCGGCTTCGTGCTGAACGGGCGCCGCTACCACCACATCATCGACCCCAAGACCGGCTATCCGGCCACCGCCTCGCGCGAGGTGACGATCTTCGCGCCCACCGCGTTCCTGGCCGACGCGCTGGACGACTCGGTCTTCATCCTGGGTCCCCAGAAGGGGCTGGCGCTGGTCGAGTCGTTCCCCGACTGCGCGACGTTCATCGTCGACTCTCACAACCAGGTCTGGATGTCGAAGTCGCTCGAGGGGAAGCTCCAGCGCACGGCGGCGCCGACGGACGGCATCTAGCCATGCGCAACACCACGGACGTCGTCGTCATCGGCGGCGGGATCATGGGATCGGCGGTGGCCCTGCGCCTGGCGCAGCGGGGCGTGCCGGTGACGGTGATCGAGCGCGGCATCCCCGGGGCCGAGGCGTCCAGCGCCGCCGCCGGCATCCTGGGCCCGCAGATGGAGGCGGAGGGGCCGGGACCGCTGCTGGAGCTGGGCCTGCAGAGCCGCGGGCTGTACCCGGCGCTGGCCGCCGAGCTGCGCGAGCTGACCGGCGTCGACGTGGGGTACGACCGCTCGGGCGTGCTGGCGGTGGCGTTCGACGAGGCCGGGGACAAGGGGCTGGAGGCGCGCCGCGCCTGGCAGGCGGCGCGCGGCCTGCGGGTCGAGGCGCTGTCGGGCGAGGCGGCCCGCAAGCTGGAGCCGGCGCTGGGGCCGGCGGTGCGCGCGGCGCTGGCGTTCCCCGAGGACGCCCAGGTGGTGGCGCGCGAGCTGGCGCGCGCGTTCTCGCAGGCCGCCGCCGTGGCGGGCGCCCGCTTCAGCACGGGCCGCTACGTTCGGCGCGTGCGCATCGAGGGCGGGCGGGCCACCGGCGTCGAGCTGGACGGCGAGACGCTGTCGGCCGGCGTGGTGGTGGTCGCCGCCGGGAGCTGGTCCGGCCTGGTCGAGGGTTCGGGCGTCTCCCCCGCCGTGGTCCGCCCGGCGCGCGGGCAGCTGGTGTCGATCGAGACCCGGCCGCCGCTCTTTCGCCACGTCGTCTCGGCGCCCGGCGGCTACCTGGTCCCGCGGCGCGATGGGACGGTGGTGGCGGGCAGCACCGTCGAGATGGCCGGCTTCCACAAGCAGGTCACGGTCGGCGGCCTGGCCGCCATCCTGACCCTGGCCCGCACCCTGGTGCCGGGGCTGGCCGACGCGCCGGTCACCGGCTCGTGGTCGAACTTCCGCCCTTACACCGAGGACCACCTGCCGGTCCTGGGCAAGACGCCGGTCGAGGGGCTGGTGCTGGCCACCGGCCACTACCGCAACGGGATCCTGCTGGCGCCCATCACCGCCCAGATCATCGCCGAGCTGGTCGCAACCGGCCGCTCGCCCGTCGACCTCCGACCCTTCAGCGTCCAGCGATTCGGCGCCTAAGGAGGGCGTTGCCGAAAGGCAACGCTGAGCGAAGCGAGCCTTTCCCGCGAATGGGGGGAGCCGCAGGCTCGGCGGGTGGGGTCCGGACCTCTCCCCGACCCTCCATGCTTTCGCGTGGAGAGGGGGAGTCCCCGCGGGTTGACCCGCGCGCGGGGAGGCGCGACGCTGACCAGCGTGGCCTCGAGCACGGCTGGTCACCGTGGTTGGCGCGCTGGCGGTCCTCTTGCCGCCGGTCGGAGCGATCGCGGCGACGGAGCCCGACTTTCACGTCCGGCTCCGCTACGAAGTCGCTGGATCGGTCGGCAAGTGCTGGGACGAAGGGGAGTTCCGGCAGAGCGTTGCCCGCCGCGTCGGGATGGATCCCTTTCGCGACGGCGCCGACCCGCTGGTGTCGATCCACGTCGGCGGGAACCCACACCGCGTCAACGGCCAGATCGAATGGCTGAAGACCGACGGGACCAGGCTGGGCGAGAGCACGTTCGTCGCCGAGGACGGCGATTGCGTTCGCGTCCTCTCCGAGATGAGCTTCGCCGTCAGCCTGCAGATCGAGCTGCTGCGACCCCATGGCTCCGCTTCGGCCGGCTCCGGAGCCGCGCCGCCGCCTGCCGCCGCCGGCGCCGCACCCCCTTCAGCCGCGGTCTCTCCGACGGCGACGCCCGGCGCTGCCGGTCGGGCGCCCGAGCCCGCACCGGCCAGCGCCAGGATCGAGGCTGAACATGCCTCTCCGGAGCCGCCGGCGCGCTGGCCGATGTGGCTGGGCGTCGGACCGTCGCTCGCCTGGGGGACGTCACCCTCGCCGAGCGCCAGTGTCCGGTTGTTTCTCGGGATCCGGCGCAACGCCGTCTCGACCGAGGTTGGCGTGGAAGCCAGTTACCCGTCGACCGCTGTGCAATGGGACGGCACCGGGTTTCGCCAGACGCTCATCGACGCCAGCGCGGCCGTCTGCGGGCATCGCCGGGGGCTGTCAGCCTGTCTTCTCGGGAAGGCCGGCCAGGTTCGCGTTTTGGGGCTGGGTGTCGATGCCCCGCGGTCGCCGACCGGGGTCGTGGCGCAAGCAGGCGTCCGCGTGGCGGCGACCCTGCAGCTCGGCGTCCGCTGGTTCGCGACCGCGCGGCTGGACGCGCTCGGGCTCTTGACGCCGTATACCGTGGACCTGAACCGGACCGGGGTCTGGCAGATGCCCTGGGTCGGTATCCTGGCGGGCGTCGATGTTGCAGCGCGTTTCCGGTGACAAGACCCGTTCCCTCAGGCAATTCATGAATGGGGATGTGCTGCGCGTGAAACAGGCGGGCCCGAGACCAGTGCCGCGCGAGACGATCGACGATCCCTGCCGGGACGCCTATCAGTGCGAGCTGGACTACATCCTGCGGACGCTCCAGCGCCTGGGCGTCGATCGCCACGACGTGGAGGACCTGGCGCACGAGGTCTACCTGGTCCTCCGCCGCACCTGGCACGAGTACAACCCGACCCGCACCCTGCGCTCGTACATCTTCGGCGTCGCCTTCCGCGTCGCCTCGTCACACCGGCGCCGCTACTGGCGGGAGGTGTCGTTCGCGTCGGTCGAGGCGCCCGATCATGCGCCGCGTCCCGACCAGGCGCTCGATTCAGCGCGGGCGCGCGCGTTGGTGCTGGCGTCCGTCCAGCGAATTCCCCTGCTCCGGCGGGCGGTCCTCATCATGCACGACCTGGACGAGATCCCGATCCGCGACGTGGCGGCCACGCTTCAGATTCCCCTCTTCACGGCGTACTCGCGCCTGCGGAAAGCGCGCCGCGAGATGGAGATCGACCTCGCCCATCTTCGAACAGGAGGGTCAGCTCATGAAGGGGGATGACCCAACGCCTCCGCCCGCGCCGTGGGTCGAGGCCCTGCTGGTCCATGAGCGGATCCCTCCCGCGCAGCCCGATCTGGTTCGGGCGCGGCTTCTCGCGCGCGCGGACGCGGCGCCCCGCGACCCTTTCGCGGCGCCGGCTTCGCGCGGCGGCCCGGCACGGCCGTGGCAGCGGTACGCGGTGGCCGCCGCGGGCATCACGCTGGTGGCCGGGGCCGCGGCGGCCTTTCAGATGATGCGGCCGGCCTCCAGGCTGGCGCTCTCGGCGCAGCCGAGCGGAGGACCACCTCCACCCGCTTCACGTCCCTCCGACCCGGACGACGGGCCCGCGATCGCGGCGTCGCCGAGAGCCGCAGAGCCGGCCGGGTCGGCGCCTGGCCCGCGGCGCCGGTCGTCCATGGCGGACAGGCGCGAGCTCGGGGTGGGAGAGATCGAGCTTCTCGAGCGTGCGCGCGCGGCCGATCTGCGCGGCGCCTACACGGACGTGCTCGCCGTCCTGGCGGAGCACGAGCACCGGCATCCTGCGGGGCGCCTGTCGGAGGAGCGCGACGTCCTGCGCGTGAAGGCTCTGGCCGGCCTCGGGCGAGGGGCTGAGGCCCGCCGGGCTGCCGCGAGGTTCCGCCAGCGATACCCGAGGAGTGTTCTGCTGCCGAAGATCGACGAGATTCTCGCTTCGCTGCCGTGACGCTGCCGCGCCTCAGGCCCTTCGCTGTCAGAGCCATCGGGGGCCTCTTGCTCCTGGCCGGGTGCGGCCAGACGCTGGATGCCGGTTCCGACACCCACGGGCTGCTCCCCGTCGACCAGCGCAATCAGGTCGTCATCAGCAACGACGGCTGCGGCAACTGGCAGGGCCTTTACGCCGTCCTCTTTTCCAACTCCGGCGGTCCGCCGCTGGCCGGCATCACGGTGAACGCCAGCGGTTATGCCGCCGACCTGGGAGCGAACTTCTCGGCCTGGCAGAACCTGGTGACCGCCGCTCGGTCCAGCGGCCTCCAGGGCATTCCGGACCCGATCATGAGCGTCAGCTCGCCGCTGGTGCGGCCGGCGGACGGCAACATCGACACGACCACGCCCAATCGCTCGGCGGGGGCCCAGGCGATCGTCGATCTCTCGGCGCGCTTCAGCTTGCCGTATCGGCCCATGGTCGTGGCGGTCGGCGGGCGTCTCACCGATGTGGCCGACGCCTACCTCATCGACCCCACGGTGACGGATCGGGTGGTGGTGATCGCGGCGCTCGGCTCGCTGGCCACGAAGGGCGGAGTCATGGGGGCTCCCAACGGCGAGCTCGATCCCTGGGCGGACGCCGTCGTGGTGGCGAAGTTCCGGTACGTCCAGGTCAGCCAGTTTTACGACCCGACCACCGACGTTCCCTCGTCGCTGCTCGCCAGCTTGCCGATGAATCCGCTGGGCGAGCTGGTCGCCGCGCAGCAACCGGCCGTCACCAACATGATGAACCAGGCCGATCAGGTGTCTGTCATCCCGCTCGGTCTCCCGTCTTTCGTCACGGCCGTGGAGCGGGTTTCGCCGGACCCGACGGTGGCGTTCAGCCCGACCATCGGGCCATCGCTGGTGCCCGACGCGAACGGCCACATCTGGCTGGTCAGCGGCGTCGATTCCGCGCTGGCCAACGCGCGCCTCGCGCAGATGTTGCAGGACCCGACGATCTTCGGTCGGTAGTTCACGTGAAAGAAAACGTCGGTCCGGCGTAACAAACCGGGGCCTCTTCCGGCATTTACTGTCGATGAGGATCAAAACGTTGCGCCTGATTCTGGCGTTCTCATTCATTGCCGGATGCGGTGCGGGGAGCGGATCCAACGGCTTGGGCGGCAGCGGCGGGTCCACCGGCACCGGCGGAGCGACCGGCGGCGCATCGGGCGGCGTCACCGGCGCGGGCGGCGTCACGCCCGGCACGGGCGGGCACGTCGCGGGCACGGGTGGGCAGATGGCAGGGACGGGTGGGCAGGTGGCGGGCACGGGGGGCTCGAGCGCCGGCGGCATGGCCGGACAGCCGTCAGGGGGCGCGTCGGGCGGCGCGGGCAGCGGCGGCGCGGCCGAGAGCGGGACCGGTGGGGGCGCCGCAGGCGCCAGCGGCGCGCTGCCGACCAGCTACAGCGTCGAGAACACCGGCGCCGACTGTCCCCAGGCGCCCGCGCCCCCCGCGTTCAGCGCGCTCACCAGCATCGCCAACCTACCCGATCCGTTCCTGATGATCAGCGGCACCCGCATCAGCAAGATCGCCGACTGGCGCTGCCGGCGCGCCGAGATCAGCTCCCAGATCCAGTACTGGGGGACCGGACCCAAGGGGGCGCCCCCCGCGGCGAGCAGCCTGACCGCCACCTTCTCGGGCAGCAAGCTGACGGTGACCGTGACCCAGGGCGGCGCGACGATCACCCTCAGCTCGACGATCACCACCCCCAGCGGGTCGGGCCCGTTCCCCCTGGTGATCGGGATGAACACACCCACCGGCAGCCTGCCGACCAGCCTGTTCAGCGGGGTCGCGACGATGACGTTCGACAGCACGCAGCTGGTGTCCGACGGCTTCAACGTCACGCGCGGCGCGGGAACGTACTTCACGATGTACCCGGACAGGAACACCGGCGCGATGATCGAGTGGGCCTGGGGGGTCAGCCGCCTCATCGACGGGCTCTACGCGACCGCCAGCCAGAACAAGATCGACCTCGGTCGCATAGCCGTGACCGGGTGTTCCTACCAGGGGAAGATGGCGCTCTACGCCGGGGCCTTCGACGATCGCATCGCGCTGACCATCCCCGAGGAATCGGGCGGGGGCGGGGAGGCGTCGTGGCGCTTCGACGCGACCCAGACCGGGACCGAGGACCTGGACCACGCCCAGGGGACCGCCTGGTACGCCTCGAACCTGAAGCAGTTCACGAACGCAGACGCGCCCAAGCTGCCGTACGACCAGCACGAGCTGGTGGCGACGGTCGCCCCGCGGGCCATCCTGGCCGTCGAGAACACCGGCATCGACTATCTGGGGGCGCAGGGCGAGAGCGTCTCGATGCGGGCGGCCAAGGAAGTCTACAAGGCGCTGGGGATCCCCGACCGCCTCGGCTACACGCAGACGCAGGCTCCGGCCCACTGCTCGTTCCCGACCTCGGTGCAGGGGCCGGACGTCCAGGCCTTCGTCGACAAGTTCCTGCTCCAGAAGAGCACGGCGAACACCAGCATCGCCCGTGACGCTTACAACACCGATCTCACCAAGTGGGTCACCTGGAGCACGCCGGCCCTGCAATGAAAAAGGCCGTTCTTCTGTTGGGTCTGTGCGCAGCGGGTTGTCGCGGCGGCGCCACGGTGGGGAACGGCGGAGCGGCCCAAGGGGGAAAGGGCGGGGGCGCGGGCGCGGGCGCGGGCGGGGCGACGGGCGGCGCGCCGGCGGCCACCGGCGGTCATGCGAGCGGCGGCTCCGCTGGCGCCGCGATCGCGACCGGCGTCGCCGGGATCGCGGGCGGGGGTGGCGCGGGGGCGTCCGGCGGCGTGATGACGACCGGCACGGGCGGCACCGGCGGTGGGGCCGCAGGCGTCGCCGGGACGGCCGGGGCGCGGACCAGCGCGTACAACGGCCTGCGCGGGCAGGACTTCGACAGCGGTTGGAAGTTCAACCGGGGCGACGTCTCGGGCGCGCAGAGCGCCAGCTTCGACGACTCGTCATGGCGGAGCCTGGACCTGCCGCACGACTGGAGCATCGAGCTCCCCTTCGACTCCAGCTCGCCGGCCGGCGCCGGCGGCGGCTATCTGGACGGCGGGATCGGCTGGTACCGCAAGACGTTCACGCTCGACGCTTCCGCCGGCGGCAAGCGGATCCTGATCGACTTCGACGGCGTTTACATGAACAGCCAGGTCTGGATCAACGGCACGTCGCTGGGGACGCGGCCGTACGGCTACTCCACCTTCGAATACGATCTGACGCCGTACGTGAAGGTCGACGGCAGCGCCAACGTGCTGGCGGTCAAGGTCAACAACAACCAGCCCAACAGTCGCTTCTATTCGGGCAGCGGAATCTACCGGAACGTCTGGCTGGTCACGCTGGCGCCCGTCCACGTCCCCTGGAGCGGCGTCAGCGTCTCGGCGAGCGTCAGCGGCGGGGCGGCCACGGTGTCGGTGGCCACGCAGGTCGAGAACCTGTCCAGCGCTTCAGCCTCGGTCGTCGTCACGACGACGGTCAACGCGCCGGGCGGCGCCGTCGTGGCGTCGAATGACAGCGCCGCGACCCCAGTGGCCGCCGGGGGGACGTCCACCGCGCAGGCCAGCCTGCCGGTCTCGTCCCCGCAGCTCTGGTCGCTGGACACGCCCGCCCTCTACCAGGTCCGGGTCGACCTGAAGATTGGCGGGAGCGTCGTCGACAGCTACGTCACCCCGTTGGGGATCCGCACCGCCACGTTCAGCGCGACGACCGGCTTTTCGCTGAACGGCCAGACCATGAAGCTGCGTGGGGTCAACCTGCATCACGACCAGGGCGCGCTGGGCGCGGCGGTCAACTACCGGGCGATGGAGCGGCAGGTTTCGATCCTGAAGGCGATGGGGGTGAACGCCATCCGCACCGCCCACAATCCACCCGCGCCCGAGCTGCTGGACATCACCGATCGCCTGGGCGTCCTGGTGCTCGAGGAGGCGTTCGACACCTGGACGCAAACCAAGACCGCCAACGATTACGGCCTGTACTTCAAGGACTGGGCGCAGCGGGACATCCAGGCCATGGTGCAGAGGGACCGCAACCACCCCAGCATCATTCTCTGGAGCATCGGCAACGAGGTCGGGGGCTCGACGACGACCACTGCCCAGAGTTTGAAAAGCTGGGCCCTGGCGATGGACGCAACCCGACCCGTGACCTGGGCGTCCAACAAGATGGCCGGCCCGCACGTGTCCGAGGGGGACGACCGCGACGTGGCCGCGCTGCTGGACGTGGTGGGCTACAACTACGCGCCGTACGCCGGCGACTACGACGCCGACCACATGTCCCATCCCACCTGGAAGCTGCTGGGGACGGAGACGTCGGCCGCGGTGCGAAGCCGCGGCATCTACCACACGCCGGCCGGCACCATCACCAAGGCCACGTCGCAATCCAGCGCCGACCGCCAGTGCTCGTCCTACGACAACGAGACCACCACCTTCGGCGACACCGCCGAGAATTCGTACAGCTACGACGTCGCGCGACCGTTTCTGTCGGGCTCGTTCGTCTGGTCCGGGTTCGACTACATCGGCGAGCCGACGCCGTACGCCTCGTGGCCGTCCAAGAGCTCTTACTTCGGCGCCATCGACACGGCCGGCTTCCCCAAGGACGTCTATTACTTCTATCAAAGCCGGTGGACGACCGATCCGGTGGTCCACATCCTGCCGCACTGGAACTGGAGCAGCGGCACCACGGTCACCGTCTACGTCTACAACAACTGCGACAGCGTCGAGCTGTTCTTGAACGACGCCTCCCAGGGCGCCAAGACGATGTCCAGCAGCGCCCTGCACCTGGCCTGGAACGTGGCCTGGGCTGCGGGCACGCTGCGGGCAGCCTGCACGCGCGGCGGCTCCGTCGTGGCCAGCGATCAGGTGCAGACCGCCGGGGCGGCGGCGCGCATCGCGCTGTCCGCCGACCGCTCGACGATCGCCGCCGACGGGCGCGACCTGGTCTTTGTCACCGGTGACATCCAGGACGCCAGCGGGGTTCGCGTCCCGACCGCGGCCAGCCCGGTCACATTCGCCGTCTCGGGCCCGGGACAGCTGGTGGGCGTGGACAACGGCAACCCGATCGACACGACCTCTTACAAGGGGCCCGGGCGCAACGCGTTCAGCGGCAAGGTGCTGGCCATCGTGCGCTCGACCGGGACCGCCGGGACCATCACGGTCAGCGCGACCTCCTCGGGGCTGACGCAGGGGACGGTGGCCGTCACGGCGCGCTGATCACCGCTTGGGCCGACCCACGTCGCCGGTGGTGATGGCGTCGCTGCCGAACCGCGACGTGATGGCGTCCAGGGCGCGGTTCAGCTTGTCCGCGGCCGTGGCCGGCGGCGCGAACAGATCCTGCTGCGGGGCCGCGGTCGCCACCAGGTTCTGGGCAGAGACGCCGGTCAGCCGGGTGGGGCGTGGCGGCTCGCGCTCGAGCAGCCCCGCCGCCGCGCGATAGATGGTCTGGCCGTCGTCCGTCGGATGCTCCAGGGTGGTCCGCCGGGTGACGATCGCGTAGACGGAGCTGGGCTTTGCCCAGCGGAGTCGTCGCGGGAGGTTCAAGGAACCCTCCAGGGTTCCTGTCTGATCGAAGTCGGAGCGCTTCAACTTCAGCTGCACCGTCCGGGCCCGCACGCCGGCCCGCCGCAGCCGGTGCGCCACCCGCAGCGCCTGCCCGTGAACCCGCGGGCGCAGCGCCTCGACGCCGGTCAGGTCCTCGTCGAAGGTCTCCTCGGCGCCAACGCTCTTGGCGTCGCGGTCGGCGACGACCGGGCGCGGGTCGACGGCGTGGGCGCGGTCCCACAGCTCGCGCCCGCCGGGGCCGAACCGACGCTCGAGGAAGGCCGGGTCCTGCGCGGCCAGGTCGCCGACCGTGGCGATCCCCAGCGCCTGCAGCGCCCGCGCGCTCTTGGGGCCGATGCCCGGGAGCCGCGCCACCGGCAGCGGCGCCAGGAACGCCGCGCCGCCGTCGGCCGGGACCTCGAGCTGCCCGTTGGGCTTGGCCAGGTCGGACGCGATCTTCGCCACCAGCTTGCAGGCCGCGATCCCGGCCGATGACGGGAGCCCCAGCTCGCCGGCGATGCGCCCGCGCAGGTGGCGCGCGATCTCGGCCGGCGCGCCGAACAGGCTGCGCGAGGCCGTCACGTCCAGGAAGGCCTCGTCCAGCGACAGCGGCTCGTAGAGCGGCGTGACCGTCTGCAGGATGTCGAACACCCGGCTGCTCACGTCGGCGTAGACGTCGAACCGCGGTCGCACCACCACGGCGCCGGGCGCCAGCCGCAGCGCGCGCGCCATCGGCATCGCGCTGCGAACGCCGAACGGCCGCACCTCGTACGAGGCGGCCAGCACCACGCCCCGCTGGGCATGACCGCCCACGATGAGGGGGCGGCCGCGCAGGGCAGGGTCGTCGCGTTGCTCGACGGACGCGTAAAACGCGTCCATGTCCAGGTGGATCAGCGCGCGCGGAGCTTCACTCGGCGCCGCCACCGGACGTCTTGTCGGCGTCGCCGCCACCTTCGCCCGTGTCCTGGCCGCCGCCCTCGCCCTGGTCTTCACCCTTGGCCTTGCTCTTGGGGGCCGGCGCGGCCTCTGGTTCGGGCGCCTTCGGGGTGGACCCCAGCGTGAACACCAGTGAGACGGTGAAGATGAACGACTGGTCGACGGCGCCGCCCACCAGGAAGTTGTCGTTCGGCTTCACGTTGAACGAGTACCAGTAACGCCGCCATTCGACGCCGGCCCGGATGCCGTAGAGGTCGTTGAACGCATAGCCCAGGTCGATCTCGGCGTCCGCTCCCTGCACCCCGAGGCGCGGGAAGAACGTCAGCATCTGGGGGCCGGCGTGGTTGGTGATGAAGCGGTACCCGGCGTTCAGCTCCAGCGACACCGCGTTGGCCAGCGCGAACTGCACGCCCAGGCCTGGTCGAACGTAGTGGTAGATGGTGTCGGGCGTGCGCAGCGTGGCCCGGTCGGCCGGGTTGGCGGCGTTGAAGGTGAAGGCGTCCTCACCGTAGCGGACCGACAGGTAGACGTCGTTGGTGCCACCGAACGGGAACCGGTAACGGGTGCCGCCCGAGAAGTCGTGGACGGTGTTGGTGAACGAATCGCCGCTGCTGAGCGTGGACGACACGAACCCGATCATCGCCCGCCCCTCGAAGCCCCAGTTGCCGAGCAGCCCGCCCACGAGGGGGTCGAAGGGGTAGATGACGCCGCGGGCGATCCCGACCGGCCCGAACGGAAGCGAGTAGCTCTGCAGCTGATTCCCCACCGGATCGTAGTCCTGGTGGTAGCTCAGGCTGCGGTTCATGCCACCGCCGCCGACCTGGAGGTCGAGCCACGGCAGGCCGGACGGCGCGCGCGGCTCGGATTCCTCGGGCGCCGCTTCGCTCTCCATCTTGACCTTGCTCTTGCTCGGCGGCGGGGCGGCGGCCTCTTCGCCGCCGGCTGCCGCGCCACCGGCCGCCGCGCCGCCAGCCGGCTCGCCGGCCGTGCCGCCTGACGCCTCTGCGCCGGCCTCTTCTTCGCCGGCCTCCGGGGCCGACTCTTTCTGGTCCTTCTTGGCGCCCGACGGCACGTGGCCGCGGCCGATGTCCGCTCCCAGCTTGCGCCAGAAGGTCGCGCCCACTTCCGCGGCCAGCTTGTGCGGGTTCGCGCCGGCGAACGTCGCGTCGCCGAGCACCGAGCCCTCGCCACCGTCGTGAACGACCAGCTTGGCGCGCTTGGCGCTGACGTCACCCGTGACGATCGCCACAAGCGCCAGCTCCTTGGCGACGGATTTGATGCCGTCGTCCGAGTCCAGCGATCCGCCGCTGCTCGCGACCGCGGCCTGCATGTCCCGCGAGCGCACCAGCGCGTAGCCGTGCGCCTTCAGGACCGCCATCACCTTCTTGCGAACCAACGCCTCCTGGGCGCCGTTGAACTTGGGGACGCCCACGCGCTTGCCGGCCGCCTTCGCTTCGCAGACCATCACGAGCGAGAGCAGAGCCACCAGACATCCCGTCCCGATTCGTCGAGTAAAGACTGTAGGAGTCAAAGCGGGACTGATTATCTCCGTAACCGCCTCCGCACAAAGTGTTTTGTGTAGGTCGGTTTGCGACACCCGCTCTCTTTTTTGGCCCGGGCCGGGCTGTCGAGGCGCAGATCGCCGCCTGCCGGCTTCCCCGTCGGGAAAGCCGGAGCGGCGCCGCGCCTCCTCGTTGCAAGCGAGAGCGGTCGATCTATTGGAGGTTCATTGCGTGCCGCTGCAACGAACGCTCAATGAGCCAGCCTCAATGCGATCATTGATTGGCGAGCATCGAGAAGTAGTTGGTCAGGCACTGAATCCCGGTCGCGTCGAGCAACGGCGCGATCTCCGGCATCTCAACGCCGCAGGTGTTTGGCGCCGTCGACCAATTCGTCTGGATCTTGGAAACAGCCAGGCCCGCCACGGGGTTCGAGTTGGCGATGATGTAAGGGTCCGGGTAGCTGCCGCACATCGAGGCGCCCTTGCCCGCCGACTTGACGCCGACCAACCGCGAGGCCAGCCCCGAGTTGGGCGTCAGATCGAGGCCAGCGCCCAGCAGCGGGGCGCTGCTGGTGTCGTGGCAGCCGCTCTTTGCGCAGAAGCCGGTGAGGAGCTGATCGCCGGCGTTGGAGCCGCTGCAGTCTGCCGCCGTCCCGCCCGTTCCGCCGCCCGTGCTTCCGCCCGTCCCCGTCCCGCCCGATGGCATTTTGATCGATGGATCGAGGTCTCCCGGACAGCCCGAGAGCACGCAGGTTGCTGCCAGAAGCGCGCCGGCCGCACCGGCGATGGCGCTCCAGTGCAGGGGGCGCCTGCGAATGGTTCGCGGCATGGTGTTTCCTTTCTCTCTTCCTGGAAGGGGGGACAGGGGACCGATGTCCCCCGGGACTGTCTGTTTTAGCAGAAGGTGTTCAGAATTAATGGTTGGAAGTGCGCCGCTGCTTCCCCCTGCGAACCCGCCTTCCCCATCATGGCGCGGTGAGTGTCGTGGCCCAGTCGATGACACACTGTCGTTGCGCGGCCGTCAGGGCGGTCCCCAGCTCCGGCATGGGAACCCCGCACGGCACGCTGGTGCCGATCTTGTCGATCAGAAGACCCATGGCGGGGTTCGAGTTGGCCACCAGGTACGGCTCCGTATTGCTTCCGCACAGCGAGGCGCCGGTGCCGGATGACGTGACGCCGATCAAGCGCGAGCCGATCGAGGAGTCGAGGGTCAGGACCAGGCCGGCGTTCAGGACGGCGTTGCTGGACCCATGGCAGGCGGACAGTGCGCAGGTGTTCATGATGATCTGATCTCCCGCGTTACTCCCGGTGCAATCCGCGCCGGGCGCGCCCGCCCCCCCGCCGGTCCCGCCCGCCGCCAAGGCCGGCATCTTGATCGAAGGATCGATGTCTCCTGCACACCCGGTCAAGACGCCGGTTGCCAGAAGCGCGCCAAGAGCAGCGGCGAGGGCCTGTCGCGGCATGATACTTCCTCATGGGTGGAACCGAGCGGCTACTTCCCTGTCATGCTGCGCGGGTCCAGCAGCCGCGCCAGCTCGTCGGGGGGCAGAACCTTCTTCTCCAGGCAAAGCTCGCGGACGGTCTTGCCGGTCTTGACCGACTCCTTGGCGATCGCCGCCGCTGCGTCATAGCCGATACGCGGGTTCAGGGCGGTCACCATGGCCAGGCTCTGCTCGATCAGCTCGGCACAGCGCTCGTCGTTGGCTTCCAGCCCCTCGACGCAGCGAGAGGCGAACAGGCGGCTGCCGTTGCTCAGGATGCCGACCGAGTGCAGCACGTTGTAGGCCATGACGGGGATCATCACGTTCAACTCGAAGTTGCCCGCCGCCCCGCCCCAGCCGACCGTTGCATCATTCCCGATGACCTGCGCGCAGATCATGAGGAGCATCTCGGACATGACCGGGTTCACCTTGCCCGGCATGATCGAGCTGCCCGGCTGCAGGTCCGGCAGGTGGATCTCGCCGATCCCGCAGCGCGGCCCCGATCCCAGCCAGCGGATGTCGTTGGCGACCTTGGTCAGGCTGACCGCGGTCGAGCGCAGGGCCCCCGAGGCTTCGACCAGCCCGTCGCGCGCGGCCAGCGCCTCGAACAGGTTCGGCGCCTGCTTCAAGTGGATGCCCGTCTCGCGCGAGATGATCCCGATCACACGCGGCGCGAACTCGGGGTCTGACCCGAGCCCCGTGCCGACCGCCGTTCCGCCGAGCGCCAGCTCGGCGACGTGGGTGGCGGCGGTCCGGACGCGCCGGATGCTGTTGGCCACCATCTGGGCGTAGCCCGAGAACTCTTGCCCCAGGCGAACCGGCACCGCGTCCATCAGGTGGGTGCGGCCAATTTTGACAATGTAATCGAACGCCTTGGCCTTGGCGGCCAGCGACGCCTCCAGCGCCTCGAGCGAGGGCACCAGGTCGCGCTCCATCGCCTCGGCCGCCGCGATGTGGACCGCCGTCGGGAACACGTCGTTGGACGACTGCCCCATGTTGACGTGGTCGTTGGGGTGGACCGGGCGCTTGCTGCCGACCTCGCCCCCCAGCAGCTGGATGGCGCGGTTCGCGATCACCTCGTTGGCGTTCATGTTGCTGGAGGTGCCGGAGCCGGTCTGGAAGATGTCGACCACGAACTCGTGATCGTGCTTGCCGGCGGCCACCTCGTGCGCCGCCTCGATGATCGCGGCGGCCAGCGTGGGTTCCAGCTTGCCCGTGTCGCGGTTCACCTCGGCGGCGGCCTTCTTGATGAGGGCCAGCGCCCGGATCACGCGGCGGGGCAGGCGCAGCCCGCTGACCGGGAAGTTTTGCGAGGCGCGGTGGGTCTGCGCCCCGTACAGCGCGTGGGCAGGGACCTGCACTGGACCGAGCGAGTCGGTTTCGGTGCGGAGCTGATCGGACATGGTTGGTTTCTACCCCTCGAACAGGACGTCGGCGGTCAAATCTTCCGCTCCCGCCTCCAACCGCGCCCCGGACAGCTCCGCCGTGGTCTTGCGCAAGCGCTCGGCCAGCACCTGGGTGAACGCCCAGAGGAGCTTGGTCGAGAGCTGTGGCTCTTTGCGAATGATCTCGTAGAAGTCGCGCCGGCTCAGGATCAGGACGCGCGAGCGCTCTTCAGCCGTGGCGCTGGCCGAGCGCGGCTGGCGCTGGTCGATCAGCGCCATCTCGCCGATGTGCGAGCCCGGCTCGAGGTGCGTGATGAACGCGTCGTTCTTGTGCAGCCGGATCTTGCCGCGCAGGAGCACGAACATCTCGTCGCCGGTCGTCCCCTCTTTGATGATCTCTTCGCCCGGCGCGTACTCGCGGACCTGCGTGACGTTGAGGACCCGCAGGATCTCTTTGTAGATGAGATGGCGGAAGAGCGGCATCTTGCGGAGGACGTCGACCTTGCGGGCCAGCTCGGCGGCGCGATCCTCGGCGGCCGCCGGCGCCCCCTCGACCCGCACGACGATGGCCGTGATGTTGTCGTGGCCGCCGCCCGCGTTCGCCAGGTCGATGAACTTCTTGGGCAGCGCCTTGACGTCGTCGCCCTTCAGGTTGTCGACGATGCGGGGGTCGTTCAGATAGGCGTGCAGCCCGTCCGAGCAGAGCAGGAACTGGTCGCCCGGCAGGATCTCGAAGTCGAAGGTGTCCCCCTGGACCGTCTCGTAGACCCCGACCGCGCGCGTGACCGCGTTCTTGTAGGCCTTGTAGGGGGAGGTGTCGAAGTTTTCCTTGGTGACGCGGCCGCGCCGGATCAGCTCGTTGACCAGCGAGTGGTCCTCGGTCAGCTGGATGACCTGGCCGGCGCGCAGCATGTAGATGCGGCTGTCGCCCACGTGGGCGATGAACCCCCGGTCGCCGGCGATCAGCAGGGCCGAGGTCGTCGTCCCCATCCCGCGCTTCTCCGGTTCCGCCTGCCCCTTCTGGTAGATCGCCTGGCAGGCAGACTCGACCGCGTGCTCGAGCACGTTCAGGATTTCCTGCTGAGCTTCGCGCTCCCCCTTGCCGAAGCGCTCGATCGCCTCACGCCCCGCGTCGACCGCGTTGCGGAGCTCGTGCACCGCCATCTGGGAAGCGACCTCCCCGGAGGCGTGACCCCCCATACCGTCCGCGACCACGAAGAGCGAAAGCTTCTTGTCGACGAGGAAGTTGTCCTCGTTCGCCTCGCGCTTCTTCCCGACGTCGGTCGCAGCCCAGAAGGATAGCTCCATGGAAGGTGGCTCTCCCGAGCCCCAGATCGGTATCACGAAACCCGTCGCCGGCCAAAACGAATCGGTCGAGGTCCGACGTCTAGGCCCGCGAGACCCTTCTTTTTTCCAGATGTGCGCGCTTGACAGGGCAGGGCGGCTTCCTTAGATATGTTCGTCCCGCGACGGCGGGGTGATCGGGGATCGTCTAATGGCAGGACGCCAGACTCTGGATCTGGCTATCAAGGTTCGAATCCTTGTCCCCGAACGACCGAAAAACTGAATAGCTGGCCCCATGGTCTAGCGGTTAGGACGTCGCCCTCTCACGGCGAAATCTCGGGTTCAAGTCCCGATGGGGTCACAGAGCGCTCGCTCCGCTCGCTGCGCGAAAGGGGCTGCGCCCCTCTCGCGGGCTCTCCCCGGACGGGTGCTGAGGCGAGCCGGCCCGGCGGAGCCGGGCCTCCCGGTGCTGGGACCCGCGGCTGACGCCGCTCTGGCGTCGTGGCGAAGAGCTTGGCCGTCGTGCCCTCTCACCGCTTGCGGGGAGAGGGGTGGGAGAGGGGACGCCTGGTCGGCTGCAGCGGACGGCGGGGTCGGCCGTTCACCTGCGCCAGTCGCATCCAGCCAGCGAACGCCCCGCCGGACTGCTTTTCTTCCTCTTGACGAACCCGGTGCTTGCCCGTTCTTCTCGACACCGGTGCAGGTGCGGCGCTCGGTCGCCGAGCTATCCATGCTGACAGGGATACTATCGCGCCGAGTAGGCCGCACAGCTGTGCATCGGAACTCGGACTGAGCGAACGTTACTGCTGGACCAGGGGGGTCACGCCGCGCCCGCGCATGGTCGTGATGTCGACCTCCTGGTACATCGGGTCGGTAGCCTTATCCGTCTTCATGTTGGCGATAGCCGTTGTGAAAGCGTCGAACGGCGCCACTGCTGTCTGGCCGACCATCGTTGTCTCGATCGGCCAGATCACCGACGACCCAGGCACGCCGGAGCGGATTCCCATGTAGGCGTGTCCAGTCTTGGTGATGAGGACAGGCTGCATTCCCAGGAGTTCGGCTACGCTGGCGAAGACGAACGAACCGTCGATGCAGTTCGCCGAAGCGGTTTCCAGGGATTCCGTCACCCGCCGGACGTGCTGCCAGTCCGAGAAAAAGGTGGAGGTGATGGTGCTGTATGTGAGGCCCGCAGCGCGGAGAGCCTCGAAGGTCGAGAGGAGTACATCCTGAACTACGTCCTCGCTGGTGACCGTGCGAGCCCATGTGACAGTGCGGTTGACAATGTTCGAGCTGGAGTTGATGAACGCGATGTAGTATTGGCCGGAGGCGCCCAATACCCGCGAACCGTATGCGCCGGTGCCCTGCGAGGGCCACACCGCCGTCGCGGTGTTCGATGTCCCCGCCACGTATGCGCTGAACTGATCCGCCGTGAAGATGGCGACGTCGACGGCTTGGCTCGTGCAGACCGAGCAGGTCACCGACTGGATTTGCCATGCGAAGCTCTGGGCAGCTTCCGACGGCTCGAGGACGAAGGTCTCCGACGTGTAGGTCCCGCTCGGGAGAGCTACGCTCGGTCGCCAATAGGGATCTCGCTCGTAGGGGCCGTTCCACAAGGCGAAGACGCTGTACTGCATGGCAAGCCGCTGTAGCTTGTCGACGTCGGGCGCGTTCGGCTCGACGTAGACGGCCGCCATGTCCTTGAGCGTAGTTGCCGCAATCCCGTTCGCCGACCAAGGAATGTCATCGACGGGTGCAACGGCGACTGTCGTGGTCGATGAGCCGATGTCGGCACCATTCGCGTCGTGAGCGTTGGCCGCAAGGCTCGCGCTGTCAGGGGCCGTCAAAGCGTAAAGGGCCGTCTTGTCGAAGGTGGGCGTCAGACAGGCCTTCATGGTCGCGCCAGGGGTGACATTGAGGTCAGTGCTAACTGCTGCTCCGTACGCCCCGAATGAGACCGATAGATGAGCCGTCGCGGTACTTGCCCCGCTATTCGCCACTGACGCGCAGGCGAAGTCACTGGGGAAGGGCTCAGTGATCTGCTTCCCGAGTGTTAGCAGGCGTTCCTGATGGCGTGCCCGAGGCGGATGTCGATCCACCTGGATGACGGCGACGACGACGGGGCGGGCGAGATGACCGCCGTTGGCATGGCCGTTGAGGCGGGGCGGGAGGCGGGATAGGAATCCGGT